>CAIYLW010000001.1 GCA_903927185.1 uncultured Bacteroidota bacterium
AAACTTACCATCTCTTGGAGCACGAGCATCGGCCACTACAATAAAGTAGAAAGGACGTTTTTTGCTACCGTGTCTCTGTAGTCTCATTTTTACTGCCATGTTAAATAGAAATTTATAGGCTTTAATAAATTGGTTAATCCAACTAAGAATAGCTGGATGGCAAATGTAAATGGAAAACCTATTCATTCCAAGTTTGTATGTCAAGGAATTGTTAGATTCCTCGAATCTGAGGTTTTTAAAAGGTTTTCCAGCTATTTTAACGTCTCATACCAGGGAAACGGCCTCCCATTGGCATGTTATTCATTGTTTTCATCATTTGTTTCATTTGATCGAATTGCTTCATAAAAGCATTCACTTCCGTCAAATCTTTACCACATCCTTTTGCAATTCGGGCTTTTCTACTAGGATTTAATAGATCTGGGTTAGCTCTTTCAGTGGGTGTCATAGATTTAATAATCGCTTCAATTCCTTTAAATGCATCATCATTTATATCTACATCCTTGATAGCTTTACCAACCCCAGGAATCATTCCCATTAAATCTTTCAGGTTACCCATTTTTTTAATTTGCTGCAACTGATCTAAAAAATCCTGAAAATCAAATTGGTTCTTCCTGATTTTTTTCTCCAGTTTTTTTGCTTCTTCTTCGTTATACTGAGCCTGGGCTTTTTCAACCAAACTGGTGATATCACCCATCCCCAAAATACGTTGTGCCATCCTCTCTGGATAAAACACATCCAACGTATCCATCTTTTCCCCAGAACTTACAAACTTAATCGGTTTATTTACGGTGTATTTAATTGATAACGCAGCACCACCTCGAGTATCTCCATCTAATTTGGTAAGTACCACACCACTAAAATCTAAACGATCATTGAAAGACTTTGCCGTATTAACAGCATCCTGACCAGTCATGGCATCTACCACAAATAAAATCTCTGATGGATTTATTGCGGCCTTGATATTAGCTACTTCCGTCATCATTACTTCATCAATAGCCAAGCGACCAGCAGTATCTATAATAACAACATTTTTATTAGTTGCCTTAGCTTCTTTTAACGCATTCAATGCAATGGAAACTGCATCTTTATTTTCTCTTTCGCTATATACTGAAACCCCTATCTGTTCTGCAAGAACTGTCAGTTGATCAATCGCAGCTGGTCGATAAATATCACAAGCAACTACTAATGGAGATTTGCCTTTTTGGGTCTTTAAATAATTGGCTAATTTACCAGTGAAAGTTGTTTTACCACTACCTTGTAAACCGGCAATTAAAATAATAGCAGGGTTTCCAGAAATGTTGAATGTTGCTTCAGAACCTCCCATCAATTCAGTCAATTCATCCTGCACAATTTTAATCATTAACTGTCCCGGGCTGATGGCATTAATTACTTTTTCGCCTGTTGCTTTTTCCTTTACTTTATCAGTAAACTCTTTAGCAATTTTATAATTCACATCCGCATCAATCAATGCTTTGCGGATATCTTTTACCGTATTGGCAATATTGAGGTCGTTGATTCTAGCATCGCCCTTCAGGTTCTTAAAGGCCGACTCGAGTTTTTCACTTAAAGAATTAAACATAGTTCGCTGCTTTCAAATCTTTCACAAAAAAAAGTGAACGGAAAGTTCACTTTAAATGAGGTGCAAATATAGTATCTAAAAGCTTTCATGTGGCTGTAGTATTATTTTGATTGCCCGTAATTCGGAATAGTCCATTCAGTTGGCATCAAAAAAATATATTGCTCATTTCAACCTAAGTAAACCCTGAGTTGCTTGCAGCGATTGGTGCTACGCAGTTTGGTCAACGCTTTGTCTTTAATCTGTCGAACCCTCTCTCGGGTTAGATTATACCTTTCTCCAATGTCTTCTAAACTTAAGGGATGATCAACACCAATTCCGAAGAAATAACAAACAACATCTTTTTGTCTTTCGGTTAAAGTGCGCAAGCTTCTTTCAATTTCCAATCTTAATGATTCCACATGTTCCAACTTATCATCTGTTTTCTCAGCATTGGGATTTTCCATTAAATCCATTAGGGTGCCTTCTTCGCCTTCTGATAAAGGGGTATCCATACTAATATGCCTAAACCCAACATTCATAGTAGCAGTAACCTCATCAATCCCAATTTTTAAGATATCAGCCAGTTCTTCTGGGGAAGGTTCACGCTCAAACTCCTGTTCCAATTGCTGGTATACTTTACTAATACGGTTGGTGAGCCCTACTTTATTTAGGGGTAACCGTACAATCCTACTCTGTTCAGCCAAAGCCTGAAGAATACTCTGACGAATCCACCAAACGGCATAAGAAATAAACTTAAATCCCCGGGTTTCGTCAAAGCGGAGTGCCGATTTTATTAATCCCAAATTCCCTTCATTGATCAAATCGGGCAATGTAAGCCCCTGATTTTGATATTGTTTTGCTACTGAAACCACAAAACGAAGATTTGATTTGATCAGTTTTTCAAGGGCTTTTTCATCCCCACTTTTAATTCTACATGCCAATTCCACCTCTTGCTCTGGAGAGATTAATTCCACTTTGCCTATTTCTTGCAGATATTTCTCCAAACTTTGAGACTCCCGATTCGTGATGGATTTAGAGATTTTTAGCTGACGCATACTCATAAATGCCTATTTTATTGGTATATATTTCCGATAACTTTTGACAAACTGTAGAGAAGGAGGCTTAACATTTCAATTAAATCACTAAATGTTAAGAGCAATTTAACAAAAAAAAATATCTATTCAAAAAAAATAATTTTACATAAAAAACTGTAAATCAATACGTTATAATCTTATATTTCTGAAGGCCCTATTTATTAACATTAAAATGCAGGAGTTAGTCAAAAAAACATTTGGTAAGGAAGGATTATTTTATATTATTGCAACCCTAGGATTGATTGTCGCTAAATAAGAATTAATGAGCAAGAAGCAACTTTTTACTATAGAATTTCCGGTTAGATGTTCTCCAGGTATTTTATTTGAATTTTTATCAACACCAGCAGGTTTACAAGAATGGTTTGCAGATAAAGTGGATGAATGGGAAAATGTTTACAGTTTTTCATGGAGTGGTGGAGTTCCAGATAAGGCAGAAGTGGTAGATAAGGATGAAGATAAATTCATTCGTTACCATTGGTTACATTCTGAAAAAAATGAATACTTCGAATTCAAAATCGAAAAAACGGAGATCTCCAATCAAACCATTTTAATCATCAAAGATTTTGCAGAAAAGAACGAAATAAAAGACCAAACTCAGCTATGGGAATACCAGGTGAAGGAATTATTTCACCGTTTAGGAGCCTAATTAATCGTTGGTTAGTATATGCAGTATTTCTTTAAATGTCTGCTGTAAAAAAAAGTCTACATCATCCCACTCATCGAGTGGGATTTTTTTTGCCAATTTGATATAGGGCAATTGAGGAATCAAAGCAGGATTTAGTTCTGCAGCTCGCTGATAATTTTCTGGTCTGAAATGGTGTTGCCAAGCATCTTCTAAATTGATGCCTATAAACCATTCATGTGTAGGATGTGGATTGCCATTTCTTAATTGAAAATAATGTTGTATGGCATTGCTATAAAAAACTTTGAACTTTCCAGATAATTGCAAAGTGATACTTACATGATTGCCCCACCAAAAAAAGCAACGTATTGCAAATACATCATTCCCTTTAAAGTAACGGGGATAATCGAGCATCACCCATGGTAATCCCTCATAATTTTCACCCTTTGAAATTTTTGGGGCTACCGCACAAGCTTCTTCATTTGCGGATGGTGGACACTGTTGGATAAGCATTTGGTACTGTTCTGAAAGCTGCCCAAAGAAGGTATACAGCTTTTGAATTACCGCATTCTTTGTTAAAATCCAATCGGCATTAATTACCAATTCCTGTTCCTTTGATGAAAGCCTTACTTTTGCGTTGCTCATTTAGCAATATTAAGCAAGGACAAGTGATTAAAAAACTAGATATTCTTATTATTCGTTCTTTCATAGGCCCTTTCATTGGGGCTTTTGCCATTTCACTTTTTGTATTAACCATGCAATTTTTTTGGTTATATATTGATGACTTAGTAGGAAAGGGTTTAGATATGTTTACAGTTTTAAAACTTGTAGGATTAGTTACGCTTTTCTGGGTGCCAACAGCACTTCCGCTTTCTTTACTTTTTTCATCCATTATGACTTTTGGCAACCTTGGCGAAAGTTTTGAGTTGGTAGCAATTAAAGCAGCGGGTATCCCTTTGCTACGTTTTATGCGCCCATTACTTGTAATAACGTTATTTATCAGCGGGCTTGCTTTCCTTTTTGCAAATAATATAATTCCAGTTACCCAATTAAAACTAGCAGCACTCAAATACAATATCATCGTATCAAAACCTGCATTAGATATTAAACCTGGCGTGTTTTATGATAAGATAGATGGCTATGTAATTAAACTAGGAAGTAAGGAAAAAAATGATAGTGTGATACACGATGTAGTGATCTTTGAAAGAGGAGCTGGCTTGCAGGACCAAATGATCAAATCAGAAAGTGGCATCATGAGAATCAGTAACGACCAACAATTTTTAGAATTCATTTTAAAAAATGGTTGGCGACATCAAGAAAGAGGCCCTAGAGGTTCTACTAACACAGAATATATTCGAATGGGATTCCAATCGTACAAAAAAGTATTTGATCTGAAAAGTTTTCAATTAAGCAATTCTAAAGACAGTTCATTTTACGACCCTAAAATGTTGAGTGTTCGACAACTTAATTCAGCAATCGATTCACTCAATAATATCGATACCTTTTACGCCAAAAAAGCGGCTACAGATATTAATCCCTACTTCACTTTTAGTAAATATGCAGATACCGGCTGGAAAAAAGTAGATCAAAAAAAACTGAAAGAAGTTAAAAGCCTAGCAAGCTTAATACCAGATTCGATTAAATCTCTGATTCAAATAAGGGCTAAGAATCAAGCTAACACAGTAAAAGGAAGTATTGGTATACTAGCCGAAGATTACACTTCGAAAATCACTTCATTGCGTTTGCATGAAATTGAATGGCATCGAAAGTTTACACTTTCTGTTGCCTGCCTTGTTTTGTTTTTAATCGGAGCACCATTGGGATCCATCATTCGAAAAGGCGGATTGGGAACACCTTTAGTATTTGCCATCATCTTCTTTGTTGTTTTCCATTTATTTAATACGTTCGGAGAGAAATTTGTAAAATCAAATTCCACTAGTCCTTTAATGGGTATGTGGTTGTCTACGTTTATTTTAATACCAATCGGAATTTTTTTAACCTTTAAAGCTATGCGCGATTCTCAGTTGTTTAATCAAGAATTCTATTATAGATCCTTTAAACAGTTGCAAATTTTTATAGCTAAATTTAAAAAATCAAATCAACAACCTTCCTAAAAATTTATTTATGCAAAACAAACAAAACCGTCGTGCATTTCTTGCTAATACAGGCAAAGCTGCATTAGCCACAGGTCTATCACTAACCATATTACCAACTATGGCAAATGCATTTGTAGGATTTGCTCCTAACCCTTTTTTACAAAATACACTGCCCTACGCATACAATGCATTGGAGCCAATTATAGATGCTATGACAATGGAAATCCATTTCACAAAACACGCAGCATCTTATGCCAAAAATCTGGGTGATGCTTGTATAGCAGAAAAGGTAGATATCAATAACAGTAAAGTAGAAGATCTACTTCATAATATTTCGAAATACTCTCCAAAAATGCGTAACAACTGTGGAGGCCATTATAACCACGAATTATTTTGGCAATGTATGGCCCCCGCTTCAGGCGCTAAACCCGAAGGTAAATTAGCTGCTGCTATTGATCAAAGCTTTGGTTCATTCGACGCTTTTAAAACTCAGTTCACTGATGCAGGTAAAAATCGTTTTGGAAGTGGATGGGCATGGTTGGTAATAAATGCTGATAAAAAACTGGTGATTGGTTCTACCCCTAATCAAGACAATCCTTTGATGGATACTAGCGATTTAAAAGGAAGTCCGATTTTAGGATTAGATGTTTGGGAACATGCTTACTATTTAAAATATCAAAACAAACGTCCAGATTATATCAATGCTTGGTGGAATGTTGTTAACTGGCGTTTTGTAGAGAAACGTTTTGAGTCTTTATAAATAAACTCTATTTTATAATGCGTTAGAAAGTGAATGACTTTCTAACGCATTTATTTTTTATAATAGTTTTATGAAATGAGTCTACTTAATTTCAGAAATAACAAAAATTAAATAATAGACCTATGAAAGTTGTAGCGAATTGGAAAGAATCATTAGCTTTTGATGTTGTTTCAGATAATGGACACCAAATAAGGGTTGACACTACTATTGAAAATGGAAGTTTGGATTCCGGGATGAGTCCTAAAAAATTAATACTCGCTGGATTATGTGGTTGCAGTGGAATGGATGTGGTGGATATTTTGACAAAAATGAAAGTTTCTTTTTCTAAAGTAACTGTTTCAGCAGAAGCCGAACAAGTAGATGAACATCCAAAGGTTTTTAAATCTATACAAATGGTTTATCAAGCAGATGTTTCTGTAAATGATTTAGATAAATTAAGCAGGGCTGTAGCACTTTCTCAAGAAAAGTACTGCGGAGTATCTGCCATGCTAGAAAAGCATTGTTCAATAACTTACAGCATTGAATTAATTTAGTTTTTATAGTTATTCATCTTATAATTTTAAAGCTTTGAAAACTGCTCAAGAAAATTTCAGGTTACAAAGATGGATATCAATACTAAGTGTGATACTTTTTATTGCTAAAATAATTGCCTACTATTTAACACACTCACTTGCAATTTTAACAGATGCATTAGAGGGAATAGTTAATGTACTTGCAGGCTTCATTGGTTTATACAGTTTATATGTTGCTGCAAAACCAAGAGACTTTGAACATCCTTATGGACATGGAAAAGCAGAATTTGTATCGGCGGCGGCAGAAGGCAGTTTAATTGTTGCAGCAGGGTTGATGATTTTATATGAAACTGTACAAAACCTAATTGAAAATGCAACCATTCATAGTTTAGATTATGGTTTGGCATTAGTGGCAATAACCGGACTTATAAATTATATAGCTGGATCCTACTGCATCAAATTGGGAAAGAAAAATAATTCACTGGCATTAATAGCAAGCGGAAAACATTTACATATCGACACCTATTCAACACTTGCCATTATTGTTGGATTAATTCTCATGATCCTCACCAAATTATTTTGGCTTGACAAAGTAATTGCCCTAGTGATGGGAGTAGTTATTGTATTTAACGGTTATAAAATAATACGTACTTCTTTAGCTGGAATAATGGATGAAGCAGATCAAGAACTTTTGAATAAAGTAATTGTGGTACTTAATCAGAAACGTCAGGCAAACTGGATCGACTTACACAATCTTCGGGTTATTAAATATGGAAGTTTATTACATATCGATTGCCATTTAACGGTGCCTTGGTTTTTTAATGTACATCAGGCTCATGACCAAATTGATGCCCTTGCATTATTAATAAAAGATGAATTTGGAGATGCTATTGAATTGTTTGTTCATACAGATGGCTGTTTGCCTTTTAGCTGCAGTATCTGTAGCAAAGAGAAATGTGCCGAAAGAAAGGCTGTTTTTGAACAGAAAATTGAATGGACGCTATCAAATATCATTTCAAATAAAAAGCATCAGTTAAATTCTCCCTTAACTGCTTAATTTTACATTTCAATACTTACTTAAACAATTAACTATATGCAAGTTTGGAAAGAATATCAGGAAACACATAAAGAACGTTTTTTAAACGAATTGCTCGATTTATTGCGTATCCCAAGTGTGAGTGCAAAAACGGAAAATAATCAGGACATGATCACATGTGCTGAAGCAGTTAAGCAAAGTTTTTTAGATGCAGGTGCAGATCATGCTACGATCTATAAAACCGAAGGTCATCCAATTGTTTATGCTGAAAAAACGATTGACCCTTCAAAACCTACCATCTTGGTTTACGGACATTATGATGTACAACCCGCAGATCCATTGAATCTTTGGAAGAGTGGACCTTTCGATCCAACCATCATTGACGGTAAAATTTTTGCACGTGGTTCTGCTGATGATAAAGGACAATTTTATATGCATGTAAAGGCATTAGAAATAATGACCAATACAAATACCTTAAAAGCAAATATTAAATTTTTAATAGAAGGCGAAGAAGAAGTTGGGAGTCCTAATCTTGCCACATTTGTAAAAGCTAATAAAGAATTATTAAAAGCTGATGTGATATTAATTAGTGATACATCTATGTTGAGTATGGAAAATCCTTCCATCGATATTGGAGTTCGTGGTTTGAGTTATATTGAAGTAGAAGTTACCGGGCCTAATCGCGATTTACATAGTGGTGTATACGGTGGCGCAGTTGCTAATCCAATTACGATGCTGGCAAAAATGATTGCTTCTTGTCATGATGAAAATAACCATATCACCATCCCAGGTTTCTATGATGATGTGATTGAATCAACTTCAGAAGAAAGAGCAAAAATGGCACTAGCTCCATTTGATGAAACTGAATTTAAAACCGATTTGGGTGTTGAAAAACTTTGGGGCGAAAAAACTTATACTACCAATGAAAGAACAGGAATTCGTCCAACTTTAGAAGTGAATGGAATTTGGGGAGGCTATACTGGCGAGGGTGCAAAAACAGTTTTGCCATCAAAAGCATTTGCAAAAATTTCTTGCCGCCTAGTTCCTAATCAATCTTCCACAATTATTACAGAGAAGATTATAAACTATTTCAAATCAATAGCACCCATTGGCGTGACGGTCACTGCGTCTGAACATCATGGCGGAGAACCCTATATGACTCCTATCGATTCTGATGCCTACAAAGCAGCAGAAAAAGCCATCCATACTACATTTGGAAAAGACCCCATCCCAGTTCGTGGTGGAGGAAGTATTCCTATCTGTGCACTTTTTGAAAAAGAGTTAGGATTGAAAATCGTTTTCTTGGGCTTCGGTTTGGATAGTGATAATTTGCATAGCCCTAACGAAAAATTCGATATTGTAAACTTTTATAAGGGCATTGAAACAATTCCTTATTTCCACCAGTATTATGCGGAAGGAAAATGAGTGAAGTAAAAGAAAAATTACGCATCGATAAATACCTCTGGGCTATCCGTTTATTTAAAACAAGAAGTCAGGCTGCTGATGCATGTGATAATGGAAAAGTAAAATTGTTGGGTACTAATGTAAAAGCATCAAAGCCTGTTAACTTAGGTGATGTATATGATGTAAAAGCAGAAGGACGTAAATGGGTCATTAAAGTAACTGGACTATTGGAAAAGCGTATGGCCTATCCCGAAGCTATCAAGAACTATGAAGATATTACACCGCCGGAAGATTTGGATGTAGTGAAGTTTGAGGCTGCTTCATTTAACACGGGTAAACGTTTGAGTAAAGTAGGAAGACCTACCAAAAGAGATCGACGCGATCTTGGAGGTTTTATGGGAGATGAATAATTGATTATTAAAATTGGCTAATGCATATTGATATTATTACTGTTGTACCAGAATTATTGGAGAGCCCTTTCTCACATAGCATTATGAAACGTGCTCAAGAGAAAGGCTTGCTGATGGTACAAACCCATAACCTACGCAAGTGGGCCATCAATAAACATATGCAGGTTGATGACTATCAGTTTGGTGGTGGTGCAGGAATGGTGATGATGCCAGAACCACTTGCCAATGCGATTGATGAATTAAAAAAAAATCGGACATACGACGAAGTTATTTACATGACACCAGATGGTCCTCGATTTAATCAACAAGCAGCGAATCAATTATCCTTAAAAGAAAACTTACTCATCATTTGTGGTCACTATAAGGGCATTGATGAACGTATTCGTGAACAATATATCACTATGGAAATTTCAGTAGGTGATTATGTTTTAAGCGGCGGTGAATTAGCTGCAGCAATTGTAGTTGATGCAATTGGAAGATTAATACCCGGAGTATTGAATGATGAAACATCTGCACTCTTTGATTCTTTTCAAGATAATTTATTGGCGCCCCCTGTATATACACGTCCGGCCGATTTTAGGGGAAGTAAAGTGCCAAAAATACTCACACAAGGCGATCCTAAAAAAGTGGAAGAATGGCGTTATGAGCAATCACTTCAAAGAACCAAAGAAAGAAGACCTGATTTATTGGGTGAATAATTTCACAATTTATACTGACTGAAATATTTAAACAACTTCTTTTTCATCACGAGATTTTACACCCTTCCTTTGGGATGAAATTTTTTTATACTGATCATTAAGAGATATTAACCCCGGCCTTTAGGCTGGGCATGGGTATATAATAATGAAACTGGGCTTTAGCCCCTTCATTCATTTCCTCCATTTTGAAACAATTATTCTTTTAATGGAAAACCATTGTAAGGGCTAAAGCCCAATTAAGTTTGCTACTATAATCCCCAGGCTGAAGCCTGGGGTTAACATAATTTTAAGAAAGACTTCAGCCTTGAATAATATATTAATTACAGGCTGAAGCATGGGGTTAATAGCTTCTAATCTTTATTTTTTATTCCTATTACAGGAACTTGTTTTTCATTAATCAAATAATTGTAATCTTTCAGATCAATATCCAAGATCTTTTTCAATTTTGCTAATTGCACATCAGCCTTAGAGCCAAGATCTGCAAGGGTTTCACGGGCTTGTTTACTTGGAGGATTTTGTCCGCTCGCAGCAACACCATACAAACCAGCCAATTTATCATTGATTCGTATAGGAAAATTCAATACGTCCTGAAAGCTTTTAGATTTAGTTTGGTACAAAGCTTCTTCAATAGCAGTCAATTGCTTACTAATGCTATCTCCTTGCTCTTTTAGTTCCTTGTTAGTGGTAGTATCTAATTTGGTAGTAAAGTCTGTTATTTGAGTTCTTACTGAACGAATATTTTTGATGCCGTTCTGCACTTCACTAAACTTATCACGGATTTGTAATAAGAAACCAACCTGTGCATCGTAATCAGCTTCCGTCATCTTATAATTTGGATCAGCCTTAATTACAAATGGTATTTCTACTGAATCCTTTCCATAAATGAATTTTGCATTATATTTTCCCGGTGCCGCTTTAACAGAACCAATACTACCGTTCCACAAAATCATACCATCTGCTTTTTCTGCAGGCGGGTAATTCATATCCCAAACAAACTGATTCATGCCTGCAGAAAAATCAAGCTTGTCCCCAGCTTCCTTCGCTTTTTTGCTAAAGGTTTTAATTAATTTATGCTGTTTATCAAAGATGCTAATCGATACTTTAGAAGAATCAGTTGCATCTTTCAAAAAATAATTAAATACTACTCCTGATGCTGGATTCTCACCCATATTCTGTAGCCCAGTTCCACCGCGTTGTCTTCTTCCACCACCTCCTTCTGTCCTATACGCTTCATTCACTGCAAATACATGCAGACTTTTTTCCAATACAGTTTCCTCTTTCTGTTGTATTAAACTCAAATCATCAATCGCCCAAAAAGCCCGGCCCTGTGTAGCTACAATTAAATCATTGTCTTTAATGGTCATATCAGTGATGGGCACCGTCGGTAAATTCAACTGAAATTTTTTCCAATTCGCACCATAATCAAAACTGATATACATACCATACTCTGTGCCCGCATATAATAATCCTGGTCGTTTATGATCTGCTCTTAATGCACGTGTGAAATGCATTTTATTAATTCCATTGGTGATGGTTTGCCATGTTTTCCCATAGTCTTCTGTCTTATACATATAAGGAGTAAAATCGTCTGATTTATACTTTGTTCCCACTACATAAGCCGTTCCTTTTTTAAATGGATCATTTTCAATACAATTCCACATCATCCACTTTCCAGCAGCAGGTGGTGTAACATTTTCCCAATTCTTTCCTGCATCCTTACTAATGCTTAACACCCCATCATCACTACCTATCCACAGTAAATCTTTTTCTAAACTAGATTCTATTCCTGTGAAAATGGTACAATAATATTCTACTGAAGTATTGTCTTTGGTAATCGGACCACCACTTGAAATTTGTTTGCTTTTTTCGTTGGTAGTTAAATCCGGACTAATGGTTTCCCAGCTTTGACCTTCATTTTCAGTTACAAATAAATGGTCTCCTCCAACATATAATCGCTTTGGATTATGCGGAGAAAAGAAGAAAGGAAAATTCCATTGGAAACGATATTTCTGCACATCAGCACCTGCCCCCATTGGATTATCAGGCCATACATTAATAGCTCTATTCTCACCAGTTTTATGATCTAATCTGGAAAGATATCCTCCATAGTTGCCTCCATAAACCACATCTGGATTAGTGGGATCTGCTATCACATAGCCACTTTCAGCACCAGCAGTACTTTCCCAATC
The DNA here is from genome assembly GCA_903927185.1 of uncultured Bacteroidota bacterium. Classification (GTDB taxonomy): domain Bacteria; phylum Bacteroidota; class Bacteroidia; order Chitinophagales; family Chitinophagaceae; genus Sediminibacterium. Next base: position 12,380 of record CAIYLW010000001.1, read on the forward strand.
TCTTTCCGAAATTCCAGCACTACTAGTTCTACTCTTAATACGAATAGTACTATTGTCTTGCTGTGCACCTAATATATGATAAGGGAAAGCATTATCTGTAGTTACACGATAAATTTGGGCAGTTGGTTGATTCATTAAACTACTCCAATTATTCGCAGCATCATAACTGATTTGAGCGCCACCATCATCTGCAACAATCATTCTATTACCATCTTCTGGATCAATCCATAAATCATGGTGATCGCCATGTGGTGTATTCACTGAAGTAAAAGTTTTACCCCCATCTCTACTGCGCATGAATTCAACATTCGGACAGTACACTAAATTTTCATTTTTAGGATCTACATAAACTTTTGAATAATACCATGCACGCTGACGAATATTATTATCACTGCATTGCAAGGTCCATGTGTCTCCACCATCATTACTAACAAACAAACCACCATTTGCATTTTCAACTAATGCAAATATTTTATCCGTATTTGAAGGTGCAATGGCAACTCCTACGATACCCCAGATTCCTTTTGGAAAACCTTTATTACTTGAAATATTTTTCCATGTTTCTCCACCATCTATTGACTTATAAAGTCCAGATCCATCTCCGCCACTTTCCATACTATAGGGAGTTCTAATCACATGCCACATACCTGCATACATTACAGATGGATTACCAGGTTCGCTCACCAAATCAGAACAGCCAGTTAAATTATTTGCAAATAAAGTACGCTTCCATGTTTTTCCACCATCGGTTGTTTTATATACACCACGTTCATCGTTTGGTCCGAATAAATGTCCCATCACACCTACTACAACTGTGTTTGGGTCCTTTGGATCAATAATAATTCGAGTAATATGCCTTACTTCTTTTAAGCCTAAATTATTCCAGGTTCTGCCACCATCGGTTGAGCGCCACATACCGCCTAAACCCTCGGCCACATTACCTCGCATCGTGTTCTCGCCTTCTCCCACATAGATAATTGATTCATCACTTGGTGCTACTGCAACTGAACCTATCGTTCCACCGAAATATTTATCAGTAATATTTTTCCAGTTACTTCCACCATCTGTGGTTTTCCAAACGCCGCCACCCGTACTCCCAAAATAGAAGTTCATTTTGTTTTTATAACTACCTGTAACTGCACCGCTACGGCCACCTCTAAACGGACCAACTAAACGATACTTTAATTTTGAAAACAAAATAGAATCAGCATTTGATTCTACACTTGGAGCTAATGTTACTTTAGCATTTTTTTTCTGCGCCATAGCAGAAAAAAATAAAATACTTGCCATGGCAAGCAGGAGGAAAGACTTTCTCATGTTTATAGAATTGGCTATTAAGTTAGTTATCTAAATTTATTTTGAACGATACAAATGATAAATGGTTTACCAATTTATCAAAATTTGTGTCAATTTGCCGTTGAAATTTACTGGCAGTAACAGTTGATGTTGCTTTCCTAAATTCCAGATAGCTTGTTCACCTGTGCTAATCCCTCTTGTGTCACTAGCATCAAGGATGGATATCGATTGTCCATTAATAGTAATTTTTTTTGGCATTTGTTCGATGCCAGGTATTTGAAAATTTATTTTTTCCTGAGCTATTTTTCCAGAATAATTACCACCATTAGAAGCAACCGTAATTTCTAGTGTAGAAGCAGATTTACCTTTTGTGCTGAAATTAATTAATTCAAATTGTTTACTACTAATAGCATTCTTTGATATTCCATCATCAAAATATAATTGATAAGTACTCGCTTTTTTAGATGGTATATATAATACTGTTAAGGTTCCTGATTTTTGTTCCAGCGTATTTTTTACCCGATTCAAATATTGAGGAATAAAACTACCTGCTTTAATAAGAACTGGATATTTAAAATCATCCGTATTAAAATTAATAGTTTGTTTACCTGCAAAGAATTGATGCGAGTTATAATCATACCAATTACCTTCTGGCAAATAAACATCTCTAGACCTCTGCCCTTTTATTACAACTGGTGCTATCATAAAAGCATCGCCCCACATAAACTGGTCTCCAATGGCAACGGCTATCTTATCGTTTTGATATTGATAATACAATGGCTTAATTAAAGGCTCACCAAATGCAGCTTGTCGATACGTCAACGTATAATTATATGGCAATAATTGATATCGCTGATCTACTATTTTTTTAACATTATCTAAAACAGATTTGTCTGCCAATGCAGGTTCACTGGGATAACTGAAAGCATTCGGATCTACTTCAAATAAAGCAGTTCCATGTGGACGAAAGATTGGCGTAAATAAAGAAAACTGTAACCACCTCAAATATAATTCAGCATCTCCCTCTCCCATTGCAAAACCACCGGCATCACTATGTATATATGGAATCCCGCTCATACTCATACCAAGCACATTCGGTAATTGTGAACGCAAGCCACTCCAGGATCTACTGATATCGCCAGTCCATGGAAAAATACTATAACGCTGACTTCCAGAAAAACCGGAACGATTCAAATGAAACAATCTAGTATTCGGAAATTCTTTGACATAATTTTCAAACAACATTTTATTCCAATAATGTCCGTACAAATTATGCACTTCATCTGCTTGCATCATTCTATTCACGCCGAGGTCTTTTAAATTATGCAACATATCAGATGGATGTTTTTCTGGTTCGCCCAAATCGGTCCACCATCCTGCTACGCCATTGGCAATTTGTTTTTTATAGTGATAGCTCCATAACCAATTACCGGCGTCTTTTCTAAAAATATCTAACAGTCCTCCCTTGCCAAAATAAAAGTCTTGTAGCTGATATGCCTTGCCCACACTGTCTTTTGCAAGATACTGTTCTGCAAAAGGATAAGACTTTGTTCCTTTCAAGAAAAATGGTTCTGTTATTAAGATGGAATTAAGATTGTCTTTTTTCAAATCGGCAATCATTTGTTTTGGGTTAGGCCATTTTGCTTTATTCACCCAATCAATATTTCCCAATGTGTTTTTAATGCTATCTCCAAACCAAAACAAATCGAAAATAACTGCATCAAAAGGAATTTTTTCTGCCCGCATTTTGGCTGCAATTTCTCTGGTTTGCTTTTCGCTTGTATAACCAAATCTACTCATGAAATTTCCCATGGCCCATTTAGGAGGCATGGGTTGAAACCCTGTTAGTTTTTGATAAGAAGTTAAAATATCTTGATAGGTTTCTCCAAAAATCACATACACATTTATTTCTCCACTCAAAAATCCAACTTCAAAAACAGAAGGATTTGATTTGCCAATATCCGCATAGCCTTTTGAGCCGTTGTCGAAAAATAATCCATATCCTTTTGAGGAAGTAAAGAATGGAACTGAAAAATTTAAATTATCAGCGCCCTCACTATACCCATACCAAGGGTTGTTATATAAATTAAATCGATAACCTCTTCTATTAAGTGGCAATGCTCTTTCACCGCCTCCGTATATTTTTTCACCCTCTTCTAAATTAATTCGAAACCCTCGAAACCCATTTGTATCTGGCAAAACAGAAATCGAAATATGCTTATCAGATCCTTGTGCATAAAGCAAAGCCGCATGTCCCTTTAATATATTAGTTCCTTTTGTTTCTATACTAATGGGCTTCTCTACTACTGCATTAGTAATTTTATCATTTTTTTGATACCCTGATGGTTCGTAAATAAATTTTCTGATATCACGATTATAATATTCCTGGCGAAAGATTCCTTTTTGTGTTTCTGAATTTTTTGATGGAACTTTGGACTCGTTCTGCGCGGAAATAACATTCGTTAAAAGAAGTCCGCAAATCAGAAAACTAAATAAGGATTTCATACTTAATATTTGAGATCAATAATGAGTTCAAAATTAGCACAACTTAATCATGATACAACAAAGCTTTACAATTACAGGAAACATCGTTGACATTCTCAATAAATCAATTTACGAAGCTACTATTGAAGTAGTAGATGGGAAGATCAAAACAATTGCACCAACAGGGAATACCGAAAAGCCAGTCAACAACTTTATTTTACCTGGTTTTGTAGATAGCCATGTGCACATTGAAAGCAGTATGCTGATTCCAAGTGAGTTCGCAAGGCTTGCCGTAGTTCATGGAACGGTTGCCACAGTAAGCGATCCGCACGAGATCGCCAATGTATGTGGTATGGAAGGAGTTGAATTCATGATCAACAATGGAAATAAAGTTCCTTTCAAATTTAATTTCGGGGCGCCCAGTTGCGTACCTGCCACTATTTTTGAAACTGCTGGTGCTGCGCTGAATGCAGAAGACGTAAAGAAACTTTTAGAGAAAGACGAGATCAAATACCTCAGTGAAATGATGAATTTTCCTGGGGTATTATTCAAAGACCCCGAAGTAATGCAAAAGCTACGTTATGCGCATGCATTGGGTAAACCTATTGATGGGCATGCCCCGGGATTAAGAGGTGAAACTGCAAAGAATTATATCGAGGCGGGCATTTCCACCGATCATGAATGTTTTACTGCAGAAGAAGCCCTCGACAAACTGGAGTTCGGCATGAAAATTATTATCCGCGAAGGAAGTGCTGCAAAGAATTTTGAGGCACTCATAGAATTGCTCGAAGATTACCCCAACATGATCTTATTCTGCAGCGATGATAAACATCCAGACAGTTTAGAAGCTGGCCATATTAACCAACTCTGTGCACGTGCCATTGCAAAAGGCATAGATCTATTCTCTGTACTTAAAGCTGCTTGCATAAATCCTGTTCTACATTATAAACTTGATGTAGGCTTATTATATGAAGGCGATGATGCTGATTTTATTGTGACTGATTCATTAACCGAATTCAAGATCAATAAAACATTTATTAAAGGCGAGCTTGTTGCAGAAAATGGGAAAAGCTTTATTAAATCTGTTGTTGAAGAACCCATCAATCAATTTGAATGTGAAAAAATTAAAGCAACTGATTTAAAAATTTCTGTTGGAACTTATCCAACCAGCAATGGAAATATAGCAGTGATAGAGGCACTCGACGGACAACTAATTACCAATAAACTTTGGCTAAGTCCAACTATTGAAAATAATCATTTCATTAGCGATCCCTCGAAAGACCAATTAAAAATGGTGGTGGTTAACAGGTATCATCCAGCACCCATCTCTAAATGTTTTATCAAAAATTTTGGTTTCAAAAATGGTGCTATTGCCTCTTCTGTGGCACATGATAGTCATAATATAGTGGCAGTAGGAACAGATGATGAATGCCTTGCTCAAGCTATCAATTTAGTGATTGAAGAAAAGGGTGGGGTAAGTTGTGTAGATGGTGTAAGTGAACTAGTATTGGGTTTGCCAGTTGCCGGCTTAATGAGTGCTAAAGATGGCTATGAAGTTGCTGCAGCTTATACTGCCATCGATGCCATGGCTAAGAATCTAGGAAGTAATCTGCAAGCGCCTTTCATGACATTGAGCTTTATGGCATTGCTAGTTATACCTCATTTAAAATTGAGTGATAAAGGGCTTTTTGACGGAGATAATTTTTCATTTCTGCCTATTAAATAATTAGGCTTCTTGTCCAATCCAAACAGCACCACCAATACTACTTCTTTTGGCTCCAGTAACACTATGCAAAACGGTGTTTTCTTCACGCCATCTGAGTACTCCTAATAATGCCATAATGATGGCTTCTTTAAAATCAACTAATTGTTTATCTGGCACAATCACTTCCACTCCATAACCACTAATTAAAGTGGCGATACGTTTTACCAAAAATGTATTATTTGCACCGCCGCCAGTAATTAATAATTTAGAAAGATCTAAAGGTTTCTCTCTATGCAAAAGATTAATGGCATATCCAACTTGCATAGCAATATGTTCTGTATAAGTTCTCAACGCATCTGGGATAGAAATAAATTGTTTTTTAATCATTGGGTATACCAGATTGGTACCAAAATTATTTGCTAATGATTTGGGATATGACTGTTGATAGTATTGTAAATTATTCAGCCCAGTTAAAAGTTCGGTATTAATATTTCCTGATGCACCAATTGCTCCACCCGCATCGTATTCCATTTCCAATTCATTACATAACAAATTTAACACCCGATTAGCTGCACAGATATCAAAAGCAATTGGATGTTCTTTTCTATTTGCAGAAATATTTGCAATCCCTCCAATATTTAATAAATAGGCATACTCAACCCATAATAAATTTTCACCCATGGGTACAATTGGTGCACCCTGTCCGCCCAAAGCCATGTCCATGATTCTTAAATCACTCACTACATTAATCCCAGTTATTGCAGCAATTGTAGCCCCATCCCCCAATTGTGCAGTCATGCCCAAACTGGGTGTATGAAAACTAGTATGTCCATGGGAAGCTATCAACTGAACCCGATGATGCAAACTAAATTCCTCAATAAAACGATTCACGGCTTCCCCAATATATTTTCCATAATCACAATGAAGTATTAAATATTCATAGGCCGACAAATTAACAGCATTCTTTAAACGATCTGTCCATTCATGGTTATAAGCATAACAGGCAGAAGCATGAATACGGTAATTCCATACTCCTCCTACTTCTTCCAATTCAGCAAAAACGAGGTCTAAACCGTCTAAACTGCTCCCGCTCATGAGTCCGATTGCGTTATAAAACATAAATTTCCTATTACAGTGGTTTGATTTTAGTTTTGACAACTCGAATTTAACTGCAATTATCTAAATGCTATGATAGTAAATCTAAGTGAGCAACATAGCCTGGTTAGTAACTGGGTGTCTGAATTAAGGGATGTGAATATCCAGGTTGACCGTATGCGTTTCCGCCGAAACTTAGAACGTATTGGTGAAATCGCGGCCTACGAAATCAGTAAAGAACTTCCATGGAAAACGGTTGAAATACCCACCCCACTTGGCATTCACGAGAGTAAGGTATTGGAAGAACAGCCCGTGTTGGCTACTATTCTAAGAGCTGGGGTGCCCTTGCATCATGGCATGATGAATTATTTCGACAAAGCAGACCACGCCTTCATATCTGCTTATAGAAAACACCATCGCGACGGCAGTTTTGAAATCAATTTACAGTATTTGAGCAGCCCCACTTTGGAAGACAGGATTGTTATTATCAGCGATCCTATGCTAGCAACAGGGGCATCTTTAGTAAAAACCATTCAATATATTAAGAGAGAAGGTAACCCTAAACAAATATTCATCGTATCAGCTATTGCATGTACTGTGGGCATTGAATTTATCCGACGTGAAGCTGGAGCAAATATTAAAATTTTGTGTGGTGATATTGATGATGAAATAACCGCTAAAGGATACATCGTACCTGGATTAGGAGATGCGGGAGATTTGGCATTTGGAATTAAAGTTCAATCCTAAGCCGGTTATTTTTAAGAGCAAAAAAGTTAATACAACCTAATTTTCTAAACAAACAGGAGTTATAAATTGCTTTCTCTTAAATTCGATTAAGTGATGAGTAAATTCAAATTTATTTTTTTAGTTGGATACCTATTTTTGCTGGGGGAAGTCTCGGCACAGGACCCTCATTTCTCACAATTCTTTTCTTCGCCTCTTACCTTAAACCCTGCTTTTACTGGGAAGTTTGATGGCTCATTAAGGATCATGGGTAACTATCGAAACCAATGGCCAACTATTAATAATGCATTTACAACAGCAACAGTTGCAGCAGATTTTCATATACTCGAAAAAACTATTTCTTCAAACGATACTTGGGGTGTAGGGTTTGTAGGATATAATGATAATAGCGCTAATGGTGCTGTGAAATTTAACTACGGATCAGTTTCTACAGCCTATCACAAAGGCTTAGATGAAGAAGGCAATCATCAAATAGGTATTGGATTTCAGGCAACTTATGCAAATATGTTGATCAATACTGCTCAATTGAAATTTGAAGATCAATTAACTACTGCAGGCTTTACAGGAGTTACTTCTGAGGTATTTAATAACGCCACTTTGAAAACAAGTTATCTTGATTTAAATGCAGGATTTCTTTATAACGGGAGTACCAGTGATAAAAATAATTTCTATTTTGGTTTAAGCCTCTATCATATCAACCGACCTAAACAAGCATTCACAGGAGCTGTATATAATTTAAACCCACGAGCCACTTTGAGTGCCGGCGGATATTTTCCTGTGAGCCAAACAAGTATTTTGCATATTAGTGGATTACAAATGTTTCAAGGAGGTGCCAGCGAAACGATGATTGGCGGTGCTTTACAGTTTATAGCAGATCCTACTGCATTTAAACCTACTAGCGTTTATGCAGGCTCCTGGTTTCGTTTAAATGATGCAATCATTCCTTATTTAGGTTTGGAATATGATGACTTCAGATTAGGGATGAGTTATGATTATAACATATCATCTTTAAAAACAGCCTCACTTAATAGAGGTGGCATTGAAATTTCATTGATTTATATCAATCGCCCATCAACTGACAAACCTTTAAACTGCCCTAAATTTTAATGTTTCAAATAAGTACGAAACTCATACCATTGCTCCCCTTTTTTCCATCGATGTAAAAAGCGATACAAATTTTGATTTAGTGTAATCACTTCATTGTGTTCATTCTCGCTAAAAATAAATAAAGGCTTATTATTTTGAAGTGACTCCATCCGCAACTCTTTTTCTGTTAAAGAATCAATATCAACTTTCAAAGAATCTTTCAACTGGCTCATGATAAGATTGGTATTTTCAAAAGTGCCTCCATCCTTCGTATAAATTTGAATAAATCGATGTCTCTTACTCTCTGCAATCCAATGCAGATAAGCATCATTGCCACCATACATTGCATCAAACAATAAAAGTTCATCAATTTTATTGTATTCAATAATCTTACTAATTACCCGATATGCACCACTATGTCCGGCTAGTGTGATACTGCAATCACTGATGCTGTAATACTTGCTTTTGGGTATGATTTTGATTACTTCTAATTGTTTTAAAAGATCATTAATAAAAAGGGCAAACATTTCCGGCCTTTCTAATTTACCACCATAACTATCGGGTGCATTTTTGGGTCCTTCAGGAAAAATTAAAATGGCATTTCTACCTGCTTTCCTAAACTGCTCTGTTAACCCATAAAATATATTCGCAGTATCAATATTATTATTCCAGCCATGAAACCAAACAACTAATTCCAAAGGTTTTTTCGCAGTAAAGTTTTTAGGTATAAAAACTTTAACAGCACTATCAGCATAATGGTTTTTATAGTCATAATGTTTCCCATCATAATCATGTCCACTTAATCGAGCAGAATCCGGAAATGCTGCGTATTTAGATTGATAACTAAAATTTATATTAGACCGACTATGATCTATATTAGTAGCGTACTTGATTGTTTCATTTTGCGCAGCAGTATGTATTACAAAAAAGAAACAAAGATTTAATCCGAGGAGTGATTTGATTAATCGCATACTTAAAATTATCAATTTAATGTTCTATATCAATATGCCAGTTACCCGTAAGTTAAATTTAATCAATTAACTTAGTATAAATTTCCCCCCGTGCTGAAAGACATCATTATTGCCATTCAAGCTTATTTTCAGGCTCATCGCTTTATAAAAAAGCATAAGCTTTGGAAATGGATTATTATTCCGGGTATACTATATTCCATACTTTTTGTATTTGGGATGTATTATTTCATGCATACTTCTAGTCAGTTTATCGAATGGCTAAGTTTAAAAACAGGATTAAAAAATTGGCTTGATACACTTAGTAATAGTTTCTTAGGATTTATTTTTACTATGGGTAGTTTGCTGCTATGGCTGATCCTTTTATTATTCTATTTCTCACTTTTCAAATATCTTTTTCTGATAATCGGTTCCCCTCTTTTTGCTTATTTAAGTGAAAAGACGGAAGCAATCATAGAAGGAAATGATATCCCTTTTAATTTTAAACAGTTATTAAAAGATATTATTCGAGGTATTAAACTGTCAGTAAGAAATAGTCTCTGGCAAACTGTTTATACTCTATCCATTTTGCTATTAAGTTTAATTCCCATTCTAGGCTGGTTAACTCCTGTCTTAGCTATATTAATTGAATGTTATTATTATGGTTTTTCCATGCTCGATTATAGTATGGAACGACATAAAAAATCACCTGCCGAAAGTATTTATTATGTAAGCAGTCATAAAGGGCTGGCTATCGGTAATGGACTAGTTTTTTATTTACTACATTTTTTACCCATCATAGGTTGGGTGCTTGCTCCCGCTTACGCAGTAGTTGCAGCCACATTAAGCATGTATCCGTTAAAGCAATCCGAGAAATAAAATGGCAATAGGCAAAGTTTATTTAATTCCCACAGTGCTTTATGAAGAGAGCTTGGAAACTATTCCAACTTATATTCTAGATGCCATCAAAGATTGTCAGGTATTCTTTGTTGAAAACGAAAAAACTACTCGACGTTTCTTTAAAAAACTTTGGAAAGAAATGGTGATCGATGATTATACTTGGTTTGCTATACACAAAGCAGAAGAAGCAGTTAAGCAAGAATTTTTACAACAACTTAAATCAGGAAAAAATATAGGCATCGTAAGTGAAGCGGGTTGCCCGGGTGTGGCTGACCCCGGTCAGCACTTAGTATCCGCTGCCCAACAAGCTGGCATTCAAATTAAACCACTTGTTGGTCCAAGTTCTATATTGCTAGCACTCATGGCAAGTGGGATGAATGGTCAGTGTTTTCAATTTCATGGATACTTGCCTATCGATTCATTGGAACGCAAAAACAAAATAAAGGATTTAGAAACCGATTCTATCAGAAGAAATTGTACGCAAATTTTTATCGAAACTCCGTATCGAAATAATTCATTGATAAAAGATATTCTCGCTCAATGTAAAGAAACAACTTTGTTCTGCATGGCAGTTGATATAACAGGGCCCACTGAATCTATTCAAACAAAAACAGTTCGTAACTGGAATCAGCAGATTCCTGATATTCATAAACGTTTAGCGATATTTCTATTGCACGCAGAATAAATAAATAAGTTTCTTTTATTTGGGTTTTATTTCCATTTGAATATTTGCGCCTTGTACATTATAAATACTGTCCACGATATAACTTTCATTTCCACGCCAGGGCAGGCTGCCGAAATATCTTTTATAATGAAGCTCCACTTCTTTCCCGGCATTTTCAAATAGAGATTTCGAAACAGATTCTTTTGTTACACTAAATTCAAAATAGTTGCTTTCTACATTCGCTTTAAATCCACTTTGAATTATTTTTCCTTCATAGGTTTTAAAAATGATTCCTTTCAGTTGAAAAGTGTTTAACTGCCCGGCTTTTGTGCCTTCTGCATATACAAAATAATATCGCCAGTAGAAAAACCCAATCAACCCAACAATAACAACAATTAAGAAACCCCATAGTATCTTTTTCATAAATCTATTTTAAAGTCCTCTTTGATCAATTAGATAAATTAAGCCTGTTATATTAACAGCTCCCAAAAGTAACTCACGCTTATTCACGTTTTCGAAAACGTCGCTTCTTGCATGGTGGATATCAAAATATCGTTGAGGGTCTGGAATAATTCCAGACATAGGTGTGCCAAATGTGGAAGCCAATGGACCAATATCAGCACCACCTCCTTCATCAATCATTCTATCCGTTCCGTATGGCCTTAATAAAGGCAACCAACTTTGAACTTTTGCAAGCTTTGATTTATCCTTAAATGAAAAACCAAAACCTCTTGGAGTAAATCCACCTTCGTCGCTTTCTAACGCAAAAATGTGTTTCTCTTTATTTTCTTTCGCTTTTTCTGCATACTTCAATCCACCTCTTAACCCGTTTTCTTCATTGGCAAATAACACAAAATGAATGGTGTGTTTTGGACGGTACCCTAAAGCTTTCATAGCTCTCAGAACCTCAATAGTGTGAACAATACCAGCACCATCATCATGTGCACCTTCATTTACATCCCAACTATCCAAGTGTCCGCCAATGGTGATGATTTCATCAGGAAATTCAGATCCTTTTAAAACTCCTATAATATTATGTCCAATAGTATCGGGTAGTAATTTTCCATTTGTTTGTAAAGAAACTTTGAAACCAGTTTTAATACTCCACAAATAATCAGCGTCTCTCGGACCAACAGCCACAGCAGGAATCTTAGGTAAACTGTCGGTATATGCCATTGCCCCAGTATGAGGATCATTCGCTGTAGATTCAGTTAAAGAACGAATCATCACAGCAACTGCACCATATTTTGCAGCTCTGCTTGGCCCAGACCTTCTATAAATTCCAACCTGACCATAAGAAACAAAAGGCATTACATTAGTAGGATTGAAGCCATAATTGTAGTACACAATTTTCCCTTTTACTTCGTCTTTTCTTCTTTCTAATTCTGCAAAGTCAGCTACCATTAAAACTTCTGCGGTAATTGTTTTTCCATTACTACCCATCGAATTCCCAAGCGCTAACACATCCAAAGCACGGGTTGTTCTCTTTTTATCAATTTCTGTGATAACTGCTTTGTCCTTCCCGCCCCTCACCCAATGGGGCAACATACATTCTTGCAATATCACTTCGTCAGCACCAGCATGCTCTAATGCCGCCTTTCCCCAAAGTTCTGCTTTAGCAAACTGAGGAGAACCAGCAAGTCTGCCTCCCACCTGTTTGGTTAACTGATAAAGCAAGTCGTATGCGGTACCATTTTTTAAGATTTCATCCGAAAACTTTTTAATCATCACAGAATCTTTGTCCTGAGCAAGTGCCAAAAGGGGCAATAGGGCTATTATTGCAATCAATCTTTTCATCAGCGTTTTTGTTTAGTGATAAAGTTAACCAATTGTTGTGTTTGAACAATATAGTACAAACAGCGTTTTATAAACGAATAATTAATTGTTACTTGCATAAGATTTTAAGGCAAATTGCCTGATACAGTAAAAACTACGAAACATGCGCATAGGTATTGTTTGCTATCCAACATTTGGTGGTAGTGGGGTTTTGGCTACAGAACTTGGAAAAGCTCTTGCAGATGAGGGTCATGAAGTACATTTTATCACATATCAGCAACCAGTGCGACTAAATGAATTTAATGCCAATATTTTTTACCACGAAGTGCGTGTTCCAACTTATCCTTTATTCGATTACCCTCCTTATGAAGTAGCATTGGCTAGTACTATGGTGGATGTAATTATGAATCACGATTTGGATTTATTGCACGTTCACTATGCCATACCTCACGCATCTGCAGCTTTTATGGCCAAGCAGATCGTGAAACAAAAAACAGGAAGAAGCATTCCTGTAATCACCACTTTACACGGAACTGATATCACGCTGGTGGGTAAAGATAAAATGTATGAGCCTGTTGTTACTTTCTCAATTAATGAAAGTGATGCGATTACTGCGGTATCAGAGAACCTTAGAGAAGAGACTTTTAAAAATTTTGCTATTACAAAAGAAATTGAAGTCATTTATAATTTTGTTGATATAGCACGATTCAATAAAAAACCAATTGATGCATTCCGAAAAGTAATTGCACCTCACGGTGAAAAGATATTGATGCATGCATCCAATTTCCGAAAAGTAAAACGTATTGACGATGTGATAACCATTTTTGCAAACGTGCGTAAAGCAATGCCTGCAAAATTATTGATGGTAGGTGATGGACCAGAACGTCATGCTGCTGAAGAACAAGCGCGTGCATTGGGAATTGAAGAAGATATCAGATTCTTGGGTAAGCAAGAACAGATGGAAGATATTTTGGCAGTAAGTGATGTCTTCTTATTGCCATCTGAATATGAAAGTTTTGGTTTGGCCGCTTTAGAAGCAATGGCAGCCAGAGCTGTGGTAATTAGTACTAACGCCGGTGGTTTATCCGAAATTAATAATCAAGGAATAACAGGTTTTATGGCCAATGTAGGAGATACAGAATCAATGAGTAATTTTGCAATAGAACTTCTTAGGGATGAAATAAGATTAGCAAAGATGAAAGAAGCTGCTTACCAACAAGCTTGCTTATTTGATATTAGTAAGGTCATACCTGTTTACGAAAAATTATATAGTAGGTTTTGTAGGATGTAAGTTTTTTATTTTATTACTTCCTCAATACTCTTTAAAATTATCGCACACATATTTCTGAGTTCTTCCTCAGTAATAATCAATGGTGGTGCGATACGCAATCGATCAGGAGCAAATAAAAACCAATCAGTGATCAATCCATTTTTTACACATTGATGTACGATAGTTTGATTCAATTCAGCACTGGCAAATTGTAATGACATCCAAAGCCCTGCAGTTCTGCTGGATACAATGGCAGAATGCTTAATCAGATCAATCAGTATTTTTTCTTTCTCAAAAACAGTATCTATATATTTTCCGTCTAACAAAACTTCTAAAGCGGCTTTACCTGCAGCGCAGGAAACGGGGTGCCCACCAAATGTGGTGATATGACCCAGCACAGGATTCGATGTTAAAGTCGACATCAATCTTTTATCAGCAATAAATGCCCCCAATGGCATTCCACCGCCCAATGCTTTACCTAATAATAAAATATCTGGAACCACCTCAAATTGTTCAAATGCAAATAAGGATCCTGTTCTTCCAAAGCCCGCCTGAATTTCATCAAAAATTAATAACACACAATATTCATTGCATTTTTTTCTTAATGCTTTTAACCATTCTCTATTCGGTTTGATGATGCCACTCTCCGCTTGTACCGTTTCTATTATAACACAGGCTGTGTTTTTATCTATTGAATCTATGGCCGACTGCACATTAAATTCTTCATGAAAAATATCTGGTAATAATGGCCTGAATGCATTTCTCCAATACTCATCACCCATCACACTTAATGCGCCCTGAGTACTCCCATGATAGGCATTTTTAAATGCTATGATTTTGGATTTACCTGTTACCCTTTTCGCCAACTTCATCGCACCTTCAGTAGCTTCAGCACCACTATTGGTAAAATAGACACAGTTTAAAGATTCCGGTAATTGTTCAGTCAAATATTTTGAATAAGTAGTTTGCGGCGATTCAATGAATTCGCCATACACAATCAAATGCATGTATTCTGCAGCCTGATCTTGCACTGCTTTCACCACTTTAGGATGACTATGTCCAATATTACAAACGCTGAAGCCCGAGATCATATCTAAATAAGACTTCTCATTTACATCCCATAAATGAATTCCAGATGCTTTTACCATCTCAATACCAATGGGTTGGGTGGAAGTTTGGGCTACATGATTCAAAAATAACTGTCGGTTCGATTGCATAGTAGATGGTAAAAATACAAAGTTCGGAAATTAGCAACGGAAAAAGCTTAGCTTGTTTTAGCTTTGTATCATAAAGAAATCTATATGGCACTAATTCTTCCTGTTCAAGGTAAATCTCCAGAATTTGGTAATAATTGTTTTGTAGCTCCAAATGCAACTATTGTGGGTGATGTGAAGATGGGCGATGAATGCAGTGTATGGTTCAATGCTGTTATTCGAGGGGATGTGCATTATATTAAAATTGGTAATAAGGTTAATATACAAGATGGTGCTATCATACATTGTACCTATCAAAAGTATCCTACTAATATTGGTAATAATGTTTCCATCGGGCATAATGCCATGGTACATGGATGTACTATTCATGATAATGTTTTAATTGGGATGGGTTCGATTGTGATGGACGATTGTATTGTACATAGCAATGCAATTATAGCTGCAGGTGCGGTAGTTTTAGAAGGAACCATTGTAGAAGCCGGATGTATTTATGCAGGTGTTCCCGCAAAAAAAGTAAAAGAAGTTTCCCGAGATTTAATTCAAGGAGAAATAAATCGGATCTCAAATAATTATGTCAAATACGCTTCATGGTTCGAAGATCATAATGATGCACCAAAAAAATAAAAGAGTTATGCGCTTAGCTATCCTACTTATTTGTGTTACGATATTTAGTTCTTGCGGACTGTTAAGTCACAATAGTTCTAAAGACATGAATGGCCTTTCCTGCAATGGACTACATGGAAGAAATACAGGAGCCGAGAAATTATTATCAGATGAAAATTTGGCGAAGAAAATGCCAAAATATAAGATGGATAAAATTAATAATTGATTTCTTCCATCTTCTCGAGAATCGTACAATAACTAACGTATCGCTCAATCGACACCTCGCCACTATTCACTGCTTCTTTAATCGCACAACCGGGTTCATTAATATGCATGCAATTATTGAACTGACAATTATTGATCAAATTACGCATTTCAGGAAAATAATGAGATAGCTCTTGCTTGGTTACATCTACAATGCCAAATTCACGCAAACCAGGTGTATCAATGATTCTACCTCCAAAATCTAAATCAAACATTTCAGCAAATGTAGTAGTATGCATCCCCTTCCCACTCCATTCACTTACTTCCGCAGTACGTAAATTAAATTCAGGAAATACTGAATTGATGAATGTTGATTTACCTACACCGCTATGACCACTTAATAAACTTGTTTTGTCTTTGAGTAAGTCTTTAATTACATCAACACCAATATTTTGCTGCACACTTGCTAGAATCACTTTGTATCCAATGGCTTCATAAACCGCTTTCAATTCTTCAAATATCACCATCTCTTTAGTGCGATAAATATCAGCCTTATTAAAAACGATAACTGCAGGAATATGATAAGATTCACTGGCAACCAAAAAACGGTCTATAAATCCTTGTGATGTTTTTGGGTCTCTTAATGTGGCAAACAAAACGCACTGATCCAAATTACTCGCTACAATATGGTGCATCCTTTTATTATGAGGCGAAATCCTGGCCACATAATTTTTTCTGGGAAGAATTTCGTGAATGATAGCCGACTCTTCTTCTACCTCCTCAATATCCATTTCCACTTCATCACCAACAGCAATTGGATTGGTGGAGCTAATATTATCAATCTTAAAAATGCCTTTAATCCTTGCCTGATAGATCTTGCCCTCCGCATTTTTTGCGATGTACCAGCTACCCGTAGATTTATAAATCAATGCTCTCATTCCAAACAAAGATAGTAACCCACCCTTGCCCTGCCAATAAAATAGCGAGCTTCTAAAGCACAGATTTAGATAAATATTAACCATACGCCAACAGGAAAGCAGGCAACTGCCCACTACTACCAATTTTAATTTAATATCTTCGCTGCATGGCTAAGTTTGCACACGACGAGATAATGCCGTTCAGGCAAAGTGATTTAGATAAAAAAGAGCAGGTAGCTCAGATGTTTAACAGCATCGCTTTTCGTTATGATTTTTTGAACCGTTTTTTGAGCGTGGGCATCGACAAAGGCTGGCGTAAGAAGGCAATCAATCAATTAAAAGACTTAAACCCCAAATTAATACTTGACGTTGCTACTGGCACTGGGGATGTGGCCATTATGACTTATCATCAATTGAATCCTGAAAAAATTATTGGCATTGATATTTCTGAAGGTATGCTGGAATTTGGAAATAAGAAATTAGCAAATTTGCAATTGAATAAAGTTATTGAGTTACAAAAAGGCGATAGCGAGACTATTCAATTTGAAGGGAATCATTTTGACGCAGTTACCGTGGCCTTTGGTGTACGCAATTTTCAGCATCTTGAAAAAGGTTTGGCAGAAATGCAACGCGTATTAAAATCTGGTGGTAAATTAGTGGTATTAGAATTTTCAAAACCTACTTTTGCTCCGGTTCGAGCATTCTATAAGTTTTATATGAATGTAATTGGACCAAGCATTAGCAAATTATTCGGCAGTAATAAAGCAGCATATCAATACCTGAATGATAGTGTTCAGGCTTTCCCTGAGGGGCAAACATTTTTAAACCTAATGAATGAAGCAGGATTTACCCAAACTTATTTAATAAAGCTTAGTCTAGGGATATGCACGATCTACTGCGGAAGCAAACCATAGGATTAATTTTCTGTACTTTTTTGTTGATGGCTGGGCTAGATGCTCATAGCCAAAAGGAATTGTATCGTCAAGACCACGATAATATGGATTATTATTTTGGCCTAACATTAAACTACAATACCTCTTACTTAAAAACAACAAAGAGTGCAAAGTTTTTGGCATCTGATAGTATAATGGTTACAGAACCAGGACCTAGTGGTGGTGTTGCTTTGGGCTTATTGGGTACGCTTCGTTTAGACGATCACTTTCAATTTCGAGTGAATCCTCAATTAATTATTGGAGGATCGAAATACATTTCTTATAATTTAAATCCTACTAAAACAAAACCTGGTGAAGCTTCTTTTCAAAAGCAAGTACTTCCTTCCAATATTGTAAGTTTCCCTTTTCAGATTAAATTCAATTCCGATAGAATCGACAATTTCAGAACCTATATGTTGGGAGGCATTAAATACGATATCGACCTAGCAAGTAATTCTGCTGCAAGAAATGCAGAAAACATCATCAAACTAAAACGTTACGATTTTGGGGTGGAATTAGGAATTGGTTTTAACTTTTATCTTCCTTTTGTAACTATATCGCCCGAACTAAAAATTAGCAACGGACTTAGTAATATTCACCAGCTTGACCCTGCTTTAAAATACTCCAATGTATTGGACAAGATTCAGTCAAGAATGATCGTTTTCTCTATCCATTTTGAAGATTAATGAATCTTTTTCCTATTTCTTCAAAGCACTAAATAAGAATCTTTAAATTGCAGTTTCGAAAACTTACTCATGAAAAACTATCTGATAAAGAATACCTGTATTGTTAATGAAGGCAAACGTTTTTTTGGCGATTTACTCATGAAGAATGGCCGAATTGAAAAAATAGCGGCCAGTATTAGTCTGCCAGAAAATTGTATCGAAATTGATGGAAGCAATCAGTTTCTAATCCCTGGTGCTATTGATGATCAAGTGCATTTTCGCGAACCCGGACTTACCCATAAAGGCACCATTTACACAGAAGCAAAAGCAGCAGTGGCAGGAGGCGTAACAAGTTTTATGGAAATGCCCAATACTAATCCCCCAGTATTTACCCAAGAATTGTTAGAAGCAAAATATAAGATTGGCAAAGAAACTGCTCTTGCAAATTATTCTTTCTTCATGGGTACCTCTAATGATAATTTAGAAGAGATTTTAAAGACCAATGATAAGAAAAAAGAAGTGTGTGGTGTAAAGATTTTCATGGGTTCCTCCACTGGAAATTTGCTGGTTGATAATCCGCTGTTGCTAGAGAAAATTTTTGAAGGTTCTGAATTATTAATTGCAACTCATTGTGAGGAAGAACGCATCATAAAAGCCAACCTAGCTGCATTAACCGCTACAAAAAAAATATTGGAACCCTCAGACCATCCGATAATTCGTACTGAAGAAGCTTGTTTTGAAAGTTCATTAAAAGCAATTCAGCTTGCGAAAAAATTCAATAGTCGTTTACATATTCTCCATATCAGCACCGAAAAAGAATTGCAATTATTCACCAATATGATTCCATTAAAAGACAAGCGAATCACTTCGGAAGTTTGCGTACACCATTTGCATTTTACAAGCGATGATTATGAAAGATTGGGTAACCAAATTAAATGTAATCCTGCTATTAAAGCGCCGCATAATAAAAAAGCATTATGGGAAGGATTATTGGATGATCGATTGGATATTATAGCAACCGACCATGCGCCGCATACCTGGGCTGAAAAGCAAGAAGATTACAGCCATGCTCACGCGGGGTTACCACTAGTTCAGCACCCTGTTTCATTAATGTTATACTATGTAAAAGAAGGCAGAATTAGTATCGAGAAAATGGTGGAAAAGATGAGTCATGCAGTAGCCGATTGTTTTCAAATAAAAGAAAGAGGTTATATACGTGAAGGGTATTATGCAGACTTAGTATTGGTTAATATGAATCAATCTAATACAGTAACCAAAGAAAATATTCTTTATAAATGTGGCTGGAGCCCTTTAGAAGGCTTTGTTTTTCCAGCCACTATCACAAATACTTTTGTAAACGGGCACTTAGTTTATGGAAATGGACGGTTCGATGAATCTAAGCGGGGAATGAGATTGCAATTTGAACGCTAAACGAACACATGCAAGTAGATAAAACCACGCTAACCGACCTTTCTATCTTTCATCATGATGAAGAACAATCTGTGTTTCATCATTTTAATTTTGCCCAAACAAATGGAGGAAGAGAATACGTTAAATACATCATGGCCAATCCATTGGATACGGTAAAAGCCATTAGGGATTCTCAACAAACCATTCAAGCTTTAATGCTCGTACAAGAAAAGTGGCCGTTGGATTTGATTACCAATGGAACCATTATGATGATAGAAAAATTTTACGAAACCGCCATCGATCCATATCCCAAGCAACCCGATTTTGTAACCAGCGCGATTTATAAAATTTTCCATAGTGCCGACTATAGTATCACAAAATATACTGTAACACATGCTATTTCTTTTTTAAAGGGAATGCAAATCATTTTAGTTTTAATAGGCAATGAAAAAAAGAGTACTCAATTACAGATCTGGTATGATCAGCTTAAATATTATCTCGAAAAACCAATATTAAAAGAAATCGCAGAAATTGATACAAACGAAATATTATCTCCAAAGAACAATCTAATTTATGCGAACTATTTAAGGAATCATTTTAAAAGATCCATGTTTGAATTGATTGATATTTTCTGTAAACTAGATGCCTATATGAGTATGGCAATTGCCTGCAAAAAATATGCCTTTGAATTTCCTATTGTTGAAGATTCCGAGCAACCATTTGTAAATGCTACTGGTTTATATCATTTATTATTAAAAATACCAGTTGCCTATGATATCAGTTTAAATAAAAATGAAAATTTTATTTTCTTAACAGGTGCCAATATGGGAGGCAAAAGCACATACATAAAAGCTGTAGGACTAAGTGTTTATCTGGCTCATATCGGTATGGGAGTGCCTGCAAAGAGTATGCATTTGAGTTTGTTTGATGGGTTACTCAGTAATATTCAGGTAGAGGACAATATTTTTAAAGGGCAAAGTTATTTCTACAATGAAGTTCAACGCATCAAAAAAACCTTAGAAAAAATTAGTGATGGAAAAAACTGGCTCATTCTCATAGATGAGTTATTTAAGGGTACTAATATTCAGGATGCAATGAAATGTAGTACAGCTGTTATTGAAGGCCTTATTAAAATGAAACACAGTTTATTTGTGCTATCTACACATTTATATGAAATTGGAGATGCATTAAAGCAATACAAGAATATCCAGTTTCGATATTTCGAAACGAATATGTTGGATGACAAAATTGAATTCAGCTATCAAATCAAAGAAGGAATTAGCAATGATCGAATTGGCTATTTAATTTTAAAACGTGAAGGAGTAACTAAAATGTTATCGGAATTATAATTGAACAAACCTATTATTCACTTCGTTTTCAATTAACTGAAAACATTTTACCCGTGTTTTTAATTTCCTGTTTTCGAGTTAACTAACTTTCCGTAACAGCAATTTAATATGTTAGTTAAAACATTCGGCAGTTCCGTTTATGGAGTAGAAGCAATTACCATAACAATAGAAGTTAATGTGAGTATGGGTCAAGGCTATTCCATTGTTGGCATGCCTGATATAGCTGTAAGAGAAAGCATGCAACGTACCGAAAGCGCCATTAAATCTAATGGTTATTACATGCCCCGAACCAAGGTTGTTGTTAACCTTGCTCCTGCGGATATTCGAAAATCAGGTTCTGCATTTGACCTACCCATTGCAATGGCTATATTAGCCGCAAGTGAGCAAATATCCCGACCGGAGCGACTCAATGATTTTGTAATGATGGGAGAACTAAGTTTGGATGGAAGTGTGCAACCTATAAGGGGTGCTTTACCGATCGCCATTCAAACCCGCAAAGAAGGATTCTTTGGTTTAATTGTACCTAAAGAAAATGAAAGAGAAGCGGGGATGGTATCTAATTTAAATGTTTATGGAATCTCCCATATTACAGAACTTGTTGCTTTTTTCGAAAACGAAACTTGTATCGAACCTGTGATGGTCAATACCCGTGAGGAGTTCTTTCATAACCAATATGATTTTGATATTGATTTTAGTGAAGTAAAAGGACAAGAAAATATCAAACGTGCATTAGAGATTGCAGCTGCAGGAGCCCATAATGCCATTCTCATTGGCCCTCCTGGCGCCGGAAAAACCATGCTGGCAAAACGTTTGCCCACGATCTTACCTCCTTTAAGTTTATTGGAAGCTTTAGAGACTACCAAGATCCACAGTGTAGCAGGAAAATTACCAGTTGGAAGTTCTTTAATAAGCAAGCGGCCTTTTCGTTCGCCCCACCATACAATCTCTGATATCGCTTTAGTAGGTGGTGGAAGTAACCCACAACCGGGTGAAATTTCATTGGCACATAATGGCGTATTATTCTTGGATGAATTGCCGGAATTTAAACGCACCGTATTAGAAGTGATGCGTCAACCAATGGAAGAAAGA
>CAIYLW010000002.1 GCA_903927185.1 uncultured Bacteroidota bacterium
CGCAGCAATGGCTCTTACGCCTGTGAGGGCAGGGATGTAGGAGTTTGACTTCATAGTTTTTTTACTATTTAATTTTTATGAAATTCTTTACCAGCCCGATGATGTTTCACCTGGATCCTGTCCCTTAGAACGTATAAATTTGGGATATAGTATACATTTAAAGCTATTAATTGTACAAATTGAGCAAGCACAAAAAAGCCATCCCTTTCAGGATGGCCCGGCTTACTAACCCGTCTAACTATTTTAAACTTCAGCTACAATTTTTGCATCAGCAATTTTTGCGCGGATTTTTGCTTCAATTTCATTTGCTAATTCTGGGTTGTCGCGTAAAAGATTTTTTACCGAATCTCTACCTTGCCCCAATTTATTAGCCTCATAACTAAACCAGCTTCCGCTTTTATTTACAATCCCTAATTCAACACCCATATCAACAATCTCACCAACCTTACTGATTCCTTCTCCAAAAACAATATCAAACTCAGCGGCTCGGAAAGGAGGGGCTACTTTATTTTTTACCACTTTAACTTTAACGTGATTACCTACCGCTGTATCACCATCTTTAATTTGTGTCATTCTTCTGATATCCAAACGCACAGAAGCATAGAACTTCAGTGCATTTCCTCCAGTTGTTGTTTCTGGATTTCCAAACATCACACCAATCTTTTCACGTAATTGATTAATAAAAATACAAATCGTGTTTGTTTTATTTATTGTTGCTGTCAGCTTTCTAAGTGCCTGACTCATTAATCTTGCATGCAATCCCATTTTACTATCACCCATTTCACCCTCTAACTCGCTCTTTGGAACCAACGCCGCTACCGAATCAATTACTACCACATCAATCGCACCCGAAAGAATTAACCGGTCTGCAATTTCTAACGCTTGCTCTCCATAATCCGGTTGAGAAATTAAAAGATTATCTACATCCACCCCTAATGCCTTTGCATAAGAACTATCAAATGCGTGTTCAGCATCAATAATTGCACACATCCCACCTTTTTTCTGTGCTTCGGCTATCACATGTATGGCTAGTGTTGTTTTACCTGATGATTCTGGTCCATATATTTCAACAATTCTTCCTTTTGGCAAACCACCCACTCCAAGCGCAGCATCTAAGCCGATGGATCCGGTTGATATAACTTCCATCGCGCCTTGATTCTTTTCATTCATCATCATTACACTTCCCTTACCATAATCTTTATCGATTTTGTCGATGGTAAGTTTTAAGGCTTTCAATTTTTCTGCGTTACTCATAATGGGTTATTTTGAATTGATATTTAATGGAAAATAAAAGTAGGCGTATTTTTTATTATAAACTAATATATTTAGTATTTATTTTACTAACCCTTTTAGTTTATTAACTTTTTTTTCGGTGTGAAGCTAATTAAGGCTTTTGAAATATGTTTATTTTTAAGCCAAACTAAAACCATTTTACACTAAAATGGACCATTTTCAGCCATTTTTTACCAAAATGTTTGTTTTTCGTCCATTTCCTACCTTAGCCAATTAAGCCTGCTGCCCTACTAATTTCTAACATCCGATCCATTGGTTTTTTGGCTGCTAATCTTACTTTTTCTTCCATTTGGATTTCAGGAGCCTCATATTCCATACATAAATACAGTTTCTCAAGGGTATTAAGCTTCATATGCGGACAATCGTTGCAAGCGCAATTATTTGTTGGTGGAGCTGGAATAAAGGTCTTATTTGGGTTATTTTGTTGCATCAGATGAAGTATCCCTGTTTCGGTTGCAACTATATATTCTTGGGTACTATCTATTAAGGTATATTTTAACAATTGTGTAGTACTACCTACAAAATCTGAAATTCTTAAAATTGCTTCCTCACATTCAGGATGCGATATGAGCTTTGCTTTTGGATGACGAATTTTTAGTTTAGTAATTTTCTCTAAACTAAAAATTTCATGAACCATACAAGCTCCGTTCCATAATAACATTTGTCTTCCTGTTATTTTATTTAAGTAGGCACCTAAATTTCTATCCGGAGCAAAAATTATTGGTTGGTCTTTTGGAATACTTTCAATAACAGCTTCTGCATTTCCGGATGTACAAATAATATCTGATAAGGCCTTTATTTCTGCAGAACAATTGATATAAGAAACTACCAAATGATCTGGATTTTTATCTTTAAAAGCTTTAAATAAATCTGCTGGAGCACTATCCGCTAATGAACATCCTGCTTTCAAATCTGGTAATAAAACCTTTTTACTTGGGTTTAAAATCTTTGCTGTCTCCGCCATGAAATGCACACCAGCAAAGACTATCATATCTCCATTGGTTTGTTCTGCTTTTTGTGCTAAACCCAAACTATCTCCGATATAATCTGCCACATCCTGAATATCGGGTTCCTGGTAGTAGTGCGCCAAAATGATTGCATTTTTCTTTTTCTTTAGACGCTCAATCTCGGCAAATAAATCCAATTGCGCATCAAGTTCGATATCAACAAAACCTTTTTTAAAAATTGCTTCTTTTGTAATGTTCATAATCCTCGTAATAGTATTTAATAATACTTATTTATATAACCCACTATTACTATTAGGGGTGTTAATATCTTAATAAGTTTCTTATACACAATTACCAAAGTTAATTAGTTCGTGCTTATCCACCTATATTCACAATTACGTCACAGCTTTAAATCTATTTATATCTATGTTTATTCATTATTTCCACAATTAACAATAAGACAGTACACATTATTAATAAAACACTATTAACGTTTTATCAACTGTTAATTAACTGCGAATAGAATGAGTTTAAAATTTGTAAATCTTCAAAAACCTCTAAAAACCCCCTACTTATTCTATTAGTTTCCACTTTTAAATATTTGAAAGTGCCATTTTTACACCGCTTTTGTGATTTTTACACATGCCCTTGTGGATAGTATTCTTGTTATAAATCTCTCATTTTGCATTATTGCTAACTATTTAAGCCGATTTATAAAAAGTATTTTGCCTTATAATACCTCTAAATAATGCGTTTCAACGCTTTTCCACAACTTATTCTAACGTTTTTTCCCCTATTTTTGCCATCCTTAAAATCAATTATTTAATCGTCTATTATGTCTGTCATTCAAAGTATTCGTGACAAAGGTGCCTGGATCATTTTCGGAATCATCGCACTTGCCTTAATTGCATTTATTCTACAAGATGGTGTTCGCCGTGGCGGAAGATCCACCGATAACACTACATTAGGTAAAATTAATGGTGAAAAGATCGAGCGTGTAGCTTTTGAAGAAAAATTAACCCTTCAAGAGAAAATGTATGGTGCTCAGGGGGCTCAAAGAGAACAGCTGATTGGTTCTTTATGGAATCAAGAAGTTGAACGTATTGTATTGAAACAAGAATATGAAAAACTGGGAATACAAGTAACCTCTAAAGAATTATCTGATATTCTTTTTGGTAATAATTCTCCATTAAGACAAGAATTTACTGATCCTAAAACAGGTGAGTTCCGCGTGAATGACGCCAAACAAGCAATTACACAATTGAAAAAAAGTAAAAACGCTGAACAGATCAATATGATCAACAACGTTTATATTGAACCCACCATTGAGCAAACGCTGCGTAATAAATATCAAGGTATTTTACAACAATCTGCTTATATACCTAAATGGATGATTGAAAAACAGTCTGCAGATAATAACGCAATTGCCAGTATTTCTTTTGCATTCGCTTCTTACGCTTCAATTTCTGATAGTACGGTTAAGGTTTCTGATGATGACATCTCTTCTTATGTAAATAAACATAGTAATCAATTCAAAAAAGAAGAAGAAACCAGAAGCATTGCCTATGTAGGTTTTGATGCTGCCCCTTCTCAAACTGATTCTTTGACTTTGTTAAATCAAATTAAATCATATAAGAATGATTTTGAAGCCACAAATGATGCAAAAGGATATTTAGCAAAAGTTGGTACTGACCTGACATTCTATGACAGCTATTTCAGTAAAACAAAAATGCAACAGCCTAACAAAGATTCGCTAGTAAAAATACCTGTGGGAACCATTTATGGCCCTTATTTAGACGGATCGAGTTATGTATTAGCTAAAATGATTGGAATAAAAAACTGGCCGGATAGTGTTACTGTTCGTCATATTTTAATCGCCACATCTAATCCGCAAACTGGTCAGGTTTTGCGTGCTGATTCAATAGGACAAAAACTAATCGATAGTATTTCGGTAGCCGTAAAAGGCGGGGCTGATTTTGCAGCACTTTGCACTAAATATTCAGATGATCCAGGAAGCAAAGAAAAAGGTGGAGTTTATCCATTTTTTGCTCAAGGGCAAATGGTTATTCCTTTTAATGATTATGTTTTTGATCATGCTGTTGGTAGCAAAGCTGTTGTTAAGACAGATTATGGCTATCACTATGTTGAAATATTAGGACAAAAGAATTTTGCTCCTGCTTATAAGATTGCTTATTTGTCAAAAGCTATTGTTTCCAGTAATGAAACTGTAAGTAACGCAAACACAGCCGCTGCTCAGTTTGCTGCAAATGCAAAAAACAGAAAGTCTTTCAATGAAAATGCAATTAAGGTATCCAAACAATTACTGATGGGTAACGATATCAAAGCCAATGACAATCAAATTTCTGGAATGGGCGCTAGTCGCCAATTGGTTCGCTGGATCTATGAGCATGCTGCTGGCGATGTTTCTGACCCTCAAGAAGTTGGAGATAAATATATTGTGGCCATCATTTCTTCGGTTAATAAGGCCGGAACAATGTCTGTTTCTGAAGCGCGTCCTCTTTGTGAGAACATCGTAAGAAGCACAAAAAAAGCTAAGATTTTGATTGATACTAAAATTAAAGGAAACACACTTGAATCAATTGCCGCAAGCGCAGGAACATCTGTTCAACGTGCCGATAGTCTTTCTTTTGTTACTCCTTTTATACCTAATATGGGTAGTGAACCAAAAATAATTGGTGCTGCTTTTAATAAATCATTACAAGGAAAAATAAGCGAACTGATTGAAGGTAATTCTGGAGTATATGCAGTTCGCGTTGAAAGCAACGCCGCTAAAATGGGAACTACAGATGAGTCTGGAATTAAACAAACGATGCTTCAGGCGGCCCGAATGTCTGCATTTAGGGGTTTAGATGCTTTGAAAAAATCTGCTACTATAACAGATAATCGCTCTAAGTTTTATTAATCTGTTTTAAAAATAGTTTTACAGCCCCCCACAAAACTGTGGGGGGTTTTTGTTTTCCGATAACGAAAGTTTTATGCTTACCAATTACTTAATTTTGTACTCAAGCAGATATTATGGCAGAAGAAATTTTTGTAAATAAAGTAGCCGAGAGCGGTTTGATTACATTAGACCTGGAACAGTTCCATCCCAAGGGTGTTATAAAAACATTTGATTTAAAGGGTTATTTGTTTATGGAACTAATTCTTAAGGAAAAAGATTTTCGTGCAGCGCTTCAAACTACTGATTGGTCGGTCTATCAAGACTCCTATGTTGCCATAAATTGTTCTGTAGACGCTATTATTCCCATGTGGGCATATATGTTAATTGCAAGTTACTTGCAGCCGATTGCGAAGGATGTTGTTTTTGGGGATGAACAAAAACTAGTTAATAGTATTTTTATAAAAAATTTAGCTTCATTCGACGCCCCCTCCTATGAAGACAAAAGGGTAGTTGTAAAAGGATGTGGTGATGTTTCGATTCCCGAATCTGCATATGTAGAAATTACCAACCGATTACGGCCTTATGTAAAAAGTATCATGTATGGAGAACCCTGTAGCACGGTTCCCATTTACAAAAAAAGTACTCCTAAGCCTTAGCCCTTCTATTAGTAATATCAGCAAATTTTTCATTGTAGTCATCACGAATAGTACCCATCATTCTGTCCCAGAACAATAAATACAAGCCATAATTACCTTTAAAATATTGGTGATGTAGATTATGATTGGTAGATGTGTTTATCCATTTTCCTATCATAGTTTTATTGAAGTTTTTTGGATATAATTCATATCCTAAATGTCCATAAACATTATAGATGATGGAGAACAAAAAGAAGAAAACAAGATGGGTAACATGAATTGGTATTGTGAAATAGAAAATAAATACAACCCCTTGTTCTACTATGGCTTCTAGTGGATGAAAAGCATAAGCCGCCCAAGGTGAAGGGTTATTTGATTTGTGATGTACCAGGTGTATCCATTTAAATAATATTGGTTGGTGCATCAATCTATGAACCCAATAAAAATAGGTATCATGTATTAAAAACAAAATTGGAAATACTGCAAAATAATAGATCCATCCCCGTTCTTCAATATGTAAGTACCTGGTAGTAGACGGTGCTATCGAGGGATGTTGAAGGAATAGAATGAAAGAAGAGAAAATTAAGATAGTGCCCGATGAATATATAATCTCCCTTAAATAGTCTGTATTTTTTGCATCTTTAGGTTGCAATTTTTTATATTTCCATTTTTTCTTTAGCAACACATAAAATATAAAAAAAACAAAACCCGCTATAATAAAATACCTGCTTCCTATTCTCATGGCGATTGCCCAAAAAAAGCCCCAGTCTATATGCATGTCAATTATTTTGATTCATGAATTTTATTAACCCAGTTCTGGCTTTTTTTTGAATTTTTCTTTGCATAAAATTACTCCATCCAAATAAAAACCCCGGTAAGCCTAATGCCATTCTTGTCCATTTATAAAAATCGAAACCATCTGTG
The DNA here is from genome assembly GCA_903927185.1 of uncultured Bacteroidota bacterium. Classification (GTDB taxonomy): domain Bacteria; phylum Bacteroidota; class Bacteroidia; order Chitinophagales; family Chitinophagaceae; genus Sediminibacterium. The sequence continues at coordinate 6,702 of CAIYLW010000002.1, forward strand.
TGTTCAATGATCAAACCATCTTTGAAGCGCATATACGCTTTGCTTTTATTATTAACCTTTCTTCCTGATCCTGAAAAAAGGTAAGTAGCATGCCAATTACAGGTTGTGTACTCTTCATCAAGTAATTGGATATTATTATAAGTCAAAGAAAAACCCTTTGCTCTGGTACATAACATTTGCCACATAGCATTTGTTGATGCTGCGTCCAATAATCCAAATACAGGATCATTAAATACGGTCTCAGGATGATAGCAAGCCTGCATAGATGCGTAATCTAGTTTTTGAAAAGCCGTATAAAATCGATTAATCGTTTCTTCGTTTTTGTTCATGGTATTTGTAATCTATTAATGAGCAACAAGCCAGTTTTCTCCTACTCCCAATTCTGCTTCTACGGGAACACCATTGGGTAATGGAAGTGCCGCATGCATATTGTCTAAGATAATGGGTTTTAGAATATCTAATTCTTCGGTTAAAGCATCAAACACCAATTCATCGTGAACTTGTAATATCATTTTTGATTTAAGTCCTGCATCTTTGATGGCTTTATGAATTCTTATCATCGCCAATTTGATCATATCAGCCGCGGTTCCCTGAATTGGAGAGTTTACTGCGTTTCTTTCTGCAAATCCGCGAACTGTAAAGTTTGCAGAGCCAATATCTTTCAGCCATCGCTTTCTTCCCATCAAGGTTTCTACATATCCATTTTCCTTCGCAAAATTGATGGTATTATCCATATAACTTGTAATTCCTACAAATTCCTTTTTATAATTATCAATAATTTCTTTTGCTTCTGATCTAGATATACCCAAATTTTCAGCTAAGCCGAATGCACCCTGTCCATAAATAATTCCAAAATTTACACTTTTTGCTTTATACCTCATTTCTTTAGTTACGTCATCTTCTGCTACATTATAGACTTTAGCTGCGGTTGCAGTATGAATATCTTTTCCTGCTTTAAAAGCTTCACACATATTGGGGTCTCCACTAATTGCTGCAACAATCCTTAATTCAATTTGTGAATAATCTGCGCTTATCAAAACATGATTTGCATCGCGAGGTATAAATGCCTTTCTAATTTCTTTTCCCCGATCACTTCTAATGGGAATATTTTGAAGATTTGGATTATTACTACTCAGTCTACCGGTAACAGCAACTGCTTGTGCATAGGAAGTGTGTACCCTTCCTGTTTTGCTATTTATTATTTCTGGTAAAGCATCTACATAAGTGCTCTTTAATTTTGTTAATTCCCGGTATCCCAGAATATCTGCTACAATAGGATTATTTGCTGCTAATTTTTGTAACACATCTTCACCAGTTGCGTATTGCCCGGTTTTTGTTTTTTTTGCTTTTGCATCTATTTTTAATTTGTCGAATAAGACTTCTCCTAATTGTTTTGGAGAAGCTAAATTAAAACGAACTCCAGCAGTGCGATACACATTTTCTTCAAATATTTTTGCATCTTTTTCTAACTCTTTACTATATGCATTTAAAAAAGCAATATCAATTTTCACGCCTTCATATTCCATGTCTGTTAATACAGGAATTAATGGATTTTCTACTTCGTTAAAAACACGAAATACATTTTTATCTGCTAATAATGCTGTAAATACTTGCTTTAATTGTAATGTTATATCAGCATCTTCTGCTGCATATTCTTTTGTTTTTTCTACATCAACATCCCGCATATTACCTTGTCCTTTTCCTTTTTTTCCAATCAATTCATCAATATGTACGGGTTCATATCCTAAATATTGTGCACTCAGCAAATCCATGCTACGCCTACCTTCTGGCTCTATCAGATAATGAGCTAACATGGTATCAAAAAGTTTTCCTTTCAGTTCAATGCCGTACCATTTGAGTACTAATAAATCATATTTAATATTTTGTCCTACCCATAGAACATCTTCTTTTTTAAATAGTGGTTCAAATTGTTTTAATATATTTTCGGTTTCTTTTTTGTTTGCCGGACAAGGAATATAATATCCTTCGGTTGTTTTAAACGAAAAGCTAATACCTACTAATTCTGCCTCATTTGCATCAATATTTGTTGTTTCTGTATCAAAGCAAATTTCTTTTTGCTGTAATAATTCCTGAATTAATTTTTCTATGTTTTCAGTACCTTGAATCAGATGATATTCGTGCGCGGTGTTACTAATATTTTTATCAGCCGCCATCCCCATATGTTCTGTTTCCTCCGATACTCTCTCGTTTATTTCTGATGATTTAATTTTTTTATCTTCTGAAGCTACTGGATTTCCAAATAAATCCATTTGCCCCGCTTGAGGTGCTGATTGAAACGCATTAAAAGAATCACCTAAAATTCTTTTGCCCAATGTTTTAAATTCTAATTCTGTAAATACTTGAATCAACTCTTCTTTATTCCATTCTTTTAATCTAAAATTTTCTTCATGAAATTCAACTGGTACTGTAGTTATTATTGTCGCTAATTTTTTACTAAGGATGGCAAGTTCCATATTGTTTCTAACTTTTTCCCCTATAGCACCTTTCAAACTATCTGCATTTGCTAATACATTTTCTAATGTGCCAAATTCCTTCAATAATTTAGCTGCTGTTTTTTCACCTACCCCTGGTATGCCTGGAATATTATCTACCGCATCTCCCATCATTCCTAACATATCAACTACTTGTTCAACTCTTTCGATGTCCCATTTTGCACATATTTTTTCGGCTGTTAATATTTCATGCGGATTACCCATGAATGGCGGCTTGTATATAAATACACTCGGATGTATTAATAATTGTCCATAATCTTTATCTGGTGTTACCATAAAAACTTCATACCCGGCATCTGCTGCTTCCCAGGCTAAAGTTCCTATTACATCATCAGCTTCAAACCCATCCATTTCTACTACAGGAATATTAAAACCACGAATGATTCTTTTAATATCTGGTATGGATGCTAATAAATCTTCCGGTGTTTCTTGACGGTTTGCTTTATAATCAGCAAAATCGGTATGGCGTTCTGTTGGTGCTTTTGTATCAAAGCAAACTGCTAGGTGAGTAGGTTTTTCTTTATTGATCAGATCAAATAAAGTTGAAGTAAATCCAAATTGAGCATTGGTGTTAAAACCCTTTGATGTAATTCTTGGGTTTCTTATCAGTGCATAATAAGCGCGAAAGATTAATGCAAATGCATCAAGCAGAAAGAGTTTTTTAGCCATGCAGCTAAGTTATTGAATTTAGTTGCCAAATAAAAAAACCCTCCCGAGAATTCGGGAAGGGTCAGGCTATTAAATTAGTTAGTGGGAACAACTACTTAATGCCGTATTTGTACTTATAACGCTCATACAATTGTGTTTGTTTGTTTTCAAGTCTAATTTTTCTACCTTGAATAAAGGCCTGTTCAACAGAGCTACTTTTCATATCCAAAATATCACCTGCAGAGATAATGATATTTGCATCCTTGCCTACTTCTATTGAGCCTGTTTTATCATCCACTCCCAAAATTTTAGCAGCATTTAATGTTATGGCACTTAAAGCCTCTTCTTTGGTTAAACCATAAGTTGCTGCTGTGCCGGCATTATAAGAAACGTTCCGATAGCGCGTATTATCTGAATTATCGTTTAGTGCAAACAATACCCCTGCTTTTTGTAAAACGGCAGGTGTTTTATAGGGTTGATCAATATCATCATCTTCAGTTGCTGGTAGTGCATGTTCTTCACTAAGGATGACAGCAATATTAGCTGATTTTAAAATATCTGCAATTTGGAAACTTTCTGAACCACCTACTATTACTACATTGAAATTAAACTCTTTAACAAAGTCAATTGCTACAAGCATTTGTTTTACCTGGTCTGCATGTATATACAATTTTTGTTTCTTTTCAAACAACCCTTTTGTAGCTTCTAATTTTAAATTGGTATTTGTGTGAGAATTTTCCTGGTTATATGCTTTTGCTTCGCGAAAGAATTTTTTAATTTCTTCTACTTTATCCAAAGCAATCTTTGTTGGATCAGTTGTTGTGGTTACTGCTGCACCAAAGCCCCCTCTTCTACCAAAACGAACTACAAAAGTTGGCATATTTAAATGAATACCAGCATCCATTTTATAAACGGCGTCTTCCCAATTCCATGCATCAAATTGTACTACAGAAGAGGACCCTGTTATTATACCACCTTCAGGATTTACACTTGCTAATAAAATCCCATTACTTCTTAAAACATTGATAACTCTGGAATCTGAATTATAAGCCGTAATTGAGCGTACATCACTATTGTATTCTCCTATTTCTTGGTAATCATTACTTGCACGAACACCATTAGATATTTCTTTCAATCCTACATCCGATGATGATAGAATTAAACCTGGATAAACTTGTTTTCCCTTTGCATTAAATACTTGCACATCATTTGTGGGTATTGATATATTAGTTCCGACTTCTACAATTTTACCGTCAATAATTTTAATGGTTGCATTTTCTATTACTGTTCCGTTTCCTACGTGTACAGTTCCATTTGTTATAAATAATAATCCTTTACTTTCCTGTGTCGGATAAACAGACTCTTGCGCTTTTGTAAAGCTAATGATGGCAAATAGCGCTGTTAGTGTATATATTATTTTTATCATTGTTAATTTTTTATTGGTTAAGATTTTCAACTTCCTGAACGTCTACAGTATAAATACCATCTTTATGTGCATGATCTCCACAGCTTAAGATCTCCTGCCAGCTTGGTTCTGCTGGGCGAACCGCTGTCCCACCTTTTTTCTCTCCAATCATTTTTTGTGTTAAACGAAAACGTTCTGCTTGTATTTTTTTGCGTTGTTCCAAATCTTTTTCCCGATCCCAATAAACGATTCCATCCACAATTGTTTTTTCAGATTTTGCATAGATACTTAATGGATTATTACTCCATATTACAATGTCTGCATCTTTACCCACTTTTATACTTCCTACTTTATCTGATACGTGTAAAGCAATTGCAGGATTTAATGTGACCATTTTCAATGCTTCGATTTCACTAACACCACCATATCTGACAACTTTTCCTGCTTCTTGATTTAGTCGGCGTGCCATCTCTGCATCATCAGAATTAATACACACATTTAAACCTACTTGATGCATGATTGCTGCGTTGTATGCGATTGCATCAGTGACTTCTACTTTATAATAATACCAATCCGAAAAAGTTGAAACATTTGATCCATGAATTTTCATTTTATCCGCTACTTTATATCCCTCCAAAATATGTGTAAACGTATTAAATGTAAATCCGTATTTGTCACCTACTCTCATGGCGGATGTTATTTCGCTTTGCACATATGAGTGACAAGTAATAAAACGTTTTTTATTTAATATTTCTACTAATGCATCTAATTCTAAATCCCTTCTGGTTTTCGGATCTAGTTTACTTGCTTTTTCATAATCTCTTGCACGAGCAAATGCATCATTCAAAATTTCTGCAACTCCCATGCGGGTATCAGGAAAACGATTATTTCCCTGTGTAGCGGTTGTACGTTTAACGTTTTCACCTAATGCAAATTTGATAAATGGATCAGAGCCCTGAAATTTCAAACCTTCATCATTTGCGCCCCAACGTAATTTGATTAATTGAGTTTGTCCGCCAATAGTATTTGCAGAACCGTGTAGAATATGAGAACTTGTTACGCCACCGCTTAACTGGCGATAAATATTTACGTCTTCGGGATTTAAATTATCTCCAATGCGTACTTCAGATGTAACAGATTGTGCCCCCTCATTTATTGAACTTGCGGCAATATGTGAGTGTTCGTCAATGATCCCTGCGGTTACATGTTTACCAGTTGCATCAATTGTTCTTGCACCGGATTCAGATAGATTTTTACCCATTTTCGCAATCTTGCCATCTTTTAAAAGGAGATCTACATTTTCTAACACACCTTCTTTTTCGTTAGTCCAGATTGTTGCATTTTTAATTAAGATGGTTTCTTGCATTGGATTTTCTTCCCAACCGTATCCATCAAATGGATAAGTTACTTTTGCTAAGCGTTGATTGGTATTTGTTTTCTTCTTTGCTGAATCTGAAGCAGTGTTATATGCCGAATCTAAAGTTGCTATCCATGTAATTTTATTACCAGCAGTATCTTCTCCGGTCCCCGTCCAACTTGTACCATTCGACATACCACTCAGGCGATAGTTAACGCTAGGCGCTTCTCTTTTAAATCCAACTGGTTTTCCTTGTGGTAAATTTTTTGCGTTCGAACTTGTGTCTGATATTTTCTTTGAAGTGACTGGTGAAAAATTCAACTTTATTTGTTTGCCATCATAACTAAATTTACTTGCCAATGTATCTTTTTTAATAACATTGACTGTGGAAGCATTTTTTACATCAAGAATATAGTTTACTATTCCATTCTCTGTATTAATAGATAAAGTATAGTTTCCTTTTATATCTACCCACTGATCTTCTTTAACAGCAAATTTTTCTCCAGCAACCCAATTTTGTAAGATGGTTGTTTTTTCTGCGAAGATCGGTCCCGAGCTAATTAAAAAGTTAGCTACTTTACCATTTTCAATACTCCCTACTTTATCATATACTCCTAATAGAACGGCAGGTGTTTTTGTTAAAGCCTCTAATGCTTTTGTTTCGCTAAGACCAAAATCAATTGCTTTCCTAAGATTCGAATAAAATGTTTTATTGTCTTTCAAATCTGCCGCTGTAATGCAAAATTGAATATTTGCTTTTTCTAATGCTGCAAGATTTGTAGGAGCTAATTCCCAGTGCTTCATATCTGATAATGAAATTGCACGAGCATCATTAGGATCTTCTACATCCATTGCCTGTGGATAATTTAAACCTACAATAAAAGAAGCTTTAGTTGCAGCAATTTCTTTAATCCGTTGGTATTCGTTACCACCTCCTTTAATAATATACTGTACAGAAAATTCATCTCCAATTCTATCTGCTCTAATTTCATTCCATTTATCTTCTGTTTCAAATATTTGTGGTAAGGTTTGATTATCATTCCAACTTTGAAGTGATATATTTAATCCTTCTTTTGTTGGTTTATTTTTGTACCATAATGCATCAATATATGTTTGACGAAGTAATGCGATTGATCCCATTGCGCTCGTTGGATATGCCTGAGTAGAAGTTCCTTTATTAAAAGAATAATGTGCACTTGCTCTATCTTTTAGAACCACCAGATTTTCTTTTGTTTCTCCAAGTGTTACAAATGTTCCTGTTCCTCGGGCAATTCCATCTTTAACGTGTGTTAATACTGAACCAAATCCTATTTCTCTTAATCCTTTTGCTTTTGTAGGATCAATACTAAACTGTTTTACTGCATCCACTTCTGGGTGAATCGATTGATTCCAACCATAAGCACCTTTTGCATTTGAATTGATTTGAACTGCTGCATTAAAATTAAAACCGGCAGCATTTCTTTGAGGTTGTGTAATACCATAATCACTATAGATATCTATAAATGACGGATAGATAAATTTGTCCTTACAGTCAATAACAACCGCTCCTTTAGGAATGACAATTCCCGTTGTACCAATCGTAATTATTTTGCCATCACGAATTATCAAAGTTGCGTTTGTAATTGTGGTTTGTGCGTCTTTAATAATTGTTGCGTTTGTAAAAGCATAAGTACCATCTCGCTTATCTGCAACACCATTTACTGGAAATGTTTCTTGGGCTAGTAATGCTGATGCGCACAATAGCCCAAAGAAAAAGAATTTAATTTTTCTCATGTGGTTTTGATTTTAGGAACAACTTAAATGTAGTAAATTATTAGAAAGACCCCTACCGGACTTTTTCAAAAAGTGATGAGTGGTTGGATCTCCCTTTTTATCGTATAAAAAAGCATTCTTACCTATAAACAGTTTATTAACGCCCCATATACACCATTAGAATTTGAACATCACTTGGGTTAACGCCACTTATTCTACTTGCTTGACCAAGAGTACGAGGTTGTATTTTTTTAAATTTTTGTAATGCTTCTTTTGATACAGCTGATACTTTTTCATAATCGAAATTTTCTGGAATGATTAAGTCTTCCATCAAGCTCATTTTATTTACCAGTTCTAATTCTTTTTCTATGTAGCGTTCGTATTTAATTTGTATTTCTGCTTGTTCTAAAGAATCCATGTTTGCATCACCAATTGCTTCTTTCAAACTCGGCACTTCTTCCATTATATCTTTTAATGATACGTTTGGACGTAAAATTATTTTAGTAGCTCTTTGTTTTTCTACAATGGTTGATGATCCAATCGATTCAAGGTAAGGGTTTATACCTTCAGCATCTATATTAAAATTATTTAATGTGTTTCTAACTTCTTGAACAGCCTTTATTTTCTTATTTACCAATTCTAATCTTTCGGCTGATGCTAATCCTAAATTATAGGATCTTTCAGTAAGTCGGATATCTGCGTTATCCTGGCGAAGCAGTGTTCTGAATTCTGCACGACTCGTAAACATCCTATAGGGTTCATCTGTTCCTTTACTAATCAAGTCGTCAATTAATACTCCAATATAAGCTTCACTTCTTTTTAAAATAAATGGCTCGAGATTTCTGGTTTTTTGATGAGCATTAATTCCTGCCATCAAACCCTGACAAGCAGCTTCTTCATAACCCGTAGTTCCATTGATCTGTCCGGCAAAGAAAAGGTTGGGTAACATTTTGGTTTCCAGGGAATACTGTAATTGGGTAGGTGGAAAATAGTCATACTCAATCGCATAACCCGGACGAAAAATTCTACAGTTTTCAAAACCAGGAATCATCATTAAAGCTTCATGCTGAACCTCTTCGGGCAAGGATGTAGAAAATCCATTCACATAAATTTCTACCGTATTCCATCCTTCTGGTTCAACAAATATTTGGTGCCGATCTCTATCTGCAAAGCGATTGATCTTGTCTTCGATACTTGGGCAATACCTTGGTCCAACCCCTTCAATTCTTCCCTGATACATCGGACTACGATCGAATCCGGTTTTCAATATATCGTGAACAGTAGTATTTGTATAGGTGATAAAACATGAACGCTGATTTTCTGGTTTCACTCTTTCAATAGGCAGATAAGAAAAACCAACAATTTCTTCATCACCTTTCTGCTCTTCCATTTTGCTATAATCCAAACTCCTACCATCTACTCTGGGCGGAGTTCCAGTTTTTAGTCTGTCTGATTCAAAGCCTAATTCCACCAATTGCTCGGTAATTCCAGTAGCCGCTTTCTCCGCTACACGCCCACCACCAAAACGTTTCTCACCAATATGAATAACCCCATTCAAAAAAGTACCACTAGTAACCACTACTGCTTTAGAAAATATTTCATTACCCATTCCTGTAACAACTCCAGCAGCTTTACCATTTTTGATAATGATTGATTGTACCATATCCTGATAAAAATCTACGTTTGGAGTCTTTTCTAACATCTCTCTCCATTTAGCAGCAAATAACATTCTATCCGATTGTGCCCTCGGACTCCACATTGCCGGGCCTTTGCTTCTGTTCAACATCCTAAATTGTATAGTACTAAGATCAGTAACTATTCCACTATATCCCCCAATTGCATCTATTTCTCTAACTATTTGTCCTTTTGCAATTCCACCCATCGCCGGATTACAACTCATTTGGGCTATATTCTGCATATTCATCGTCACCAACAACACTTTACTGCCCAGGTTTGCCGCCGCCGCCGCCGCCTCACAGCCAGCGTGACCCGCACCTACTACTATAACATCGTAATCTGGAAACATGATTCTTATTTATTGTTGTAAAGATAAAGAGAATGCCCTCTGTTCCACGTGGAACAATCTGTTTAGGAGAAGGTTTTCCTTTTTTAGTAAGCCCAATATAGATAAAAGTGAAAAGTGAGGAGCGTGGAGTGAAGCACAAGAAGGCAGGCGCCTTCTCTTGATTTATCCACCCTGTGTTTTCGCGTTAGCGGAAACATTACCCCCTCCCAGAAGGGGATTTGAACTGAATTAGTGCATACGTTGGCAAAAAGCAACTGTTCCACGTGGAACAATTAGTGCCGATAAGGTGTTGGGAATGTTGATTATGAATACATTGTTCCACGTGGAACAGTAGATTTGGGGCTATATTATTATCCCAAACTTGATTTATAGAGGGATAAATAATAGTCTTCCTTCATCCGCATCTTAATGATATCTGCTTTACCCTTGTCTTTATATCCGCATAAATGTAAAGCACCATGAAAAATCACCCTTAAGGTTTCTTCTTTTATGCTTGTATTCATTGTTTTTGCATTGTCTTTGATACGATCTAGGCTTATATAAATCTCCCCAATTGTTTGTTTGTGGTTCTCTGAAAGGTCGAAAGTGATAATGTCAGTATAAAAATCGTGATTAAGAAAGTCTTTATTGATGCCCAATAAGTACTCATCAGAGCAGAAAACATAGGTCAGTTCGTACAGTCCTTTCTTTTCTTTTTTAAAAAGTAATTCTATAAACTGTTTCAATCCCTTTTTGTTAGGGAATAAAAAGGTTTTGTCTGCGTTTCTGAATAAGATGATTTCCATATACTTACTTGCTAATACTACAAAAATCGTAACTATTTGCACAGCAACCGTATTACCTTTGTAAAATATATTGAATAGATGAAGAGATTGTCAGAGTTAGCGATTGGTCAGAAGGCAGAAATCATATCATTTGAAAAGGATGAGATTTTTATTAAACTAATGGAAATGGGTTGTGTGCCTGGAGAAATTATAAAAGTAGAGCAAAAAGCACCCCTGGGTGATCCTATCAGCATCTCAGTTGCGGGCTATCACCTTAGTCTGCGTATCAATGAAGCGAATAGTATATTCGTCAAAGAAGTATAAACAGGTTCATAAACCTATCGTATAGCACCTCATGAAAATTGGACTATATTTTGGATCCTATAATCCCATTCATATTGGCCACCTGATTATTGGTAGTCATGTGGCTAATCATACCGATATCCAACAAGTATGGATGGTGGTTTCTCCGCAAAATCCGCTGAAACCTTCATCAGTTTTATTGAACGAATACCATCGACTTCATTTGGTAAAGCTTGCAGTTGGAGATGATCCTCAGTTAAAAGCTTCCGATGTGGAATTTAAACTGCCTCGTCCATCTTACACCATCGATACCCTTACTTATTTAATCGAGAAATATCCACAGCATCAATTCTCTATTATCATGGGAAGTGATAGCTTTCAAAATATTCGGCGTTGGAAGAACTTCGATTTACTCTTAAAAAACTATTCTTTTATCATTTATAAACGACCAGGTTTTGAAATTACTGATAGCTATGCAGCAAGAATTGAAATACTTGATGCACCCCTTCTGGAAATTTCAGCCACTGCCATTCGTAAAGCAATCAAAGAAGGGAAATCGGTTCGTTATCTATTAAGCGATACAGTTAGAGAAGAAATAGAAAAAACAGGCTACTATAAATGATCAAGCAAAACAAAGCTCATAATTAACTATATAACACATTGATTATCATATAGTTAAACAAGTGTCAGATTGTTTTCAAAATCCTCATCATTATTCATCAAATTCTTTGATAATTCTAGGATTCATTAAATAGTTTTAGAATACAAAACTATACTCATGAAAATAAGCTTATTGGCTGCTGCTTTACTATTATTCGGAATCGGAAAAGCTCAGCTTACAGTAGAAAAGATTATGCGTGATCCCAAGTGGATCGGCAGTTCTCCCAGCAATGTTTTTTGGTCGCAGGATAGTAAATCCGTTTTTTTTGGATGGAACCCCTCACAACAAACTTCAGACAGTATATACCAATTTAGTATTGGTGCCACTGATCCAATAAAGACTAAATATATAGAGTCGCAAAAAGCTATGGGCATCAATGGAGGTATTTACAATTCTACCAATACACAACTTGCCTATGTATATCGAGGTGATATATTTTTATTGGATTTAAAATCAAACAATACCATTCGTGTTACTCAAACAGAAGACAATGAAAGCAATCCAAAATTTGTAAACAACAACGAATGGTTGGTATATAATAAAAATCAAAACTTATACAGTTGGAATATTAAAACAGGAGCCACACAACAACTTACGAATATTAAAAATGGTGGAGAAAATGCAGCAGCACCAACTATTGGGTTAAGAGCTGGCGGCACTCAAAGAGCCGAAGCCAATACGGGCAAACTAACAACAGGGATTACTTCAGGACAAGATCAATGGCTGCAACAAAATAATTTAGCACTCTCAGAAATCTTGAGCGATCGCAAACAGAAAAAAGAAGCACATGATGCATTTATTAAATCCAATAAAGATGTAGACACTATTAAGTTGATCAATGTTGGAGACAAACAAATACAAGCATTACAAATCAGTCCGGATGCAAGATTTATCAGTTACAGATTATACACTGCACCAACAGCTTCTAAGAATACCATCGTTCCAGACTATATGGCTGAAACTGGCTACACCACTGATTTACAAGGCCGAACAAAAGTTGGAAACACATTAGGAAAATATGAGACCTGGATCTACGATAAACAAAAAGATACCATTTATGGAATCAGTGTTGATAGCATTCCTGGTATCACAGATATGCCTGATTATATAAAAGAGTATCCTCAGAAATTTGCAAATAAAAAAATCACTGCAAGAAATGTAAATATAAATGGACCGATATGGAACGAAAGTGGAACCGCAGCTTTCGTTGATATTCATTCTCAGGATAATAAAGACCGATGGATTATGCGTGTAAATCCTGAAAATGGAAAATTGAGTTTGATCGATCGTCAGCGAGATGAAGCTTGGGTGGGCGGACCAGGTGTGAGTTCATATGCTGCAAACACTGGATGGATAAGCGAAAATCAAATATATTATCAGAGTGAGGCAACTGGATATTCGCACGTATATATATATGATATCAAAACAGAAACTAAAAAGGCAATCACATCCGGAAAATATGAAGTGCAGAATTTAGTGTTGAGTAAAAACAAACAATATTTTTATTTACTCACCAATGAAATGCATCCAGGAAAGCAAAACTGGTTTCGAATAAAAACAGATGGTAGCAAAAAAGAACAAATCACTAATAAAGATGGCTTGTACGAAGTAAGTCTTTCACCTGATGAAAAATGGATAGCTTATCGTTACTCTTATATCAATAAACCATGGGAATTATTTATACAAGAAAATGCTCCCGGAAAACAACCTTTGCAAGTAACCAACAAAGCAATGAGCGATTCGTTCAAAGCATATAGTTGGCGCGACACCAAAATTTTTACCATTCCATCAAGAGACGGTAAAGAAATTTATTCGCGCATTTATGAACCCAAACCGGGTACCGAAAACAAAGCAGCAGTAGTATTTGTACATGGTGCGGGTTATTTGCAAAATGTACATTTTGGTTGGAGTAGTTATTTCCGCGAGCAGATGTTTAATAATTTATTAGCCGATAAAGGATATACAGTAATCGATATCGATTATCGCGCTAGCAGTGGTTATGGTAGAGATTGGAGAACGGGCATTTATCGTTTTATGGGTGGAAAGGATCTTGATGATGAAATAGATGCAGCAAAATGGTTGGTGGAAAATAAGGGGATTGATAAAAATCGAATTGGCATGTACGGCGGATCTTATGGAGGCTTTATGACACTGATGGCTTTGTTTACACAACCCGATGTATTTAAGGCTGGAGCTGCTTTACGTCCAGTTACTGATTGGGCTCATTATAATCATGGTTATACTTCTAATATTTTAAATGAACCAGTGAATGATAGTATTGCTTATGCAAAATCTTCACCTATTAATTTTGCAGCAGGACTAAAAAATCATTTACTGATTTGTCATGGTATGGTTGATCTGAATGTAAATTTTCAAGATGCGGTTCGATTAAGTCAGCGTTTAATTGAACTCGGGAAAGATAATTGGGAGCTTGCTACATATCCAGTAGAAGATCATGGATTTGTAGAACCAAGTAGTTGGACAGATGAATACAAGCGCATCTTAAAATTATTCGATACCTATCTTTTAGAAAAATAAAGCGACAATATTTATAATAAAAAAGACCTTCCAATTCGGAAGGTCTTTTTTATTCTTTGTAGAAAAAATTATCTATTCATACTTGCCAAGAACTCTTCATTGCTCTTAGTTCCGCGCATACGTTTTAGTAATTCATTCATCGCCTCTTCGGTATTCATATCATTGATAAATAATCGAAGAATATTCATACGTTGTAAAACTTCTTTGTCTAATAACAAATCATCGCGACGAGTAGAAGAACCAGCTAAATCGATAGCAGGGAAAATACGTTTGTTAGCCAAACGACGATCCAGCAAGAGTTCCATATTACCAGTACCCTTGAATTCTTCGAAGATTACTTCATCCATTTTAGAACCTGTTTCAATTAAGGCAGTTGCTAAAATAGTCAACGATCCACCGTGCTCAATTTTACGGGCAGCACCAAAGAATTGTTTTGGTTTTTGCATCGCATTTGCTTCCACACCACCTGATAAAACCTTACCCGAAGAAGGAGCCACTGTATTGTGTGCACGAGCCAAGCGTGTGATAGAATCTAATAAGATAACTACATCATGACCGCACTCAACCAAACGTTTTGCTTTTTGAAGAGCGATGGCAGAAACTTTTACGTGCTTCTCAGCAGGCTCATCAAATGTAGATGCTATCACTTCAGCGCGAACGCTACGTTCCATATCAGTAACCTCTTCCGGACGTTCATCGATCAACACCACCATCAAGTAAACTTCTGGGTGATTAGCTGCGATGGCGTTTGCCACTTCTTTCAATAACATGGTCTTACCCACTTTGGGCTGGGCAACAATCAATCCACGCTGACCTTTTCCGATCGGCGTAAAGATGTCCATGATACGAGTGCTATAATTATTAGGTGTAGTATAGAGATTGAATTTTTCAAAAGGGAACAACGGAGTTAAATAATCGAAAGGTACACGGTCGCGTACTTCATCGGGTCTCTTACCATTGATAGTATCCACTTTTAAAAGAGCGAAATATTTTTCACCTTCTTTTGGAGGGCGAACGGCTCCGTGTACGGTATCACCAGTTTTTAAACCAAATAATTTGATCTGAGATGGAGAAACATATACATCATCCGGAGAAGACAAATAGTTATAATCAGATGAACGCAGGAATCCATAACCATCAGGCATCATTTCCAAAACACCTTCACCCAGAATCACTCCTTCAAATTCAATATTGAAAGCGGGTTCTTTACGATGTTGCGGATAGCGATGTTGCGGAGCAGGTTCAGCGCTAGTAGAACCAGTTTCATTTTCTCCAACTTGCTGATCAGAACCAACAGCAGCTAAAATTGCTGCTGCATCGGCTGTCATATCTTTATCGGGTTGGGGTTCAACCGATTCAGTAATTGGTGGAATTTCAGTTCTAGGTTTACGAGGCATTGGTCCCTTTTTTGCAACAGGGGCACGGCCATCATTACGTTCGCGTGGTTCACGTACAGGTCTGTCAGGACCAGTAGTTTTTGCTGAAGCAGTTTCTTCAACTGGTGTTTGAGCTGATGCTGCAGGATCAGATGTTTCCATTACTTCAGCTTCTTCAGTGCCGTTAGCAGTTGAAGTCTTAATAGTAATTGGTTTTCTGGTGCGGGCACCTTTCTTTTTAGGCTCTTCTTTGGTGGCACTGGCTTGTACAGCCTGACCGTCCAAAATTTTGTAGATGAGTCCTTGCTTGTCCAGTTTTTTTGTGCCGGGGATGGCTAGCTGCTCAGCGATGTCTTGCAGCTCTGGCAAAAGCATGTCGTTCAATTGCAGAATGTCGTACATAAATTAAATTAATGAGAAAAAAGGCGTTTATTTTTCAATGAATAAATCCAGTCTAAGGAAATTTAAAACTCAGATCGGTTGTTTGAAATTTTTTGATTGGAAAGAGGATAAACTGACACTTCGTGAGAAAATAGGTCTTGTTCAGTTCGGTTTCCATTGCAATGTTAAGTCAGATTTTCTGAAAAAACGAATATTTTGTGCTTTTTAACGAAGTTCATCGCATTAAAGCCTTTGCTGCGGGTTGTTTGGTTATCTTTGCCGCCGTAACAATCGGAATGTGACTAACATTTCCACCATAAAAAGTATTGAAATAGAAACAATTAGTAATGTTTAACAAAAGAATCAAAATCAAAGCGCTCTTACAATCAGAGCCAGCAGGACAGGAAATAACAGTGATGGGATGGGTGCGAAGTTTTCGCAACAACCAGTTTATCGCGTTGAATGATGGTAGTACTAATAATAATATACAAGTAGTAGTAGCATTAGGATTAATAGATGATGCAACTATCAAAAGAATTACCACTGGCGCTTCTTTAAAAGTGACAGGCGAATTGATTGAGTCATTAGGTAAGGGTCAAAAAGTAGAGATCAAAGTGAGCAGTTTAGAAATTTTAGGTGATAGCGATGCAGAAAAATATCCTTTGCAACCAAAGAAACATAGCCTTGAATTTTTAAGAGAGATTGCCCACTTACGTTTTAGAACCAACACGTTTGGATCTGTATTTCGTTTGCGCCATTCACTGGCTTTTGCAGTACATCAGTTTTTTAACGAAAAAGGATTTATTTATTTGCATACACCAATCATTACTTCAAGTGATGCAGAAGGTGCCGGTGAAATGTTTCGGGTAACTACTTTACCTTTTGATAATGCACCACGTAATGAAGATGGTTCAGTAAATTTCAAAGAAGACTTTTTTGGAAAGAGCACGAACCTCACAGTAAGCGGACAATTAGAAGGAGAGTTAGGAGCGATGGCGTTTAGCGAAATTTATACTTTCGGTCCTACGTTCAGAGCAGAGAATTCAAACACGGCACGTCACTTAGCAGAGTTCTGGATGATTGAACCGGAGATGGCTTTTCATGATATTGAAGACAATATGAATCTGGCAGAAGAGTTCATTCAATATTTAATTCGCTACGCGATGCAACACAATATGGAAGACCTTGAATTCCGGGATGCACGTTTAGCAGATGAAGAAAAACAAAAACCGCAAAACGAAAGAGCAGAATTAGGTTTAATTGAAAAATTAAAGTTGGTAGTAGATAATCAATTCGAAAGAATTACTTATACCGAAGCCATACAAATTTTATTAGACTCTCCACATTATAAAAAAAAGAAGTTCAAATACGATGTAAGCTGGGGTATTGATATGCAGAGTGAACACGAAAGATATCTGGTAGAAAAGCATTTCAAAAAACCAGTAATTGTTACTGGATATCCAGCTGCGATCAAAGCATTCTATATGCGCATGAACGATGGTTGTGAACCAGGAAAAGAAACGGTTGCTGCGATGGATATTTTAGCACCAGGTATTGGAGAAATTGTTGGTGGATCTCAGAGAGAAGAACGCTTAGAAGTTTTAGAAAAAAGAATGGCAGCAATGCATATTCCTTTAGAAGAAATGAGTTGGTATTTAGATACACGTCGCTTTGGATCTGTACCTCATGCGGGTTTCGGATTAGGCTTCGAACGCATGGTACAATTTGTAACGGGGATGACGAATATTAGAGACGTGATTGCTTTTGCGAGGACGCCGAAGAATTGTGAATTCTAAGTCAAAAGTAAAAATTCAAAAGTCAAAAAAAGGGCAAGCTCATTAAGAACTTGCCCTTTTTATATTTTGTAATAAATATTTTATTCTCGTATTAAAGTAACGTCTCCTTTTCTGGAAACTGTTTTTCCATTTACATCTATTCCTACCACCATGTATACGTAGGTATCCATTGGCATTTGTTTGCCGTTGATGGTTCCGTCCCAGCCTTTACCCATATCGGCGGTTTCCCAAAGTAGGTTACCCCATCTGTCGAAAATCCGGAGATATTGGATGCGCATGATTTCTACATAAACTGGAATAAATATATCGTTCACCCCATCGTGATTGGGAGTAAATGCGGTTGGGGCATAGATATTTGGTTGGGCAAAAACCCAAACTTCTTGCGTATCATTAATCACGCATCCGCTGGTATCTGTAATGGAGATTGTATAATTAATTTTTGTTCCATCACTCTTATTATAAATCGCAATTGGGTTCTGAATTCTTGCACTACTTAAAGCAGTGGAAGGAATCCATAAATAGGAAGCAGCAGATCCACCTTGTTCAACAGAAGCGGCTTCCTTCTCCGTTAATTGTAATTCAGTGGGCACACCAAAGCTGGTAACTTTTGGCGGATAAGCCCTGCCAGCCCTAGGTTGAACGATATTAATAATTCTTGTTTTAGAATCTGTTAGTGTTGGACAAAGACTACTGCTAATACTTAAGTTCACAGAAAAGGAACTAACTATATTATAAGTATGCATTGGATTAGTTAAGTTGATTTCTGGTGTTCCATCACCAAAATTCCATTTGTAATTAGCGATGGCTGTTTGTCCATAACCAGCTGAACTGGCATCAGTAAATTTCACCAGATTATTAATACAGTTATTGATAAATTTAAAATCAGCTTTTGGTTTACCTAATACTTGAATTGTTTGAACAGAAGTATCACTCACACAACTGCTATCTGCCACTGTAGTTAATACAACAGTGTATTGTCCTTCTTTCAAATAGGTATGCATTGGGTGTGAGCTTGTATCAATTGTTCCATCACCAAAATCCCATAAATATGTTTTGATTGTGGTATTACCAAAACCAAGGTCATGCGTGGTGTATACAGGAATGGAAGGTGTTTGTAAACAAATTGTATTCAATTTAAATTTCACCGTTGGCTTACCAAAATTGCGCACATTTTTATACAGTGTATCAGAAAAACAACCTTTGTCGTCTGTTACATAATGTGAAATCTGGAAATCACCAGGTTGTGTGTAGCCGTGAATCGGGTTTGCAAGATTGCTCTTTGTGCCATCTCCGAAATCCCAATAATACTGCTGAAGAGAACCATTCGAAGCTTTTGAAATATCTGTCAGTTGAACCGTTAAATTTCCAGTACAAGCCAATGCCATATTGAAA
>CAIYLW010000003.1 GCA_903927185.1 uncultured Bacteroidota bacterium
ATCAATGGCAGTTCTGAAGTTGAGCTCCAGGATTTCACCACTGACTTACCTACCCGCCTACGCACCCTTTAAACCCAGTGAATCCGGATAACGCTTGCACCCTCCGTATTACCGCGGCTGCTGGCACGGAGTTAGCCGGTGCTTATTCATCTGGTACCGTCAGTTGACCTAGAAAGGCCCTTTTTCGTCCCAAATAAAAGAAGTTTACAATCCAGAGGACCTTAATCCTTCACGCGGCATGGCTGGTTCAGACTTGCGTCCATTGACCAATATTCCTTACTGCTGCCTCCCGTAGGAGTCGGGCCCGTGTCTCAGTGCCCGTGTGGCTGATCATGCTCTCACATCAGCTATTGATCGCAGACTTGGTGAGCCGTTACCTCGCCAACTATCTAATCAAACGCACACCCATCATTAAGCGACGTATCTATAACAATAGAGTGATGCCACTCCACTGTGTTACGGGGTATTAATCCAAATTTCTCTGGGCTATCCCCCACTTAAAGGAAGGTTGTGTACGTGTTCCGCACCCGTTTGCCGGTTACCACCCAGTATTGCTACCTGTGCTGTCCCTCGACTTGCATGTATTAAGCCTGCCGCTAGCGTTCATCCTGAGCCAGGATCAAACTCTCCATTGTAAATGTTGTTGTTTGATCTGACTTTAATCTCAAAAATAAATCTGAATTAAAATCGATTTAAATTTTATTTTGATGCTTAAACCTTACCTGAAAAATTACTACATTCTTCAGATTTCTTCTGTTGCTTCCAAACTTTCAAAGATCTTCTCGGCTTCTTACTTCAAAACCTCCCTTTTTATCGGGCTGCAAAAGTAATACTTCCTATTATTATGACCAAAACTTTTTGCAAAATCTTGACCAACTTTATCGTTTATTTTTTAAGAACTTTCCGCCTTTTTATTAGCGGGCTGCAAAAGTACACATTATCAACTCTCCTACCAAACCTTTTTGCTCTTTATTTCAACTATTTTCTTTCTAAGAACTGTTCGCTTTTTTACCGGCGGGTTGCAAAAGTAAGGGTGCGGTAGTTCTTATCCAAATAAACAACAAGAAAAAGGCCTGTTTTCTGAAGAATTGTAATTTTAAACGACCAAAAAAAGACGTAACTAATTGATATACATTAATTTATGAAATTGAAAATGTCTATAAAATAGAGCGATAATTACCGAAAATTGTTTACTCATTAATCGAAAACCCGTTCAAAATCAATAAGCCAGCCTTATTTAGGCTGGCTTAAAATGTACTAAACAACAAAAGCTGATGCGCTGCAATTATGCTTGAGGTGTTGGCCCTCCAAAATGCATCGGAATTTCTACCTGCTCCAAATCGTGAATAGGACCATTTGCTTGCTCATATCGATCTACATTTTCAGCTAAAGCCTTCATAAAACGTTTCGCATGCATGGGTGTAAGTATAATCCTCGACTTCACTTTGCTCTTGGGAGTACCAGGCATTACATTCACAAAGTCTACAACAAATTCAGCATGACTATGGGTAATGATGGCCAAATTAGCATAGGTACCTTCGGCGGTTTCCTCGCTGATTTCGATATTTAATTGGGTATTGGGTTGTTGTTCCATATGATGTTTTGAGGCTCAAAAGTAGCAAAAAAAAGCGCCGCCAAATGTTGGTGACGCTTTTAAAACAGATTTATATGATACTATTATTATTGATTTTGCTGAGTAACAATATTATAAGTTCCTTTATCCCTTGCCTGATTAACATATAACATCACTTGATAAATTAAGACACTTCTAACTGGTTTACCATTAACATATGCTGGAATAAACTCGTATGCATCTTTTGGCAAGCCACTAATTGATTGCTTTCTATCGTCATTAAAAAATGTAGAAGTATATACAATATGCCAATCTTCTAATTTTCCTGTTTCAGATAATGTAAATACATACTCCATCAGAATATCATTTTTCTGTTGCTTTACTTCTACAGGAAGCGCTTTATCGGAATGGATCAAATAAAAACCATAATTAACCCCGCCAATTTTTTGAGGACCTACAATCTTATCAGTATCATTTAATGCAGTATCAATCACTACTTTTTGCTTTACAATGGTACTTGGGTCTGACACTTTATATAATAATAAGTGTGTGGTATAGTTGTAAGACTGAATGATATCACCAGCAGTATTATAAAAATTCCAAATGCTATCTTTCACATTGTTTTTAAATTTACCAAGTACCAGCACTTTGTTTTCAGAATTAATGACCGTATACGAACCGTTTTTTACATTTTTATCTTGTGGCAAAGACACATAATTTTCAAAAAGTGTTTGGGAAATTCTTTTTTTATGCCAATTATCATTTTGAGCATTTAAAGTACTAAACAATAAAACAAAAGCTAGGCAACAAAAAAGTATCTTTTTCATAAGTATGAAATTGTGATTGAAAGTTAATCTAACTAAAAATAGCCGCCACAAAATGGGCGGCTATTTTTTTATTAGAAATTTAACGGTAATTATCTAATACCTTCATAAGTATAGGTTTCATCAAATGTAACTCGGGGACCCACCGCAATTACACTTGGTTGGAACATAAAATATTTCACCTTCAGTGTTTTTGTTGCCGGATCCCAGGTATTTACACCAGTAGGATCGATTTGTGCATAACGACCATTACTTGCAGGTTGTCCGTATGCATTTACAACACTAACCACTTTATTAGTAGCATCTAAGTTAAATACAACTCCAAATGCACCATAATAAGAAGTTGAAGTACCGCTTAAAATTGAGTGATAAACTCCACCAATTGCATTGTCGTATAATTGAACTTGTGTTGCACCACTAGTTACTAAACCTACATCCATGGGATATCTACCAGTAATTCCTGGATTGGCTTTATCTACCATTGTACCAGCTACTGTGTAGTGTCCGTCGAAAATATTACGAACTCCATAAGAATAAACAACTGCACCATAATTTCCACTTATAATGCCAGATGATACCTGACTGATTTTTATAGGAATACCGTAAGCTTTATTGAAATCAAAATCGGGGCTTACTGTAATCTTACATTGCACCGTAACTAGGGATTGACCCTTAGGAATTTTTACAGATGTAGGGAAACTAAATACTGATACAGGAGGTACTACTTTATTGGTACCATTGTCTGCATTATATGTATCTAAAGTTGCAGCATCAACAGCTAATGTTACAGTAACATCTGATGGAGCTCCACCAGCACCTGCATAACGCACGTTAACGTTGAAATTTTTACTTGAACCAGAAGCAACACTACCTAAATCTGTATAAAATCCTGCGATTCCTGAACTGGTTACATTATCGCCAGTATTTGCAATTTCAATAACTGCATTAGCTGCACCAGGGTCAGTATTCATTCTTCCTTCCTTCAAGCAGGAAGAAAGAGAAACCAATGCAGTTGCAAACAATAAGGTTTTTATTTTCATATTTTTCATTGTCTAATAATTTAAAGTTTTTATTGAGCCCAAAATATTAATGAACCGAATGGAACGATACCTTTTGGAACATTCGCTGAATTATAAGAACCTTCAGTTGGTGGATACAAAATTCGAGTTGGTAATTTGTCAGGTCTTGTACTTTCAGAAACTTTTGAAGCAAAAGTCTGAATAGCAGTTGCGCCTGGAGTACTAACCAATTTTGGATACAATGTTCTACGATAATCATTCCAAGATTGTTCACTATTCACAAAATTCAAAGCAACCCATTTCTGAGTAATAATTGCTTCTAACTGTTGTGCTGGGGTTGCAGCCAATGAAAAATTAACCAAATAACTACTTGCGTTGTCTGATAAATAAGTAGCAACATCTGCAGCCGGGCTACCCGATACCGTACCAGAAGGTAGGGTATACAAGTATTTGAAGCTGGCAGTAATTCCATTATTAAACAAAGTGCTAACAGTACCAGATGTTATACCAACTAGTGCAGCTTCTGCTTGTATAAAATAGCTTTCAGCTGCAGTTATTACAGGCATAGGAGCTTCTGGTCCTTTTAAGGCGCCAGTTGCATTACCCGCAGTAGTTCCACTTCTGCTTGAACTAGGATACCAAAATGAACCTTCAGGTGAAGAAACAACGGCAACACCTTCATTACCCAATTGATTGGTTGGAGTAATTGGGAATTGATAGTAAAGCGCTTTACCTCTTCCATTATCCGTAATGTTCAAACCATCATAAAATGTTCTGGCAAAGGTGGTAGGCATCCATGCTTTATTACCAGCAGCTCCAGTATAATCCCATGCCCAACTATTCCATTTAGGATTTTGTCTGCCATTATCTCTAGTATAACCTGGATTAATGGTGGCATCAGCGGTTAAGAAACCTGCTGGATCAAAAGTGTTATTTGAAAAAGTAACTTTACCGTTTCCTCTGACTAAGATGCGCAGCTTAAGAGTATTTGCGAATTGCTTCCATTTAGTCATATCACCTGCAAACATAACGTCAGAAGTACCTAAAGGAGTTACACTTGGTGTAATAGCACCAGTTGCAATTGTGGCTAGTGCTGTATCAATTTGATCAGCTAAATCTTTGTAGATCACTTTTGCATCAGTATAATGAGGAGTTAATTTTGCTGCTCCTTGTAATGCTTCTGTATATGGAACATCATTATATGTGTCCACTAATAATTGAAAATGCAATACGCGCATGATCCTAGCTACTGCGTTATAATAACTATTAACTGCACTTCCTTGAGTTTGATTAATAATTGATTGATAATCTTCCAAATTGTCATAGGAAGAAGTAAATAAACCTGAGTAGTCGCTAGAACTAAAATTATAAGTAATTGCTGTTCCAAAACCACCATATCCACCTGCATTGGCAGAATAGCCACCAACTTGCGCACCATATGAATTGAAAGAATTCAGATTGCCAGCAGTATAGGTCAACGCTTGAGGTAGAATCAGTTTTGGAGTAGCTGATGTTGCTTGATTCGGATTTTGGTTTACATCCAAATACTTTTGACAGGAAGTGCCAAAGATGACAACCCCTGATAAAATTATTGCGATTATTTTTTTCATAATATTCATGATTTTTATCATTTAGCTTTTTAGAATTCTCTTATCTAAAGAGCTGGTTTAATTAATTGGTTATTCAATTACTACCTAAAATTTAAATGATAGTGTTGCACCAAAATATTTGGAAGGAGGTACTTGATAACCTGTTAAACCAACGCCATTACTATCATTACCAGAATCACTATATTCTGGATCTGTGTAATAGTTGTCTTTAGCCATCCAAACTGCTAGATTACGACCTTGAACACTTATGGTTAAGCCTTTAATGAATTTAGTTTTAGCTAAAACCGCAGCAGGAACATCATAGGCTAATGAAACCTCTCTCAATTTCCAGAAAGATGCTGATGTTACATAGTTTGAAGTAACATCTCTATTAATACCGTCAGTCCAGAAACCATTGTTACCATTACCATTTGCTACACTGATATTTTTATTAGGAGTGTATTTACCAGCATTTGCAGGATCTGCAATCACTGAATTAGGGAATACAAATCTCTGACGATCGTAGATAGCTGTTCTGTAACCGGTTCCAGACCAATCCATACCTGGTCCGATGCTATTAAAGATTTGATATCCTCCACGATATTCAAACAAGAATGATAAACGGAAGTTTTTGTATTTGATTGAACCATCAAAGCTCAATTTATGCTTTGCAACGGCACTTCCTAAAGCAGAAATGGTATCGGATTTAGTTGGTAAGCCAGTAACTGCGTCAACAATGACATGTCCTACATTATCACGTTTGTAATCGTAACCCATAATTGTAGGGAACGCATAACCAGCAATTGCATATGAACCTGCACCACTTCCATAAGTTGCCAAAGCTAGACGAGGTAAATCAGCACTAATTGATAATACTGTATTATCTAAATAAGTATAGTTACCACCTACAGTTACATTCCAATCTTTAGTTCGAATCACATTGACGTGAGCTGTTGCTTCTAAACCCTGACTCTGCGTTTCTCCGGTATTTGTTCTTAAACTTGAGAAACCAGTAGTACTTGAAACACCTGTATTAACAGTTTGGTTACTTGTTCTAGAATGATACCAAGTTACGTTTGTGGTAACCCTGTCTTTCCAGAAATTCATATCAAAACCAAACTCATATCCTTTAGTAAGCTCTGGTTTTAAACTTGGGGAAACCAATGTATTTCCAATAGTATAACCAGGAAGGGTACCATAAGGGAAACCATTTGCTGGCGAAACGGTTGGTAATAAGTAGTATGCACCAAAATCTGATGAATTACCTAAGTTAACCTGACCAACTTTAGACCAACCAGCACGGATTTTTAAGAAATTGATAAAGCTACTATTCTTAATAAATTCAATGGCATCCGAAGCGATGAACGATAAGTCAACAGCAGGATAGAAAAACGAGTTGCTTGTTTGTGATAATGTAGAAACCAAGTCATTACGTCCTGAAGCATGTAAAAACAAATAGTTTTTATACCCAATGCGTAAATCACCATAGGTTCCCATTTTACGTGCTAAGTAATTAGATTCAGTAGCACCGGGAGTTCCCACACCATTGCTCACATTGAACAACCCGGGAATTACTAATCCATTTGCACTTACTGATACGTTCTTAGCTTGGTCTTGTTGCCACTGACCACCTCCAATCAATTTGAAATTGAAGTTGGATACTGTTTTATTGTATTGTATAAAGAAATCGCTTAGCAATTCAGTGGTATAACTACTACCATCTTGAACTGAAGCAGGAATATCTGTTTTGGAACTACCATCTGTGTGCTTAGAATAATCGGAATATAGAAATGCCCCAACAGTATTCTTATTGCTATAATTTCTTGAAGTGATACCCTGGCGAGCAATGAAGTCCAATCCTTTTAATGGAGTGTATTTAATCTCAACGTTCGCGGTCAAATAATCATTTCTTTGTGCACTTCTATTATTAGCTGCAGTAAAATATGGATTTGGATACCAAGGATTATAGAATCCGATGGGATTTGCAAATTTATTGTGTTGCCAATCTTTATAACGAGTGATATCTACGTTTACAGGCATATTCAACATTTGGTCGTACATGCCTGTTGTTTGTGTAGTGATATCATAGCGATTTTGTGTATAAGAAGTTGCGTAAGTAACATTGAAATTATTACCAACTTTACGTGTACCATTAAGTCTTAAGATGGTACGATTGTACTTATCACCAGGAGTAGTTCCATTCTGAGATGCATATTGTCCAGAAAGATAAAAAGTAGATCTTTCATCCCCATTTGACAATGAGAAATCTGTTTGATCGATTATCCCTTTTTCCCAGAAATTATTGTGGCCATTATAAAATGCATATAAAGTGGAGTCTTGAGATCCATCTACTAACGGTGGCCCTAATGGACGTTTAATACCATCAAAAGCTGGTCCATAAGATTGGTTTTCTAAATAAGAGAAGTTACCATATCCATATGTATTAACACCGTAACCACTTCCACCAGCTCCAAATTTGGTTTGGATTTTAGGGAAGAAAGAAACTTGCTCAATAGTTGTAGTATGAGAGACAGCAACCTGAGTTACACCTGGCTTACCCTTTTTAGTAGTAACAATCAAGGCACCATTTGATGCGGCTGAACCATAAAGAGCGGCAGCACCAGAACCATTCAAGACCGTAACATCTTCTACATCTTCAGGATTCAAATTGCCCAACATTGCAGAAGGAACAATTACGTTATCTAATACTATTAAAGCTTGGTTGTTACCAGTTAGAGAACGCTGACCTCTTAATACAATTCGATAGTTAGGGTTTACACCACCACCTGTAGAATTAATTTGCAAACCAGCAACCTTACCTTGCAAGCCTCCCCCAATATTGGTTGATTTACCTGCAACTAATGCATCGGCTCTAATAACGGCACCCCCATTTCCAATTTCTCTTCTTTTTGATTTAATACCCCCAGCGGTAACAACTACTTCATCCATTACGTTAACATAAACTTCTAAGCTTACATTGTAATTACCAGCAGCTGTAACTTTTACAGAGGTGCTTTTGAAACCAACAGAGCTGATTAGAAGAACATTGCCAGCTTTGGCAGAAATTTTAAATTCTCCTTTATCATTTGTGGAAGTAGCAGCAGACTGACTGCCTTCTACTTTAATTGTTGCACCGCTCAAGGGTTGGTCATTAGCACCAGTTACTTTACCTGACACAATTTTAGTTTGTGCGAGTGAGGTAACTGACCACCCAATAAGCATTGCAAAAAACAATACAATTTTTCTCAATTTCATAAATGTTTAGTTTTTAATGAATGCAAAGTTAGTTCCTTTAAACAAAGTTAATTAATTATTAAAAAATAGTTAATAAAACCTTAAAAAGGCAGTTTTGTTAATCGAAACGCTGCATGAACTATTAAATTAATAAACGTTTGTTAGTATATTATTTTATCATATATATATGTATCTCATTATAAATGCTAAAAAAATGGAGCCCTTTCAATTCCGCTTTATTTTTCCAAATGTTAGTACTTGATGGAAAATCCATCAGATTTGAACCCCAAATACCATTCATGCTTAACCCATATAATAATTCGAATAAATTATGAATTTGCAATATTTATAGTAAAATAGAAATCAAATGAAACCGGGGCAAAACGAAATGGTATTCGTTGATTGAATTAAAATAGTATTAGTGGGGCATGGCTCACTTGCGAGGGGGGGGGTATGGAAGATGGATTCTTCAGATTACTTTACAAATTTTGCAATAACCGACATCACAGAATCTACTGGTATTGCTTTTGCAAGCACTTTTCCTTTTGGCGATACTAAAATATTATAGGGAATGCTATCAAATCGTAAAGTTTTAAAAGCTGCACCTTGCCACATTTTTTGATCAATCAATTGAGTCCAGTTATAATTATTTCTTTGTATCATATGGTACCATTGCTCTTTTTGATCATCAATTGCAATACTTACTACTTCAAAGTTTCGGTCAGCAAATTGTTGCTTTACTTTTCTTGTTGTTTCATTATCTACGATACATTGCTGGCAAAAAGTTGACCAGATATCTAGAAAAAAGAATTTCCCTTTAAGTGCCCTGGTAGAAAAGGCAGTTCCTAGAGCATCAGGCAAAACCAATTCAGGTATTGAATCGCCGATTTTAAGGCGGTTCTCAAAAGCATTAATAAAGCTAATCACACTGCTTCTTAATTTTTGAATGGTAGTGTCGTTTGGAAAACGAATGCCTGCGGCATTTATAAATTGGTCAAGTGCATACATATTGTTACCAAAATCAATCAAATCATAAACCGCTAAAAAAACTGCAGGGCTTTTAACAGTATCCGCAAAACCTTTATATCGCTCAAAAAAAATGGTATTCATTGTATTCATCCTATCAATAAGTAGTTTTTTGGGCAAATTTCTGGCACCAAGACTATCGATTCTTTGTTTAAGTACTCGCATTTTTTTAGCAAAAACAATTTGGGTATCATTAAAATTTTTTAATGATTGACTGGCAGGTGAATTTTTATACCAATAGCGTTTGGTAGAAAAATTATAATGAAGAACAATGTCCTTACTATCAGCAATGACAGGCAAATTGATGTCACTTGAATCTATGGTAATATTGTAAAGTCGTTGCTGATTTCCTTCTGGAATATAAAAAATCAGGGTATCGCGGCCAGTTTGCACTACAGCCGAATCAAGCAGCAGTTTTTTTTCTTCATTAAAAGGAACACGCTGCAAGTATACTTTTTGATGATAGGCATAATCTATCAGAACAGTTAACTTAATTCCATTTTTATTGTCTTCGCTTTTGCAACCTCCGTACAATAAAATTGTTAACAATAAAGCCTTTAGAAAAATTCTCATATAAAAGGCCATTTTAGTGTGAAAAAACTTTTTCTGATTTTTCTAAGATCCAAAAATAATATGAAAATAGCCTAAATCGAAGCTCAAAAATGGAAATACGCTAAATGAATTTGAGGTTGTAAAACTTTCTATACAGAACAAAAAATCGGCCACCAAAAGGCGGCCGATTTATATCAATAAGCTTTAAAAGCTATTGTCTTACAAATTTCAAGTAAAATTGTCTTGTATAAGTCGTTTCTGGATCTGTAGAAGGACCACCTCCGTGATAACCCACATGCACCCAAAAAGTTTGATTTGTATAATCATACGTATTGTTATACGTAGAAGCTAACCATGGATCTGTACCAGGAGCGTTTGGTGCAGAAGCGCTGTAATTTACATTACCAGCATTATCCTGAAGCATAAAGCCAGATGAAGCTGGGGCTGCACCAGTAGGAGTATAGTTTGTTAAAGGAGCAACACCTGAAGTAGTACTTACAGTTGCAATAAAAAAGTAATTACCTCCTCCACCAAGATCTCCAAATGGTATTTTGCAAGCATAAGCTCCAGCAGTAGTAATACTATAAATGGCATTATCTGCCCTTGGAGCAGAGGGATGAAACACATAACCAGTGCATTGATATTGAGCCTGAAATTGGTTTTTAACTACAATATTGAGCATCAAATGCTTCCATTGTTCGATTGGTTGAGATGCAGAAGCTATAGTAAAAGGCAATACATAACTTTTGCTAAAATCGAACTTTGAAAAATCAAATTTTACTACAGCACTATCTAAACGTTGACCTGCTTTAATGGTCATGTTCAATTTCGAGACTGTGTATGCATTTGCTGGCAATAATGTATAAGATGTGCCATTATCGGTGTTATACTGAGTTAAATAGGCATCATCTATTGCAAGGGTGGCTGTAACATCCTTATTTAATACAGCGGGGCTTGCCAAATTTATAAAGACTGGAATAGTTGGATTTACTTGAGCTGCGTCGTAAGCAAAGGTTACAGGTCCGTTTACGTTAGCGGCCGCTAAAGGAAGGTCAACCGATGGTGCTGCAGACGCAAAGTCAGCAAAATAATCACCATTCTTTAAGCAGGAAGTAAAGGACAAAACAAAAAAACACATCCCTACTGCGGTTACTATTTTATTTATTTTATTTTTTTTCATATTAATTTTTTTACCTCTCATAAATTGATATAATAAAACCCTATTATTTTATGGCATCCAGAAAAGCTTAGTTTGATAGGGATCTAGCACGTCACCCCCTGCAGCTTTCCATGCATCAGCGTTAGCTGTTGGTTCACTTGTAGGGTAGAAATACCTAAAAGGCATGTGTTTCTGAACTGATGTAGGAGACTTTGTAGCAGGCACATTGGGGAATCCAGTGCGTCTCCAGTCATTCCATGCTTCAGCACAATTCAAGCCATTTAACGCAGCCCATTTTTGAGTAATTACAGTAGATATTTGGTCATTAACTAAAGTAGGCCAGCTAACATTTGTAACTGCATCTTGGCTATAATATGTTGTAGCTGCGGCATCAGCATTAGCTACTCCTAAATATTTATAGGAGGCAGTTATTCCTGATTGATAAAGTGCTTTTGCGTCTCCGGTTATATATCCTCTGAGTACAGCTTCAGATTGAACAAAATAACTTTCTGCTGCAAGTATCAATGGATCTCCTTGTTTTGGCGACTGAACAATACCAGGTCCAACCGGTGATCCGAGTGCAGGTGTAGTTTTTTGGATTCCAAGATAATCAGCAGCATAATCAGTATTACTAGCTGATTGTGTATAATAATCCCCATTCGCGTCTGTTGGTTGTGTAGCTATTACACCATAAAAATAGCCAAGCCTTGGGTCATTGGAATTTTTATAAAAGTCCATCGCATAACCACCAGCACGGATATAATTGAAAGTTCCATTGAGTCCGCCAGAAGTAGAAACCCCAAAATTACCATAGATTTCCCCTTGCTGAGCACCGCTATATCCGGGGTTTGCAATGGCATCAGATGATAAATAACCTATTGACTGTGTATTTGATGCTTCAGCTTTAATATAAGCCTGTTTCGATGAAACTGCAGACTGCTGAACCAGCAATTTTAATTTAACAGTATTTGCAAGCAATAACCAAGAATTCATTTTACCATTAAACAATACATCTTCAGAACCTGGTACTAAAACATTGAGATTGCTTTTATTAGCCTGAATTTCAGTCATAACAGCATCCAATTTAGCAACAAGACTATCATAAATGGCACTTCCTTTATCATATGAAGGATGAAAATTTCCAGAACCTTTTAATGCTTGGCTAAATGGCACGTCGCCATAGGCATCTACCAGATTTTTAAAAGCAATAGACTCGAGAATCAATGCTATATCTTTATAATTTGCTAAAGTAACAGAAGCTCCACCTTTTTGAACAATTACGTTAAGGTTTGCTAATGTTCCATAATAATTATCCCATACTTGCGGGGAAGCATTGGTAACTACATATTCCTGAACAGTTTGGTTAAAAGAGTAGCCTCCAGAAAAATTCCAGTAGCCTACCCATGCAGCCTGCCCCTGATAACCACCGCTATATCCTACGCCTGTAACTATATTGGTAAGGTTTGTAATGGTGCCAGGCAGAACCTGTTGCACTGTTGCCACGGCATCAGTGGGAGAGTTAGGGTTATTGGCCAATTCGCTTAAAAAACTTTTTTTACAGCTACTACCAACAACCGCTACCAAAAACAAAATATATACTATCTTTTTCATGCGCTTAATTTATTTGTTGTTTTTATATAGCCGAATTAAAATGTGAATCCAATAATTACACTATACTGCCTTGTAGGCGGTAGTTGATAATAGGTATTTAAACCATAACCATTGGCATTACTAGCATTAAATTCAGGGTCAGTAAAGTCATTTTCTTTAGGTCTAAACATAGCAACGTTATTACACAATGCTGTTAGTTTAAGACCTTTAATAAATTTGTACTTTGATAACATTGGTGTAAAATCATACCCGAGTGAAATAGTTCTTATTTTCCAAGCTGCAGCATTTCCTACATAAGAAGAACCTGCTTTTCTGTAAGGTGAGTAAGCCCAAAAACCAATATTACCATCTTGAGTGTATACAGTTTTGTTAGTTTGGAAAACACCTGGTGAAGTTTCTAATACAGAATTCGGATAAATAAAGTTTTGTCTACCATTTGTAGCAGTATGTGCAGAAGCACCTGTGAAATCAAGGTTTTGCTCTGAATTATTATAAAACACATAGCCCCCACGATAATCAGCAATTACATTTAAAGAGAAATGCGCATAACTAATTGTTGGAGTAAATCCTAAAATATACTTAGGTGTAGTTCTTCCGACTGCTTTAAAGGTAGATGTTACACTTGGCAAACCTGTTGTTCCATCAACTACAACATGACCTTGTGGGTCGCGTACTAAGTCGGTCACATACATTTGAGGGAAGGTATAACCAACAATTGCCTCATTAGAGTTTCCGATATTAAAAAACTGTGTACCTCCATATAAGCTTTTAACTGTGGTAGTTTGAACTGCAAGGTTTGTATTAAAGTCAACCCTAAATCCACGTTTAGTATCAATAATTCTATTCAATTTTAAATCAACTTCATACCCAGTAGATACGGTAGATGCTGCGTTTACATTCGCGTTACTATAGCCTGTTGCAGTTGTAACTGATACAGGGAATAATTGGTTTGTATTGTTATCATGGTAATAACTGAATGAGAAATTAATTCTATTTTTTAAGAAACCTAATTCTAAACCAACTTCAGACTCAATCGTTTTTTCTGGTACTAAAGCAGGGTTATTATAAGTTGAACTTAAACTTAAGGAAGCTTGACTACCATAAGGATATCCACCAGTAACATTATAAGTATTTACTGTAGAGTATGGTCCAACTGTAATTTGGCCTGTACTACTATGTGCAGCTCTGATTTTTGCAAAGCTTAACCAATTTGATTTTTGGAAAGCTGGCAAAAGATCATATAAAGACAATGCTCCATCTATGCCGTATACATCATAGCTATTATGACCAACTGCTAGCAAAGAGGAATAGTCGCGACGGTAGTTACCATGCAAGAAGAGGAATCCTTTATAACTTGTAGAAAGGTCAGCATAACCAGCTATTAATCTTGAATCCTGCACGTTATTAGATACACTTGGTATTCCTGTGCCGTAAGAAATATTGTAGATTCCTGGCAGGTATAAATTACCATTACCTTGAGTTTGTGTATTTGAGTAACGATCCCAAATATCATTTCCTAACACAAGTTTGGTATCAAAATTGCCAATCTTCTTCTGCATTACCAATGAAATATTCTGTTCAAGCCTTCTTTGGTAGACTGTTTGATCGGCAACACTACCTGGCTTATTTCCGCTAGATTGATAATTTCCTTCACCCCATGGATCAGTTCTTGAAAAACTAGAAAACTGAACACCAGCTAATGTACTTTTATAAACTGTATTGGTAATGAGTGCCCCAACGGTATAGTTTGCATTCATCCAATTGGTGATTTTCAAAGACGCGTTTAAACTTCCTTGTAAATTATCGATTTTATTTACTACACGGGAGTTATCGACAGCCCAATAAGGATTCGCATAGTAGGCATTATAATAATTACTAGCATTTGCAAAAGAGTTTGGATTTGACCAATCTTTAAGTTGTGCTATTGGTACATTTCCCAAAGTATTCATCAAATTCCAGTAAACTGGGGTACCATTGAAGTCGTTTCCAACTTCATTTTTGTATTTATGTGAGTAGTTAACACTGTAATCAACTGTTAATATTCCAAAAGTTCTTTTAGCGGCAAAACGAAGGTTTGTTCTATTTGCTTGATCCTTTGGAACTGTTCCGTCTATTTTAGCATACTGAATGCTTAAAAAGTTAGAATTTAAGTTGTCACCAGATGATAAAGAAAAATCTGTTTGAGTTGTTAAGCCTTTAACAAAAAATGCCTGCCTTGGATCAACTGCCTGAGGTCTAAAAGGAACAGCTAGTACTTGACCATTTGCATTCGGACTACCAACATAACCTAAGTTAGGGTCGCTATTATAAGCAGGGCCGAATTGTTGGTTTTCAAAAGGAATATAATTGGTAAAGCCTGTATATGGGTTTGTTGAGGTAAATGCATAAGGGGTACCAGTAAAAAAGGGACCTGACTCACCCCCATACCCGGAGAATGTATTTTGCAAAGCTGGAAAATAAGCAAGACTTTCAGAAGTGGTAGTTTGCTTTAAATTAATAATTGGTTTGCCATTTTTAGAACCTCTTTTGGTAGTAACAATAACTACCCCATTGGTAGCTTCTGAGCCATATAAGGCAGCCGCACTAGCGCCTTTAAGAACCGTCATAGTTTCAATATCTTCAGGATTGATAGAAGCTATGAAATCAATTCTAGACTCTATTCCATCCACTACTAATAAAGCCTGATTATCAGCATTCAAATGTCTCTCACCGCGTAATTGTATCCTTATTCCAGGATCCACACCATTGTTTTGAATACTTATTTGTGCTCCAGAAACCTGACCAATTAAACCCTGAGCAGCATTAATTGGTTTTGACACATTAAGTTGTTCATTGCTAACGGTAGCTGTACTGTATCCAAGAGATTTTGCCTCTCTTTTAATACCATAAGACGTAACAACAACAGTAGATAATTCTTTTACAGTAACATTTAGTACAATAGTTACATTGTTCTCAGCAGTAACGGTAAATTCCTTTGTGGTAGCGCCGTTTGATGAAATCACAAGCACATCTCCAGTTTTTGTTTTAATTGTAAACTTACCTTCTGCATCAGCAGATGTTCCAATTCTGGAACCTTTAATTAGAACAGAAGCAAAACCAATTGGGGTTCCAGTGTTGTCTGTAACCCTACCTGTAATACTTCGTGTTTGGGCAATGGCCACCGCAAAAAATAGCAGTAGAATTGCAGTCAAACTTGCAATTTTTCTCAATTTCATAAGTGTATAGTTTTTATAATGGGAATATAGAAGATCCGTAAACGTTAATTAATTAATAAAAATAAGTTAACGAAACCTAAAAAAAGACAATATTTCAGGAAAATAGTTGCATTAAACCCTCAAAAAATGATTTTTTTTTACATATTATTTTACCATATGTATAAGGAATTCATTTTGAAATACTAAAAAAATGAGGAAACCTTTCAATTCCGCTATATTTTTGCCAAATGTTAGTACTAGACGGTAAATTGGTATCTGCAGCAGTTAAAGAAAATTTGAAGGCTGAGACAGAAAAATTATTATTGGCGGGCAATCGCCCCCCTCATTTAGCAGCAATTTTGGTAGGTTCCAATGGCGCTAGCGAAACTTATGTAGCATCAAAAGTGAAAAACTGCGAGGAAATTGGGTTTATTTCTACCCTCGTTAGATTTGAAGAAAATATTGAAGAATCTACTCTCCTAGCCAAAATAGCTGAGTTGAACCAAGATCCATTAGTCGACGGCATCCTCGTTCAATTACCCTTACCTAAGCAAATCAAAGAGCAAAAAGTAATTGAGGCGATCGATCCATCGAAAGACGTGGATGGATTTCATCCTTCCAGCGCCGGAAAATTGATGCAGGGTTTACCCAGCTTTATTCCTGCCACCCCTTATGGCATTATGATGATGCTTGAATTCTTTCAACTAGAAACTAAAGGCAAACACGCTGTTGTGATTGGTAGAAGTAATATTGTGGGAAGGCCGATGAGCATATTATTAAGTAGTAATATCCCTAATGGTAATTGTACCGTTACGATTTGTCACTCACATACACCGAATTTAAAAGAAATTTGCCTTCAAGCTGATATCCTTGTTGCTGCATTAGGTAGACCAGAATTTGTGAAAGCAGATATGATTAAACCAGGAGCTGTTGTTATTGATGTTGGTATCACCCGAGTTGCAGATGCCAGCGCAAAAAAGGGATTTCGCATTAAAGGTGATGTAGCTTATGATGAAGTTGCCCCTCTAACAAGTGCCATTACACCTGTACCAGGTGGTGTAGGTTTGATGACTATTGCTGGTCTCCTTAAAAATACCCTTCAGGCTTACAAAACCAATAATAAAATATCGTGAGTGAATTGATAGCCAAAGAAACAAATGAACTTTTACCTGTAATGGAAGCATTTTACAGTATTCAGGGCGAAGGATTTCATCAGGGAAGAGCCGCTTATTTTATTCGTTT
This sequence comes from uncultured Bacteroidota bacterium, assembly GCA_903927185.1. Taxonomy (GTDB): domain Bacteria; phylum Bacteroidota; class Bacteroidia; order Chitinophagales; family Chitinophagaceae; genus Sediminibacterium. Next base: position 17,024 of record CAIYLW010000003.1, read on the forward strand.
AGGTGGATGCGATGTGGGTTGCGTTTGGTGTGATGTAAAAGACAGTTGGGATTCCACCAAACATCCTTTACAATCTATAGATACCATTGTAGACAACGCAAAGGCATTTCCAGGAAGATTAGCGATAATAACTGGGGGGGAACCCCTTTTACATCCTTTAAATAAATTAACTGCTGCATTACACGCTGCAGGATTCGAAACCAATATTGAAACATCAGGTTCCTCCCCATTATCTGGGTTTTGGAATTGGATGTGCTTATCCCCAAAAAAATTCAAAGCACCAATTGCTGCAATCGTTCCAAAAGCCAACGAATTAAAAGTGGTGATTTTTAATAAATATGATTTTGATTGGGCCGAATCTTATGCTTCAGAAGTAAACCCTCATTGTAAATTATATCTGCAGCCAGAATGGGATAGGGCTGATGTTATTACTCCTCAAATAATTGAGTATATCAAGCAAAATCCAAAATGGGAATTGAGTTTGCAAATACATAAATATGTAAACGTTCCATAAACAATCTGCCTAATTTTAACATAGACATTGCTTGTTTTACCCGAACTTTCCTTCATCAATTTTCGTATGAAGTTAATATTAGTTTTACCTGTTCTTATCTTATCTAGCTATTGCTTTTCGCAAAACTATAATCTTGAAAAAGTAACTGTGAAAGCATTAGACACTTACGACCAGGCTATTATACTTTTAAAAGACGGAATGATTAAAGAGGCCATTCCTGTATTACAAGAATGTATCATACAAGATAGTGGTTTCGTGGATGCCTATTTATCTCTCGGTGCGGTTTTTGGTCAACTAAAAAGATATGAAGAATCTGTTCATTTCTATGAGATTGCAAAAGCAAAAGACAGCCTTTATTTTCAAGTGTACCAGCTCCCCTATGCCATTAATTTAGCGGGTTTAGGAAAATTTCAAAAAGCATTGGAGCAAGTGGATGCATTCTTACAAATTCCTAAAATTAGTGATCGCAGTATCAATGCTGCCAGGTATCGCAAGAAGTGTTTTGAATTTGCTGTCGACTATCAAAAAAAACATCCCAATCAAGACCTCTATCATTTTAATCCAGTGAATCTTGGCGATAGCATAAATAGTATTTATGCAGAGTATTATCCTTCGGTAACAGTATCAGATAATATTCTTGTTTTCACTCGTGCTGGCAAACATTTGCGTGAAGATTTTATGGAAAGCAATATGTCGAAAAAGGGATTTTCATTAGCAAAACCAATTGAAGGCGATATCAATATAGAACCAAAGAAAGGCGCCATCACTTCCTCGCAAGATGGTGAATGGATTTTATTTGCTGGTCAATTTCCGGGGCAAGGATTTGGAAATTATGATATTTATAAATCGGTCTACACACCAAAAGGATGGAGTGAACCAGAAAACCTTGGGGCGAATATAAATACAGAATTTTGGGAAAGCTCTCCAAGTTTAAGTCCAGACAATCGCGTACTTTTTTTTAGTAGTAATCGCCCTGGTGGCTATGGCGGTAAAGATCTATATGTGAGTTACAGAACTGCCGAAGGGAAATGGTCTCCTGCAAAAAATATGGGACCGGAAATTAATACTAAAGGCGATGAATTAGCTCCTTTTATTCATCCTGATAATCAAACGCTATATTATACTTCAGATGGGTTACCCGGATATGGCGGTTCGGATATTTATGTTCTTAGAAAAAAAAACGATGGAGAATGGGGAACACCGGAGAATATTGGGTTTCCGATTAACACTATTGAAAATGAAGGTAGTTTAGCCGTTTCTGCAGATGGACTAACCGCTTATTATGCAAGCGACAGAGCAGATAGTAGGGGGGATCTGGATTTGTATCAATTCGAAATGAGGCCTGATATTCGTCCTTACAGAACATTGTATGTTAAAGGTTTTGTTACAGATAAACAAACTGGCAAAGGCATTCCATCTTCAGTAGAACTTTACGACAATGAAAATAATAAAGCATTGATGAAAGTGCAGACTGATGAAAAGGGAGAATACTTCATCACATTACCAACAGGAAGGGATTATACTTTTACAGTAAACAGAAAAGGTTATCTTTTTTATAGCGAACAATATGCATTAAGTAAAAAAGATGCTGATAGTACTTATCAAAAAAACATCCCTTTACAAGCTGTTGAATTAAATGCCCATTTTGTATTCAATAATATTTTATTTAAAAATAATTCCTACGAATTGCCGTATGCAGCCTTTATTGAATTAAATAAATTACTACAAGTATTAAACGAGAATCCATCTGTCAAATTAGAGATTAGTGGTCATACAGACAATATCGGTAAACAAGATGAAAATTTATTGCTTTCTACAAATCGGGCGAAAGCAATTGTAAATTATCTTAACACAAATGGGATTGATAATAAAAGACTTTCTTTTAAAGGATATGGTGCTTTGAAACCTATTGCAGATAATAATAAAGAAGAAGGCAGAGCTAAAAACAGAAGAACTGAATTCACGATCACTGCATTATAATTTTAAGTGCTAAAAAGATTTTTTGAAAACTAAAATCATTGTATTGTAATGATTTGAATGTCTGCGATCTGATGCAGACATTGAGGCATGCAAGAAGAGCAGGTATTTCAGATCGCGCTAACCATGTTGCCAGAAATTGGTTCGGTACATACTAAGGCATTATTGTCAACATTTGGTTCGGCATCCGCTATATTTCAAGCAAAGAAAAAAGAGTTGGCCCAGGTAGATGGAATTGGGGAACGGAAAGCTAAACTGGTAAAAGATTTCAATGCTTTTACTGCAGTAGAAAAAGAAATTAATTTCAATAAGAAAAATAATTACCAGATTATTTTCCAGACCGATGATCAATATCCTAAAAGACTATTGAATTGTTATGATGCTCCTGTTGTTTTATACTTTAATGGACATTGCGATCTTAATGCCAGCAAAATAATTAGCATAGTTGGCACGAGAAATAATACCGATTATGGAAAACAGGTTGTAGAACAATTCATTGCTGAATTACCCCATGAGAATATGATTATTATAAGCGGACTGGCTTATGGCATTGATGCCATCGCACATAAAACAGCATTGAAAAATAAAATCCAAACAATTGGTGTATTAGCGCATGGATTAGATCGGATCTATCCTTTGCAACATAGAAATCTATCGAAAGAAATGTTAGCTGATGGAGGCTTGCTCACAGAGTTTAGAAAAGGAGTATTGCCCGACAAACACAATTTCCCAAAAAGAAATCGAATCGTGGCAGGTATGGCGGATGCTACACTTGTAATTGAAACCGCCACTAAAGGTGGCAGTATGATTACTGCAGATTTAGCTTCTACTTATAACAGAGAACTATTTGCGCTTCCAGGAAGAATTATGGATACAAAAAGTAGTGGTTGTAATCAATTAATAAAAGAGAATAAAGCCAATTTGTTTAATGGAGCAGCTGATTTTCTCGAATGGATGGGCTGGCAGCCGAAACAGGTAACACCAAAAAAGCAAAGAATCCTGATTTATGAATTCACGAAGGAAGAATTGCTGATTGCTGATTTGCTTCGCGATAATCAAGCAAGATCGATAGATGAACTTTATTTGAAAAGTGGCTTGAGCAGCAGTGTTTTCGCATCAGCTATTTTAAGTCTTGAATTACAAAATGCGATACAATCGCTTCCTGGAAAAATGTATCGATTGATAGATTAACCTCCCACTCCGCCCTTCGGGCACCCCTCCCGCCAGTGGATTTAGTTCAGCTTTTTACTTTTTACTTTTTACTTTTTACTTTTTCTTTTATCTTTGCACATGGCAATAAGAAACAGTTCCCCACGCACAGGCTCTGAAAATTCAAGATTATTTGGCGAAGGCCTTACATTCGACGACGTATTGTTAATGCCCGCTTATAGCGCAATCTTACCAAGAGAAGTCGACATTCGTTCTCATCTTACCAAATCAATTATTTTAAATGTACCCATGCTTTCCGCAGCGATGGATACCGTAACTGAAGCTAATTTGGCTATTGCTTTAGCTAGAGAAGGTGGTTTAGGTATTCTTCATAAGAATATGAGTATTGAACGTCAGGCCGAACAAGTTCGCAAAGTGAAAAGAAGTGAAAGTGGCATGATTATCGACCCAATAACTTTGCTAGTTGATGCAACTATTGGAGATGCGTTAAAATTGATGAAAGAAAATAGAATTGGCGGTATCCCAATTGTTGATAGTAACCAGAAATTAGTAGGCATCCTAACTAATCGTGATTTACGTTTTGAAACTAATAAGAAAAGAAAAGTTTCGGAAGTGATGACGAAAGAGAAGCTAATAACTGCTCCAGAAGGAACTGACCTAAAAAAAGCAGAAACCATTTTACGTAATTATAAGATCGAAAAATTACCTGTTGTAAATAAGCAAGGTAAATTAATTGGACTCATCACCTATCGCGACATACTGCAGATACGCAATTTCCCCAATGCAGGTAAAGATGGACTAGGAAGATTATTAGTGGGAGCCGCTTTGGGAATTACTAAAGACTTATTAGATCGCGCAGCTGCATTGCAACATGTCGGCGTTGATGTGGTTACTTTGGATAGTGCACATGGACATAGTAAAGGCGTAATTGAGGCCTTGAAAGGTTTGAGAAAGAATTTTAAAAATTTACAAATTATAGCAGGCAATGTAGGAACTGCAGAAGGGGCATTGGCATTAGCAGCTGCTGGAGCCGACTGTGTTAAAGTAGGTATTGGACCCGGTTCAATTTGTACCACAAGAATTGTAGCAGGGGCTGGAGTTCCGCAATTAACTGCGATTATGGAAGCTAGTAATGCTTTAAAAGCTAAAGGAATTCCAGTGATTGCTGATGGTGGCATCCGTTATACCGGTGATATGGTAAAAGCATTAGCAGCTGGAGCCAATTTGGTGATGATGGGGAGTGTATTTGCAGGTGTAGAAGAAAGTCCCGGTGAAACCATTATCTATGAAGGAAGAAAGTTCAAAGAATATCGCGGTATGGGTAGTCTTGGTGCGATGAGTCAGGGAAGTGGTGACAGATATTTTCAAGACGTGGAAGACGATATTAAAAAATATGTTCCAGAAGGAATTGAAGGACGTGTTGCATTTAAAGGAAATTTGAGTGAAATAGTTTATCAGTATGTGGGAGGCCTTCGTGCAGGAATGGGCTACTGTGGTGCTGCTAATATTAAAGAATTACAAAAAGCGAAATTTGTAAAAATCAGTAACGCAGGCATGAAAGAAAGTCATGCACACGATGTTGATGTAACAAAAGAAGCACCAAATTATAGCAAGAAATAAAAATGCATAAATTAATAAAAAGGGATGTTCTGCAAAGGGCATCCCTTTTTCGTTTTTTATTCCGAACTTTCGAGACTTAAAAAAAAGGTTTTGAAAAAAATAATATCCATCAGTGCCAGTTTGTTTGCAGGATTATTGCTTTTTGCAGCATGGCCTGTATCTCCATTAACCATCCTTATTTTTTTTGGATTTACGCCACTTCTATTTATTTCAGACGGTCTTCAGAAAAAAGCTAGTTTTTTTTGGCATACTTTTTTAACCATGCTAATATGGAATGCCAGTACTACTTGGTGGATCTGGAATTCTACTGACATTGGAAGTATTGCTGCCATCATAGCAAACAGCTTACTCATGTGCTTACCCTGGTGGGGATTTTTTGCCGTGAAAAAAAGATCGGGAAATCTTGTGGGTTATATTGCATTGATTAGTTTTTGGATGTTGTTCGAGTACATCCATTTAAACTGGCAACTGAGTTGGCCCTGGCTATCACTCGGTAATGTATTTGCTGCTCACCCCCAATGGATACAATGGTATGAATTTACTGGTGTAAGCGGAGGCACTCTTTGGATTTTGCTAAGCAATGTGCTGGTTTATGAGATCATTCAGTCAATTCGTTTGAAACATTTATTGAGCAAAATATTGATTAAACTTTCATTTTTACTCTTGATACCTTTGCTTTTTTCGTTCTTCAATCTATTTTATTATATCCAACATACTTCTAAAAGTGCTGCTAAACATAATGTAGTAATTGTACAACCCAATATTGATCCTTTTCAAAAATTTGACGCCCGAAATATTTCTAAACAAATTGCGATTCTGATTAATTTATCAGAAAAACAAATTGACAGTTCTACCAGGTTAGTAATTTGGCCTGAGACAGCCTTGAGTGCAGTAGAATGGCAACCGAATGTGCGATACAATAATTTTTATCAACCTGTTTTTGATTTTGTAAATAGGCATCCAGAGATTAGTTTAATATCGGGTATTGAAACCTTAAAATCATATTCAAGTTCAGATGCTACAGCAACTTCCAGCAAAAGAGAAGATGGCACTTATGTAGATGCCTTTAACGCAGCTATTTTAATTAAGTCAAATCAAACGCTTCAATTTTACAATAAAAGTAAATTGGTTCCGGGAGTTGAATCATTACCCACTTTTTTAAAATTCATGGGACCTGTATTTGAAAAATTTGGGGGAAGTTCGGGAGGCTATGGAAGATCAACTACTTCCTCTGTATTTCATTCTGATAATAATCCATACTTCGCTGCACCCATTATTTGTTATGAAAGTATTTACGGTGAGTATGTTTCATCTTATGTGGCAAAAGGAGCCAATATCTTAACAATTCTAACAAATGATGGATGGTGGGGAAATACGCCAGGACATAGGCAGCATTTACAATACGCTCGTTTACGTGCCATTGAAAACAGAAGATGGGTTGCCCGTTCTGCGAATACTGGTATCTCTGCTGTAATTGATGAGAAAGGAAATATTCTCGAAACAAAAGGGTGGAATCAAGCTACAAGTTTTAAATACCCTATCCCCACTTCTGAAGTGTTGACATTCTATACCCGATATGGAGATTGGCTGTATAAATCGATTTCTTTTTTAGCATTATTAATGATTGGTTGGAATATTTTTCTGGTATTAAAACAAAAGCAACTATTTTAATCATGCAAAAGTCTTTCTTTTATTTTCAGAAAAAAATATCTTATCGCGTAGTAGGAAAAGGGGAACCTGTTGTTCTCATACATGGTTTCGGAGAGGATAGTCATATCTGGGATAAGCAAATTGTTTTTTTACAAAATCATTGCCTGTTGATTGTACCAGATCTACCAGGGTCTGGTTTATCTGAAATAGTTGAGCCCAAAAACTTAAACAAAGAATTAGGATTATCTATTTCACTTAATGATTATGCTGGCGTGATTGATTCCATTCTCAAAGAAGAAGGCATTTCAAAATGTACCATGATAGGGCATAGTATGGGTGGCTATATAACTCTTGCATTCGAGGAGATTTATCCGGAAAAGCTTTTGAGGTTTGGCTTGGTTCATTCATCGGCAATGGCAGATTCAGAAGAGAAAAAAACGAATCGGTTAAAAGGTATTGAGCTGATGGAATTATATGGAGCTGGTCCATTTCTTAAAAATACCATCCCAAATTTATTTTCATCAAATTTTAAAAAGGACAATCCAGCAATTGTTTTACTTTTTGTTGATGCAGCCATCACATTTAATACACAGGCTTGTCAGCAATATTATCAAGCCATGATGAACCGGCCCGATAGAACTTCACTATTAAAAAGCAACCCAAAACCAATCCTTTTCGTTATTGGTACAGAGGATGTTGCGGCTCCATTGGTTGACTTATTACCTCAAATTCAATTACCAGTTAATCCAACAGTTCATATTTTAGAGAGAGTAGGACATATGGGGATGTGGGAGGCAACCTCACAATTAAATCAATTTCTACTGGATTTTATTAAACTTTAAACAAAGAAACACTCCTCCATTTATTCTTCCAATGAGGCAGCAAATAGGCACATTTTCTGCTCTTTGTATTAGCTTTTACGGACAAGTTAAATAAGTTGCTCTTAGCTAATTCTATTAGAACAATTTGTACTTTCACGATTTTATAAAGTAATCTATATTCATAAAATAATTTTAAATCCTATCTCTGCTATAAATTCTATTTAATGAAAAATCTGCTGGTCTTTATAGTATTATTTTTTTTTATACAGGGGAAGTCGCAGTGCCCCTTAAATTTTAATTTTTCAGAATCAAGTCTTACTCATTGGTTTGGGTATACAGGTATTTTCAAAAATACTACAACAAGGCTTCCATTGACTCAAACGAATTACGACTCAATATCTAATTTCCCAACTGGAACAATTAATACTACTAACATTCCAGAATATAATACTTCACTAACAGGAATTGAAGTACTCTCAGCAAAATCTTTGGATCCCTTTGGAAACTTTGAAACTGTACCTACCATTAACGGTTATTCTTATAATTATTCGATAAAAATTGGTTCTACCACTATAAATCCCCAACCCCGAACTAACCCTCCATCTGAAATTGGAGGCTATTTCAGAGGAATAGGTTATACCATTAATGTACCTCCAGGATTACCAACTGATCCATATGTTGTTACTTATGCCTACGCAATGGTATTGGAAAATGGACAACATACAAATGATATAATGCCTTTATTTACGGCGAAATTAACTACTCAAAATGGTACCATAGATTGTGCAAATGCTCAATATTATTTACCCACACTACAAACAGGTTTAAATACTAATGGAAATCCAATATTTGAATTAGACCAAGGTGCTGCCTTACAAGAAGGGTTTAGTCTTAGTTCAACTCTTTCACCTAATGATCTAAACACAACAAATCCAGGATCAACTCGAAAAAGGGTTTGGACCAAAGGTTGGAGAGAAGTAATTGTAGATTTAGCTCCTTGGAGAGGTCAACAAGTTACCTTAACTTTTGAAGCAGACAATTGTGTACCAACCGGGCATTTTGCTTATGCCTATGTAGCGTTAAAAAATGTGTGTCAGGGATTACAAATTGAAGGAACAGTTAATGCCTGTGCAAATGAGATTTCAACTTATTCCATACCAGAATTGTCCGGTGCAAAATACCATTGGCAAATTCCTGCTGGTTGGCAATCTGTAAAAGATTCAGCTAACACTATTACAGTTATTCCTAATTCTAGTGCTGGGACTATTGTTGCTACAGCAACTAATACTTGTGCCGATTTAAAAACGAGTATTCCCGTTGCTGTTGCACCTCCCACTATTCCTGGAAACATTAATGGGGATTCAATTGTGTGTAAGGGATTAATCCCAAATCAAAATTTTCCCTTGAACTTAGTTGGGTACAATGGTTCTGTTTTAAATTGGATTTCCAGTATAGATAATGGGCTCAGTTGGACTGCTATTAATAATAATACCAGTACTCTTAGTGCAAATAATCTTTCCGAAACAACAATCTTCAGGGCGATTGTTCAAAATGGAGCTGCCTGTAGAATTGATACTAGTGCATTTGCTCAAATTACCCTTAATCCCAAACCATTTGCTGGCATAATTAGCCCTACTGATATTCAGATATGCCAAGATCAACCTATATTAAATGCACTTACCTTAAATGGTTCATCAGGTAACATTTCAAATTGGCAATCTTCGCATGATTTAATTAATTGGACAAATACAACACCAACAAATCAATCCAGTTTACAAAGTCTCAGTGGTATAACAAGTCAAACTTATTTTAGAGCAATTGTTTCAACTTCCGCATGCCCAGCAGATACTAGTAATAATGTGCATATAGAAATCTACAATGCACTGTACCCCAAATCAACTATTTTTTCAAAAGATACCACCATTTGTTTTGATCAGGTGGCTTTATTAAATGCTTCCATCTCAATTGGATCTGGTTACCAATGGTCAAATTCTAATAGCAATAATAATTTAGGTACTGGTTTGATTACCGCAAACCCTTTTTTGATATCATCTGCATTTGTAGCATCAAAAAATACAGATTATATTCTAACTGTTTCGAATGCGGGTTGTCCAAATCTACTACGTGATACTATTCATGTGAAAGTATTACCACAGCTAAGTGTTAATGCTGGGAGAGATACTGTTATTTTAATTAATCAACCTTTACAAATTAATGCAATTTTATCAGATCAAAGATTTGCTAATTACCTCTGGACTCCAACAACTGGATTAAGCAATATGGCTATTTCAAATCCGATTGCAATTTTAGATGGAAGTCAAGATCAGATTAGATATTCGGTAACAGCTACTGACTCTATTGGATGTTCTGCAACCAATAGTTTTTTAGTAACCATATTAAAAAACGGACCTGAAATATTTGTACCAACTGGATTTACTCCGAATGCTGATGGAAAGAATGATGTACTCAGACCAACTGTTTACGGTATTACACAGAAATATTTTTTTAGTGTTTTCAACAGGTGGGGGCAACAGATTTTCTTTTCCACTCAAATTGGAATGGGTTGGGATGGAACCATAAACGGAATTCCACAACCTGCGGGAGCTTATGTATTTATTGCTGAAGGTGCCGACTACCTTGGTAAGAGAATTATTAGTAAAGGCACAGCAGTCTTAATTCGTTAATCGAACTAATATTAAAAAGCATTGTTTGTATATTTGAAACTCATATTTCAATTTACAACATGCAAAAGACCATTTTAGTTACCGGTGCCACATCTGGATTTGGCAAAGCGATTGCAGAAAAATTTGCTTCTGAAAAATGGAACTGCATCATTACAGGAAGAAGAAAAGAAAAATTAGACGAGTTAGCCTCTTCATTAAATAATACTTATGGCGTTAAAGTTTTACCCTTGGTATTTGACGTTCAGGATAGAGAAGCTGTATTTAATCATCTTTCAAATTTGCCAGCAGAATGGCAATCCATTGATGTATTAGTCAACAATGCAGGACTAGCATTGGGAAGGGATAGTTTTGATACTGCCAATTTAAACGACTGGGAAACAATGATTGACACTAATGTGAAAGGTGTGATGTATGTTACAAAAGCAGTTCTTCCTTATTTAACTGAAAGAAAAAAAGGTCATATCATTAATATTGGATCTACTGCAGGCAAAGAAGTTTATAAAGATGGCAATGCCTATTGCGCAAGCAAGCATGCTGTTGACGCATTGAGTAAAGCCATGCGAATGGATTTACTGCCTTATCAGATTAAAGTAACTGTAATACATCCAGGTGCAGCCGAAACAGAATTTTCATTAGTACGTTTCAAGGGAGATGAAAACAAAGCAGAATTAGTATATGATGGATATAAAGCTTTACAAGCAAATGATATTGCTGATATCGCTTATTATACTGCAAACTTACCAAAACATGTTTGCATCAATGATCTAGTAGTAACCTGTTTGGCACAAGCCAACTCTTTCTACTTACATAAATAATTCAAAACGGATTAGAAGCTGCAGCAGTAAAATTGTTCCAAATTTCTTTTACAATTTCTGCTGCAGGTTTTATTTCATTGATGAGTGATGAAACTTGTCCGATTTCTAATTCTCCTTCTTCCATATCACCTTCGAACATTCCTTTTTTTGCTCTAGCTTTCCCCAACATTAATTGTAACTCTTCCAAACTGGCACCATTTTTTTCTGCATTCAAAATAGCCATTGAAAAAGGGTTCTTTAATAATCTTACAGGAACTAATTGTTTTAATCCTAATTGCGTATCTCCTTCTTTTGAATTTACTATAGCTTCTTTAAATGAATAGTGTGATGAAGCTTCATCACTACAAACAAACCTGCTACCAATTTGAACTGCATCAGCCCCTAATATCATTGCAGCAAGCATTTGCCTACCAGTAGCAATTCCACCGGCTGCTATCAAAGGGATTTTTATTGCAGCTTTAACTGCAGGTATCAATATCATACTGGTGGTTTCCTCTCTCCCATTATGACCACCAGCTTCAAATCCTTCTGCAACCACTGCATCGCATCCAGCTGCCTCAGCTTTTTGTGCAAAAAAACTACTGCTTACCACATGTACCACAATAATACCAGCCTCTTTTAACATTAATGTATAAGTCTTCGGATTCCCCGCACTAGTAAATACTATGGGAACTTTTTCTTCTATTATAATTTCAATATGCTCTTTAATATTTGGATATAACAAGGGAAGATTAACAGCAAAAGGTTTTGTGGTTGCTACTTTTGTTTTTGTGATATGCTCTCTCAATATATCCGGATACATACTTCCCGCACCAATAATTCCTAAGCCTCCTGCATTTGAAACAGCACTTGCCAAACGCCAGCCACTTGCCCAAACCATTCCAGCTTGTATAATAGGATATTCAATCTTAAAAAGTTGAGTAACCCTATTGTTGGCTAATAAAAGAAATTGCATTTCTATTGAGTTTGTAATAATTGAAAAAAGATATATTCACCCCGGCCTTTAGGCTGGGGATTAGGAATAACTAAGTGATAATGGGCTTAGCCCTTATACACTGGAAAATGTATGAGAGAAATTAGTTAAATCTGGAACAAACACAGCGTAAGGGCTAAAGCCCAAATTTAATTTTGCCCTCTGAATTCTGGGGTTAACAATACCCATTAAAATACTCCCAAATCCCTAGACTGAAATATTGAATTAATTAAGACCCATTTTTAAGAGCTCCAAAATCATAAGAATCAGTCCTAAGGTTAATAAAAGAATTAAATTATAAACTTATTAATGATTAATAATTGTAGCGTATTTCTTGATTACTTCTTTAGTACTGTTATCAGTATCATATACCGAATACCAGCCTTGAGATTCATGTGGGGGATCGCCAATAAAATTATCCCCTAATTTCCACAAACCCTCTGGCACTCTGGGCCTACCTTCACCAGCCCATGCCCAGAAATTTATGCCAGCTAAAGAATTGTTTTGTTTTTTAAGGTTGTCAGCAACTGCAGTAAATAATGCAGCATAATATTTATCTCTAACAGTAACAGGTGTTCCTGCTGCATGATTATTAGCATCGCGTGAAATGCCAAATTCTTCCAGTACAACTGGTTTATTTAAAGTTGCTGCTTGATTTAAATGATTTTGCAAATAGTTCAAAGCATAATCTAAAGCAGGCTGATAAGTTGCTTCTGGTTTTGCAGGATCATAATAACCCCAATTTTGTACCCAGATATGTATGGTTGCATAATCGATATTTTTACTCAAATGATCTTTAACAACATCAGTTCCACTAGAAGGGCTAGAGGTATTGCCTTCACTTCCCGTGGTTACTAAATGATTCTTGTCGAATGATTTAATTAATCCAGCAGTTTGATCAACCCAAGATAAAAATGCTGTTTTATTTGTGACGCCTCTTGGCTCATTTCCCAGCTCCCAAGAAAATATTGTAGGATCTTCTTTATATAGTTTACCTGTAATACTATTTTTTCTATTTACGATAAATCGCAGATGATTATTGAACATTTCAACTGCTTTTTCATTACTATAAAATTGCGCACTAAAGTTTTGAAATTTCCACCAATCACCACCAGGATTAGGCGGGGGATAAGGAATTGAATTAGCTACTCCTGCCCAAACCAGGTATTGCGACATACCTCCAGACCAGTTCCAGAAATCATTCATACACATCACAGCAACCATATCTCGTTTGTTCATTTCAGCCAACAAAAAATCTAGCCCTTCCAATACATCTTGATTATATTTTCCAGGTGAAGTTTGTAAAGAAGGAAGCATCCGGTAAGGCTCTGTATCTGGCCCTTCACTGCCTGCAACAACTCGAAGATTTTTGACGCCTAAGGCAGAAAGTCGATCCAGTTCTCTTATCAATCTCTCACGATTTCCTCCTGGGCCTTTTGATCCAAGATTCATGCCATACCAAAAATTGGTACCTAAAAAAGTATAGGGCTTGTTGTTTTTATAGAATTGATTTCCTCTGACTTTTATAAAGGAGGGCTGGTTATCTGGATCAGGTGTTCCACTCATGCAAAAAAATAAAAGCAATAAATAAACAGGAAATAATCGTTTCATAAAATACTTTTTTTAAAGTTAAGTTATAAAACGATATTTTAAAATTCTTCACTCTTATCTCTTCACTTTATTTCTAACCGAAATCGATTTCAGTATTATCTCCAATATTCAGACTTCTACTCAGCCCTTTTACTGAAGCATCGCTTCCTATCAATGAATTATCAAGAACTACTTCAAATAGATTCGTATAAGAACCAATGATGCTTTCACGTACGATACTATGTTTGATAGAAGTATTTGCACCAATTGCTACGTGCGGTCCGATAATAGAATTTGAAATATCGCAACCGTCAGCAATACTTACTGGTGGAATAATTATAGTATTTAAATACTTATGGTTATAATCTGTATTTCCTCCAAACTTTTTGAGTAAGGTTGCATTACTTTCTAATAATGTTTCCTTCTTTCCACAATCGAACCAATTCTTCACTTTAAACGATTGGAACTTTGCACCTTTTTTGATCATGCAATCTAAAGCGTCCGTTAAATTATATTCGCCATTAACATGACCGCTTTTTAAAAAAAGTGCATGTAAACATTCGAAAAGAAACTTGGTCTCTTTGATCTTATATAATCCTACGAGTGCCATATTGCTTTTAGGGATTGCTGGCTTTTCAACAAGTTGATCAATGAATCCATCTTCTCCAATAGAAGCTACTCCAAAATCTCGGGGGTCATCTACTTTTTTAATTCCAAGCATACTATATGGGCTATTCAACACTTGTTTTATATCATACTCGCAAATCGTATCTCCTAACACAACAAAAACTTCATCTTCGCCCACTATGGCCTTTGTTAATTCAATGGCATGTCCTGTTCCATGTCTTTCATTCTGAAAAACAAAGTGCGTTTTTAGTTGTGGGTAATTTTCTAGGACATAGTCTTGAATTTTTTCGCCAAGGTATCCAACAATAAAAATAAACTCATCAATTCCTGCATCCATTAATTGATCCACTATAAAGCTCAAGATTGTTTTTCCAGCAATTGGGATAAGTGCCTTTGGTTGTGTATAAGTATGGGGACGCAATTTTGTCCCTGCACCTGCAACTGGTATAATCGCTTTCATGTTGGTCTAATTATGATGAAAATAAGCAAGCATAGTGCCAGATAGCCATAAAATATGTAATCTGTTCACATCCATCAAGGGTGCGAAAATATAAAATACTAGCTAAAGGGCAAGATTTGTGGATATTCTGCCCAAAACTCTGCTAACAAATTGCTGATAACTATGTACGAACATTTATTTTTGCGCCAAAATAAACAACTCATGCAAAGAGATACGCAGGTTTTTGACATCATAAAGCAAGAATTAAATAGACAACGCCGTGGAATAGAACTGATTGCTTCTGAAAACTTCACAAGTTTACAGGTAATGGAAGCATCGGGTTGCGTTATGACTAATAAATATGCCGAAGGCTATCCGGGCCGCAGGTACTATGGTGGTTGCGAAATTGTTGACCAAACAGAACAACTTGCCATTGACCGCTTAAAAACCATCTTTAATGTTGAATACGCAAACGTTCAACCTCACAGTGGTGCTCAAGCTAATGCTGCTTTGATGCTAGCCATTTTACAACCAGGTGATGCCATTTTAGGATTAGACCTTAGCATGGGTGGCCACCTAACACACGGCTCTGCTGTTAACTTCAGTGGAAAGATATACAAGCCGCATTTTTACGGAGTTAAGAAAGAAGATGGATTAGTTGATTATGAAATGTTGGAATCTCAAGCAAGAGCAACAAAACCTAAATTAATTATTTGTGGAGCCAGCGCTTATAGCCGCGATTGGGATTTTGCACGAATCAGAAAAGTAGCAGATGAAGTTGGTGCTTTTGTCTTGGCCGATATTGCACACCCTGCAGGATTAATTGCAAAAGGCTTATTAAGCTCTCCTTTCGATCATTGTCATTTTGTTACATCAACTACTCATAAAACTTTAAGAGGGCCAAGAGGTGGTGTTATTACTATGAAGACAGATTTCGAAAACCCATTTGGTTTGAAAGATGTGAAAGGCAACTTGCGAATGATGAGTAATCTGATTGATATGGCTGTTTTTCCTGGAACGCAGGGAGGCCCCTTGGAGCATATCATTGCCGCTAAAGCAATTGCATTTGGAGAAATATTGACAGATGAATTTTTGAGATATCAGCAACAAGTTCAAAAAAATGCCCAAGCGATGGCTACAGCATTTACATCAAGAGGATATGAAATTATTAGTGGAGGCACTGATAATCATTTGATGTTAATTGATCTTAGAAATAAAAATATTAGTGGAAAAAAAGCAGAGCAGGTATTAGGACATACCGACATTACTGCAAACAAAAATATGGTTCCTTATGATGACAAGAGTGCTTTTGTAACTTCAGGAATTCGTTTCGGAGTTGCTGCGGTTACTACACGCGGAATGATTGAAAATGATATGGAATTTGTTGTAAATGCAATTGATAGAACATTGATGAATGCAGATGATGCTAGTTTTTTAACTGGCATTAAAAATGAAGTGAATGCATTTATGGAACAATTTGTATTGTATCCAGAATTGGGTTAATCTTATTATTAAATAGATTTTATGATACAACGTATTCAAACTATTTGGCTTCTATTAGCAGCCATTTGTGGATTTACTTCGTTAAAGACTTCTTTTTATATTGGAAGTATCGCTACTGAACCAGCAAGCCATTTAACAGCTATGAGTAATAGTTGGTTAATGATATTAACTATTGCAATTGCAACTATTACAGCTGTTAATATTTTCATGTACAACAATCGCCCCATTCAATTAAAATTTACACTAGTATCCATTGCGCTAAGTACAATTGTTTTAATGCTCTATTTTATTGAGACTCAAAAATTCTCAGTTGGTGGATATGCGTTAACAAGCTTAGTAGTAATTGCTATTTCAGTTTTACAAATACTTGCAGCAATTGGAATATATAAAGATGAGAAGTTGGTTAAAAGCGCAGATCGATTAAGATAGATTTATTTTATATTATTAAAAAAGTGTTGCAACTAATCATCGCAACACTTTTTTATTTTGATTAAGAACTTTTTACAAATATTTACCAGTATAACTTTTCGAGATTTTACTTAGCTCTTTTGGAACTCCTGCATATACTAAATTTCCGCCACCATCTCCAGCTTCTGGTCCAAGATCAATTATCCAGTCAGCAGATTTAATCACATCGGTATTATGTTCAATCACAATTAAAGAATGTCCTTGTTCTATTAATGCATTAAAAGAAGCTAATAGTTTTTTGATGTCATTAAAATGAAGTCCGGTTGTTGGCTCATCGAAGATGAATAAAATCTGACCTATGCCTTTACCTTTTCCTAAAAAACTAGCAAGTTTAACACGCTGCGCTTCACCACCACTAAGTGTGTCGCTGCTTTGCCCTAATTTAATATATCCTAATCCCACATCTTGTAAAGGCTGAATGGAATTTCTAATTTGTTTTTCGTCAGCAAAAAACAGGATCGATTCATCGACACTCATTTCTAATAACTCGAAAATATTTTTATTGTTATAAGTAACTTCCAAAACTTCTTCTTTAAATCTTTTACCGCCACAGGATTCGCAGGTCAAATGCACATCTGCTAAAAATTGCATTTCAACCACTTGCTCTCCTTCCCCTTTACAGGTATCACATCTACCAGCATCAACATTAAATGAAAAATGTTTTGGTAGAAATCCACGCATTTTGGATAAAGGTTGTTTGGCATACAATTCTCTAATCGCATCGTAAGCTTTTATATAAGTTATTGGATTGCTGCGAGACGATTTGCCAATAGGATTTTGATCAATCATTTCTAAATGAGCAATGGAATCTATATCCCCTGCAATTGCTTTATGCACACCTACTTTATCTGCAAACTCTCCCTTTAATTTATTTAGGGCGGGAAACAAAACTTGTTTTACCAACGTTGTTTTACCACTACCACTTACCCCTGTAACTACACAGAGTGTGTTTAAAGGAAATTCAACTGTAATTCCTTTCAGATTATTTTGCTGTGCATTTTCAACAACAATACTTCTGGTCCATTTCCGAACATTTTTAGGAACCTCAATTTGCAATTCGCCTTTTAAATATTTACCAGTTAAACTTTTAGGGTTTGCGATCAATTCATCATAATTACCCACAGCTACTACTTCTCCACCTAAGTGAGAAGCCAGGGGCCCCATGTCTATAATATAGTCTGCTTCTCGCATCATCATTTCATCGTGTTCAACTACAACTACTGTATTTCCAAGATCACGTAACGACTTTAATACACTAATTAATTTTGCAGTATCTCTTGAATGAAGTCCGATCGAAGGCTCATCCAAAATATATAAACTATTGGTAAGATTACTACCCAGACTTCTTGTTAATTGTATACGTTGACTTTCACCTCCGCTCAAGGAATTTGCTAACCGGTTTAGGGTAAGATAACCAAGCCCTACGTCCAGTAAGGTTTGTATGCGTTGATGAATTTCCAATAAGATTCTTTTTGTGAGTGCTGTATCACTTGCTGATAATTGAAGTTCATCAAACCAAACTTTTAAATCTTTCACTTGCCACTCGCAAAGTTCCCCGATATGTTTACCTGCTATTTTTACATAAAGTGCTTCCGGACGTAATCTATATCCTTTACAATCTGGGCAATTTGTTCTTCCGCGATATCTACTTAATAATACTCTATACTGAACTTTGTATAAATTTTGTTCTACTTCTTTAAAGAAATCATTGATACCAGAAACTGTTTTTCCCCCTTCCCATAATTGTTTGTATTGTTCTTTTGATAAATCAATGATGGGCTTATGAATGGGGAAATCAATACCTCCGGCTCCTTTAATAAATTGTTCTTTCCACCATCCTAATTTTTCTCCTTTCCAAGGAGCAATTGCGCCTTCAAATAAACTCAAACTTTTATTGGGTATTACCAGATCGCTATCAATTCCTAAAACCTGACTAAACCCTTCGCATGTTGGGCAGGCACCATAAGGATTATTGAACGAAAACAAATTTGGTACGGGTTCTTCAAACTGAATGCCATCTAATTCAAACTTATTGCTAAAATGAATCAGCTTTGATCCGTTTATTTCTAAATACATAGATCCTTCGCCTTCATAGAAAGCCGTTCCTATAGAATCGGATAAGCGATGTAAATCATCTTCATCGAAATCTTTTGTTACCAATCGATCTACTAAAACGAATATTTCAGGCTGTGATTTACCAGACTTCATTTGTTTGGAAAGTTCTTTATCTCCTAATTCAAGTAACTCTTCAATACGCATCAAACTAGAATCTGTTCCCGACTTTATATAAATACGTGCAAAGCCTTTTTGCATTAAGATCTGCAATTCTTCTTTGGTTTCTCTTTTGGCATGTTGTTTAAAAGGAACAAGCACAGCAATTTTGGTACCGGCTTCATGCTCTTTTACACAATTCACCACATCAATAACATCGTCTTTTTTAACTTCTTTACCACTGATTGGGGAAATGGTTTTACCAGCACGTGCATATAATAAACGGAGATAATCATAAATTTCTGTCATGCTACCCACTGTGCTACGTGGCGTACGTGTGATTACTTTTTGTTCTATGGCAATTGCTGGGCATAGTCCTTTTATATAATCCACATCTGGTTTTACCATTCGGGCCATAAATTGACGTGCATAGGCACTAAGACTTTCTGCATAGCGGCGCTGTCCTTCGGCAAATAGTGTGTCGATAGTAAGCGAAGACTTACCACTTCCTGAAACGCCTGTTACCACAATTAATTTGTTACGAGGGAAGGTTACTGTTACGTTTTTCAAGTTATGAACCCTAGCACCTTTAACAAGGATATCGTTATTTAGAATTGGAATCTTCAATTCTTCAATCGTTTGATTTTTTGTAGCCATACTGTAGTAAATTAAACAGTTTAATGATGATTAAGTTTAAGAAGATTCCATAATTACCTAATAATCAATAAAAAACACCATTTTAAAATGTGAATAACCTAAGAACCTTTAACAATCTTTTTCACAAGCGATTTGTCGCATTAAAAAAATGATAATTTAACATTAGAATTAATATCAGAGCTATAACTCGGGCGTTAATTCTTTATCCAATATCCTGAGTTTTCCGAAATCCTGACAAAACCCCATGCTATGAAAACATTGGAACATGTTTCAGACACCGAACTAATACGCTCCTTCCAAGAAGGGGATACGGAAGCTTTTGAAGTATTGATCTATCGATACAAAGACAAGATCTATTCTTCAATTCTCTTTTTTGTTAAAGATAGCTACCTCGCTGAAGATTTATTTCAGGATGTATTTATCAAAATTATCGATACTCTCAAAAATAAGCGTTATACTGAAGAGGGCAAATTTTTACCTTGGGCTTTGCGTATTTCACATAACCTATGTGTAGATCATTTCCGCAAGGTTAAGCGTACACCTGCAATAAAAACCAGCGATAATAAAGATATTTTTGATGTGATCAACGTATATGAAGAAGGTGCTGATCAAAAGATCATGCAGAGTCAAAGCCACGATCGCGTAAGAATGATGCTAGAGTTATTGCCAGAAGAGCAAAGAGAAATCATCGTTCTTCGCCATTATGCAAACCTTAGTTTCAAGGAAATTGCCCAAATAACAAATTGTAGTATTAATACTGCTTTGGGAAGAATGCGTTATGGCTTAATTAATTTAAGAAAGATGATGGCAGAAAAAAATATTGCTTTATAAAGTTGAAATTAAAAATTTAAAAGTCAAAACTAGATTCGATATCAGTTTTGGCTTTTTTTATGCTCCAACCAAATTAAGCTTGCTTTTTTTTGACTTTTGAATTTTGACTTTTGAATTATTATTGTTTCTTTTCGAATGCCGCTTTCATAGCATCAAGGTGAGCAATGAACTTCTCTACATCTGGATCATAGCCATAATTAATATCGCTCAGTGGCTTACCAGTAAGATCTAAAAATTTATAGAGTGGCTGTGCATTTAAACCAAATTTTGTTACTTCATATTCAAGGTTTAGTTCTCCTACAGTAGTTATTTTTTGTCCCGTTAAATTGATTACCTGCTCATCATCGGTTAATTCGGTTGACTCATCTACGTATAAACTAATCAAAACAAAGTTTTCTTTTATTCTTTTTAAAACCTCTGGATTCTTCCATACCTGTTCTTCCATTTTTCTACAATTAGCGCAAGAATGACCAGTAAAATCAAGCATCACAGGCTTATTCAATACCTTAGCAGCAGCCATCCCCTCTTTCAAATCAAAATAAGCCACAAGCCCGAAAGGAACTTCTAATTTATCTACAAGTTTCTTAGGAGGCAATATATTTGATACAGCTGGTTTTACATTAAAAGACACAGCGTGTAAATTGTCAATCTTATATTCTAAATTTTGCAAATTAAATTCTTGCGTAGTAGCTGGTGGAATAAAACCACTTAATAATTTAAGTGGTGCCCCTAATAAACCAGGTAACATATACAATGAAAAACAAAAAGCCATCATCGCAAAAAATAAGCGGGGTACACTTAGATAAGGCATTTCACTATCATGTGAGAATTTGAGTTTGCCTAAAAGATATAATCCCATTAATCCAAAAATCACTATCCAACAAACTAAAAAAACATCTCTATCTAACAAATGCCAATGATAGGCAAGATCTACATTCGACAAGAACTTCATTGCAAGTGCCAATTCAATAAAACCAAAAGTAACTTTAACAGAATTCAACCAGCCACCACTCTTTGGAAGTGAATGCATCATAGCAGGGAAAAATGCAAATAAAGAAAAAGGAAGGGCCAATCCTGCACCAAACCCAAGCATGCCGATAATTGGAGCGGAGCTAACACCATTTGTACTAGTCTGACCCAATAAAGTTCCCACTAAAGGACCAGTGCATGAGAAAGATACAATTACTAATGTCATAGCCATGAAAAAGATACCTAACAATCCACCTTTCCCAGCTTTTTGATCTGCTTTATTTGCCCAACTATTAGGAAGCGTTAATTCAAAAGCGCCGAAGAATGATGTGGCAAATATGATGAAAATTATAAAAAATAAAATATTAGAAACAGGGTGAGTGGAGATAGTATATAAAACCTTGTCGCCGAAAATAATTGTTAATAATAAAGTTGGAATCGTATAAATTGAAATAATAGAAATAGAATACCAAACCGCATTTCTAATACCTTCCACACGGGATTTGCTTCTCTTTAAAAAGAAACTAACTGTTACAGGTATTAAAGGGAATACACAAGGTGTAATGATGGCTAATAAGCCTGTTCCGAAACATATCAGAAAAATACTCCAAAGAGATTTAGATTTTACTTCTGAGGTTTTTGCATCATTTGATAAGGTTTCATTAGATGAATTTACTGTTACAGAAAATTTTTCTACACCACTTGGAAACTCTGTTCCGGATTTTGCCAGCCAAGTAAATTCACCTTTTATCTTTTTAATTGTTGTATCTGAAATGTGCAAGAAAAATTGATATTCTACACTATCGTTAAAAACTCTGTAAGAGGCATCTGCTATGGCTTCTTTAATTAATTTCAAGCTGCCTATCTCTGGTATTGAATCAGTTTTATTTTGATATTTAAGTATCGAAGAATCGAGTTGTAAACTTGATACAAAAGGATCATCATTGGTTCTTTTCTTAACTGAGAAAAGCGATACATTCTTTGCGATGCTTGCTTTAATCTTTAATAACACTAACGAATCATTAACACGTTGTGTATTAAAAGCAAATTGCACAGGTTTTAGATCCTGTGCAACAACTTTATTGAATATTATAAGGCCGAATAAAATCAGTAGGCTATAAAATAGTTTTTTCATGCAGGTTATTGAATCTTAATGTCAAATGATTTTTTTGTTGGAGGCAAACACTGACTATCATCACAAACCATATATTCTACAGATCCACTGATATTAGTCTTAACTGCGCCTTTTAAACTAATATTTTGTATAAATTGAACTTGCTCACTATAAAATAAAACTTCAACACCTTTAGGACTAAAATTCTTGTCAAGTGTTTTCTCAAGTTTGCCAATTTCTTTTAATCTTCCAGCTGTTATTGTTATCAGTGGGTTTGAATTAATATTTATTTTAGTAGGTATTGGCCCCCCTTTAGGTGTGTTTTGGGAATAAATATGCCAAGGCTTAGGCACTGTTGCAGTTATTGTTAATTGGTAATTATTACCAGTTTGTTTAACAACTTCATATTTCCAACTAACAGGATCTTTGATTTGTGCAAACAAGCTTACCGAAACAATGATCCCCAAAAATGCAACTAATATTTTTTTCATTTCTTTTCTAAATTTTGATAACTAGTTTAAGCCTAATAATTCGAAAACTTTTTTTCCATCCAAATTACTCAAGGCAGAGGAAGTAGCACGTTCAGGATGGGGCATCATACCAAAAACATTTTTGTTCTTATTAGCGATACCAGCAATATTTCTTATTGCACCATTAGGATTCGCAGTTTCGTCAAAATTGCCATTCTCATCACAATATCTAAAAATAACTTGGCCATTCTCTTCTAGTTCATTCAATGTTTTTTCATCTGCGTGAAAGCGGCCTTCCCCATGTGCAATAGGAATTTTCAATGCTTCCCCATTCTCATTTTTAATGTATACGTTTTTGCAAACAAATTGTTGATTTGCATTTTGTAATAGTACCCCAGGTAATAATCCACTTTCACATAGAATTTGAAATCCATTACAAACACCCAAAACTTTTCCTCCCTTATTAGCAAATTCAATAACGCTTTTCATCATAGGGCTAAATCTGGCAATGGCTCCACAACGAAGATAGTCTCCATAAGAAAATCCTCCGGGTAAAACTATACAATCGTCTGTAGTAAACATGCTAAGATCTTGGTCTTTATGCCACAGCATAATAACTTCTTTTCCCAGGTCTTTTTGTAAAGAATCTTGCATATCCCTATCACAATTGGATCCAGGAAATACCACTACTCCAAACTTCATATATAAATTATTTTATCTTTAAAAAACTGCTACTCTTGGCTTCAAAGATAAAGCCTCGTGCGTTAAAGAATGCCTATTTTTTGATGAGTGCCCAATTATTGTGAACAACTAATATGATGCCAAGCCAGAAAAGCAGGTTAGGTAAAATTAATCGCTTGGGATAACCAAAAGCGTTGGCTACAAATGCGCTAAGAGGAATTAGGCAAAGTATCGCAGTATCCAAGCCAGCACCATCAAACAGGAAGGGTGCTATCACTAGAATTAACAGAAGTACTAACATAACACTCCAATT
This sequence comes from uncultured Bacteroidota bacterium, assembly GCA_903927185.1. Taxonomy (GTDB): domain Bacteria; phylum Bacteroidota; class Bacteroidia; order Chitinophagales; family Chitinophagaceae; genus Sediminibacterium. Next base: position 41,121 of record CAIYLW010000003.1, read on the forward strand.
CTTCCTGATTTGCATCACCATTCTATTATTATACTTCTGCCAATAAATCATTCCAGCTATAAGCGCTATAAATAAATATCCTAAGTTAATCCACATCCATAGGTTAGTTTGGAGAACTGGATATTGCAATCTCAAAATCGGAAGATAATGGGTAAAATTTTTAATTTGATTGTTTAGGAATAAATATGAGGCCAAAAAATAATAAGGCAAAAGTATACCCATCAATAATAAAATCCATTCAACAATACGGAATGGACGAACTACGGCAAGAGCAAAAAGTACTACCATGATCAGTATTGCGGTTGGATGATACGCCATGATAGTTAGTGACACAAGCATTCCGATATTAAACAATAATGTTCTTGGATTTTGATTATTGTATAACCTACTTAAAAGGATAAAAATCCAGAGTACTAAAGAATTACTGATCAGTGCAGCAGAAATAGAATTCCATTGATTTATCATACCTGTAAAAAGTATATAAGTCATGGCAGTAATATAATTCGTTGATTGATACATTCTGAAATCAGTAAGTACCATATTCAATCGAATAGCTTGAATTAGTATAATCAGTTGAAAAGTAATAAAAAGAATGGTAGAGGAAATATTTGTTAAATAATTAGCAAGCAATATTGAAATAAAACCATCATTTTTATTCACTATTAATACTGGATCATTTATAAATAGTTGGGCGTGTATTGCAATACAGAGTATTACAAGAAAAAAAATGTTAACGATCGATTTGTCTCGAAAAATAAATATCACAGCTTATAAATTAAAATTCAATTTTTGCAAAACAGGTAGCACCACGTAATTGGCAAGGAATTATCAATTGCCTTGCACCTACTTGTTTTGCATGGCGTGTCATAAACTCATATCCATTTTCAAGGTTCTTAAAAGTAGGATTTCTATCAATTTGACCGTCAGGCGAAAGGCTTTCATCAGTTAATATCATGTTGTGTTTTTCTTGGATATTGAATATAAAATGTGCTTTATCGCCGGTATTCAAAACACCATAACCAATAAAATTATCGGTATTGTCATCATATTGAGCTTTACGTATCACATTACTCCACTCTACTTTACCCGAAGCATTAAATGAAATTAAAACAACATTATCAGCAAAATATCTCGTAACAGTATTGTTAGAATAAGTATTATATCTACCCCAAGGGTAATAACCAAGCGGAGAATTATAAGAATAATAGTTATACGACATTGGAGTGTAAAATGGAGAGTTATTTAGGTAATCCCATCTTGACATTGTATTTCCCTTAGTACTACTATATGCTGCTTCAGCCGAAATAAAAAATCCTCCATCTTTTTTTAAAATTATATTCTTCAAAAAGAAATCATTAAATGCAGTTTTAAGATTTCCATCATTTTTAGCATCTGATCTAAATTCATCCGTAAATATCGTATTGAGTGTACTGAGAGATTTGTTTTGAAATTTATCCCAAACTGCAAAATAAAGACCCTCTACATTTCCCCTTCTTTGTTTACTGTAGAATGAACAAACAACATAGTGTTTGTTTAAATTATCCACCTTTAATCGAATATCATCCAGATAAATACCAGAAATCTTTAAATCACGAATTAGTAGACTATCTGCATTGGCAGTTTTTGATATTATTGAAATCTTATTGATATTATCGTTCTGCGCAGTACCCGAGCCCTTAATACATACAAGATCGCCTTCATTATCGAGTGCGAATTCTGTAAGAAAATCATTCCTTTCTGGCATTTTCACCACAATTCTTGAGCGCTTTTGAAGGTCGAGCTCTTTTGAGTAAAGTAATGTGGTGAGAATATGCGAACGATCATCTTTTGTTCTGACTTTCAACAGCATAATTTGCTGTTTATTTTCACTATTTAAAACAGTGTAAATTTTTGTAGTGTTAGTAAAACTAATATCAGCAGTAGTGTCTAGTAAAATGGGCTTATTAATAATTTTCCCTTTTTGATCAAGTTTGGCAACCATTGCATAATAAATTCCTCTCTTTTGGTATTGATAAAACATATAAATGAAATCTGGGAATTGAATTAAATCAACATCCTGTACTTTGTCATTTATAAAGTCGAGTCTATTTTTCTCAATTTGTTTCATATCAGCATCGAGTACTGAGATGAAATGCATATTTTGATAGCTCTTATATACCAGAATATTTCCATTCATTTTTCCAACTACTTCAAAATTAACTGTTCTTGAGTCGTCTCTATCGGGTTCAGAATAAACTATCCGTTGCGCTTCTAATCCTGAACATATCAATAATATGCAGGCAAACAAAAGGAAAATGGTTTTTTGCATCTGGAAACTTATTTGTATTTCAAATGTACGGTAACTAGTTTTTAAGTGAATGCAAATAAAAGGTAAAAAAAACTATAAGAAAAAGCAGCTAAATGTATGGATGCAGTATTTTAACGGCTACATTTGATTGATAATAGCTTTATTATCCCAACCCTACAATTGTGAGCAGCCAATTCAATAAGGTTACCACCGCTGGTCTGATCATCGCGCTTGGTATTATTTATGGAGATATCGGAACCTCTCCTCTATATGTATTAAATGAAATTATCACTGGAAGAGTTATTTCTGAAGAGCTGATATTGGGCTCTTTATCATGCATTATTTGGACACTAACGCTACAAACAACTGTAAAATATGTTATCCTCACCCTCAAAGCAGACAATAGAGGAGAAGGCGGCATATTCAGTTTGTATGCTTTAGTACGCAGAAGAAAAAGATGGCTAGTATTACCTGCCATGATTGGAGGTGCGGCACTTTTAGCTGATGGGATTATTACTCCACCAATAACCGTTACATCAGCCATTGAAGGGTTAAGACAATTACCTGCATTTAACGAAATTTCTCAAAATTCGATTGTAGCTATTGTTGTTGCCATCATATCCTGCTTATTTTTTGTTCAGCAATTTGGTACCGCGTCAATAGGAAAGCTATTTGGACCAATTATGTTCATATGGTTTTCTATGCTAGCTGTTTTGGGTTCATCACACCTGGTTGATGATATCTCTATTTTAAAATGTTTAAGTCCACATTATGCTTTTGAATTGTTGACTAAATACCCCAAAGGGTTCTGGCTTTTAGGAGCCGTATTCCTTTGCACAACAGGGGCAGAAGCTTTGTATAGCGATCTAGGTCATTGTGGCAAGGGGAATATTCGCTATTCCTGGGTTTTTGTAAAGATCAGCCTAATACTAAACTATTTAGGACAGGGTGCTTGGTTACTTGCAAATCACAAAAACCAAATCATTCCTTTACAGGAAATTACAAGTGGATTCAATCCATTTATCAGTATTATGCCGCAGTGGTTTAAATTGGTTGGTATTACTATTTCAACAATCGCAGCTATTATTGCGAGCCAAGCCTTGATCTCTGGATCTTTTACCCTTATTAGTGAAGCCATGAGATTAAACTTATGGCCAAAGATGAAAATTCAATATCCTACAGAAGAAAAAGGGCAGTTATACATTCCAGGTATCAGTCTTCTTTTATTCATTGGTTGTATTGGGGTTGTTTTATATTTCCAGAAGTCTTCAAACATGGGAGCCGCATATGGGTTAGCTATAACACTGTGCATGATTAGTACTTCCATTCTCTTCGCAAATTTCTTGGTGAGCAAAAGGGTTTTCCCTCTTTGGATCTATATTTATTTGGGTACTTATTTTGCTATTGAAGTTTCCTTCCTTATTGCCAACCTGCAGAAATTTCTGCATGGGGGATATGTTACTTTAATCGTTGGAGGTGGGTTATTTTCTGTGATGTATGTGTGGTATAGAAGTCGCAAGATTAAGAACCGTTATGTAGAATTTGTACGAATGGATCAATATATTCCAATGATTCAGGAATTGAGTACGGACCAAACAATTACAAAATATTCTACACATTTAATATATATGACAAGCGCTACTAATCCAAAAGAAATTGAGCACAAAATCATTTATTCGATAATGAATAAAAAACCTAAGAGAGCAGACATTTATTGGTTTGTGCACGTTGATGTCTTGGATGATCCTTATACCTGTGAATATTCAGTAGAGCATATAATTCCTAATGATATTATACGTGTAGAATTCAGACTTGGATTCAGAGTAGAGCAGAAGATTAATCTGATGTTCAGAAAGGTTGTGGAAGAATTGGTTAGCAACAAAGAAGTAAACATTATTAGCCGCTTTGAGAGTTTGGAACGCAATAATGTGGTAGGCGATTTCCAATTTATTGTTTTGGAAAAATATCTAAGTCAGGATAATGAACTTCCAATTTTTGAAAGAATTATTATGAAGCTATATTTCTGGTTAAAAGAAATTAGCCTGGGTGAAGAGCGAGGCTTCGGATTAGATCCAAGCAATGTTACTGTTGAGAAATTTCCATTAATAGTTGCTCCTATTTCAAAATTGAATCTAAAACGTGTCTACCACTCTTCATCTGAATACGAATAACCTTTATTTATTACAGGCTTGATTTACAAAGGGAAAATTGTATCTTTCTTAAGCAGACAATTTCTAAAAAGTCTGTTCAAGCCGATTGTCAATAACTTTTTTTTATATCATTTTGCTATATGGAGCAATCCTATTAATTGCCTATTTGGTTCAAGAGAAATTTATTTTTAAGCCTGAAAAACTTCCACAAGACTTTAAGTTCAAATACGATGCTCCTTTTGAAGAATTATTTTTTGATGTAACGCCAGGTGTTCGAATTAACGGGCTTCATTTTTATTGCAATGAACCTAAAGGACTCATACTTTATTTTCATGGTAATTCTAGAAGCATTAAAGGTTGGGCAAAATATGCCCGGGATTTTTATAGATTTCAATATGATGTAGTATTAGTTGATTATAGGGGTTTTGGGAAAAGCACCGGTAAAAGAAGTGAGAATGAAATGTTGAATGATATGCAGTTTGTTTATGAGCAATTATTAAAAAAATGTCCGGAACACCATTTGTTGGTTTATGGAAGAAGTATGGGGAGCGGTTTTGCTACTAAAATTGCTGCAGACAATTCGCCAAGATATCTAATATTAGATGCCCCTTATTACAGTTTTATAAAAGTAGCGGAAAGATTTTTACCAATCTTGCCACATCGTTGGTGGTTGCGTTATAAACTAAGAACGGACCAATGGATACGCAAAGTTAATTGCCATACCTATATTATTCATGGAACCAAGGATTTGTTAATACCTATTTCTCAAAGTGAAAAATTGCATGCAATAAGTCCGCATAAAATTACCCTAATCCGAATTCATGGTGGTGGACATAATAACTTACCCTCTTATAATGAATATCATAATTTCATACGTGACATTCTAAAATACTAACCCTCTATTAATCAGATTTAATCCTTTAGTTTCGCAGATATTGGTAAAAATGAAAAAATCAGGTCCTTTATTTCGTTGGGTTAAATTGGCCGTGCTTATTTATTCAGTACTAGGTATCAGTTTTTACTATTTACAAGAAAAAATAATATTCCATCCAGTTTCAATTACTGATGGCATCCCTTATCATTTTGATCAGCCCTTCAAAGAAATCAATCTAGACATTGATGAAGCCACCCATTATAATATAATTTCCTTTACCCAACCCGACAGTATTAGAAAAGGTGTGGTATTATATTTTCATGGCAATCGCGAAAATGTAAATCACTATGCAAAATTTGCTAAAAACTTTACTAATAATGGATGGGAAGTATGGATGGTCGATTATCCCCAATTTGGTAAATCAACTGGAGAACTCACCGAATCAAATTTATATGAAGAAGCCATTCAGGTTTATAAACTAGCTAGGGTGAACTATCAACCCAATCAAATTATTATTTATGGCAAATCAATCGGAACAGGTATTGCAGCTCAATTAGCAAGTATTAGAGATTGTAAAGAATTAATTTTAGAAACTCCTTATAAAAGCATGGTTTCACTTGTTCGCCGCTATACTTGGATACTTCCATTAGAAACCTTATTGCATTTTAAATTACCCACTGATCAATATCTCAAAAAAGTAACCGCACCAATTACAATTTTTCATGGAACAAAAGATGGATTAATTTCATTAAGCAATGCAGAAGCTTTGAAGAGCGCTTTTAAACCAACTGATCAATTTATAACGATCGAAGGGGGAACACATCATAACTTAAACGATTTTCCCCTTATGCAGGAAAAACTAAAGTCCCTTTTGAATTAATAGTTTAAATGTGCATCTAAACTTTGAGGTCTTATAAGTGAACCCTTATCTCGATATAGATATGATGGTTTGATGGGCTAACTAGTCGAGCTTTAGCCCTTATAATCAAGTTTTCTAAGAGATTGTTTTATATGTATTCAAAGTTGAAGTTCGTAAGGGATAAAGCCCAATTTATCAAGATTATTTAGTTATCCCTAGGCTGAAGCTTAGGTTAATGGGTTCAATTTTATATATCGACTTTATCATTTATGTATGTCTCATTTTTTCTTTTATCTTTAAAACAAACAGACTGCATGCCCATCCTCCTGCTTATTTCTGCCATAATAGTTTTGGTGCTACTCATTACTGTAGTAAAGCTTCATCCATTTCTTTCCTTTTTATTGGTGTCTATTTCAGTTGGTCTTGCAACCAGGATGGAAGTCGGAAAAATTATGGGTGCCATTCAAAAAGGTATTGGAGACATCATGGGTTCTCTTTTAGTGATTTTGATTGTAGGTGCCATGCTAGGAAAATTAGTGGCCGATAGTGGGGCCGCCAATAAAATTGCAGATAGTTTGATTCAGGCATTTGGTAGCAAAAGAGTTCAATGGGCTTTAGTGGTCACAGCTTTCATTGTTGGCATTCCGTTATTTTATGGGGTAGGATTTGTTTTATTAGTACCATTGGTTATCACTATTGCTCAGAAATATAAGATACCCGCTGTATATCTTGGTTTGCCAACTTTGGCAGCACTTTCAGTAACACATGGATATCTACCACCACATCCTTCACCTGTTGCATTGGCTCAACAATTTCATGCAGATCTGGGTAAAACATTATTATATGGATTTATGATTGCTATTCCAGCTATCATCATCGCAGGACCTATGTTTTCAGTGACTTTAAAAAAATATCATTCAAAACCTTTGTCTGTTTTTACAAATCAAGAGATTGATGAAAAAAAGTTACCGAGTTTATTTTTTAGCTTATTGGCAGCTTTTCTTCCAGTATTATTGATAGCTCTAGATACTTTAGTGAAAATTATATCCCCCATTCAAAATACATTTACGTTATTAGTTCATACCATTGGAGATCCTTCTATAGCCATGCTGATTAGTTTAATCATTGCTTTATATACTTTAGGAATTCGACAGGGTAAAAAGATTGAAATAATTATGAAACCCATGGGAGATGCTATCAAAGATATTTCAAGCATCTTACTCATTATTGCAGGTGCTGGAGCTTTGAAACAAATTTTAACAGACTCTGGCATCAGTAATGATTTGATTCAACCACTAATAGGCCTATCAATTCATCCTTTATTTTTAGCATGGAGCATCAGTGCCATTATTCGTGTTAGTGTTGGATCTGCTACTGTTGCAGGTTTAACAACTGCCGGAATTGTTGCACCTTTAATCGCAAGTACCGGCGTGAATCCCTGTTTAATGGTTTTAGCAACTGGTGCCGGCAGTTTAATGTTTTCTCATGTAAATGACCCTGGGTTTTGGATGTTCAAAGAATACTTTAATTTAACGGTCAAAGAAACTTTAAAAACCTGGAGTATTATGGAAACCATTGTTTCTGTAGTAGGACTTATTGGTGTCTTTATTATTAATAGTTTTTTATAATCTTAAAATATTTTTATGTCTGCTGATGAGAATTTTGAAGCACTAGGTCTGAACCTACCCCCTGCACCTAAACCACTTGGTGTTTATAAACCGTTATTAATTGATGGTAAACATTGTTATGTATCCGGGCATGGCACGGTAAAAGATGATGGCAGTTTAATTGTAGGAAGAGTAGGAGACAATTTAACACAAGAAGAAGGAAAACTTGCTGCACAGCAGGTTGGTTTGGCAATTCTTTCAACACTTAAAACTAACCTAGGTTCTCTAAATAAAATCAAACGTGTTATTAAAGTATTGGGGATGGTAAACTGCGTAACTGAATTTGAAAATCATCCTTTTGTAATTAATGGATGTAGTGAACTTTTTGCAAAAGTATGGGGAGAAGAAAATGGTATTGGTGTTAGAAGTGCTGTAGGTATGGGTTCTTTACCCGGCAACATCCCCGTTGAAATTGAAGCCCTTTTTGAATTACATGATTAAGCATCATTAAAAATCTAACAAATGGAATGGTACGAAATTAAAAATATTGAATCTGTTGATAGTCCTGCTTTATTAGTATACCCAGATCGGGCAAAAGAAAACATTCGATTATTAATCGAGATGGCTGGAAGTACAGAATCTTTGCGCCCTCATGTGAAGACCAATAAAATGAGTGAAGCATGCCAACTTTTATTAGATGTTGGCATCTATAAATTTAAATGTGCCACTATTGCCGAGGCAGAAATGCTGGGAAATATAAAATCACCCGATGTAATTTTAGCCCACCAGCCAACCGGCCCTAAAATTCATCGTTTAATTGCCTTGTCAAATCAGTTCCCTAACACGCATTATTGTACGCTGATCGATAATATTGGAACGGCCACAAAACTTTCGGAAGCTTTTATCGAAGCTGGATTGCATTTAGATGTTTATATCGATTTAAATATTGGCATGAACCGTTCTGGAATAAAAGCAGAAGATGCTTTTACTTTATATAAAGCATGTTCTACCTTAAAAGGGATTAGTATTATTGGCTTACATGGTTATGATGGACATATACGTGATACAGATTTTGCTGAAAGAAAACGTAAGTCTGATGAGGGTTTTGCAAAAGTGGAGCAGTTACAAAACGATATTTTATTATTTGATGGAAGAGCAATGAAAGTGGTGGTTGGTGGTTCTCCTAGTTTTCCTACTCATACAGATAGAAAGGGTGTAGAATATAGTCCAGGTACTTTTATATTTTGGGATTGGACCTATAAACATATTGTACCTGATGAACCATTTGATTATGCAGCATTAGTTATTACAAGAATCAATTCGATTATTGATGAAAATACTTTTTGTTGTGATCTTGGACATAAAGCTGTTGCAGCCGAAAATCCTTTACCGCGTGTACACTTTTTAAATGCACCGAATGCAGTTCCTAAAGCACAGAGCGAAGAACATCTAAGTGTAAACGTAGAAGATACAAGTATTTATAAAGTAGGTGATGTATTATATGGTGTACCCGTGCATATTTGCCCTACCGTAGCATTATATGCCGAAGCCAATATTGTAGAAAATCAGGAAGTACACAAACAATGGAAAGTTATTGCCAGAGATAGAAAAATAACGATTTAAATATCAAAGATGCTGATTGTTGATGCCCACCTCGATTTGAGTATGAATGCTATGGAATGGAACCGCGATTTGCGATTACCAGTTATGGCTATTCGTGAGATTGAAAAAGGAATGAACGATAAACCAGACAGAGGCAAGGGTACAGTTGCATTTCCTGAATTGCGAAAAGGAAATATTGGATTAGTAGTTGCTACGCAAATTGCACGTTATGTTTCTCCAACTTCAAAATTAAAAGGTTGGAATTCGCCTGAACAAGCCTGGGCTCAAACACAAGCCCAGCTTAGCTGGTACAGAACTATGGAAGAAGCAGGAGAACTGGTTCAGATAAGAGATATAAATGGTTTGATGCATCATTTAGAAAACTGGAATTCTAAAAAACCTATTGCCTATATTTTAAGTTTAGAAGGAGCCGACTCATTAGTGAATATCGATTATTTGCATCGTGCTTATGCATACGGGTTACGTGCAATTGGCCCAGGACATTATGGACCCGGCCGCTATGCCAATGGCACAGATTCCAGCGGGTCATTAAATGAAATGGGAAGAGCGTTATTAAAAGAAATGGAATCTTTGAATATGATTTTGGACGCAACTCATTTATGTGATGATGCATTTTGGGGTGCCTTGGAAATGTTTAATGGATCTATTTGGGCTAGTCATAATAATTGCAGATCACTTGTAAATCATAACCGACAATTCAGTGATGAAATGATCAAAGCACTGATTCAAAAAGATGCGGTGATTGGTGGAGCACTTGATGCGTGGATGATGGTTCCAAATTGGCAAAGAGGCATTTCAGAACCTAAAGAAATGAAATGTAGTTTAGAAAAAATGATCGATCATATGGATCATATTTGTCAGATCGCAGGGAATGCCAATCACGTTGGTATTGGTACTGATTTAGATGGGGCTTTTGGTAAAGAACAATGCCCTTATGACATTGAGACCATCGCCGATTTACAAATTATTCCTTCTCTATTATCAAAAAGAGGTTATTCGCAATTAGAGATAGAAAAAATCATGCATGGTAACTGGTTAAGAATTCTTAAAAGAGCATTACCAGAGGGCTTGAATTAAAGAAGCTCTTTCATGACTGACTTATTTTTTGTTACAACAAGTTTATGCCTCACCCCTACTTTCAAAGCATAGTTTGCCGTATCATGGCTAACAGGAAAACCAAAACAGATCGGATATTGATACTCTTTCAAATGCTCCTTTAATGTTTCATACACCGTCATTCCAAATTCTACAGTAGTATCTTTCATATCTGTAAAACCTCCAATAATTAATCCAGCCAATCCATCTAAAAAACCTGCTCTTTTTAATTGTAGAAACATTCTATCGATATGATAAATATATTCTCCTACATCTTCAATAAATAGCAATTTATTTTTTGTTTCATAGACTGTTTTTGTTCCAATCATATGAACTATCAAAGAAAGATTGCCCCCAATCAGTTCCCCACTTGATTTACCTAATTGATTAAACGCGTGTGGCGCACAACTATAGTTTGCTAACTGTCCTTTTATTGTTTTTCTAATGGATTGTACATACTCATTCTCAAAACCATTATCATTAAATGCGCTAGCCATGGATGAATGTATAGAAGCAAATTTTACCTGCTGATAAAGGGCTGCGTGCAATACTGTGATATCACTAAAACCAATTACCCATTTTGGATTTTTTTTGAAGGATTTAAAATCGAGTCGATCAATGATTCTACTTACGCCATATCCCCCTCTCCCACAAAGAATCGCATGGACCGTTTTATCATCCAACATTTCCTGCAAATCTGAAGCTCGTTCTTCATCCGTTCCTGAAAAATAATGAAACTGCGACCCTAAAGTTTTGCCTAGCTTTATTTTATATCCCCAAGTTTGTAGAGTTTCGATACAAGTTGCTGCTTTTTCCAATGTCATAAATCCAGCTGGACATACTATACCAATCGTATCTCCTTTTTTTAAATAGGGTGGTAATTTAATCATACGCGAAAATAAAGAATGGCACGCAGATGACGCAGATTCTGCAGATTTATGCAGATCAAATCCGTTAGAATCCGTTTTATCAGCGTCATCCGTGTCCTATAATTACATCTAACCAACCTCAATCCCCTACCATAAACAGAGATTGCTTACTTTTGCAGTCTTTAGAAAGTAAACATGAAGAACCCGAAGAGATACTTAATTACCGCCGCTTTGCCTTATGCAAACGGATTGAAGCATATTGGTCATTTAGCAGGTGCTTATTTACCTGCAGATACTTACGTTCGTTATCTCAAAGCTCAGAAACGCGATGTTGTTTTTGTATGTGGAAGCGATGAACATGGCACTGCTATCCCTATTCAGGCTACAAAAGAAGGAACCACTGCACAGGCAATCATTGATAAATACCATCCCATCATTGCTCAGAATTTTAAAGACCTGGGAATTGAATTTGATATTTATCACAGAACAAGTTCCCCTCTACACCATGAAACGGCGCAGGAATTTTTTAAAGTACTGAATGATAATGGTGATCTAGAAATTAAAGCAAGTGAACAATATTTTGATGAAGCTGCTAATAGTTTTTTAGCAGATAGATATATAAAGGGAACTTGTCCGAACTGTGCTTATGAAAGCGCCTATGGCGACCAGTGTGAGCGTTGTGGCAAGACTTTAAGTCCGGACGAGCTCATTAACCCGGTAAGTACATTAAGCGGAAATAAGCCTATTAAAAAAGCCACCCAACATTGGTATCTTCCTTTAGACCGTCATGAAAAATTCTTGAGTACCTGGATTTTAAAAGATCATGCAACTGATTGGAGAAATACGGTAATAGGACAATGTAAAAGTTGGATCGATGGAGGTTTACAAGCAAGGGCAGTAACAAGAGATTTAGATTGGGGTATTAAGGTTCCTGTTGCTGGTGCAGAAGGAAAAGTATTATACGTGTGGTTCGATGCGCCTATAGGTTATATCAGCGCTACAAAACAATGGGCACTAGATAATGGAAAGGATTGGAGGCCTTATTGGCAGGATAAAGAAACCAAATTGGTACATTTTATTGGAAAGGATAATATTGTATTTCATTGTATCATATTTCCAGTAATGTTGAAATTGCATGGCGATATTTTACCCGATAATGTGCCCGCAAATGAGTTCATGAATTTGGAAGGCGATAAAATGAGTACCAGCAGAAACTGGAAACTCGAAATGCAGGATTATATTGATGACTTTATCAATAAAGAAAATGGCGGACCCCAATTAGCAGATGCATTACGTTATTATTTAACACAAATTGCTCCAGAAACCAAGGATAGTGAATTTACCTGGAAAGGGTTTCAGGATGCGAATAATAGTGAGCTTGTAAATATTTTTGGAAACTTTGTGAATCGTGCCCTGGTGCTGATGCACAAATTATGTAATAGTAAAGTTCCCCCTATTTATCCGGAACTTTTTGATGAATTAGATAATGAAGCCATTAAGGCGATAACCAACAGTAAAGAAAAAGTAGAAGCGTTATTAGAGCAATATAAATTCAGAGAAGCTTTATTTGAAGTGATAGATTTAGCACGTACCGGTAATCAGTATATGCAAAAGAAAGAACCTTGGATCTTGGCGAAACAGGTTGATGAGAATGGAAAGATCAAAATAGAAGCACAAAGATTGATTGATAACTCCTTACATATCTGTTTGCAGATGACAGCCAATCTTGCTATTCTTGTAAATCCTTTCTTACCATTTACGGCTAAAAAAATCTGTCACTTATTAAAAGTGGTTGATAAAATGTTGGACTGGGAGAATGCGGGGAAATTTAAATTGTTGAGCGTAGGTTATAGCCTTCGTGCACCAGAATTATTGTTCCGAAAAATAGACGACACAGAAGTAACTTATCAAATAGAAAAATTGCACAAAGAATTGGAAGCAGCAAAAGCAATTAACGAAGAAGAAAAAGCTATCCCAGCTTTTGTTCCAGTAAAATCAGAAATCGTATTCGATGATTTTGCTAAAATAGATTTACGTGTTGGAAAAATATTGAGCGCAGAAAAAGTTGAGAAAGCCGATAAACTATTAAAGCTGGAAGTATTGTTAGGCTTCGAAACAAGAACTATTGTTTCAGGAATTGCATTACATTTTAAACCTGAAGAAATCGTAGGCAAACAAGTCACGGTAGTTGTGAATTTAGCGCCAAGAAAAATGCGTGGAATTGAAAGCAATGGAATGATTTTAATGGCAGAAGATGCAAGCGGGAAATTACACTTTGTGAATCCGGAAGATGCGATTGGAGAGGGAGCGACTGTGAACTAAAAAGTGAAGAGATAAAAGATAAGAGTGAAGAGTGGTTGGAAAAATAAAAAGTGTGAAAGCGGGCAACACCTCACTTTCACACTTTTTTTATTCTTTGCCTTCTATTTACTACCGATCTTCATTTCTCACTTCTCATTTCTCACTTCTCATTTCTTACTAAAATAAATTTAATGAGGAAAAAGTTAGTAGCTAGGTGCTAATCAAACTTAACGCATTCTTTCAGTTCTCTTTCAGAATAAGCCAATTTGTATTGTTTCAACACATCATCTGGAACACCATTCCATTGATTGGGCACATTGCCCATATAGCCGATATCTTTTACGCCAATCTCAGAAGTATAGAAACCAGTTGAAACCAAATCACGCATTAAATTAAAGAAGCTTACCCCCTGGGCCATTTCCGGTTTTGCTTTTTTAGGATACGCAATCATGTCAACCATTTCAATCTGTTGTTTAGGCGTAGAACCTGTAAATGTTTTTTCAAATCTTTGTAAACACTGTAGATCCAACCAACGCAATCCACCACGCAATGGTGTTTGATGTTCCGGCATATCTTTTACAATGAATTCAATAAAATCGGGCACTTTTGCATCCGAAGCACTACCACTCACCGTATCTTTTGGAATGATGATATCACCTAACAAAGTGATACTGGCCATTTCAGCTGGGGTGAAAAATTTGTCTTGCGCATTAAGTTTTTTCAAAGCGTCTTTTTCTTCCACCATTCTGTCAGCATCTAAAGTAGCCGTTGCTGATTCGGCAATCGCTTTTTTCTCGCTGGGCTTACAAGCTTCTACCAATACGCCTGTGGCCATTGAGCCAACAAGAAGTGCTTTGATCGATTTCCTTCTGTCCATAATATTATTTTTACATCCTTATAAGGATATTATAAATTTTGTTTTTTTAATTCATCGATGATGTATTCAGATGCACGCATAGACAATGCAAGAATGGTCCATGTGATGTTCTTATCAGCTTGTGAAGTAAACTGACTTCCATCAACACAAAACAATGTTTTGCAATCATGTGCCTGACTCCATTTATTAAGTGCAGATGTTTTGCGATCATCACCCATTCTTACGGTACCAGCTTCGTGAATGATATTTCCCGGATTTTCCAAACCCCATTTATTCTTCTCATTATCTTCACCACCCCAGGTAACGATTGCACCCATGTTGTGCAATATTTCTCTGAAGGTTTCTTTCATGTGTTTTGCTTGTTTAATTTCATAGTCAGCATGATTGGTATGAAAACGCAAAACAGGTATACCATATTTATCAACCACATTAGGATCGATTTCACAGTAATTATTAATATTTGGAACGGCTTCTCCACGGCCAGCCATGCTAACACCTGCACCATACAAGAAACGATGATCTTCTTTTAAAGATGCACCATATCCACCCGCTTCTTTGGTTTTACCAAATATAGGAAACTGACCATTTTGCGATTCTATCCCCATGCCAATACCATAGGCAGGCTGACCCATTCCACCACCATATTCTATGTGATAACCTCGAGGGAAATCCAATTTTTTATTATCAAGCCACCATGGGGTATAAACGTGCATACCACCTACTCCATCTTCATTGTAACGCTTACGACCAAAGAGTTCTGGAATAACTCCCCCCATACCTGCGCCAGTGGAATCGTGTAGATATTTTCCAACAACATTGCTGTCATTTGCTAATCCATTTGGATGACGTTGTGATTTTGAATTGAGTAATAAACGAGCCGTTTCACAAGTGCTAGCAGCAAGGATCACTACTTTACCGAATACCTGGTATTCTTGATTATCATTCTTATCAATAAAAGAAACGCCAGTAGCCAACCCTTCTGAATTGGTTAATACTTCGCGAGCCATGGCATTTGTAATAACATCAATGTTTCCCGTCATAATAGCGGGTTTAATTAACACTGATGAGGAAGAGAAATCGCCATATACTTTACAACTTCTTCCACACTGCGCGCAGAAAAAACAAGCCCCTCTTTCTTCATTAATCTTTTTTGTAAGAATAGATAAGCGAGAAGGTATAACTGGGATTCCAATTCCTGTGGCAGATTTTTTAATCATCAATTCATGCAAGCGGGGCTTAGGTGCCGGCAAGAAAACACCATCTGGATCATTCGGTAATCCTTCCATCGATCCAAAAACACCAATCAATTTATCGATCTTATCGTAATAAGGTTTTACATCGTCATAACCAATGGGCCAATCATCCCCTAGTCCATCAATACTTCTTCTTTTAAAATCTTTTGGTCCGAAGCGAAGAGAAATTCTACCCCAATGGTTTGTTCTACCACCAATCATTCTTGCACGCCACCAATTCCATTTAGCAGAACCTTCTTTCATAGTATAAGGCTCCCCATCAATTTCCCAGCCCCAATAGCAGCCATCGAAATCTCCGAATGGACGAAACTTAGTGCTTGCGCCTCTTCTAGGCGAATCCCATGGATTCTTTAATTGAGATGAATTGATAGCAGGATCATAACTAGGACCTGCTTCAATCAAACATACTTTAAGTCCGGCTTTCGATAAAGTGTAAGCGGCCATACCACCGCCTGCACCAGAACCTACAATCACAGCGTCATATTTTTTTGGCTGTTTTTTGATCTGAAGATCTCCCATATAGCTAAGTTGAATTTTTAGAAGAATGAATGTATGAAAATAAGTGAAGAGATAAAAGATAAAAGTGAAGAATGGGGGAAGAAATTAGTATAAAAGATAAATAGTTTTAACCTTGCCTTCAGCCTTAGGCACAAAAAACCGCCCCAAATTTGGGGCGGCAAGAAACCAGGTACGGTTTAAAATCTATGGCTAAGACATTGCTGTCTAAAACCCAATGTTGTGTTACTATCTAGCACTTTTAATCTCTTATCTTAACTA
Organism: uncultured Bacteroidota bacterium; assembly: GCA_903927185.1. GTDB lineage: Bacteria > Bacteroidota > Bacteroidia > Chitinophagales > Chitinophagaceae > Sediminibacterium. The sequence continues at coordinate 57,693 of CAIYLW010000003.1, forward strand.
CATCCCATGCTATTCCCACAATTCAAACATTTGTAACAAGTACCACTGCGTATGGTAATATGTCCGCAAGTATTACATGATGGTGCATCACTCTGCATGCTTTTTGCAGCTGCATTAACTGCATCCAATCCATATGTTGCTTTCACGGCTACTTTCTCAGTTTTGGCTATTGGAGCAGTAGTATTAACAGACGGAGCGGTTACACGTATACTGCTCAACTCAGGCTTTCCCAAAAAAATGGCTTCTCCCTCCTCTTCCCCAGTATTGCCTACTGTAGGTTTGTCTAACACATGAACTAAATCTGTTCTGCCCAAATATTCGTAAGCGAGTGCCCGGAATACAAAGTCAACTAATGAAGTGGTTGTTTTAATATTCGGATGATCAACCATTCCAGAAGGTTCAAACTTAGTAAACACGAATTTGTCAACAAACTCTTCTAAAGGCACTCCATATTGAAGCCCTACTGAAATAGAAATAGCGAAACAATTCATCAAGCTGCGAAGGGTAGATCCTTCTTTTGCCAGATCGATAAAGATCTCTCCCAATGTTCCATCTTGGTATTCACCAGTTCTTAAGAATATAGTCTGGCCATTAATCTTTGCCTTCTGATTATAGCCTCGTCGTTTTGCTGGTAATGTTTTTCTTTCTACAATTTTTGAAAGTTCACGTTTCAGTTTTGTATCAGATGAAGCTTGCATACGTTTGGTTACTTCTTCCAATAATTCATCCACAGTTAATTTTCCAAGATCTACAATATTGCTATCAGCTGATACTCCAACTTCTTCAGGAATTTCTTCTGTAGCAGCATCTTCAACTTTCTTCTTTTTGTCTGACTTCGTGCTCAAAGGCTGACTCAATTTAGAACCATCACGATATAAAGCGTTTGCTTTTAATCCCAAGCTCCAGCTTAACAAATAACAATCAGCGATCTCTTCAACTTTAGCTTCGTTTGGAAGATTGATAGTTTTAGAAATGGCACCACTCAAGAATGGTTGACATGCAGCCATCATTTTGATATGGCCATGAGCGTGAATATATCTTTCTCCTTTTTTGCCACACTTGTTTGCGCAATCAAAAACAGATAAGTGTTCTTGTTTTAATAAAGGAGCACCTTCAATGGTCATAGTTCCACAAACGTAATCGTTAGCTGCTAAAATTTCATCTTCAGTAAATCCTATTGCTTCTAATAAATTAAAGCTCCAATCGATATATTCTTCTTCTGTAAATCCAAGACGTTGCATACATGCATCGCCTAAAGTAAAGCGGTTAAAAATAAAAGCGATCTCAAATGCAGAACGAGCTGCGCCGTTTAGTTTTTCAATTTCAGCAGGAGTGAATCCTTTTTCAGCTAATGTTTTATTGTTGATGAAAGGAGCTTTCTCAAAACTTGCTGCTCCAACCGCATATTGTTCAATTGCTAATGATTCATCTGCAGTGTATCCTAAATTCTTTAAAGCGGCAGGAACAGATTGGTTGATGATTTTGAAATATCCACCTCCAGATAATTTTTTAAATTTCACTAGTGCGAAATCGGGCTCAACACCAGTTGTATCGCAATCCATTACTAGACCAATAGTTCCAGTTGGAGCGATTACGGTTGTTTGTGCGTTTCTGTAACCATATTTTTCGCCCAATTGAACTGCATCATCCCAAGCTTTAGTAGCTGCAGTTAATAAATAATCAGGACAATATTTTGCATTGATACCAATTGGTTTCACGCTCAATCCTTCATAAGCATCATTAGCATCATATGCAGCAGCACGGTGGTTACGCATTACTCGTAACATGTCTATTTTATTTTCTTCATAGCGAGGAAAAGTACCCAAGAAGCTAGCCATTTCTGCAGATGTTTTGTAAGAGATCCCAGTCATGATTGCTGTAATTGCTCCTGCAATACCACGAGCTTCTTCGCTATCGTATGGAATACCACTTACCATCAACATAGAACCGAGGTTTGCAAAACCCAGGCCAAGTGTCCGGTATTCGTAGCTCAATTCAGCTACTTCTTTAGAAGGAAACTGCGCCATCAATACAGAGATTTCTAGCACAGTTGTCCAGAGTCGACAAGTATATTCAAATCCTTTTACATCAAATGAGTTATCAGCAGGATTAAAGAACTTCATCAAATTAGCTGAAGCCAAGTTACAAGCTGTATTATCTAAGAACATATACTCTGAACAAGGATTAGATGCATTAATGCGTCCACCTTGAGGGCAGGTATGCCATTCGTTGATTGTTGTATCATACTGGGTTCCAGGATCAGCGCAACTCCAAGCTGCATAAGCAATTTGATCCCAAACATCTTTTGCAGGAATTTTTTGCATCACGCGACCATCTGTACGTGCTTTCAATTCCCAATCGCCACCTTCTTCTAATATTTTAAAGAATTCGTTTGGAATTCTAATTGAGTTATTACTATTTTGTCCAGCAACAGTCATGTAAGCTTCACCTTCATAGCTATTATCATATCCGGCTGCAACCAACGCAGCTACTTTTTTCTCTTCTCCAACTTTCCAGTTGATGAATTCCATAATTTCTGGATGATCTAAATCAAGGCAAACCATTTTAGCTGCACGACGAGTAGTACCACCACTTTTGATAGCTGCAGCTGCACGATCACCAATTTTCAAGAAGCTCATTAATCCACTAGAAGTTCCACCACCACTTAACTTTTCACCACCACCACGAATTTGTGAAAAGTTTGTTCCAACACCAGAACCATATTTAAAAATACGTGCTTCACGAACCCAAAGGTCCATGATACCACCATCATTTACTAAATCGTCAGAAACACTTAAAATGAAACAAGCGTGAGGTTGAGGACGTTCATACGCATTAGTAGATTTTTTTAGTTGCCCATCTTTTCCATCCACATAAAAATGCCCTTGTGGCTTTCCTGTAATACCATAACTCTCGTGAAGTCCGGTATTGAACCATTGAGGTGAATTAGGTACACATGCCTGATTCAGGATACTATAAGCTAATTCATCATAAAAAACCTGAGCATCTTTTTCAGAAGCGAAATATTCATTACGCTCACCCCAAACACGCCAACAGTTTGCCATACGATGTGCTACTTGCTTTACACTGGTTTCTCTCCCCAAAGAACCATCTGCTTGCGGCACACCTGCTTTACGAAAATATTTTTGAGCCAGAATATCTGTAGCAATTTGACTCCATTGTTTTGGAACTTCTACATTATTCATTTCAAATACTTTCTCTCCATTCGGATTCTTGATAACACTATCACGATAGTCGTATTCAAACATTTCGTATGGAGTAATTCCATCTTTGGTGTAAAGACGAGAGAATTGTAAGCCTTTGTTAGTTCGAGTAGCCATATTCAGGGATATTTATTGGGTTGTTATAATCGTAACGCCGTTAACGAATTGTTAAGCGGTAGACGAAAATATTCTTCCCAAGTCAGAAATCAAGATGGTAAATATCAACAGATTGTGGATAAGGATTGTGGATAATCTCATACCCCCAATCAGGGTTGATTTTGCTGCAATGTCCACAGTTGTAGAAAAGAATTTGTGGAAAAAAAAGCCCCTATTTCAAGTAAATTTTGTAAATAGATAAACATTTTATATTAAAAAGTTTTTAGGTATAAAATCGTTGCTTTTTTAACTGTTTTTCGTCAAAAAGGCTTGATTTAGAGAAACATCTGTTTAATTAAAGACATTAAATAAAAACTTTTTTGCATTTTTGCAGCACAGCATTTGCTGCATAGCTATGAAAACATCTATCTATAGTCAGTTTTTGGACAAAAAAAGACAGGGAAAGAAATCTTTCGCTGTTTTAATAGACCCTGACAAGGTGGATTCGAACAAAATTCATGAACTGGTTCATTTAGCTATCAATTCAGGAGTGGATTATTTTTTTGTGGGCGGAAGTCTAGTTATCTCTAGTTATCTGGATCAATGTATACAACAGATTAAAGCAAGTTGCGACATTCCAGTAATACTTTTCCCAGGATCACCTTCTCAAGTGAGCAAGTACGCAGATGCCCTATTATATCTTTCTTTAATTTCCGGACGCAATCCTGAGTTATTGATCGGTCAACACGTGATTAGTGCTCCTTTTGTTAGGAACAGTGGTTTAGAAATAATGCCAACTGGTTATATGGTTGTTGATGGCGGAGCACCCACTACCGTGTCATATATCTCCAATGCCACTCCAATTCCTGCTGACAAAAATGATATCGCTATGTGCACTGCAATGGCAGGGGAAATGCTAGGAATGAAATTAATTTATATGGATGCAGGTAGTGGAGCTAAACGCCCCATCACTGAACCGATGATAGAAAAAGTAGCTCGCAATATTGAAATTCCTTTAATAATTGGAGGAGGTATCACAACTCCAGAAAAAGCTTATCTCAACTGCAAAGCAGGAGGAGATATTATTGTTGTAGGTAATGCTATTGAAAAAGACGCTAGCTTAATCAACGAGATAAGTGCCGCCATTCATAGTGTTCCGGTAACTATTTAAGCCCGGATACATCCACTCTGGAAGGCGTATCTTTTCCACTTATAATTCCCTTTGAACTTAAAGCAATTGCCTTTATAATCATTGACATATTTTCCATATCTAAAGTGCCAATCTCATCAGATACTTTGTGATAATTGGGCTCGCTATCCATTTTAGATGTAGAGATAGTATGTGCTGGAACTCCTAGTCGTGCAAGGGTTGCATTATCAGAACGATAAAATAAATTTTGATCTGTATAAGGATCGGGATAAAATGTAAATGCGGTTCCTTTTAAATTTTCTTGCAAAATTTTACCCATATCAGTTTTCTCATATCCCGTGATGTAAGCTGAGTTTTTACCCCATTTACTTTCGGTTCCAATCATCTCAATATTGAACATTGCTTTAACATCATCGGCATTAAATTGTCTCGAACAATACTGCGCTCCAAAACCGCCAATTTCTTCAGCGGTGAACGCTACAAATATTAAAGTGCGCTCATTATCTCTTTCTGCTTCAAAATATTTCGCCAACATCATCATCGCTGTAGTACCTGCCGCATCATCATTAGCTCCATTATAAATTGAATCGTTATTAACGGCTTTCCCAATACCTAAATGATCATAATGACCAGAGAATATCACATACTCCTTTTTTTTACTTTTACCAGGTATTACCCCAATTACATTCGAGAGTTTTTGCTCAGAAATTTCATGTGTTGCATTAATAGAGAATTGTTTTGGTTGCTTTGTAGCTAAAACAAAAACGATCGAATTTTCTGATTTAAATAGCTGACGCTTAAAGCCGGTTAGTCGTCCAAAATTCTTAGCAAAAGAAGTATCAACTAATACCAAATAGTTTTTGCCTGATTGGATTAATTTGGAAGCTTCCGAAAAAATATTGGCTCCTGCATTAATCGTTGCTCTTTCAAAACCACTTGCTTCTGTGATAGAAAGATCAGCTTTTGAGGTCACTACAATTACATCTTTAGTGTCTACTTGAATATTATCAAAACTACAGGAAACACTAATGAATTTAGGTTTAACCATGCTGAATTCCTGAAGAAATGTTCCGCTCTTGTTCCAGGTTTGGAGACCTATTTGTTTAAACTCATTTGCAATGAAATTGGCTGCTTTTTCTATGCCTGCTGAAAAAGTTTTTCTACCCTGCATATCATCTGCAGACAGAGTCTTTTCAATTCTTTCTACTTCTTTTGCATTGATTATTTTATCAATATTCTGTGCCTGTAAAAATGAGGCTGATATTACACCAATAGCTAAGAAGACTTTTTTCATATGCAATAGTTTGGGTTCTCTTAAAAAAATAGGTGCAATTAAATACACCTAACTATCAAAATTATTTTTTACGAAAATGGATGGAACAAAGATGACACGGATAAAACGGATTTGTGCAGATTTTCTTCACTCTTATCTCTTCACTATTAAAGGCTCATCATTTCTTTAAACTTCACAGTTTGTCTGCGGCTAACTTCAATTTTTTCACCACCCTTCAAATCAACCAATAAGCCGCCATTAAAATATGGTTCGATTTTATCAATCCAACGAAGATTAATTATATGCTTTCTATTAGCCCTGAAGAACATACGATCATCTAATCTTTCTTCTAATGCATTTAGTGATTTTAATATTAATGGTTTATTTGTTCCAAAGAATACTTTTGCATAATTGCCAACACTTTCAAATAATCGAATCTCTCCTAATTTCACAAACCAGCAACGTTCACCATCCTTTACAAATACTTGATCAAATTCAGTTAAAGGACCACGATTGAGCCCGTTCAAACCTGCATTTTCCTTACTAATTTCTAAATGTAGTTTTTGAATGGCATCCGCTAAGCGTTTAGGTTCTACTGGTTTTAAGAGATAGTCCAAAGCATTCACTTCAAAGGCTTTTATCGCATACTCGTCATAAGCGGTTGTGAAAATCACTCTTGGTGCTTTTTCTACTTCAGCCAATAAATCAAATCCTGTTTTTCCTGGCATTTGAATGTCAAGAAATATTAAATCAGGATTTAAAGTTTCAATTTTTTCGATACCGTCATCCACATTCGCAGCTTCTTCAATGACTTCGATATCAGAATGATCCTGTAATAATTTTTTCAACTCATTTCGAGCTAGTCGCTCGTCGTCAATAATGATTGCTCTAATTGCCATAGTTTACAATTCAAATGTGATCTAATATACTTCTTTCAAAGGTAATTTTACTATCGCTTCCACCATTTCTTTATCCTTCATGTCACGAATTTCAAAACTTGCTTTAGTTCCAAATAATATCTTTAGTCTATTTCTGGTACTTTTAATTCCAAATCCATCAATCACATCTTCTACAGCCACATTTAATCGGCCAGTATTTTGAACAATTAATTCGTGATGTTCATTAGTGAAATCGGATATTACTCTAACAATACCGCCTTCTTTTTGCTTACTAATGCCATGTTTAATAGCATTCTCAACTAATGTTTGAAGCATCATAGGCGGTACGGGTTGATCCATCGTATCCTCGTCAATGTCATATTCGATTTTTAATCTGTCTTCAAAACGAATATGTTCTAATGCTAAATAATCTTTCACAATATTCAATTCTTTTTCTAATGGCGCCAACTCCATCTTTTCGGTCTGCATACTGCTTCTTAAAATATTACTTAACTCAGTAATGGCCGTTCTTGCTCTATCCGGATTTTCATCTACTAAAGCTCGAATACTATTCAATGCATTGAAAATAAAATGAGGATTTATATGAGATTTAATGGTTTTAAGTTCGAGTTCTTTAACCAAAGATTCAAGTTTAACTTTTTGCACTTCAGTCTTTCTACCTAATTCAACATAATGCCATATGAAATAGATGCAAGACCAAATGAAAATCAAAGGAGAATCGAAAATTACACTACCCAAAAATCGTTTTAAAACAGAAACCCTCTTAGTTGGATCATATAATTTAAACCATTCAACGAATTCACTATTAGTAAAGTTATAAATTACACAAATGAGTAAAATAAGCACTGCAAGTTTTGCCCATTTCTGTTTATGAAGGGGAGGTCTTAAATCATACTTTAAAATAAAGAAGCGCAATAAATGAGTAAATAACAATCCAGAAGCCATGTATAATAGCAAACGGGAAAAGAACATACTAGTATACTTCTGTTCAAAAAGAAAGGCAAAAAATAGCCAAGTTAGGCTATAAAATAGCCAGCCACCTATTTGGCACCACCAATATGCAGAAGATTTCAATCTCATGTAAAGACAAATATAAACTGAAACCTACACGATTTAAGGCTAATTTGTATTAAAGGCAAAATCAGCTTCTATTTGGCAGAAATATATGTTACTCACGGTGAACCATCTGTTTGCACTTCTGTTTATATTCTTTATATAGGGCAATTGCTTAATGTTAATTGCCTATTTTTACACATAAAATAATGGCTCATGGAGATTCTAGCAGGCTCACTCTTACAAAAAATAGATAGCCCTGACGATCTTAAAAAACTTAATCGAGATCAATTACATCAAATATGTGCAGAGCTGCGTCAATATATAATTGATGTAGTTAGTGTTCATGGCGGACACTTTGCAGCTAGCCTTGGTGTAGTAGAATTAAGTGTGGCTTTACATTACGTTTACAATACTCCTTTTGATCAATTAGTTTGGGATGTTGGTCACCAGGCTTATGGACATAAAATTTTAACTGGAAGAAGAGACCAATTCATTACTAATAGAAAGTATAACGGCATAAGCGGATTTCCCAAAAGATCTGAAAGTCCTTACGATACTTTTGGTGTAGGTCATTCTTCTACTTCAATTTCAGCCGCTCTAGGGATGGCAATGGCTTCTAAATACAAAGGGGAGAACAGAAAGTCAGTTGCCATAATTGGTGATGGTTCAATGACAGCAGGCATGGCTTTTGAAGCCATGAATCATGCAGGTGTTGCTGATAGTGATGTGTTGATTATATTAAATGACAATTGCATGAGCATTGATCCAAATGTAGGTGCATTGAAAAGTTATTTAACCGACATTTCTACCTCACCCACTTATAATAAGATGCGTGATGAGATCTGGAATTTGATGGGAAAATTACCAGTTGGAAAAACTTTCAGCAGAGAAATGGCTAGCAAATTAGAGGCAAATATGAAAGGTGTTGTTTCTAAAAGCAGTAACCTTTTTGAGGCCTTAAACCTGCGCTATTTCGGACCGATTGATGGACATAATATTACCAATCTAGTTGATACTTTAAAAGACTTAAAAAATATTCCAGGGCCTAAAATTTTACATATAGTAACAGTAAAAGGTAAAGGATATGCACTTGCAGAAAAAGATCAAACTAAATGGCATGCACCAGGATTATTTGATAAACTAACTGGTGAAATTGTTAAGAAAAAAACCGATGCACCACAGCCTCCCAAATATCAGGATGTATTTGGCCATACCATGATTGAACTCGCAGAAATGAACGACAAAATCATGGGGGTTACTCCAGCAATGCCTAGTGGTTGTTCATTAAAATTTATGATGGATAAAATGCCGCATCGTGCTTTTGATGTAGGCATTTGTGAGCAGCATGCCGTTACTGTTAGTGCCGGATTGGCAACACAAGGAATGCGTGTTTTCTGTAATATTTATTCATCGTTTATGCAAAGGGCATATGATCAAGTAGTGCATGATGTTGCGATTCAAAAATTACCTGTTGTATTTTGCCTTGACAGAGCGGGACTTGTGGGTGAAGACGGACCAACACACCATGGATGTTATGATATTTCATTCATGCGATGTATTCCTAATTTGGTTATTAGTGCACCAATGAATGAAGAAGAATTGCGTGACTTGATGTATACTGCTCAATTAGATCATATTAAAATTCCTTTTGTTATTCGTTTTCCAAGAGGAGAAGGTGTGATGGTTAACTGGAGAACTGCATTCAAAGAATTGCCAATTGGCAAGGGTCGGAAATTAAAAGATGGTGATGGTGTTGCCATATTAAGCTTTGGACATCCCGGTAATTTTGCGCAAGCAGCTATAAGAGAATTGCGAAGCGAAGGAATCAATCCAGCACATTATGATTTGCGATTTGTAAAACCAATTGATGAAGATTTATTGCATGAAGCATTTAGTAAATTCGATAAAATAGTTACTGTTGAAGATGGTACTGTTGTAGGTGGATTTGGTTCTGCTGTAATAGAATTCATGAACAAATACAACTACAAAGCAACCGTAAAAATATTAGGGATCCCCGATAGAATTGTAGAGCATGGAAGTCCTAAAGAATTACATAGAGAATGTGCTTACGATGCTGAAGGGATTGCTAGTGCAGTGAGAGAATTGATGAATGAAACTGTAACTGTAATTAATTAATTGGGAGGAGCTTTCTAATTAACATTATCTAAGTTCATCAACCACCCCAGCTGTATGCCGAGTCCGGCATCAGCATCCCCTCCTATTCGCAGGCGAACAGGAGGGGTATTTTTTATTAACTTTCAAGTTATCTCTTCACTCTTCTTTTTAATTTTTACTTTTCCTCCGGCCTATTCGCAGCAAATAATTCATCCGTTAATCCTGCATCTTCTAAATCTGCTTGTCTATCTTCATTCCATTCTACAATAAAATTATTACGCCCTTCCCCAATAGCCATTTTCATAAATTTCTGTTGGGTAAGTTCTAGAATAGAAAGGAATAAAAATATGGCGTGTATACGATCTTCTGCAGGTTCGAATATTTTTTCAAATGCTACCGTTTTTTCTTTCATTACAAAACCCAGCATATAGTCCCTACAACCTTCCATTGTATGGTTATAACGAACAACTGTATGCACAGGTTTATTTTGTCTTTCCTGTACACGAAGCATCACTTTTTCAAAAGCCTTCATCAGTTTAAACAAAGTGATATTTTGAATTTCAGTTCCTTCTGATGCGTCTTCTCCAATTTGTGAAATCTCTCTATTTAGATTTCCTCTCTTCACCATCAGCATCCGGACAGCTTCCATTTCAGCCATTTCAACTGCCGCCTCTTTGAATCTCTTGTATTCAAGAATTTTATCAATCAATTCTTGCCTAGGATCAATCTCATTGCCTTGTGCATCAATTTCTTTTCTCGGCAAAAGAAGGCGCGCTTTAATTCGCATTAGTGTAGAAACAAATAAAATGAATTCACTGCTAAGCTCAATATTCAATTTCTCTCCCTGATGAATATAATCTAGAAAATCTTTAATGATCTTGGTTATAGGAATATTATAAATGTCTAACTCATCCCTTTCTATAAAGAAAAGCAAGAGGTCGAAGGGACCTTCAAATTGGTCGAGCTTGATCTGATAATTACTACTAGTTGCCAAGAGATATACTTTAGTTGCAAAGAAACTGAATCAATCCTACAAACGAAGCCGATTGAGGAATAGTTATCCACCAAAATGCCAGTCACCCCATAATTAGGTCCAACTGGCATTCCTATATTTTAAAATAACCTATTTTTTTAATGAATCTCTGATTTCTATGAGCAACTTATCAGTACTGGAAGGCTCAGCTGGAGCAGCCGGTGCAGCCTCCTCCTTTTTCTTCATTTTATTAATGGCTTTGATGACCATAAAAACAGCAAATGCCACAATAATAAAATCAATCAAATTAGTTAAAAATGAACCATATTTTACAGAGACCTCCAGGATTGCTTTTTCAACAACTTTACCGGCGGCATCTTTTACTTCTGGTATCGCATCTTTCAACACCCATTTTTTATTATTAAAATCTACTCCACCTGTTAACATACCAACCAAGGGCATTATGATCCCATCAACAAAGGAAGAGACAATTTTGCCAAATGAAGCTCCCATCACAAAGGCAACAGCGGTATCTACTAAGTTACCTCGAATGGCAAATTCTTTGAATTCTTTAATGAAACCCATAATAATTATGATTTAGATGATTGAAAATATAAATAAATTCAATACGTTGACTACTCTTTTAAAAAAAATCTTTAGAATTGGGGATTCAGCTTTATATGCAAGAAAACAGCAACTTTGCAGCAAAATATTGCATTGAGAGAAAAGCTGATTAATTGGGTTCTATTTACTTTACTTTCCATCATCTGGGGAAGTTCATTTATTTTGATGAAACTAGGGCTGGAAACACTGAGTCCATACCAAGTTGCCAGCATTAGGATGCTTAGCGCGGGTATTATTCTTATTCCTTTTGCCATGGAAGGTTTTAGAAAAATTCCAAAAAAAGAATTTCTCTATGTAATTCTTTCAGGGCTACTTGGTAGTTTTTTTCCTGCCTATCTTTTCTGTATTGCAGAAACTAAAATTGATAGTTCAATTGCCGGAATCTTAAATGCACTTACTCCATTATTTACTATTTCAGTTGGTTTGTTCTTTTTTCAAATGAAGGCAAGCAAGCAAAAAATCATTGGGGTATTGGTTGGATTTGTTGGTCTTTGTTTGTTATTCTTAGCTCAAAAAAATATCAGTTTTGAAAATTTAAGCTACGCATTCTTAGTACTAATAGCAACGCTTTTATACGGCATTAATGTGAATATGGTTAGTAAGTACTTGCACAATGCTGGCGCGATGAATATTGCTGCAGTTGCATTTACGCTTTTAATAATCCCTTGTTTTATTATTTTATATCTCACAGGATATTTTTCACTTCTGCTTTTAAGTATGCCAGTCATAAAATCTACAGGATTCTCATTCCTGCTTGGATTTGGGGGCACTGCAATTGCAACTGTATTGTATTACAGATTGGTTAAGAGCGCAGGTGGATTATTTGCATCAACAGTAACTTATGGTATTCCTTTTGTTGCATTGTTCTGGGGAATTCTAGAGGGCGAAAGTATTAATCTTTTGCAGTGTGGTTGTATGGGAATTATTCTGATTGGTGTATGGCTTACTAATAAAAAATAAGGTCCCATCTATTTAAAATGGAACCTTATTAATTTGTTTTCGGTATTGTTTACATAGACATCATGTCTTTTTCTTTTGCAGCTAAATGCTTTTCAACCAAGGCAATATATTTATCAGTCAAATCCTGTATTGCTTTTTCAGAATCCTTAGCAACATCTTCACTTAATCCGTCTTTCAGTAGTTTCTTCACTTGTTCAATCCCATCTCTGCGAATATTTCGGATAGCAATTTTTGCTTGTTCTCCCTCACCACTTGCCTTTTTAAATAATTCTCTTCTACGTTCTTCTGTTAAGGGGGGCAAGAATAATCTAATTTGTATGCCATCACTTTGTGGAGTGATTCCAATATTTGCCTGCATAATGGCTTTTTCAATGGGAGCTAGCATACTTTTTTCCCAGGGCTGAATACTAACGGTACGAGCATCCAAAACGGAAATATTTGCTACCTGTGCCACTGGTGTCGCAGCCCCATAATAATCTACATTAATTCCGTCTACTAAAGCCGGACTAGCTTTTCCAGCTCTGATCCTGGTCAATTCCAATTCCAAATGGCCTATTGCCTTCTGCATAGATTCTTCCGAATCTTCAATTATTAAATCTACTTCTTCTGACATTTTCTTCTATTTAAGTGTGGCAAAACTAATAAATCCTAACAAATATGCCTATTTACTATCTAGTTGATACTATTACAAATTAAAATTGGCAAAACTTTACGCTCAATCATGGTTTTTTAGTCAGTTTACTTTTAAGCTTTTATCTTCGCCAACTGAAAAGTATTTATATGGCTAGTATACAAGAATTAGAGAGCATTGCTTCACAAATGAGAAGAGACGTTTTACGCATGGTTCATGCAGTACAAAGTGGGCATCCTGGAGCAGCCTTGGGTTGCGCAGATTATTTTGCCAGCCTATTTTTTCACAGCATGCACCATCATAGTGATTTTAAAATGGATGGGAAAGGGGAAGATTTATTCTTTCTTTCAAATGGACATTTATCTGCCATTTTTTATTCGGCATTAGCACATTCCGGATATTTTGATGTAAAAGAATTAGCCACTTTCAGAAAATTAAATTCTCGTTTACAAGGACATCCAACTACACACGAGCACTTACCTGGTGTAAGAATCGCCAGTGGTTCCTTAGGCCAAGGTTTGAGTAATGCAATTGGTGCTGCACTTGCTAAGAAGATCAATGGAGATCCACATTTGGTTTTTGCATTATTGGGGGATGGAGAATTGCAAGAAGGACAAAACTGGGAAGCTATCATGTTTGCACCTCACAATAAAGTGGACAATTTGATTGCAACAATTGATTATAATGGCCAACAAATTGATGGACCAACCAGCAAAGTATTATCACTCGAAAATTTGAAAGACAAATTCGAATCATTCAATTGGGAAGTGCTTGAATTGGATGGAAATAATATGGCTGACTTAGTTGCCGGTTTAGACAAAGCAAAATCAATGACTGGTCATGGTAAACCAATTTGCATCTTAATGAAAACAGAAATGGGTAAAGGGGTTGATTTCATGGAAGGAAGCCACGAATGGCATGGTATTGCTCCAAGCGATGAACAATTAGCCAAAGCATTGGCACAGTTACCGGTAACTTTGGGAGACTATTAAATAAAAAATATTTCAAGATTGAATCCCGGCGATAACGACGGGATTTTTTTTGTACCAAAGACCATTCCCGAGGAAACATTCATGCTCCCAGCTTTTAAGCTGGGGGATTGAAGGTATGAGAGCGAATCGGGCTTTAGCCCTTACGCTGTGTTGACTTCTAAGTGATAACTTATCAAAATATGAATAAGAGGACTGGGTTCTAATGCCTAAGGTTAACAATTTACAAAAAGCATTAAGACTTCAATGAAAACTCTTGAAGGCTTGCTTTACGGGATGGAATAAACGCTGCTAAAATTGCGATTATAAATACGGTACCCCCTACCAGAAAAAAATCTCCCATCTGCATTTTTACAGGGTAATAATTGATAATAAAAGTATCCCCGCCGAGTTTTATTATTTGGAATTTTAATTGAATCCAACAAATTAATGCAGCTAATAACATTCCTGAAACCCCACCAATTCCTGCAAGCAACATGCCTTCTGTTAAAAAAATACCTTTGATTCGATTGGTATTAGCACCCATTGCCTGTAAAACTGAAATGTCTTTTTGTTTTTCTAATACCAGCATGGTAAGTGCTCCAATCATATTAAAAGCGGCAACTACTAAAATCAAAGAGAGAATTCCATAAATCACCCATTTCTCAATTTGCATCACTGTATACAAACTCTGATTTTGTTCATACCTTGTTTGCACTAGAAAATTATTCCCTAATAAAGTTTGTAAATCTTTTTTCACCTTATCTGATCCTGCGCCTGCTTTAATATCTAATGCAGAATATTCATCATTTTGCAAATCCATCATGAAACGCAAAAATCCAATATTGCTGAAAATATATTTATTATCGAAATCCTGTTGTACCAAAAAAGTGCCAACAGCTTGAACATTGAAGGCATTTAATGCATCAGTAGATACAAAACTTTTTGCTGACCTATTCGGCATATATAAAGTGAGTGGCGAAACAGACCGCTCTACATCAATGCATGCAGCATTTTCTATTCCGGCACCCACTACTATTTTGGGCGCATCAGATGTACCCAAATCAAACTTTCCCCTTCTTATATGATTAGAAACCTTACTTACCGAAGTGAACTGATCGTCTACACCGCGGATATAAACAATGGAAGAACAATCCCCATTCATCAATACCGCCTTTTCTTCCACAATAGCACTTAGCCCCAAAACTCCAGTGGTTGATCTTATTTTTTTAAACTGATCAATATTCAAATGAAAGGTCTTTCCTGAACTTGGGGCTACTCGAATATCTGCATAGAAATCGGAATATAAACCCTTAACCAGGTTTTCAAATCCATTGAATACGCTTAATACAATGATTAATGCTGCGCTTCCAACCGCAATAGCTGTAACACTTATCCATGCAATCAGATTGATAGCATTCGTAGATTTCTTAGATTTAAAATAGCGCCATGCAAATAAAAAGTTCATATGGTATTATTCCGGTTCGCTGCTAGGTGGTTTTTCTTCTTTCAACTTCTTAAATACTTCTTCCATTTTGAATACATAATCCAAAGTATCGTCGAGATAAAAGTGTAACACTGGAATTCTGCGTAAGGAGTGCTTTACTCTATTTGCCAATTCTTTCTTAACCTCCCAAGCCCTATTTTCAATCGTTTTCATGACCGCTTTCTGGTCTTTCACTTGAAATAAACTGATATAAATACGTGCTTCCAGAAGGTCTGGAGTTACTTTGATTGTTGAGATAGATACCATCCCACCATCAATCATATTCAGATTTAATCTTCTAAAAATATCATTCATTTCTTCCTGCAGGGCACTTGCTACCTGCCGTTGGCGCTTACCTTCCTCCATTTTCTAACGTTTGTTTGGCGGTAAAATTAGTTACTTTGCCGTGGATTAACCGTTTTTCCTATTTATGAAGCGATTTTCAAGAATACTTTTTTATTTAAGAGATAAGAAACAGAATATTGGACTGTATATTTTATTCAATCTTTCGTCTGTTTTATTCAGCCTTGTCTCTTTTGCATTATTGCCGCAGATTTTAAAAATGCTCTTCTCTAAGGATAAAATTGAAGTAGTAAAAGTGAGCTTTAAATTTTCTGCAAATGGCGTTCAAGATTATATCAATTACCATTTAAGCCTTCTAGTGGTTGAGCATAACAAGATTTATGCCCTGGCTTTTATCTGCGTATTAATGGTTATTTCTGTGTTTTTAAAAAATGTCTTCATTTATTTGTCCTATCGGGTTTTAGCTCCGATGAGAAATTATGTGATGACAAAATTAAGATCGGACCTTTATGCAAAAATTCTTGAGCTTCCAATAGGGTTCTTTACTGAACAAAGAAAAGGCGATATTATTAGTCGAATGAGCAATGATGCTAATGAAATTGAATGGAGTGTGATGAGCACACTGGAAGGATTAATTCGCGACCCCTTACAAATCATTATCGTTCTTACTTTAATGGTTTTAATGAGTCCAACACTTTCATTATTTTTATTAGTGCTACTTCCTATAGCTGGTTTTATAATTGGAAGGGTAAGCAGATCTCTGAAAAAGAATAGTACGGTTTCTCAGGAGCAACTAGGAACATTGATGTCTATTTTAGACGAAACACTAGGAGGATTACGCGTAATTAAAGCTTTCAATGCAGAAAAAATTCTACGATCTAAATTTTTTCATACAAATGATACATTGAATGATATTAGAAATCGAATGAATTTTCGAAGAGATCTAGCATCACCTTTATCTGAATTCTTGGGAGTATTAGTGCTTTCTGTAATACTTTGGTTTGGTGGAGAATTGGTATTGAATCATCAAGGAGAAATGAGTCCAGAAAATTTCATTACCTATATTTTATTTTTTGTACAAATTATCAACCCTGCAAAATCTTTATCTACCTCATTTTACAATGCTCAAAGAGGTAGTGCTGCGATAGAAAGAATTGAAGAAATATTAAAAGCACCCGTCACAGTTGTAGATAATCCAAATTCAAAAAGTATTGCTGTATTTAATAAAAGCATCGAGTTCAAAAATGTATCCTTTTCTTATGATGATGTAACTATCTTAAAAAACATCAGCCTAACTATTGAAAAGGGTAAAACCATTGCCCTGGTTGGCTCTTCGGGCGCAGGAAAAAGTACATTGGCCGATTTAATTCCCCGTTTTCACGATGTGAGTGAAGGTGAGTTATTGATTGATGGCGTTAATATTAAAGAATACAGTTTACATGCGGTAAGAAATTTAATGGGCATTGTTACGCAAGAGCCGATCCTGTTCAATGATACAATCGCGAACAATATTGCACTAGGCATTGATAACACGAATATGGAAGCCATTGAGCACGCAGCAAAAGTTGCTAATGCCTATAACTTTATTCAATTAAAAGAAGAAAAATTTGACACCAATATTGGTGATAGAGGATCTAAATTAAGTGGAGGTGAACGTCAACGTGTAACGATTGCACGAGCCGTATTAAAGAATCCTCCCATTTTAATTCTAGACGAAGCCACATCGGCATTGGATACCGAAAGCGAAAGATTGGTACAGGATGCCATCAATAATATGATGCAAAACAGAACATCAATCGTTATTGCTCACCGTCTTTCAACCATTCGACACGCAGATGAGATCATCGTGTTGCAAAAAGGCGAGATTGCAGAACGAGGTAGTCATGATGAGCTCCTTTCAAAAGATGGCATCTATCGCCGACTGGTGGAGATGCAGGAGGTGAAATAAGCGAACTAATTGAAAAATGAAAATTCAAAAGTCAAAATATTTTTTTGTTAAAAGTGAAGCCCTCTTCTTTTCAGAAAAGGGCTTCACTTTTTTTATTTTTGAATTTTGAATTTTGACTTCTAATCAGCTGAGTGACGAACCAAACCGAGTTTAGCCTCAAGACTAAGCGTTGCATGAGGAACTGCTCTTAGACGTGCCTTATCAATTAACTTACCTGTTACACGGCAAATACCGTAGGTTTTGTTTTCGATACGCATGATCGCTTTCTCTAGATGATCGATATAAGTAATCTGACGGCTTGCCATCTGACTCAATTGTTCTCTTTCCATACTCATACTACCATCTTCCATGGTCATGTAACGAGCATCATCATTATCACCACCCATTTCATCTTTACGAGTAATTAATCCCTGTAAATAAGCCAACTCTTTTTTAGCAGCTTCTAATTTTTTGGTGATTAATTCTCTAAAATCTGCCAAGTCCTGATCGCTATACTTTACCAATGTCTGATTCAATCCTGTTTTCTCGTCTTCTCTTTTTTCTAGAGGAGTGTAATGAGGTTTATAAGGAACACTTGTTTTAACATTAGTCTTAGGAACCTTGATATCCTTAATAGGTTCAGGCGCTTTTTTAACTGGTTTAGCAGAAGGTAGTGGTGCAGCTTTTACTGCAGGCACCTTCGCTTTTTGAACAACTGCAGGTGCTGGAGCCGGAGCTGGAGCAGGTGCTGGTTTAGGAGCTGTATTCGAGGTCGATTTAGCCAATGGTTTTTCTGGGGTTTTAGATATAGGTTTTGGTGCCGGGTTAGCTGCCGGTTTCACAGCGGGTTTTACAGCCGGTTTAGCTGCAACTTTATGTTTTACTTCTGGTATCACTTTTTTGGATGGGACCGCCGCCTTTACTGGTACCAACTTTTTAGCCGGTGCAGCTTTAGCAACAACTTTCTTTGCAACTGGTTTAGCTACCACTTTAGGTTGAGGCTTCGCCACAGCTTTTTTAGCTGGAACTGCTTTCTTAGCTGGAGCTGCTTTCTTAGCAGGTACCGACTTTTTAGCAGGGGCAGCTTTAGGAGCAGGAGCAGCTTTTTTAGCTGGACTAGAACTCTTAGCTACTGGTTTTGAAGACTTTGCAACAGGTTTTGCTGTTTTTTTCGGAGCAGGTTTTTTAGAAGGCATACGGTTTATCCTTTTTTTGTGACTACCACTTTCAACAAAATGTCATTTACATCAATTTCAATACCATTTTCTAATACAGGAACAATTTCAATGACGTCTGCCAAAATTTCGCGGCAAATATAATCGTTATATTTAATAATTGATTGTTTAATACCGTCAGCATTAAGCAATTTTACGAATATACGGTCTGTTAAATCAAAACCGTTGTCTTTTCTGATATTTTGTATCCGATTCACAAATTCTCTTGCATCACCTTCCTGTTTTAACTCATCAGATAACACAATATCGAGCGCTACGGTTAAACCGCCCTTGCTTGCAACACTCCAACCTGGAATGTCTTCAGCAGCTATTTCTACTTCTTGTAACTCTATAGTAAAGGCGGAATCATCAACTAGAATCTCAATCTGCCCTGCTTTTTCGAGGGTGGCGATCTGTTGTTGACTAAAAGCTGCAATGACTAAATTGGCAGCTTTCATTTTAGCTCCCATTTTTGTACCCAGTAATTTGAAATTTGGTTTGATTTTTTTCTTGATGATGCCTTCTGTTTCTGTGATGTAGACCATTTCCTTCACGTTAACTTCCGCAATAATTAAGTCTTCAATCAACTCTAATTGTTGCTTCATTTCTGGATTCAACACTGGAATCAATACTTTTTGTAAGGGCTGACGAACCTTAATATTCACTTTTTTACGCAGTGATAAAACTAAAGAACATACATCTTGAGCCAATTGCATACGCTCTTCCAAACCAGCATCAATAATAGTAAGATTTGCTACTGGGAAATCAGCATGGTGAATTGATGTTACTTTAAAACGGTTAGATACTAAGTTGAGATTCTGGAACATCGCATCACTAAAGAATGGTGATATAGGTGCCATTAATCTCACAATAGTTTCCAAGCACTCATACAAAGTTTGATAAGCTGAAATCTTATCCGTTTCATATTCGCCCTTCCAGAAACGCCTTCTGCACAATCTTACATACCAGTTACTCAAATGCTCATCAACAAAAGTTTCAATAGCTCTACCTGCAATAGTAGGTTCGAAATCGTTCATGGAATCGGTTACTTTTTGTACCAAAGAATTCAATGAAGAAAGAATCCATCTATCAATTTCTGGGCGCTCAATTAAAGGAATTGCAGTTTCAGAAAAATCAAACCCATCCACATTCGCATACAAGGCAAAAAATTGATAGGTATTGTATAAGGTACCGAAGAATTTGCGCTGAACTTCCTGAATTCCAGCTAAGTCAAATTTCAAATTATCCCAAGGCGATGCATTGGTAATCAAATACCATCTGGTTGCATCAGCTCCATACTTTTCTATGGTCTCAAATGGATTAACCACATTTCCCAAGCGCTTACTCATTTTATTGCCATTCTTATCCAATACCAATCCATTACTCACTACAGCTTTATAAGCAACTTTATCAAATAACATCACACCTAAAGCATGTAAAGTATAAAACCATCCGCGCGTTTGGTCAACACCTTCCGCAATGAAGTCTGCCGGGAAAGCTTCCCCTTTATCAATTAAATCTTTGTTCTCGAAAGGATAATGCCATTGTGCATATGGCATGGCTCCACTATCAAACCATACGTCTACTAAGTCAGCAACACGCTTCATTGGTTTTCCACTTGGGCTAACTAAAATAATATCATCCACAAAAGGTTTATGCAAATCCAAAATTCCTTCGTGTAAATAATTTTTATTTACTTCTTCGCCCAAAACTTCATTTGCTTTTCTGATACCTGCATTCAGTTCCTCGATAGAACCAATGCATATTTCCTCATCAGCCTCTTCTGTTCTCCAAATTGGCAAAGGTGTTCCCCAGTATCTACTACGACTCAAATTCCAATCCACCATATTCTCTAACCAGTTACCAAAGCGGCCTTCCCCTGTTGATTTTGGTTTCCAATTAATGGTCTTATTCAACTCTACCATTCTATCCTTCACTGCAGTAGTTTTAATAAACCAAGCATCTAAAGGATAGTAAAGAATTGGTTTATCGGTTCTCCAACAATGTGGATAGCTATGTTCGTATTTCTCAACTTTAAAAGCACGATTTTCTTTTTTCAACTTCACGCAGATATCTACGTTGACGTCTTGATAATCGGCTTCGTCTTTATAATTTTTCACGTACCGGTTACTAAATTCTCCCAACCCCTCCAGGAATTTACCCTGACGATCTACCATCGTTAGAATTCCGATATTAAATTTCTTTCCTACTCTATAGTCATCTGCTCCAAAGGCAGGTGCTGTATGTACGATGCCTGTTCCATCTTCTGTGGTAACAAAGTCGCCAACAATTACACGGAAAGGTTTTGCACCCGGACTATTTGCTTCAATTACGGTTAATGAGTTTGCATCGTAAGCAAGTAATTGCTCGTAAGTGCTTTCTTCAATTTGCTTGCCTTTAAATTCAGAGATGATTTCCCAAGGCAATAATTTATTTTCAGCAGTATAATTTTCAAAATCACCATTCTCTCCTTCTGCTTTAAAATATTTACCCACTAGTGCTTTTGCTAAAACTAAATTTACCGGCAAAGAAGTATAAGGATTGAAGGTGTTAACCAACACATAATCTATGTTTTCGCCTACAGTTAATCCAAGGTTAGATGGCAAGGTCCACGGAGTGGTTGTCCATGCCATAAAATAAACTTCTTCACTGGCAGCTGCATCAAAAAGGAATTGCGTTTTATTGCTTTTCACTGCTTTAAACATGGCAACAGCTGATGTGTCTTTTACATCTTTATAAGTTCCAGGTTGATTTAATTCATGGGAGCTCAAACCGGTACCTGCTGCAGGAGAATAAGGTTGTATACTAACACTTTGATACAATAATCCTTTCTTATATAATTCACTTAAAATCCACCAAAGTGTTTCTATATAATTGTTTTCGAATGTAACATAGGGATCATTTAAGTCAACCCAATAGCCCATTTTAGTAGTCAGCTCATCCCATTTATCCTTGTACCGTAAAACTGCTTCGCGGCATTTTAGATTATATTCTTCTACAGTTATTTTTTTTCCGATATCTTCTTTAGTAATTCCTAATTCTTTCTCTACTCCTAATTCTACAGGAAGGCCATGTGTATCCCAACCACCTTTACGTTTCACCTGAAAACCTTGCATTGTTTTATATCGGCAAACCATATCTTTCAAGGTTCTGGAAATAACATGGTGTATGCCGGGCATACCATTAGCACTAGGCGGACCTTCATAAAAAACAAACGGAGTTCTCCCTTCACGTAGAGAAATACTTTTTTCAAAAGCCTCAGTTTGCTGCCACTTTGCCAATATTTCCTGCTCAATTTTGGGCAGATTTAAACCAGAGAATTCGGGATACTTCATACGCTAAAACACTTTACCAACCTATTTTTAAGGTTGGCAAAGGTACGAAACTGCAAACAGAAAACCCCTGTTTTGAACTTGGTTTTCTATCTTTGTGCGATGAAAGTTGTATTCTTTTCAAGTCAGCCTTACGATATTCAGTTTTTCAACCTTCACAAAGACGAATTTGGGTTCGAATTAGTTTATTTTGAATCGGCCCTTACTAAGAAAACTGCGGCTCTTGCAGAAAATGCCGAAGCAGTTTGTGTTTTTGTAAACGACAAGCTTACTTCAGAAGTAATCGAGCTTTTAGCTTTACAGGGCGTAAAAATCATCGCATTAAGATGTGCCGGTTTTAATAATGTGCATTTAGAAGCAGCTAAACGGAATGGAATTAAGGTTTGCCGAGTTCCTGCTTACTCCCCCGAAGCTGTTGCAGAACATGCGGTAGCCATGTTACTTACCCTGAACCGCAAAACACATAAAGCCTATAATCGGGTTCGGGAACAGAACTTCTCACTGCATGGTTTACTCGGATTTGATGTGCATAATAAAAGCGTTGGTGTAGTTGGCACTGGAAATATAGGTAAGGCATTTTGTAAAATCATGTTGGGTTTTGGATGTAAAGTTTCTGCATTTGATATAATAGCAAACCGGGATCTGGAAGCAATAGGTGTAGAATTCAAGCCCCTTCAAGAAGTTTTGGAATGTGATATCATCTCACTTCATTGCCCTTTAAATGATCAAACAAAACATATTATCAACGACAGCACTATCGCTATGATGAAAAAAGGAGTGATGCTGTTAAATACAAGCAGGGGTGGATTAATCGATACTAAAGCGGTAATTCAAGCTTTGAAATCGTGCCAAATTGGGTATTTAGGCATCGATGTTTATGAACAGGAGGAAAAATTGTTTTTCCGGGATTTATCATCTGATATTATTCAGGACGATTTAATTCAGCGATTAATGAGTTTCCCAAATGTGCTAATTACTGCTCATCAGGCTTTTTTTACCGAAGATGCCTTGAGTCAGATTACCACAACTACGTTAAAGAATATCCAAGATTTTATTGAAAAAGGAAATTTAGACAACAAAGCTGCGTTTTTGGCATAGAATTTATCTGATATTCGTAGCTTGGTAACCTCAATCAATATGAAGAGAGTAATTCAATATTTTTTCTATTTCCTAATGCTGACTTTTGCCTTCTCCTCCTGTGTAAAGGAGTATAGTTTGGAAAACTTGAGATTGAAGGGAGATGCTATTTACTCATTACAAGACTCTCTTGGCAACTGTACAATTGCTGAAGTACATGGAAAATATAGTACCGATACTACTTTATCAGATAGTAATTATGTTTTAATACACGTTAATTTTACAACTACAGGCAAATATAATTTCACTTCAGATACTATAAATGGTATGCTATTTAAAGATTCTGGAAGTGTATTAGTTACTGGTCCTTCAACTATTAAATTAAAAGGTTACGGGCAACCAATTCTTCCAAATATCAGTGCATTTTTAATTAATAACAATGTACATGGCTGTGGTTTCTCTATTACAGTAACTCCTGGTATTGACTATTTACCTAGTACCGATGCCTCCACCTGGACATTTCAATACATTCCATCTGTATTGAGTGCTGCAGGTGCAAAAATTGACAGCTTTAATGTTACGGTAACTCCTCCATCGATTCCATATAATGGGAAAGTATACTTACAATATGCTACTTCCTTATTAGATACTTTTTATTTTTCTAAGCAAACGCACGATTATTACGAATTTGGCACACTTGATTTTGATTATACTTTTGTTTATGACAAAGTCGACAATTTTATAGAATACATTTATCTAAAGGATAATATGCCAGTTACTACAACCTGGGAATCTCCCACAATTGGCGTAAGTTTTGGAGCAGCTTGGGGCTTTGTTAGCAAAACAGGTACTGCTAAGGATGTATTCACAATTATGGGAGTGAATCAAACTCATACCGTTGCTGGAGCTACTTTTCAAAATGTAATTGTAGTAAAAAGGGAAATCATGTTTGAAGAAACAGGCACTACTTCTTTTATAAAAGAAATGGACGGGTTAGCCTATTACGCCAAAGGAGTTGGTCTTATAGATCAAGTGATTAACCTTCCAAATGGGAAAACAGAAAATATTCCACTACTTCATTGGAGTATTAAATAAACACCTAGCATTTTTAAGAAATTTGGTGCTGATCATCTACCAAAGATTGGGTTTCCACAGTATGGTGTATTGCTTCGATTGGTTTAGCAAAAAACTTGTTCTGGAATAATAAAATCACAATCACACCACACGAAATAGATGCATCAGCAATGTTAAATACAGGACGGAAAAACTCGAAATCTTCTCCTCCCCATATTGGCACCCAACTTGGAAAATGTGCGTTCCTAATTAAAGGAAAATACATCATGTCAACTACTTTACCATGCAAGAAACCCGCATAGCCTCCTAAATGAGGTAATAGTTTGGCTACATTCTGAAAATAAATGTCGCTATTTTCAAATATCATCCCATAAAACATACTATCAATTAAATTGCCTAATGCTCCTGCATATATCATTGCTGCAGAGATAATAAAACCTTTATGATATTTTTTTCTGATAAAATCTCTTAATAAGAAACTTCCCCAAATAACAGCCACTAAACGAAATAAAGTGAGTGCAATTTTCCCGAATCCACCACCAAATTTCCATCCCCAGGCCATTCCCTCATTCTCTACGAAATGTAAACGTGCCCAATGCAAGCCAAGGATTAAATGCTCTTCACCAGAAAAATAATGCAGTTTGATATAAAATTTCATTGCCTGGTCAGCAACAATGATAAAGAGTACGATTAAAATGAGTTGTCTAGCTTTCACTTCCAAAATTTAAGGTGGGCAAATATAGAAAGTTAAAATGCAATAGTCAAAAGTCAAAAATGAAGAAAAAGCCAAATATTATAAAGAAAGGGGCTAAAAACGCAAGAACCACCTATTCTTCTAAATAAACACGTTTTACACGCTGACTTATTCCGGTCATTATTTCATAAGGGATCGTATCACTCCAAGCAGCCAATTGTTGTAGGGCAAGGTTATTCCCAAAAATCTCCACCTGATCGCCTTCTTGTACACCAGGAATATCAGTAATATCAATCATAGTCATATCCATACAAACATTTCCAACAACCGGAGCTAATTTGCCATTCACAAACATGGAAACCGTTCCATTCCCAAGTCTTCTGTTGAAACCATCAGCATACCCGATTCTAACCGTAGCAATGATGCTGTTTCGGCTTAGTTTACCATTTCGATTATAGCCAATTGTTTCATTTTCTGAGATTTTTCTAATTTGTGCAATGGTAGATTTTAGTGAAGCAACTGTTTGTAATGACAACTCCTTTTGGTTAGCAGTATCAACACCATAAAGTCCAATTCCCAAACGTACCATATCATATTGCAATTCGGGTTTTCTAAATATAGCGGCAGTATTTGAAAGGTGTTTGACAAATTGATATCCTAAGCCCTTCGATAACTCTTGGCAAGCAGTATCAAATAACATGGATTGTTCTAATGTAAATGCATCCATTTCTTCAGATTCACTAGCTGCCAAATGACTAAATGCAGACTTTACTAAAAAAAAATGACTCGTTTTTATCTTATTTGAAATTGTTAATGCCTCACTTACTTCAAATCCTAATCGATTCATTCCTGTATTAAATTTGATATGAACAGGGAAATTAGTGATGCCTTGTTTTTGAATATATATTTCAAAAGAATTAAAAATAGTATTAGAAAAAAGTTCAGGTTCTAAGTGATATTCTAATAATGAATCAAAACTTGCTTCATCTGGGCTCATTACCATTATAGGTAATCTGATACCAGCTTTTCGCAATACCACACCCTCATCCGCATAAGCCACTGCGAGATAATCAACTTTGTGAAATTCCAATAATCTTGCAACTTCTACAGATCCACTACCGTAACTAAATGCTTTTACCATCGCCATCACTTTGGTTGTAGGACGGAGTTTCTGTTGATAAGATTTAAGGTTATGCAACATTGCTGAGAGATTAATTTCCATCACAGTTTGGTGCTGCTGCTTTTCGAGCCATTTACTAATTCTTTCAAATTCAAAAATCCTCGCTCCTTTTAAAAGAATGTATTCGTTCTGAAAAAGGTGATGCGTTGCTAGTTGTAAAAACAACTCTGTAGAATCGTAGAAATCACCAGCAATTCCAACTTGCAAAAACTGATTCTTGCAGGCACTAATTTTAGTTCCTATCCCAATGATTCTGTTAACTTTTTGTTGAATTAATTCTAAAGCAACTTGTTGATATAATTCTGTATCATTAAAACCAGATTGTAAAATATCTGATAGAATTAATGTTGCCTTTTGCTCCCCTGCTTGTTGTTTCAGGTAAGAAAGGGCTAATGATAGTGATGATAAATCATTACTATAGCTATCATTAATGAGATAGCAATTATTGATTCCGGTTTTTAATTGCATCCTCATTTCTACAGGATTAAGCAATTGCATCCGCATTTGTATTTTTTCCGAACTATAACCCATTATTTTTAAAACACACCAGCAAGTAATTGCATTATCGATGGAAATAGGATCAGAAAAAGGAATCGTAATTTTCTCTTCTTTGTCAGTAATAATAGCAGTAATACAAGTTGTATTTGCTAAGCGTTCTTCCTTAATTATTTTTAAACTTGCTGCAGTTTTTCTACTCCACGTAAATGCATTAGGTAATTGTTGATTCACTAGTTCCACTTCAGCTTGTGTCATGTCGTTAATCGCAACAATTGTTTTTTCACTTAACCGAAATAGCTGCAATTTCTCATTTAGTTTTTCTAGTCTGTTTTTAAACCCTTCATTATGAGAATGACCGATGCTCGTAAAAACACCGATAGAAGGCCTTATCATTTTCCACAAAGCTTTCATTTCATCAATCTTAGAAATACCTGCTTCGAAAATTGCAAGGGTATGGGTTTGATTCATTTGCCAAATACTAAGTGGAACTCCTATTTGTGAATTATAACTCCTGGGGCTTCTCACAATATGATGATCTGTCTGTAATAATTGAAACAACCATTCTTTTACAATAGTTTTTCCATTACTTCCTGTAATACCGATTACTGGTATTGAATTATTAAAACTGGTTCGATGATATGCAGCAAGTGTTTGTAATGCTTCTAATACATTTTCTACGAATAGATAATTTGCATCATTTGCTAAAACAGAATAACCATTTTGAACAATAAAATTTCTTACTCCTTTTTCATATAGATCTGATATAAATGAATGACCGTTCTTTCTACTACTACTCAATGCAAAAAAAATCGATTTCTCTGGATAGATCAGCTTTCGGCTATCTATCAAAATAAACTCAACTTCATGATCCAATAGATCACTATGTTTTGCATGTATAATGTTTGCTATATCAAGGATGGAGTAAGTCAATATTTTATTTTTTATAATCAGGTAATGACTGAATCATTCCCTTTTTATCATGATAAATTGAATAAATTATGGAGCCTGAAATACAAACCAGAATTACGCCTAAGGAAAAGACGGTTTGAATTGTTTTATCCAACCATTGATCGAGATAATATTCTCCTAACATTTTAATGCCAATAAAAGCTAACACTATTGCAATGCCTTGTTGCAAGTAATCGAATTTGTTTACGGCTCCTCTTAATAAAAAGAATAGCGATCGCAATCCTAAAACAGCAAAAATATTGGAAGTATAAATAACCAACTTTTCATTTGAAATCCCCAAAACAGCAGGTATGGAATCCATAGCAAATACAAGATCGATGGTGGCTAATAATACCACTACAACAAATAATGTGGTATAAACTGGTTTCCCATTTTCTCTGATCATTATTTTACCATTCCCATCATGTGATGCAATTGGCAAATATTTCTTTAAAAATTTGTACACTTTCGTTTCATGAGGTTCAAATGTATCATCCTCATTTGTAGTAAACATTTTATATCCTGTATACAATAGAAAAATACCAAATCCATATAATATCCAATGAAATTTAGCCACTAATGCAACACCTAATGAGATAAAAATAATCCTGAATACGATGGCCATCAATATTCCAATCAACAAAATTCTAGAGTAATTTTTTTCTTTTACTTTAAACGAATTAAATATTAATATAAAGACAAAAATATTATCGATACTTAAACTCCATTCCATCAGGTATGCGCTCATGTATTCCAGAGCTGGCTTACTGCCCTCTAAAATCCACATAAAAACAAAAAAAGAAAGTGCAAGTGTAACCCAAAAAATGGTTTGAATAAAAGCTTGCTTTATTGTGACTTCCTTATTTTTTTTACTGATCAGTCCTAAATCAAAAACAAGTGCTAATAAAAGTACTATTCCAAAAATGAAATAAACGAACTGAGTGTTGTTCATTAAAGTAATTTATACTTAAAGATAGCAATTGGTCAACAGAATCAAGCAGTGTAACGCTTTTTTCTACCCCATTGAAAAAGGCTTCCCAATAAGAGTGTAAAGATGATTGGCAATCCAATATTAATGAGCTGCCATTCTAATCTGTGTTCTTGTAATTTCTTTTTATCCAGTAAGCGCAAAACAAATTCCTTATTTCTAGTTTCAAAAAGGTTATTGGTACTAACTAAGTAATCAATACTATTCAAAAAGAATTCACGATTTGCAAAGCGATAATTTTCCATCGATAACAAACCCATCGGTAAGGGGCCTTTAGTTTGGGTAACTTCGTTTGTTACGATATCAGCATCTGCCACCACGATTTGTTTACCCTCTTTTTCGGCTTTGTTTAAATAGGGTTTACCGGTTGCCCTCAATATAGAATCTGCCAAATTATTACCCACTCTGTTATTAAAATAAGAACTGAATTTTCCTTCTAACAATACGGCAATTGGAATATACGATTTAGTAAAACTCCGCATATCATCTTCCGTACTAACACTATTTACAGAAACCATTGCGGGACTGGTCAATCTTCTGCTATTACTGTCGGTCGACAACAAAATAGTTTTGGTGATTCCTGGTGCTTTAACCGTGTCGATACTAGAAGGGAATAATGGCAAAACCCTATCTAAATTTTTTGTAATGGGATTATCACTATGCGAGGATAGAAAGGGATAGTAGGGCCAAGGCACTCTTTGCATTTTAGGACTACCATCGGAGTTTTGTCCAATTACAATAGGTATTTTTGAGCAATTCAAATCTTGTATCAGATCACCGTTGATACGACAGCCGTATTTAAAAAGCAGATCATCAATATCTAATCCCCGATCGTAAGCAGTATAATTTGCTTGATTACGTTTTAAGCTATCTAATTCTGCATAAAGCTTATCTACAAACCAAATTATTTTACCCCCGTGCATCAAGTATTGGTCCAATTTCATTTTGTCTTCTTCTGTAAATGCAATGGTTGGTTTTACAATCATGATTGCATTAATCAGTGAAGCATCTGGGTAACCTTTTTTTAAGTCAAATACAGCTAAACGATATTCATTACGAAGGCTCTCACCTAAATCATTCACTTTTAAATCTATGGGTTCCCCATTCCCAACAGCGTATGCAACAGTTGGTATATTTTTTCGAGTTAGTTTATCAATTGCATTTGCAAATTTGTACTCTAACAAAGCTTCTGCAGCATTTCTTGTTGCTTCTATATCTTCCTGAGGATCTTCGGTAAGTACATTGTATTGCTTAAATACTTTTTTGCTACTTCTTAGATCGATAGCAATTGGTTTTTGATTTTTGTAAGTAAGGAGAGCTGATGGGATAATGAGCTGTTGGGTGGTTTTCTCTTTTTCAGAAGAAATAGAAGCAGCCTGTTCAAATACTACTCCTAATCGAGCAAGGCTATCATAGAAAAGCACTTTTGCTGTGTCGTCTTTTATGGATTCACCAGGTTTTTCAAAACTTACTTTAATTAAATTACCACCAGATATGCTTTTAAATTCTGTTAATAAATCCTGAACTGCCTGATTTAGTTTTCTATAATCTGCAGGCAGATCTCCTGTTAAGAATACTTGCACCGTTACAGTACTGTCTAGGGCATTCAAAACTTTTTTGGTAGCAGCACTAACCGTAAAACGTTTTTCTGCTGTAAGATCGGCTCTAAATGTAAAGAGGTTTGAAGTATACACTAAGCCAATAAAAAGGATCACGGCAATTGCCCAACCAATTCTTCCTTCCAATAATTTTTTCATTGTCATTAGTTATCTTTTGAGCAGATTTTTTCTTGTAATAAATAAGAATAGTACAATGATCCCTAAAAAATAAAAAAGGTCTCTACTATCTATTACGCCTCTACTAATGCTACGATAATGATATTGAATACCTAACAATTCGATATAATAATCAAACCCTGCATTAAACACGGGTAGTTTACTTATTGCTGAAAAACCTGAATATAAAAGGAAGCAGATAAATGCCCCACCGATAAATGCAACAACTGTATTATTGGTAAAACTACTAGCTGTAATCCCTATAGCTGTAAATACTGCAGCCAATAAGCATAATCCAATATAACTTCCAATGGTGGCTCCCAAATCAATTCCACCAGTTACACTTAGGCTTTGAATGGAGAACGCGTAAATAATAGAAGGCAGGAGAGCTGTAAGAACAATAAACAAAGCACCAAGATATTTCCCAATAACAATTGATTGGGGTGTTAAAGGAAGTGTCTTTAAAATTTCAAAGCTACCCGATTTGTATTCATCTGCAAAGCTTCGCATAGTAATGGTTGGTATCAGAAATAATAATAACCAGGGAGCAAGATTGAAAAACCCACTAAGGCTAGCATAACCAAAGTCAAGGAGATTGGAATCAGGGAAAACAAATAAAAAGAGCCCATTCAATAATAAAAATACAACAAGGGCAAGATAGCCGGTAAGGCTACTAAAAAACTGTTGCCATTCTTTTTTGCAGATCATCCACATGCTTCAAAACTAAATCTTCTACTTTAATTCTATCATACTTTATGGAAATTATCACATTTAGCATCCTAGCTAAAAGAAAAATTATGAACCTACGACTTTTACTAATCGCCTTCTTCCTCTTTGGTATTGGCATTTTCGCAAATGCGCAGGAGAAAAAAGTAGCACATGTAACTACTAAGCCAACTATTGAAAAGGGGGCAGACGCAATTCCGGTTACAGTTACCAGCAGTTCAAAGAAACACAAACCAAAGGCTCCGAAACCACCAGAGCCCGTTAAATTCACACCTCCGGTGATTGTAAAAGATAGAGATAAAAAAGCTCCTCCGCCTCCAATGCCGAAAAAGATTAATTCCGGTAATTTACCTACTCCGCCACCACCGCCAACTCAAAAAGAGATTGATGAAAAATAAACATCCGAATAATGTATGATTTAAATACAAAAAAAAGAGCCGCTGCATCAATTATGCAATGGCTCTTTTTGTATTTTATAAAAAGTTCTAAACAGCAAAACTTTCACCACATCCACAACTTCTACTAGCATTGGGGTTATTGAAATAAAAACCTTTACCATTTAATCCATCAGAAAAATCTAATTCTGTATTTACTAAGTAAAGAAAGCTTTTGAGGTCTGTAACTACTTTAATGCCATTGTCTTCAAATACTTGATCCATTGGTTTGATTTCGTTATCAAAATCCAATTTATAGCTTAAGCCAGAGCAACCACCGCCCACAACACCAACTCTTAAAAAATAAGAATCGTCTCCTACAACTTCTGCTTCTTCCATCAGCTGTTGTACTTTTTTCTTTGCCTTATCGCTTACGTATATGCTATTCTCTGCTGCTACTGCTGCCATAAAATATTAGTGAATTTTTTCATCAAATACCAACTGCTCTAATCCGTTTTTTGAACGATAGTCGTTGATTGCTGCTTTAATTGCGTCTTCTGCTAAAACAGAACAGTGAATTTTTACTGGAGGAAGATTTAATTCTTCTACTAAATCCATATTGTCAATAGCAACTGCCTGATCAACTGTTTTTCCTTTTAACCACTCTGTAGCTAACGATGACGAAGCGATTGCAGATCCACAACCGAAGGTCTTGAATTTAGCATCAGTAATTACACCAGTAGCGTCATCAACTTCAATTTGCAAACGCATTACGTCGCCACATTCTGGAGCACCAACTAAGCCGGTGCCAACATTCTTTTTTGCTTTATCCAAAGTTCCAACGTTCTTAGGATTGCTATAATGATCGATAACTTTTTCTGAGTATGCCATGTTTTATATTTTTTTGTGGGGTGATTTAGAATTTACAATTTAATTAATGGTGAGCCCATTCAATTTTGTCCATATCAACACCTTCTTTAAACATTTCCCATAAAGGGCTCATTTCTCTTAGTTTCAAAACTGTTTCACTTATTGCTTTGATTGTATAATCAATCTGATCTTCTGTTGTAAAACGTCCTAATCCAAAACGAAGTGAACTATGTGCTAAATCGTCTCCTAAACCAAGAGCTTTCAAAACATAACTTGGTTCCAATGATGCAGAGGTACAAGCAGATCCAGATGATAGAGCAATATTTTTATTAAAGCCCATCAACAAACCTTCTCCTTCTACATATTTAAAAGAAATATTTGTCACATGCGGTAAACGGTGTTCACGACTTCCATTTACATATGCTTCTTCCAATTGCATTAAAGCAGATTCCAATTTATCGCGGAACTTACTCAAGCGAATTGCATCATCAGCCATTTCTAGTCTAGCCAATTCACAAGCCTTACCAAATCCAACGATTCCAGGAACATTCAATGTACCACTACGCATGCCTCTTTCATGACCGCCGCCATCCATTTGCGCTGTTACTTTAACGCGAGGATTTTTACGACGAACATATAAAGCACCAATCCCTTTTGGTCCGTACATTTTATGAGCTGTAAAAGCCATAATATCAATTCCATCTTTATTTACATCCACAGGAACCTTACCAACAGCTTGCACTGCATCGGAGAAAAATAAAACACCATGCTTTTTAGCAATAGCACTGATTTCTTTTACAGGTTGAATTACACCAATTTCATTGTTTGCATACATGATGGCAATTAAGATGGTAGTTGGTTTAACAGCTGCTTCTAATTCAGCTAGATTAACCAATCCATCAGCACCCACTTCTAAGTAAGTTACTTCACCACCACTGCGCTCAATATGTTTACAAGTATCTAAAACTGCTTTGTGTTCGGTAGTACAAGTGATGATATGATTGCCTTTGCTGGCATACATTTCATAAACACCCTTAATTCCTAAATTATCACCTTCAGTTGCACCAGAAGTGAAAATGATTTCTTTTGGATCAGCACCAATTAATTTAGCTACTTGCTCACGGGCATAATCAACAGCTTCTTCAGCTTCCCATCCAAATGGGTGATTACGACTTGCTGCATTACCGAAATGTTCGGTAAAATAAGGCAGCATGGTTTCCAACACACGAGGATCCATGGGTGTGGTGGCATTGTTATCTAGGTATATCGGGAACTTCAACATAATCAATTTTGTTTAATCTATCTTATAATGCAAAAGTATAGCAATAGGTTCTATAAATTTGGAGGTGGAAGGCCTGTCAACAATGATTTTCCTCTTTTCGTAAAGCTAACAGACATAATATAATCTTATGATAAAATTGGAACATATCGGTATTGCAGTAAAAGATTTACAGCAATCCATTCATTTATTTGAAGGGTTATTTAATAGCCCATGTTACAAAACTGAAACAGTTGAGAGCGAACAGGTTATTACAGCTTTTTTTAGGCAGGGGGATACAAAAATTGAGTTATTAGCTAATACTGCAGCGGGCGGGGTTATAGAAAAATTTATTGAAAAAAAAGGAGAAGGAGTTCATCACTTAGCTTTTGCAGTAACTGATATCAAAGCTGAAATGATTCGTTTAAAAGACATGGGGTTTATATTATTACAGGATGAACCAAAAAAAGGGGCAGACAATAAATGGGTTTGTTTCTTACATCCTAGATCTACTAATGGAGTGTTGATCGAACTTTGTGAGGATATTGATTAATGACAGGCAAAATAAAATATCGCAATTATTCCAACGAGAAAAAGGCTCCCAAATAAAGTGAGTTTCTTTTTCAATTGAAATTTATATTGTTCCTGATCCATTAGAGCCCCAATTTTTCTACTGCTAATTGTGCCGCAACCTGACTTGCATCTTTTTTATTATAGCCCTTGCCTTGAGCAAGCATCTCACCATCCAATACGGCATTGATTGTAAATAAGCGGCGGCTTCCTTCCATTTTTTCTTGTACTAATTCAAAAGCCAGGATCTTGCCATTTTTATTGGCCCATCCAATTAATTTATTTTTCAAATTTATATCAATCAGCTCAAGGTCATCAACAAACATATGTGGAATCACTATTTGTTTCAATACCCAATTACTAGTTTTTGCATAACCTTTATCAAGGTATACTGCACCAACTAAGGCTTCGAGTGTATTACCAAAAATCTGACTTCCCTTTAAAGAATTATCGAACTTATTGTAAAAAGTGAGTTTTTTAAGACCCATTTTAAGGGCTATATCATTCAATTGTTGCCTGTTTACCATTTTACTGCGCATCTCCGTTAGAAAACCTTCTCCTTTGTAAGGATAGCGCTTAAACAGATAGTCAGCAACTATTGCACTTAAAACGGCATCCCCTAAATATTCGAGGCGCTCATTGTTTTCGTCGGCCGTTTCTTTCACTGAACGGTGACTTAATGCAGTTCGATACAGTAAGCTATTACCGGGTTTTATACCCAATACATTCTTCAATTGACTTTCGAAAGAAGTATCGACAGATTTTTTAAGGAATTTTTTTAGAAATTGCACAAACCTAAGCTACATATTTTTTTACAATCACACAGGCATTGTGCCCACCAAATCCGAAAGTATTACTTAAAGCAGCACGAACAATTCTTTTTTGTGGTGTATTAAAAGTAAAATTCAATCGAGGATCTAAAGATGGATCATCTGTAAAGTGATTGATTGTAGGAGGTATAATATCGTATATAACAGCTTGTATACAAGCAATTGCTTCAATAACGCCAGCAGCTCCAAGGCAGTGACCTGTCATTGATTTTGTAGCGCTGATATTAAGGTTATAAGCATGTTCGCCAAAGACATTAGTAATGGCCTTAGCTTCAGCCCCATCTCCGAGAGGAGTAGAAGTTCCGTGAACATTAATGTAATCGATTTCGTCTGCGCGCATTCCAGCATCTCTCAATGCAGCATTCATCACATTACATGCACCCAAACCATCCGGATGGGGGGCTGTAAGATGATATGCATCTGCAGTTGCGCCTCCACCAGCGATCTCACAGTAAATTTTTGCACCTCTTTTTATAGCATGTTCATATTCTTCAAGAACAAGCACTCCAGCTGCTTCACCCATTACAAAACCGTCGCGGTCTTTGTCGTAAGGGCGGCTAGCCGTTTTAGGGTCATCGTTGCGTTCGCTCATAGCTTTCATGGCATTAAATCCACCCATTCCAGCTTCTCCAATTACGGCTTCTGAGCCTCCACTAATGATGATATCTGCTTTTCCTAAACGAATATTGTCGTATGCCGTGATGATCCCATTAGTACTGGAAGCACAAGCGCTTACAACAGCAAAGTTGGGACCACGAAATCCATGACGCATGGAAATCTGACCCGCAGCAATGTCTAATATCATTTTAGGAATAAAAAAGGGATTGAAACGTGGGGTACCATCGCCTTTAGCAAAGTTGATCACCTCTTCCTGAAAAGTAGTTAATCCACCAATACCACTTGCAAAAATTACACCAACACGATCAACATCCACATTTTCTTTACTGATGCCAGCATCAGATACAGCCTGATCACTAGCAACAATGGCTAGTTGAGCAAATCGGTCTAATTTTCTAGCTTCTTTCCTATCCATAAAATTGGTAGGATCAAAACCTTTCACTTCACAAGCAAATCTTGTTTTGAACTTAGAGGCATCAAATAAAGTAACATTATCTGCTCCTGAAACACCATCTAACAAGTTGGTCCAATATTCATTTAGATTATTGCCCAAAGGGTTAAGGGTTCCAATACCGGTAACAACTACTCTTTTTAATTCCATTTCCTTGCCTGTTTGTAGTGATAATCAGGCCCGGAGTTAACTGGGCCTGATTAAATTATTCCAATTGAAGGGAGATCTTACTTAGCGTGCTCTTCTAGGTAAGCTACAGCCTGACCAACAGTTGTGATGGTTTCAGCCTGCTCATCAGGGATAGAGATGTTAAATTCTTTTTCGAATTCCATGATCAACTCTACGGTATCCAAAGAATCCGCACCCAAATCATTAGTAAAAGAAGCTTCGTTTGTTACCTCTGCTTCGTCTACGCCTAACTTGTCAACTATGATTTTCTTTACTCTTGTTGCGATGTCTGACATTGTAAAAGTTTTTGTTACAGGCGCAAAAATATACTTTTTAGCAAAACCGCCATCTTTTAATGCATTTTTGTTTCCACAAGCTTTTACTAACTTATGTTAGTTCTTGCTGATTTTGGTGTTTTTTGATAAGAAAATCATTCCTATCTTGGGTGCCTTGATTTTCGCCTATGCCCTTACAAATCATTGACCATGGCTCAATACAGCATCATAAGATGGTGGATTTACGTTTTCAGATGTTAAGAAAACCATTGGGTTTAACATTTACAAAAGAAGATCTGGAAGCAGAAAAAAATGATATTTTAATTGGTTTTTTCGACGAAGAAAAGCTGGAAGGTTGCTGTATTTTGACAAAAGAAGACGAAATAACGGTTCGCCTCAGGCAAATGGCCGTACTTTCTGGGCTTCAGGGAAAGGGAATTGGAAGAGTAATAATGAACTTCGCTGAAAATATTGCGCGTGACCGTGGCTTCAAAAAATTAAATATGCATGCCCGCAAAACTGCCATCGGTTTTTATGAAAAACTAGGATATCATTTGGAAGGGCACGAATTTGTAGAAGTTACTATTCCGCATGTTGAGATGATGAAGAATTTATAAATGAATCCTCTTTCACTTCTACTTTTTAATTTTATCTTTCAAAAGTCCTCTTAATTCATGGGTAAACTCCTCTCCCATATTGTCTTTTGGAATGATAAAAAAAGATTTTGCATCAAAGTATAAATGAAAAAAATGAGGGCTCTCAAAGTATTTGCTAAACTTATTCCAATGCCAAATCATTTCTCCTCGTTCGTTTTCTAATACAACAGCAACATCATTAAAATGTATGATGAATTTATCCTTAAAAGTATCTGCTTTATTGTAAATATTATTGGGGAGAAAATACCAAAATGAAGCCATCAAACCCATCCAGATCACCGAACCTAAAAAGAAAGGTTCAGGGCGTATTTTTTTTGTGTAAAAAAGAATGGCCGCTACAATTGCAAATACATTTACCAGAATGAGCA
Source organism: uncultured Bacteroidota bacterium (assembly GCA_903927185.1). Classification (GTDB taxonomy): domain Bacteria; phylum Bacteroidota; class Bacteroidia; order Chitinophagales; family Chitinophagaceae; genus Sediminibacterium. Next base: position 95,322 of record CAIYLW010000003.1, read on the forward strand.
TGATTCTTATTTCTGGACTTTGCACAAAATGATAACGAAGTGCCTGAATAACTTTGGGTTTCTGATAACTAAAGCTCAATTGCATGAATCAAAAATACGCCCATTGTAGAAACTACAAATTATTTTACTGTACTAAATTCCTTGGCGAATTTTTCAATTGATGAATTATCCATTCTATACTTACCAGTAGCAACTAAAATTTTGTAGCGAAATACCACGGACTGTCCTTTCAGTAATTTATAATTCAACTCGATTTTTCCATTTGAAAATACTTTTTGCCCAAGTGGATTAGCCGCAAATAAACCGTAATTGCGAGCATGCCAATAAGTTGGATATCCAGGATTTTTCGGATGATCAATGATTACAATACTTACTGAGTCTGCTCCCAATTTTCCGTATAACATACACCAGTTACCCCTTGTACCCCAGGCTGCATCGCCTTGTTTCCCTTCGCTAGTTTGATAATTGCCTGTTACCGTACTATCCTTATTTGCTTTAACATAAGTAACAATTCCACTAGCATCTGTATATTTTTTGCTTTCCAAAATGGGCAATTCTAATGCGTGAGCAACTCGCAAACCCAACATGCCATCTTTCACATCATTAAAACTTACCTCTTCATTGGCAGTCAATTTTGTAATCCTTTCAATAACTCTGTTTGTTCCTATACTACTAAACTTCAAGTCTGTTGTTTCTTCTAATAATACCTTCTTTTGTTCATTAGTCCATTCTGCCAAATACGAAACAATTGCGTGTTTACCGCTTTCTGCACGAACAATTTTTTTAGTGCGAATCCAGCCATAATTTTTTTTCTTAATACTTTCAATAGCATATGAATTATTCCAGAAATCCAATCCATTTACACTTTCGTAATTAAACCATAAACCAATATGATGAGGATGATCTGTTGGATCATTAGGTCGAGGATTCAATGGAAACCCCCTTGTAATAGTTGAATCATTAGCGGCATAAATTGGATACAGGAATGGTTTTTCTAAACTATCGGGATAACAAAAACTAGTAAACAATTTTCCGTCAATGCTAATATCAATTTTTTGGGAAGTAGCATGATTTTTAACAATAATGCTACTAAGGTTCTTAGAATGCGTTTGTGCAAATATTTCTGAACCCATTTCTAACAATACAAAAAATAGTATGCCGTACTTTTTCATTTCTTTCTTGACAATTTATTTATGTAAAAACAACTTCTTCGTTTTTCCCTAATAAGGCTTGCATAATAACCCATGCGAGCAAATAGGCAGTTCCACTTAAAAAGAACATGATATAATATGCCGTTTCAATTTGATGAATTGACCGATAATGTACAAACAAGTTTTTTTGTACAAAAAGCGATAAAAATATACCGCCAATAGCGCCAAACATTCCTGCAATACCAGTTACAGAAGCAACGGTATGTTTGGGGAATCGATCAGAGACAACCGTATACATATTTGCACTCCACGCCTGATGTGCAGCTGCGGCGAACCCGATTACGAATACAGCCAACCAAATGTTTAAACTTCCTAATAATTGTGCAAATACTATTGGCAAAACACAAAATGCATAAATTAGCATGGATATTTTTCTTGCTTTGAATAAAGTGATATTGTGTTTTATTAATTGCAATGGAATCCAACCGCCACCAATACTTCCAAGGGTTGATAAAGTATATACCATAGCAACCGGTAACCCAATCGCGATACCCTTTAAATGATATTCACTTTCTAAAAAATCAGGAAGCCAAAAAAGATAAAACCACCAAATAGGATCGGTTAAAAATTTACCAAATACTACTGCCCAGGTTTGTCGATACCCCATTAAACGAATCCAAGAAATGTTTTTTTCTTGATTTTTATTTTCTGTGCTATTCTGTATAGAATCACTATGAATAAAATCAAATTCTCCTTTAGATAACAGTTTGTGTTTGGCAGGAACTTCATACAATAACCACCAAAAAATCAACCATATAAATCCTAATGATCCAGTTAATATAAAAGCCCATTGCCAACCCCAATGCACATTAATCCATGGAACAGTTAATGGCGCTATGATAGCCCCTATATTGGTTCCAGAATTAAATATCCCAGTAGCAAAAGCTCTTTCTTTTTTTGGGAACCATTCCGCAACTGTTTTTATAGCAGCCGGAAAATTTCCTGCTTCGGTTAACCCTAATGCTGATCTTGCTATTCCAAAACCAAATGTACTATTGGCAAATGCATGAGCGATTGCAGCAACACTCCAAAGAAAAGTTGAGAACATATAACCAATCTTGGTTCCCAATTTATCAATTAGTCTACCTGCACCTAACATCCCTATTGCATAAGACACTTTAAATGCTATTTCAATATTGGTATAATCTCCATCATTCCATTTAAACTCAACAGTTAAACTCGATTTTAATAAACTAATTACAGCTCTATCGAGATAATTAATAGTTGTTGCGAAAAAAATCAATGAGCATATTGTCCAACGGTATTTACCAATATCTGTATGCTGCATGAATTAGTTTTTATAATTTTTAATAATTGCCAATACTTTCTGGGTTTCTTTACCAATAGTGTTATAGTCTTTTGAATCAAGTAATTTTTTACTAATTAACTGGCTTCCCATACCAACAGCAATAACACCAGCCTGAAACCATTGTTCAATATTTTCTTTTTCCGTAGTAACTCCACCGGTAGGCATAAAATGTAAATCAGGGAATATATCTTTAATAGCTTCTACAAAACCTGGGCCCAATAAATTTCCCGGAAATAATTTGATAAAATTAGCACCCATATTTTCTGCTTTAATAATTTCCGTAGGTGTCATACAACCTGGTATCCAGGGCATGCGATGCAAACTTGCAATTTCAGCCACCGATTCAACAAGACCTGGGGACACCAAAAAATCTGCACCGGCTTTAATAAACAGATTAGCCATCCCTGCATTTTTAATCGTGCCTACCCCAAGTTTCATTCCAGGCATTTCAGCATCCGCCACTTTTTTCATTTCCGTAAAATTAGCAAGTGCTGTTTTTCCTCGATTAGTATATTCAATCGCACGGATACCTGCATCATACAGTGTTTTCATGATAGCTATACTTACATCTTTATCACTATGATAGTAAAGGGGTAATAACCCTTGTGAAGAAATAAGATCAAGTATTCTGGGATTCTTTTCCATATAGCAATTATTTAATTGTCTTCTATTTTAAAGTTACTCTATATTATTTCAGAAAAACTACATGGAAAGAATGTTTTACGAAAGAATTTATAATCCAAGTCTTTGTTATCTTCAATAAATATTTAAAAAAAATACATGGTAATTGATCATATAAGTAATAGCTCAAAATATTACAATCTGAATCCGCTTTTCAAAAAAGCTTTTGATTTCATCAATTCTACTAATTTAAATAGTATCTCCATCGGACATCATGAAATTGAAGGGAAAGAGCTAAGGGTAATAGTTGCTGATGAAAATGGAGTTTCTGAATCTGCTTCGATTTCTGAATTTGAATGTCACAATCAGCATATAGATATTCAGTTCTGCATATCGGGTATTGAAAAGTTTGGATGGAAACCTCGTAATACCTGTTTTTTACCAAGAAACGAATATAGCGCTGAGAAAGATGTTTTATTTTATAACGACTTACCAGATATGTTTTTTACTTTAAAAGAAAATCAGTTTGTGATTTTATATCCTGACGACGTACATGCTCCTATGATCTCTGATGGAAGGATTCGAAAACTAATCTTCAAAGTGAGAATTTGAAAGACTAATGATTTTTCATTAATAAATCATTAACTGATGTAACATTTTGTCTTGTCCCATCACCTTTTTCCTGAAGTTTCCCCACTGCTGCTGCAGTTGCAAAATTGAGTATGTTTTGTGGTTGATGTTCTTGTAAAATTCCATAAATGAGTCCAGCCATAAAACAATCACCACTTCCACTTCTGTCCACGATCTGTTCTACATTAAATTCCGGAGATTGATAATTGATATTATTGTGATATAGTGTTGTATAATACTTAATTTTTTTTTCTTCAGTATCAAAACGAAATGTGTTTGCTACAGTTTTACAAGATGGATACTGTAGCATTATTTCTTTAGATACAGCCAATGATTGATCTAAGTATGATTGCTTTGAATGCTTTTCATGAATGTCTTCATCAATTGCAATTCCTAACAAAGTATTTGCACTCCAGATATTTCCCATCACTAAATTACAATAGGGCAATAATTGTTTCATCACAGCGATAGGACTCGTAGTATATTTCCAAAGTCTGGATCGATAATTTAAATCAACCGATACCATGATATTTTTTTGTATCGCCATTTTTACAGCTTCCAAACAAATATCTGCAAGGTTTTGATTTATTGCGGGACTGATTGCTGAAAAGTTAAACCAATCAATACCTTCAAATACTTTATCCCAATCAATAGTACCAGTCTGCAATTTTGCAAAGGAAGAATCGGCTCGATCGTAAACAACAGCACCTTTTAAGTCAGCCCCATGATCTAAATAATATAGACCAATTCTATCTCCAGATAAGATCATTTTATCAGTTCCCACTTTAGAATCATTAAGGAATTGCATTATCCTAGTTGTCATAAAATTATCAGGCAATGCTGAACAATATTGTACCCCAATTCCAAAATGGGATAAGGCTCTTGCTACATTGGCTTCGGCACCTCCTAAATAGATAGCGAAGGGGTCTTTGTTTGTTTCCACAATAAATGGAGATATCCGCAACAATAGTTCACCAAAACAAAGTACCTTTTTCATCAAAATATTTTAAGAGATTAAATTAATGTCTGGAGTAATTTTTTCCCAACCGAAATAACCTCTTGCATTTCTATAACAAATATCTTGTATTATTTCTCCTACCCATTTTACATCGTTAGGTAGTTCCCCATTTTCAATTTCAGATCCAAATAAATTGCAAAGTATTCGACGAAAATATTCGTGTCTGGGGAACGACAAAAAGCTTCTTGAATCTGTTAGCATTCCTACAAACTTGCTTAACAAACCCATATTGGATAAAGCATTGATTTGTTTAATCATTCCATCTTTTTGGTCTAAAAACCACCACGCAGCACCATATTGAATTTTACCGGCTATGGAACCATCATTAAAGTTTCCTGCCATTGAAGCAAATAGAGCATTATCTGCTGGATTCAAATTATATAGAATTGTTTTAGTAAGTTTATTATCTGCATCAAGTCTACTTAAAAATTTCGCAACCGATTTTGCATGAGAAAAATCTCCAATCGAATCCCACCCTGTATCTGGCCCTAAAGTCTTTATCATGCGTTCATTATTATTTCGCAATGCTCCTAAATGAAATTGTTGTACCCATCCTTTTTCATAATCCCATTCTGCAAATTGAAATAACATGGCTGACTTAAATTTCAATTGTTCTTCCAGATTCAATTTTTTGCCCTGCCTTAGTTTATCGAAAGTAGAATCAATCTCTGTAGATGTGTAATCTTCAGCATAGATTTCCTCCAACCCATGATCAGAAACATGGCATCCAATTGAAGCAAAAAAATCATGTCTGGATTTTAAAGCTTGCAGAAAATGTTTAAAATTTGAAATAGATTGATTCGAAACCTCTTCCAATTGATGAAGATAAGAACCAAACTTTTCCGGATTACTAATGTCCATCGCTCTATCCGGACGAAAAGTAGGAAGTATCGGAATTTCAAACCCTTCTTTTTGTAATTGTATATGAAAATTCAAATCATCAACAGGATCATCTGTTGTGCATACAAGAGCAACATTCATTTTCCGTAGCAAATTCTTTACTGAATAGGAAGGAGTTTGTAATTTATCTGAAGAGTATTGATAAATGTTTGCAGCTGTTTCTGAACTAAGTGTTTCGTATATACCAAAATAACGCTGCAATTCCAGATGCGTCCAATGGTACAGAGGATTTCTGATTGTATAAGGAACTGTATCAGACCATTTCATAAACTTATCATAATCCGAAGCATTTCCAGTACAGAAACTTTCAGATACTGCATTGGCTCGCATGGCTCTCCACTTATAATGGTCTCCAGCTAACCAAGCTTCCGTTATATTTTTAAACTGATAATCTTCCGCAATTAGCTTTGGAGAAAGATGACAATGATAATCGATCAAAGGCAAATTTTTTGCATAAGTATGATATAGATTCTCTGCAGTTTTATTTTGTAACAGAAAATTTTCGTCAATAAATTTTTTCATATGCCTTGCTTATTCGATTAACTATTCAATTACAAACTAACTCCTCTCTTCCAAGGTATGAAATCATCCTGGCCATGATGCATTGCGTGTACCGTTTTATTTCCACTGGCTAATTCAATTACAAAATCTAGAATTCTTTCGCCTGCTTCTTCAATGGTTTCTAACCCATCTATAATTGTTCCAGTATTTATATCAATTATATCTGGCATTTTATTAAAGAGTACCGTATTAGTTGCAATTTTTACAACAGGTACAATAGGATTCCCTGTTGGAGTTCCTAGGCCTGTAGTAAACAAAACAATGTTTGCACCAGAAGCTACTTCTGCTGTTGTTGATTCCACATCATTTCCAGGAGTACATAAAAGATTCAAACCAGGAACTACTAATTTTTCCGGATAATCCAATACATCAACCACTGGAGAATTTCCTGCTTTTTTTGCAGCACCCGCAGATTTTATAGCATCAGTAATTAAACCATCTTTAATATTGCCAGGAGAAGGATTCATATAAAATCCGCTGCCACTTTCTTCTGCTCTTTTATTATAAACTTGCATTAAGTGCATGAACTTATTTGCAATATCTTCTTTTACACAACGATCACTCAATTCTTGTTCCACACCACATAGTTCTGGAAATTCAGATAGAATAACAGAACCACCTAATGCAACCAATAAATCAGAAGTATGACCAATTGCAGGATTAGCTGAAAGACCAGAAAATCCATCTGATCCTCCACACTCAAGTCCAATTACCAACTTATTAATTGGAGCTGGCTTTCTGGTTTGTTCATTTGCATGGACTAAGCCTAGAAAAGTTTGTCTGATAGCTGATTCGATTAAATTAGTTTCAGTTCCAGCTACTTGTTGTTCTAAAATATAAAGTGGACGATCGTAATGAGGATTTCGTTTTTGTATCTCTTCTTGCAAGAGAGACGACTGTGCATTTTGGCATCCCAAACTCAAAACTGTTGCTCCAGCACAATTGGGATGCACTATGTATCCAGCCAACAAACCACAAAGTGCTTTAGCGTCAGAACGAGTACCTCCGCAGCCACCATCGTGTGTAAGAAATTTAATCCCATCTATATTTTTGAAAACAGGTTCAGTTGTTTCAAGGGTATTTTGTTCTTGAAAAATTTCTGCTTCAATTTTTGCAAAACCTTTTTCTGTTTTATATAAACCTGCAAGGTTTTTTGTAAACTGATGATATCTTTTGGGTCTTGCATATCCAAGTTCATCAAGTAATGCATCTTTCAATACTTCGATGTTTCTATTTTCACAAAAGACCAATGGAATAACTAACCAATAGTTCGCAGTTCCTACTGAACCATCTTTGCGATGATAGCCAAAGAATTTTTTATCTCTCCATTTTTCAATATCTGGAATCTGCCAATTTGTTTTTCTATTCCCCAATTTAAAACCATCGGACGCATGTCGAATATTTTCTGTAGTTATTTTGCAGGCAACAGGCAAATCAATAGTTGCTTTCCCAACTAAAACACCATACATGATAATACTCCCGTCTTTGGGAATATGTGTTATTGTGAATTTGTGTTTTGCAGGAACCGAATCGATTAAATGATATGCGTTTCCCTTAAACTGAATTATTTCATCTTTCGCTAAATCCTTTAATGCAACAATAACATTGTCGGATGGATGTACTTGTAATACTTTTTGTTTACCCGGCATACTAACTTTTTTTTTCCATGAGTAATTTAACATTTTTCTCCACACCCCGATTTAAGCTTTCTATCATTTCAACTAATTTATCGCAAAAGCCCTTGATATCATTAAGATTAGTACCCCAAATTGAAACATCGCTTAATATAGTAGAAACAGCATCAAATGTATTTTTTTCTAACCAATAATGATAAATTAATTCGGCTTTATCATCATTAACTGGATGAAACTGATTTCCAATAAACTTTTGATACAAGCCATCTTTATTCTTTTCTGTTTTCATAAATAAAAGAAAGGCTGCGAATCCAAGAATCATGCATGTAGGAATCTCTCTATTCTTTTTACTGTTTAATAAAAATAATGGAACATTCCTAATAGCCATTTTAGTACTGTACTGCATACTAATATTAATCCATTTATGCTCAATAGATTCGTTACTAAAACGATCAATAACTTGTTCTGCAAAAATTTGGGCTGTTTGTTCAGAAATGCTTTCAGAAATGAGAAGAGGTTTAATTTCTTCCAACATTAAAGTTTTTACAAATTGTCTGAAATAATCAGCTTGCATGGCATCTTTAACCGTATCAAAGCCACATAAAATGGCAAGCCCACAAGAAAAACTATGAGTGCCATTCAATAATCTCAGTTTAAGTTCTTTATATAAATTAATATCAGGCACCACTTTTACTGTAGGGTTCGTTATCGCAAAAGACAGTGTTTTAATAGTTTTTTTATTAGCACTTTCTATTGCCCATAAACTATAGGGTTCACATAAAATCATCAAATCGTCTTGATACCCGATTAATGATTCTTCTACTATTTTTTTTTCGGCAGATAATTTTCCAGGTACAATTCGATCTACTAAGGAATTACAAAAATCATTTTCCTCGTTCATCCATTTTATAAAATCGAGATGAAGTTGATTATAAATTGCCAACTCATTTAAAATGGATTTCAAAAGTTTTCCATTCTCAGGAATCAACTCAGTTGGAATGATTACCATTCCTTTGTCATCATCAGCACCGAAATACTTATATCGCTCCCATAAAACAGATAAAAGTTTTGCTGGAAAAGAAATTGGGGGATTTAAAAATATCGACTCCCGCAATAAACAAATTCCAATTTCGGTAGTATTCGAAATGATGACTTTTAAATCTGGGTTAGATGCAACCAATAAAATCTCATTCCAATTTTCATTTGCGGTTAATACCCTGCTAATGGAAGAATTGATGATTGTTCTATTTACTTTTTTACCATTTTCATACCCTCTGATAAGGGTTGTATATAAACCATCTTGATTTGAAAAACTAGCTGAATTTTCTTTACTGGTAGATTTTACTACTACTACCCTTCCATTGAAAACATTTTTTTTATTCGCCTGATCAATAAAGTAATCAGGAAGACCTCTCAATAAAACTCCTGTTCCAAATTGCAGCACTTTCTCTGTTAATGAAAAAATAGCTTCTTGAGGTAATTCAATAAAATCGGGATTAATAAATGGTAGGTTTTGCTTTTCGAGTTGCATAAAATTTGTAGTAGCTTTCGTCAAAGGTATTTTTCGAAGTTCGTTTATCTCTGTTTTCTGTTCAAATAAGAATTTTTTATCGCAAACGTTACCGCTAACGTTGCCAATTAGCCAAATTTATGAATCCTTTATTTGTCCGCAATTTATTCTAAATGAATTTCCTATTTTTAATGCTACGACTAACTGCTTGCTATGTCTATATCTAAACCTCGATTGAGTTTTTCTCAGATTATCAACATGAATGTGGGCTTCTTTGGAATCCAATACAGTTTTGGGCTTCAGCAAAGTGCCGTAAATCCCATTTATGATTTTCTTGGTGCCAGTCCTGACCAGATTCCATTACTCAATCTAGCCGGGCCAATGACAGGCCTTTTAATTCAACCCATCATTGGTGCATTAAGTGATAAAACCTGGCATCCCCGCTTTGGCAGGCGTAAACCTTATTTTTTTGTTGGTGCTCTTTTTTGTAGCCTTTGTCTTTTTATCTACCCTTTTAGTAGCAGCCTCTGGATGGCAGGTGGCCTTTTGTGGGTGCTTGACGCAGCAAATAATACAGCGATGGAACCATATCGCGCATTTATTGCAGATAAACTTCCTCCCTCTCAACATGCAAATGGATTCTTAACTCAAAGTTTTTTTACAGGACTTGGAATTACACTCGCCAATATTTCTCTTTTCGCATTTCAAAAAATAGGATTTTTAAAACAGATGCACGGACAAATTCCTTATTGGGTTTTTGGATCTTTTTTCCTTGGCTCCATTTGTTCAATTTCATCTGTACTTTGGTCGATTACCAAAACACCTGAGATTCCTCCTACCCAGGAAGAATTAGCTATTTTAAGAGCCAATAAGAAATCAGTATTCGGTCCATTCATTGAAATATTTAGTGCTATTAGAGATATGCCCAAAGTAATGTGGCAATTAGCATTAGTTTACTTATTTCAATGGTATGCACTCTTTTGTTATTGGCAAAACGCTTCAAAGAGTATCGCACAATCTGTTTGGAAAACTTCTCCTTCTAAAAATCCTTCTTTATATCAAGAAGCAGTGGGTTGGGCAGGCTTAGTAAATGGATGGTATAATGTAGTTACCTTTCTTTCCGCATTTGCATTAGTAGGGTTAGCAAAAAAGTATAGCCCGAAAAATGTACATCTAACTTGCTTATTATTGGCAGGATTGGGTTTATTAATATTTCCTCATATCGAGAACCAATATTTATTATTTGTACCCATGACAGGATTTGGAATTGCATGGGCAAGTATGATGGGGGTTCCTTATTTAATGGTAGTAAATGATATTCCAAAAGAAAGATATGGAGTTTATATGGGCATTATTAATATGATGATCGTAATACCTATGATTTTACAAACTACTACTTTCGGTTTTGTATTAATTCATTTCCTTGATAATGATCCTGGAAAAGCAATAAGCTTTGGGGGTATCTTATTATTAATTGCCTGTGTTGCAACGCTTAGAATAAAAAAAACAATACCGGCTGAAGATACAATAGCAGTGAGTGTTGGTGGACATTAAGGTTAAATATTCCAAACTAGATAAGGAGGTACTATGAAAATATTATGTATTGGAGAAGCGTTGATTGATATGATTTGCACCGATAAAGGAAGCAGTTTATCAAAGGGTCAGAATTTTTTAAAAAAACCGGGAGGAGCTCCCACCAATGTAGCCGCAGCAGTTGCAGCCTTAGGTGGAAAAGTTGAGTTAGCAGCTAAAGTTGGTAATGACCCTTTTGGCAAACAACTGATTCAAGTAATGGAAGAGTTTGGTGTTTCTACTAAATATATGTTGCAGGATGATAAGCATTTTACCACATTTGCTTTTGTATCTCTGATGGAAGATGGTGAACGTGATTTTGTTTTTAATCGCGGTGCTGATGGAGAATTGAATGATGTTGAAATTAATGCAATCGATTTAACGGATGTCTCCATCATCCATTTTGGTTCAGCAACCGGTTTTCTAAATGGCCCACTTCAGAAAGCTTATATTAGTTTGTTGGATCGCGCAAAAAAGCAAAATATTTTTATCAGCTTTGATCCAAATTATCGCCACTTACTTTTCCAGAATAATACGGATAGTTTTATCGAACAGTCTTGGTATTTTTTAAAGAATTGTCACTTTTTTAAACTGAGCGATGAAGAAGCGATGCTGATAACAAGAACGGCTTCACTACAAGATGCCTCCACCATTTTAAATAAAGAAACAACTGCAATCTATACCATTACACTTGGTAAAGAAGGAACTTTACTGGGCTTTCACCAAAAGAATAGCATAATTGGGAGTATTCCTATTAAGCCTGTGGATACTACTGGGGCAGGCGATGCTTTTGTAGGTGCAGTTTTATACCAATTATGCGATAAAACATTAGATGAAATTGAAAACGCTACTATTGAAGAGTGGAATTCAATTGTTACCAATGCAAACAAAGCGGGAGCAAGAACCTGTGAATATCTTGGGGCTATGGAAGCTTTTAAACATTTAAATAATCAGATTTTTCTTTAACACACAAATTCTAGCTACTCGTGTACCAATATCAATTGCATCAACAAATATCTTTTCCCATTTTAAAACATAAAATAGATGTTGCAGGAAAGGATAATCTTTTTTATAGCAGATTCCTGGCCAACTCTAGTGAAATTTCTGACTTATATTATTCTTTATATAAAAATCATCCAAAAGGTTCCGAAGCATTTACAGAACTTTTAGAAACAATTACGAGTGCATACGCCTTACGTTCTGAAGCACTGAAACAAAAAGATGAAGAGAAAGAAGAAATGGAAAATTGGTTTTTAACAAACCAATTAGCAGGTATGAGTTTATATGTAGATCGTTTTTGTGGAGATTTAAAATCACTCAATTCAAAATTAGATTATTTTAAAAAGCTTGGTGTAAACTTTCTGCACTTAATGCCTTTATTTGAAAGCCCGGAGGGTGAAAGTGATGGTGGATATGCTGTTTCTAATTTCAGAAAAGTAGATCCTCGATTTGGAAACTTAGCAGATTTGCAATCTGTGCAAGAAAAGATGAGTTTGGAAGGCATGTTTTTGATGTTTGATATCGTTTTAAATCACACATCATTCCGACATGAATGGGCTGAAAGAGCTAAGAAGGGAGAAAAAAAATATCAGGATTTTTTCTACATGTATGATGATCGAAGTTTGCCTAACTGGTTCGATGAAACCATGCCGGAAATATTTCCAGAAACTGCCCCGGGCAGTTTCACTTATGTGCCAGAATGCAATAAATGGGTAATGAGTGTTTTTCACAATTATCAGTGGGACCTCAACTATTCAAACCCTGATGTATTTGTTACCATGATAGATACCATTTTCTTTTATGCAAATTTAGGAGTAGATATTTTGCGTATCGACGCCCCTGCATTTATTTGGAAACAATTGGGCACCAGCTGTCAGAATTTGCCCGAAGCGCATACTCTTTTAAGACTGATCAAACAGTGCGTGCAAGTAGCTGCTCCAGGTGTGGCTTTATTAGGGGAAGCTATTGTTGCGCCTAAAGAGATCATGAAATATTTTGGCACTGATCGATATTTAGCCAAAGAATGCGACTTTGCCTATAACGCTACTCAAATGGCTTTGCAATGGGATGCTTTGGCTACAGGCGATACAAGGGTTATGTTAGCTGCACAACAAGAGATTCTCCAAAAACCATATGGTTGCTCTTGGATTACTTATACAAGATGTCATGACGATATCGGATTGGGCTATGATGACAGCATGATTGCTGCTGCAGGTTTTAATGCATACGATCATCGCAGATATTTAAAAGAATATTATTCAGGCGCACTTCAAAATTCGCCTGCATCAGGTGCTTTATTTTCAGTAAATCCAAAAACACAAGATGCCAGAATCAGTGGCTCATTAGCATCACTCTGTGGTTTAGAAAAAGCAATCCGAAAAAATGATCTAGCCCAAATTGAAATTTCCATACAGAAAATCAGTTTGATGCAAGCGCAAAGTTTTTTTATTGGTGGATTACCCATTATTTTTTATGGCGATGAGCTAGGCTATACTAATGACTATTCCTACTTAAGCGACCCTGGGAAGAGTTATGATAACAGATGGATGCATCGGCCCATGATTGATTGGGAGAAAGAAAAAAAAATAGATAGCCCCGAAACAGTTGAGTCAAAAGTATTTAATGTAACAAAAAGAATGATTGAAATACGAAAAAAAATAATTGCTTTTGGTGATTATAAAAACCTTACATGGCTTACTCCTTATAATATTCACGTAGCTGGATTTATTCGTTCTTTTGGAGAACAGAAAATTTATTGTTTATTTAATTATAGCGATAAAGCTTCCTATATTACATGGTATGCCTTTAAAAATCATGGAGCGAAATCAAATAAGCTGTATGATCATTGGACAGGAATTACTCATACCGTGGGAGGTGATCATGAATATTTGATTATTCCACCTTATGGGTTTTCTATAATGGAAGTAGTTTAATAATTTGTATTTTTTGATATGATAAAATCAATTTTATTATGCTGTTTTCTAATTTGTATTCATTCAACTTATGCTCAGGATAGTATTCTAGTTACTGGAAGTAAGATTTCTAAAAGTGAAGCAAAAGATTTTCTTGCGCATCATAATAAAGTAAGGAGGGATGTGGGTATACAACCTTTGATTTGGAGTACCAAATTATCAGCTTATGCGCAAGAATGGGCCAATCATTTAGCGAATGATAATAATTGTAATATGGCTCATCGAAAAGCTCCAGGGCAAGATGGAAGAACTTATGGTGAAAATATATTCTGGGGAAGTTCAGCTTCGGAATTTAAACCTATTGATGCATCTGAGGATTGGTACAGCGAGATCAAACTTTATAAATATCGTGAGCTCACAGAAAAGAATTGGGATGCTACTGGGCATTATACTCAAATGATCTGGAAGAATACTAAGGAAATAGGTGTTGGCATTTCTATTTGTAGAAATGGTGCATTAATAGTTGTTGCAAACTATTATCCTGCTGGAAACTATCTCTATCAATTCCCCTACTAATTTATAAAATGCAAAAAGACCTCCAGCTGAAGGTCTTTTTACATTTCAAACAAAGAATTAGAAACGAATACTGAATCCGATATTAACTGAATAATCAGCGAATGCAGCATCACCTTGACTATATACTCCTGTTAAATCAGTTTTAATTTTATCTGGAACACTTTGTGTACGATTACGCATTACTGCTATTGGCAAATAGGCATAAACATTACATCTATTCATTGTGTATGTAATTCCGGGTTCTAAAGTTAATACTTGCCCTGGTCTGCGGAAACCTTCGCTACCGCCAATCAAATCATGAACCGGGATACATTCAAACCTGGCTCCCCCTGAAAAAGTAAATTTATTTATTTGATAATTGGCACCAGCTCTTATTAGATATTGATCAGGAACACTCATTACATCACTTGTATAAGAAATAGTTGCAGCAGAAGGAGTACCACCTCTTTGTGTTGATACACCATTTTGTTCTCTTGGATTTAATAGATAATAAAAGTTTCCATACAAATTGAGTTTATGATTTATTGCATAGTAAGCATTTAATTCTGTGGTAAATCCTGTTCCACCATCACCTAATTGAATTGATTGATCAACAGGCCCTAACACAGTTGTAGCGGCTGTTCCTGCTGCAGTATAGAATCTATCTATGTATTTGTAATCTCCTGTTGCGAATTTAATTCCAAGCCCAGCTTGAATATTAAATTTCGAATGTGTTTCAGGATCTAATAACCATGCATATCCAGCTACTCTAATATCACCTAAACCAAAAGAATGTGTTTCATGACGAGCTAAGCCACCATGCTCATATAGAGAGGATCTGGTGTTAGCTATAATTGGAACATATAGTGCAATGCTCCATGTTTTATTTAAAATTCTTGTGATACCATAATCCATACTAAATGTATGGTTAATAACTTCAGTTCCTAAAGCCTGACGTTGCTTCTGTTCTACGGTACCAACAAAATGTCGGAAGGATTTGAAATATCTTGTATTTGCAGAGAACAACCATTTTGAGGTATCTATATTTTTCATATGATCCATCAAACTACAAGTGGCACCACCTGCACCTCTTATTGCTACGCAACCTTGCGCATTTACCGTTCGATTAACTAAAAGACATATTATTAGTATAAGAAATATTTTTTTCATTTGTGGGAGTTTGTGATTTTTTTAAAATTTAAATTATTTTACTTTTTCATTTTTAGTCGATCGACAATTAATTCGCCTATTTTTCGACCATTTTTTGAACTTACCAAACAAGAATTATGAAAATGAACACCGCCGTAGAATCGAGCCCAGTTAAGCTCTTCAGCTGCAATTCGAATTGATTGGAACGATCTGTTTTTGATTCCAAATTCCAACTCAGTAGAATCTGTAAAGGCAAAATGATCTCCAATTACGCTCGTTAGTGCTTCAGCAGCAGATGCAGAAATTGTATTGTGTCCGCAAGTATATTCTGGAAATGCAGGTGTTTGCAAGTAAGGGCGCCAGTTAGGATCTAGATATTTGTTAATTACCGTTTCAGGTCGAATAGAATTGTATTTGTATTTGGTATACCAAGCATGTATAAATGCATCAAATAATGCTATACTAGTTTTGGCATACGCAGTTATCATGGTACCATAATCAACCTTTGCTTTTTGTGAAACAATTCCAACAATGCTCATCCAATGTCCGGGTGGCGAAAACTTTTTGCTTCCAAACATTACATGACCAGTAACGTTCATTTTAAATGGATTATCATCCCAAAAATCAGCGATATGTTTTTGTTCAGGGGTTAAACTATCTACTGCATTCTTAATTAAGGTTACCTCTTTATAATAAGCACTGTTTTTATCAGTAATATTAAAAGTTGGTGGAGCTGGCACTTCAAACATTTGAGCACTATCAATAACCATTGGCCGAATTTCACCCCAATGAGGCTCTGCTGCAGAAGCATACATAGGAGGTGTAGGAATCCATCTTCCAGGAATATCTTTAACTGTATATTTTTCAGCTCCTCTAGTTTCAAGATAATTATCTTTTTTGCTCCATTTAATAATACTAGATGAAATGCTATCTGCAAAAGTTTGGGAAGCTTTTTCAATATCAGAAGGCAGCCCTTTATCACGAGCCATTTTAAGTATACTGTCTTTGTACAACTGCAAACTTCCCTCTGGAAAAGTAACCGATTCACCTACTTTTATATAGGCTAATAGGGAGGATAACTCAATATCTACATCCTTTGTTAAAGGTGCTAAAGAAATCTTACTTAATCCATTTAATTGACCTGCCAGTGATTGATAATGAGTTGGGTCGCCCGCTGCAATTACTTCATAAGCTGCAATAGCGGCATAAGTGTAATTTCTTGCAGCAACCATTGGTGGAAAATTGTTTCCCATTACAACTGTATTCAATTCGTGTACAGTACCGGCAAATAAATCCGGATTGTGTAGATATGTTTTGTATTCAGTATTGGTTTTGCATGCAAATAATAATACAATAGCACAAATGCCTATAAAAAGCTTTTTCATCTTAATTAAATTGTAATAATAGTAGGAACCCCTAAATACATTAACAAATGGCTTAAACCATATAGTTAATTAATTGTGTAATGTTGTTTATGATATTAAACATAAAAATACCTGCATAGCTGCTATACTATGCAGGCTGAATCTTGTTAATCATCTTAAGACTCAGCCTCTGGGGGTTGTTCCAAACATTCGAGATAGATCGATTTAAAACGATGGTATACAGCGATTGCGGCTGTATTAGATATGAACCTTGACGAAGGGTTCATATCAATTAATTGTGTAGCAGTATAATCTTGTACAGAAAATTTAGTAGTATGATTATGATTACTTGTTGATTTTTTACTTGTACTATTCGACACAAGGTCATTAGCTAAACGGTAAAAATCATTCCTAGCATTTTCTAAACCAGTTTTTGCAAAGTTCGGAATACATAAGAGTTCTACCGAATCGTTATAAATTCTACGTTTTACGTATTTGTAATCAACTCCATTAATATTAATTTCTCCATTAACCCTGTCGTAGGTTTCTGAGTTAGTATAATAAGGAAGATTTGCAGTAACTTTAAAACTAATCAGGTCTGATTCTTTGTAATTGTGATCATCCAAACTAGCTTCCAGTTGCAGATCTGCTTTGTTTTCCATATAATCTGTAAACAAATGATATCCACCCCAATTAAAGAGAAGTATAGCAAGCAGTAATATGGACACAATTCTTTTCAAGTACGCTAAAGTAAGAAGAATTTTAATGAACCGAAAATATTTTCTTTTCTACGCCAACCCCAGTAATAGTCAAGCTCTTCCATTGTTTTGGTAATGCCGATTTTATCTGAATGATCCCCTTAGGAGTTATTTCTAATCCGCCAAATCCCATTAAAACGCTTTGGATGATTCCACCTGCGCCAGTTGCAAAATAGGGATTTGTTCCACCTTTGGTTTCTGCAATCACCCTAAGTGGTGGATTAAGATTGGGAATATAAGCATCCTGAAAAAAATGAAACGCTTTTTCCCCATCACCCAACCTGGAATAAAGAAGGGCAAATATGGCTTGGGTCATAGCAGGAGTTCCTTCATTGGGAATCCTTTTGGAATAATATTCAAGATCTTTCCTAATACTATTAGTATCAGAAACTTCTTTCAGCGGATAGGATAACAAATTAACATCAGCCTGTTTAATTCCCTCTCCATGATAACTTGCATGCTCTTGGGTTACCCCATTTTCCATTTTTAGAATTGGGATATTATTTGATACAACCATCCAATCGGGATCAACCGAAACACCTAAGATTTCTGCCGCCTTCGTGGCATATTGTAAAGCAGCTTTTGCAGAAGCATTGGTCCATGCATTATTATCTACATTCTCGGCCCATTCGTCTGCTGCTACCACGTCTTTGATATCGAATTTTCCAGGACCATTTCTTTCTACTCTACTTGCCCAGAAATCAGCTACTTCTTTTAATACAGGCCAACCTTTTTGCTTTAGCCATTCTTTGTCTTGAGTTACACAGAAATAATTCCACGCCGCTATTCCCACACAGGCAGTAATATGATGTTCAAAAGGACCACTTAATGCCCAGACAGGTGTTTCTTCCACTCCCGTTGCCGCACTCTCCCATGGAAACATTGCGCCTTTATAACCATGATTAAATGCATTTCTTTTTGCTGCTGTTAAACGTTGATATCTATACTCTACCAAACTTTTTGCCATTTCCGGATGCAACACTAAAATTGATGGATACATCCACAATTCTGTATCCCAAAATACATGGCCATTATATCCTAAACCGCTTAATCCCATAGGAGACGGACTCATATCAGTACCTTCTCTTACAAATGAATATAAATGATACAACATACTATGAATGTCTTGTTGTGATTGATCATCACCTTCTATTTTTATATCGCTTTCCCAAAGCTTATCCCAGGCTCTATTATGAAATTCAATCAACCGATCCCTGCCTTCTAGTTTTGCAAAAATGGTCATTCTCTCTGCTTCATTTAAAGGATCATCATGCTGAGCAGATGTGATTGAACTTCCTGCTATAGAATAATGATAGGTTTCACCTGCTTTAATTTTTCTAGAGAATTTCATCAAATGCATATTGTTATCCCACATTTCATGAATCACTCTGGGTTCTTGTCCGTGTGCCTCACTAAACAAAAAAGTATTGGAGGCACACATCAATAATTTACCTGTCGGACTCTTTGCTGATGAAGTTAACAAGCTGATCACCACATGAGGTCGATCAATTTCATTATAATAGTTCTGTACATCTTTTAAAGCATCAGGCGCTTCCATTACACTCGCACTTCCTAATATGATATCTTTCTTTGCAGCTATAGTCACATCCATCAACACGGTGAAAGGTAATTGCCTAAGTGAATAATAAGTATAACTAATCGTTGCTTTATCGCTATAATCAAATGAAGTGGTAAAGCTGGCATGATGCATGTCTAATGTTTGTTTCATACCACTCGCATCAGCTGCGCCAAGTCTTTTTCCATCAATGTCTATTTGCATATTCAACAGGTTAAAACTGCGCAGAAAATTACTAACCCTTCCTCTGCCATACTGATCGTATGCACCTGCAAGCACCACATCTTTAACTTTAAATGGTTCTGGTGATGAAACAATCCCGATCATTCCATTGGCTACTGTAATCCCATAATAATTAGAAGGGTCTATTTTGTCTGAGCTAATTTTCCAAGCATCTGGTTTTGCTTGTGCAAACAAAAAATTTGACGCAACAAAAAAGCAGAGAATTGCAAATGAAGTTTGTTTCATAAAGTGTATTTATATGGCGAAGACATTAATTAAATTACTTATTTTTTTCAAATAAATATAGCTTTTCATTATTCATAGAAACAATTAAAGTTGTTTTTCCTTTGCCTGTTTTGACTATTGCCATATCGCGAGCCTCCCCATTTATAAATAACCCAGTTTCTTTCACCCCTGCATAAGTGAAATCCCCTTTCCCATTATTGATCAGGCTAGTTCCATATCCTGCATCTAACCTTCCAGTTTGCGGTTTTAAACCGTAAAAGTTTCCGCCCAAGAAAAGATCGTTTTTCCCATCTCCATTAATATCCATCACTTCAATTCCAAACATCGGTGTAATCTGCGCCATTACAGGTAATTCTTTAGCCGTAAAATTACCTTTGCCATCATTTAAAAATAAAGTACTGTGCGATTGTTCTACAGTTAAAACAGTAGCAGCTTCTAATTGCTCTTTAGCAAATAATTTTTCAATTGTTTTCCCGGCATAATCATCATAATGAAGTAAAGTCTTTTTCAAAGATGGAATTTGTTGTTCTAATTCATCTTTTAAATAATAGGGATAGGCCTTCCCGTCTGTTTTAAAATAAACTGGGATACATTCAGATTGACCATTTTTATCAAAATCCGACACATATAATTTAGCGGGATGATTTTGATCTGCTTTAATACTCGAATTCAAACCAAAATTCCCACCTACAATATCCAATTTCCCATCTCCATTTAAATCCGCAATTTTGATACAATTCCACCAACCACTTGAATGCGGTATTTCTCCTGTTTTATGAAAAGTATTTTTTGAAAATTTAAAAAAGCTGATCGGCATCCAATCACCAGCAACAATCAATTCCTTTTCACCATCACCATCTAAATCAGCCCATTGAGCATCGGTTACCATTCCTAACTTTTCTAAATCTGGTGCAATTTTATTGGTTACATCTGTAAAATTTCCTCCTCCATCATTTTGCAATAAAACACTAGAAGCAGGGAGCCCATAACTTCCAGGAATATTTCTTGCCCCAATAAAAATATCTGGTTTCCCATCTTTATTAAAATCAATCACCCGAACACAAGATGCATTAATACTGATAGCTGGCCATTTATTTTTGGAACTACTAAAATTTCCTTTACCATCATTAATATATAATCTTGTAAAAAGATAGGGTGAACCTTCTTTTACTTCATTGCCTCCGGATGCAACAATAAGATCCATATCACCATCACCATCGGCATCAAAAAATTCTGCCCCAATTGATTCAAAATAAGCATCCGCATTAAAGGCAATTTGTTTAGATTGTACGAAATGTCCATTTGCATTTTGTAAAAATAGTTTGCAGGTATCCCCTTTTGCCCCACCCACAAAAAAGTCTTCCAGCCCATCACCATTTACATCAGCTACTGCTAATTTGGGTCCCTCAGTTGACAGTAATTTCGGCATTAATCTTTCTACATTGAAGTCAACATATTCGTCTTCTTTTTGTTTGATATTACCACTAATTACTGTGGTAGTTATATCTTTATATAAATGCGAAGCTGCTTTAGGTATTGTTCTAGTTTCTTTAGCATCTTCCTGATTCAAAACTAATACAGTATCAGTCTTAATATTCCTGATAGTTTGCTGTTTTTGATCAGGCCATTGCAACACTAAACTATCTATTACTTTATGATCATTTAATCCAAATAACAATTCCGGATTAACACTGCTTTGAAATCCACGTGTTGGCATTTGCTCTAAAACTTGTTGCGAATTACCAGTATAAATTGTTGCCCTTGCTCCTAACCCAAAATTATTGGGCGATTTTCCCTTCAATTTTATTTTTAAAAAATGATGCTTTAATTTTTCAGTAGACAGATTCCGATATATAGAAGCTTCCTCATTTTGATTATTAATTACCAGATCAAGATCTCCATCGCCGTCTAAATCTGCATAAGCAGCACCACTACTAAACCCAAGTTTTCCAAACCCAAGTTCTGCTGCCTGATTTTTGAAAATTAGATTTTTTTGATTTACAAATGCAAAATTTGCAATGGGAGTTGAGGGCATTTTTTTTAAAAAATCCATAAAATCGTACCCGCCCTGCATCACTTTCGACATAACTTCTTGGCTATTGAAATACGCCAGGAAATCTTGATTAGTTAAATCTTTTAAAATGCCGTTACAAACAAACAAATCTTTGTTTCCATCATTATCAAAATCAAAACTCAAAACACCCCAACTCCAACCTGTTGCATCTACCCCAGCCAATTGTGCAATCTCACTAAAGGTTCCATCCTGATTATTTAATTGCAAAGTATTACCAGTAAACTGATGATGGAAATCAAGTTGATTTTTCGCATTTTGAACATCATATATATCAAACTTAATTGTTGTCTTTAATCTATAATCATTTTCAGGCAACATTTCCGATGTAAACAAATCTAAATAACCATCATTATTTATATCCGACAAATCAGTTCCCATAGCACCATTACTAATATGCCCCATCGAACTGGATATACTCTCTTTGAAGGTTCCATCGTGTTGATTGATATATAAATAATCTCTTTCAAAGAAATCATTTGCTACATAAATATCTTCCCAACCATCGTTATTTACATCTCCAACAGTAACCCCTAAACCAAAAGCTATTTCAGGACTATAAATTCCAGATGAAGCAGTTACATCAATAAACTTTCCTTGATCATTTCTATATAATCGATCGCCATTTATCGGATCTCTTACTTCCCGCGCATTTTTTTTATAACCAAAATTATCTATTGACCGAGGACTATTGTTTATAATAAAACAATCCAGGTCGCCATCATGGTCATAATCAAAGAAAATAGCCTGGGTAGATGCACCTTTATCATCTAATCCATACTCATGAGCTTGCTCCAGAAAAGTGCCATTTTTTTGATTAATATATAATTCATTGGAACGGTCATCCCCATTAATGATTCCTGCATTACAAACATAAATATCAAGCCAACCATCTCCATTAATATCTACCATAGTAACACCAGTATGCCACTTATGAGTACTCGATATTTTTGCAAGGGTTGTAATATCTTCAAATTGAAAGTTGCCTTTATTCCGATATAACTTATTTTCTCCTTGATTTGATGTAAAAAAAATATCCGGTTTGCCATCATTATCAATATCCCCAATGGCTACTCCACCCCCATTATAAAAATTATGGTAATTGAGGATGCTCATTTCTTTAGAATCAGTAACAGTATTGGTGAATTTTACATTTGTTTGAGAAGAAGGTAACAAATCAAATAACGCACCATTTGAAGGGTCATTCTTCGAAGGAGAACAAGCAATTAAAAATATGGCAGTAAATAAAAAGGCTCTAACTCCACATTTAAAAAAAATCAACATACGACCTTAATCTAAAATTAAACAATGCAGCAAATTAGCTCTTTTATAAAAGCATTCAAAAAGAGAATTAAGGAGGATTTACAAAACTGTTAAAATCAAGTTTAGAGCGCATTACAGCTAATTTTTTATTAATTTGCAACATTAATTTACCACTCGCTATGAAGAGATTTTTTTTATTGATTCTTATTGCATTATCTATATTTACTGTATCTACCTATATTTTTATTCCTGGAACCATTCAAATTACAAGTTCCTCTGTGATGCAGGCTTCTGAAAATGGAACTGAACGCATTATAATGAATAAAGAAACCTGGAGTAGTTGGTGGAATTATAATCTCAAAGACTCGCTCTCAAAAGTTCCTACTAAGAATTTAGTAAACTATTCCTTAAACGGAGACAGTTTTGAAATTACTGAACTATTATACAAAGCTGCCAAAATAAATATTAAACACAATTCACAATCTTTAAGTACCAAAATGATCCTAGTACCATTGAATGTAGATTCAACCGGAGTTCAATGGTCGTATACTATTAAAAGTAGCCTGAACCCTTTTGAGCGTATTTCGCAATACCTAGATGCTTCAAAGGTTAAAAATAATATGGACCAAGTATTGGTGCATTTGAAAGATTATCTACAAAGGGATGAGAATATTTATGGCATACACATTACCAGAGAATCAACTAAAGACACCACTCTGGTATTAACAAAAGTAATCTTAGCCAACCAACCCACTACTAAGGATATTTATAATGCGATTAATCAATTGCAACAATTTGCAAAAAGTAACAATACTATCCCAACTGGAAATCCTATCTACCATATCGACCCCAAAGAGAATAATAAATTTCAGTTAATGTGCGCATTACCAATAAGTCATCCTATTAAACCTAACGCCCAATTTTCCAACATCTCAATGGTTAAAGGAAGTTTTATGGTTACAGAAGTAATCGGTGGAGAGGCAACGCTTAATAATGCTGCAAAAAAAATGCAACAATATTTTGATGATTACCATCGAGTAACAATGGCTATCAACTTTACGATGCTGGTTTCAGATAGAATGTATCAAACTGATACTTCGAAATGGATAAGTCGACTTTATTATCCAGTCTATTAAGATAATTTAGTTATTATTTTTTGATGATTTCATCAGCAAACTGAATCACTTGAGTGCCATCATTATTTTTTGCAATGATGTAAGATACTTTTCCTGCTATTGTAATTTTTCGAATATGCCGGCTCTCCCCTTTTAATGGAAGACTATTAATATTTTCAGCAGTAAATACCCCTTTCCCTTTATTTAATAGAATAGTTCCAAAATCAGCATCATACCTTCCCATTTGAATATTGTTTGCATAATAATTACCTACTAATAATATATCAGGCAGATTATCATGATTTGCATCTACCACTATGGCATCTTTGAAAGGGCTTAATTGAGCCCTCCATGGCATAGGCTGAACTTCAAAATTTAAATTCCCTTGATTTACCAAAATGGCATTTGAAAAATAATTAGCAGTTAATATTTTTGATGCATTTAATTTTTCTTTTCCGAATATCTCACTTAGACTCGCCTTTGCAAAATCAGCAGCATACAAATATTTCTTTTTTATAAGAGGAATTTGTTTTTGCAATTCATCCTTATTTGCAAAAGGCAATTCTTTATCTTTTAAATAATAAGTTAATATCTGTTCTTTTTTGCCATTGTCATCAAAGTCGTTATAATATATTTTAACTGGTTTTGATTCACTAGCCTGCAATCTGCTATTCAAACCTAAATTACCTGCTATTAAATCTATATCTCCATCATTGTCAATATCAATTGGGAGAATAAAATTCCACCAACCCTTTCTATCAGTAAGTATTTTTTTAGTGAATGTTCCACTATTATTTAGGAAAGCATAAATACCATTCCATTCTGTGCAAACTAAAAGATCCTGATCACCATCTTTATCAATGTCAAACCAAATGGCCTGTGTAATCATTCCAAGATCTTTGATGTCTTTTGAAATTTTATCAGAAACATCTGTAAAATGTCCCTTCCCATCGTTCTGCAAAAGATAGGACCTAGGGTTTTCTCCGTATTGCATAGGTATTGATCTTCCTGCAATAAATAAATCCATTGCTCCGTCTCCATTAAAATCAGAAGCCGTAATACTCGATGCATTAACAAAAATATTATCGAAAGCATGATCCATTTTAGTAAATACTGCTTGTCCATTATTGAGATAAATTCTTGGACTTAAATGAGTATCAGGTCCAAAGAACTCATTCCCACCACTAGCAACTACCAAATCTAAATTGCCATCATTATTTACATCAACCCAAATTGCATCAATATCTTCATAAGAACTATCAGCATCTAGCACAATTTGATTTGACCTTAGGAATTTTCCATTTTTCTGTTGTAAGAACAAACCAGGTTTTTTATCCCGAGATGATCCAATAAAAACATCTTCTAATCCATCATGATTAATATCAGCCACTGCAAGCGCAGGACCTTCAGTAGAAAGCATATGAGGCAATAATGCTTCTCTATCAAATTCCGGAAAAGCATTTTCCTCATGTTTATAAGACAATGCCACTTCCTTACTAATATCTTTCATTTTTCTAGTTGGCTCTACCCAGAAACGATGATAATTTTCATAATCAAATTTTGGCAAACCTTTTATATAGGTGAAAGTATAAGCTGATTTCTTTGCTGAAATTTGTATGGCTTGATAGGTATTATCAGGCCATATTAAAAAAGCAGAATCGATTTTGGTATTGTATAATCCTATGTGAATTGGACCTTCCATACTTGATTGAAATCCTCTTACTGGATTTTTTTCATATGTACGAATTCCTTTATCTGCATAGACAATGATTTTTGCGCCAAGTGCATTAATGTTTTTTCCAGAACCTTTTAATTCTATTTCAGCATAGGGCCTTTTCTGCAGATCGTTACTTTTGTTTTTATAAAGTGTTGCAGCTTCGTCAATATTATTCACAAGAATATCCAGATCGCCATCATTATCAAAGTCGGCATATACGGATCCGTTAGAATAAGAAGGCTTATCGTTAATTATTTGTTCGTTAATGTCTGCAAATTTCAAATCACCTTTATTAAGAAATAGTTTGTTTGGAATTTTAATTTCCGGAAATTTATTTATTAATGCCAGGTCTTTTTCTTCAACTCTATTTTCAGCGATTTTATTCTGCATTTCCCTATCAGAAATGAAATTGATATAGTCCATTTCATTCATTCTCTTGGGAATTCCATTTGAAATGAATAAATCTTTTAAACCATCATTATCAAAATCCATCCATAATGGAGCCCAACTCCAATCTGTGGCATAGACGCCTGAGTATAATCCAACTTCACTAAACATGCCGTTTCTTCTATTCAGCTGCAAATTGTTTCTTGTGTATTGATAATTATAACCAGAATTAATTTTGAGTTGAAAGATATCAAACTCGTCTTCGCCCAAAGACCTTTTAAGAATTAAAGGGTCGGAGGGAAGCATATCCATTGAAATAATTTCTGGATAACCATCATTATTTATATCAGCCACATCTACCCCCATTGAAAACTGACTGGTATGCATAATATGTTGCGAAATTTCTTCTTTGAAGGTTCCGTTTTTTTGATTGATATATAGATAATCATTTTCATGAAAATCGTTTCCAACATAGATATCTGGATATCCATCATAATTAATATCAGCTACTGCAACACCCAAGCCATAACTAATGGCAGAACTATTGATTCCGGTTTGTCGAGTTACATCAACGAATTTTCCATTGCCATCATTTCTATAAATTCTATCTCCCGATAATGCATCATAAGTACCCAAAAAATTGGCACGTGGCGCAAATACACCATTCCGGTGAACTGAATGGTTTAAAAGAAACATGTCAAGATCACCATCCATATCATAATCAATGAAAACAGCTTGTGTACTAAACCCAGAAAAATCTAACCCATATTGTTTTGCTTCATCTTCATAAAATGGAACGCCATTTTTATCAATTCCCTTACAAATCAACAGTTGATTATGTCCGTGTAAAGTTTCGAACTCACCTACACGGCAAATATAAATATCTAGCAACCCGTCATTATTAATATCGATTACCGATACACCAGTTGACCATCCTCCATCCTGTGGGATTTTTGCTTCTTTTGTTACATCTTGAAATTGCAATTCCCCCTTATTCAAATACATTTTATTTTCTCCCTGATTGGCACTCATGAAAACATCAATCAGCCCATCATTATTAAAATCGCCGGAACCTACGCCTCCACCATTATAATAATACATGTATTTAAACATGTTGAATTGTTGTGTTGGCGTTAATTTATTTGAAAAAGTTAATCCGGTTTTACTGCTATCTAATACTTCAAATAAAGCATCTGGCTTAACGCTTGTTTCATGACAAGCTGTTAAAATAACTGATGCGCAAACAAGGAATTTGATAACAGATAATTTCATATTGATATTAGAAAACAGCTTTCGTTTATTTAGTTGTATTTACTTTAAAAAGAATAGGGAACAAATCATTTCTCAAAAAGATGAGATCTTTACCAGCTTTTGTTTTTATTTCTTTGATATCACGAACCTGGCCATTGATTTCAACACCTGATTGACTTTTTGTTATCAACTGTAAATGTCTACTTCCTTTATTTAAAAGTATCGAGCCTGTTGATGCATCTAATCTTTCGAACTGCGGTAAAAATCCGAATTCGTTTCCACCTATTACAATATCTAATTTTCCATCACCGTCTAAATCGGTACAACTGATAGCATTAGCTGAAGAGAATTGAATTTCTGAGGGCAGTTTTTGAATTGTAAAAGTATCAGTACCATTATTGTATGCAATAATAGAAGCACCATAATTGAACTGCAGCACCCTACAAGTATTAATTAATTCATTGGAGAATAATTCCTGTATGGGCTTTTTTGCATAATCCATATGTTTTAAATTCTTCTTTTTTAATGAAGGAACCTGATCTTCCATTTCGTGTTTCATAAAAAAAGGCATATCCTTTCCATCAATGGTATTAGTAATAATTCTATCACTAGATTGGTTTTGATCAAAATCGTTGATCCATAGTTTTACAGGATGCTCATTATCTGGCTTCAAACAAAAGTTTTCTCCGATATTTCCTATTATCAAATCTTTTCTTCCATCACCATCAATGTCAGCAATAGCTAATGACTGCCACCAGCCATAAAGGTTTGAAAGATTAGTGTGTTGCTCTATAAAGTGATCTTTGCTAAAAGAAAAAATCCTAGGGGCCATCCACTCACCAACAATAATGAGTTCTTTTTGGCTATCACCCATAATATCAGCCCATGTTGCACTTGTAACCATTCCGATATT
Organism: uncultured Bacteroidota bacterium; assembly: GCA_903927185.1. Lineage (GTDB taxonomy): Bacteria > Bacteroidota > Bacteroidia > Chitinophagales > Chitinophagaceae > Sediminibacterium. Next base: position 123,787 of record CAIYLW010000003.1, read on the forward strand.
TGCGATGTCCGGATTTTTGGTTTTTGCGATATCAGTAAAGTGCCCTTTCCCATCGTTAAGAAATAAATAACTACTAGGTGCTACCCCATAGTTACGTGGTTCAGATCTACCCCCAACAAATAAATCAGGGAATCCATCGTGATTAAAATCTTCGGCAATTGCAACAGAAATATTCATGCCTGCATTTGGAAATGCATAAGGATCGATTTCGAAATTTCCTTTGCCATCATTCCGGAACATACGCAATTGCATTTGCCTACTCTCAGGTTTATTATTATTCCCACCCGGGCAAATTAATAAATCAAGATCTCCATCATGATCATAATCAAAAAACAAAACAGCAACGTCTTCGAAGTCTTTATACATCTCGATAGACTTCTCTTCTTTTTTTGTGAAATTTCCTTTTGCATCCTGGAGATATATTTGCCCTGCGTGTCCTGCGGTTCCTCCAATGAAAATATCTTCTAACCCATCATTATTTACATCAGCTACTGCAGCTTTTGGCCCTTCTCTGGAAGTCATTTTAGGCAGATTTCTTTCGTAATAGAAATCAATATTTGCATCCTCCTGATGTTTTTCAAAAATCGATTTAACAGAATCCATCAAGGGAAGCACTTTTGTTTTTGCAAATAAGTAATCTGCTTTAATGTTATTTTCCTGTTTTAATACAAGTACTGTGTCGATTGCAGGATGCATCATTTTAGTTACAGAAAGGTTGGGCCAAATAACTACCATTGAATCGATATTCTTATTAATACCCAATCCAATTATCTGTTTATAATCCATGGAAGATTGAAAGCCTCTACTAGGATACAATTCCCTTGTAATTATTTCATCTCCTCTATATATATTTATTTTAGTGCCTATTGCAAAAGTATTTTTTGCGCCTCCAATTAGTTTAAGCCCGATGTAATGGTTCTTATTTATTTCTCTGCTGTTATTCTTATAAACAAATGAAGGTTGGTTTTCATTGTTAACTACTAAATCAAGATCGCCATCATTATCCAAATCAGCATATGCTGCACCATTAGAAAAGCTTGGTTGTTTGAATCCCCATGCTGTGGCCATATCTTTAAATCGTAGGTCATGTTGATTCTGATAAGCTTTATTTAATAAAGGATTTTGAGGTATATGTTTTAATACTTCGTCAACACTTTGCTTTTTACCGGTTAACACCATTTTCTGAATAACATCATTTGCAAAGAACTCGATGAAGTCAAGATCTGTAACATCTCTATTCACTCCATTACACACATAAATATCATTGTAACCATCGTTATCCATATCGAACATTAGGGCTCCCCAGCTCCAATCTGAAGCAGAGATCCCACCATAATTTGCAACTTCTTTAAACTTTCCAGATTTGTCGTTGATCTGTAAACAATTTTTTACATACTGATAGTAAAAGCCTGAGCTGAGTTTACTATTAAAAAGATCAATATTATCAAATGCACCTGTAGTCTTTAACCGATAATCAATATCAGGTAACATATCCGTATTGAATATGTCTGGAGATCCATCATTATTTACATCTGCCATATCAGATCCCATTGATGAGAAACTGGTATGTTTTACTCGATCTTCAAATTCATCTTTAAAAGTGCCATTCTTTTGATTCACATAGAGGTAATCCCTTTCATAACTATCGTTCGACACATAGATATCAGGGTACCCGTCCCCATTAATATCGCCAACAGAAATTCCCAATCCGAAACTAATTAAACTGCTATGTATTCCTGCTTCTTTTGTTACCTCCGTAAAATGCCCGTTATCATTTCTAAATAAATGATTACCACCTCCTTTTAAAAACTCTCCTACTTTCCATTCTTTTTCTGGAAGATCTCTTCTATTATTAAAACCCAATTGGTTAACTGGGATAGGACTATTATCAATCATAAAACAATCCAGATCCCCATCCATATCATAATCGAAGAATGAAACCTGTGTGGAATAAGCTTTATGATCTAGTCCATAAGCAGCAGCTGATTCTGTAAAAGTTTCATTGTGATTATTAATGTATAATTTATTTCGTCGGTTCCCAGTTGACATATGCCCAGAATTGCAAACATAGATATCTAACCAACCATCGTTATTTATATCAACAAAAACAACACCAGTGCTCCACATGCTATCCTGTTTAAATCCTGCTTCACCGGTAATATCTTCAAATTGAAAATTGCCTTTATTTAAATACAATTTATTATCTCCCATATTGGATGTAAAAAACACATCCGGTAACCCATCATTGTTAATATCTCCAATCGCTACTCCGCCACCATTATAAAAATTTCTAAATAGAAAACTATTTTCAAGACGGCCATCGGACACGTCATTTCGAAAATTAATGCCTGTATTTTCCATTAATTGAAATAGCGTTCTGTCTTCTTTTTTGTTTTTGCATGAGCTATTTAAAAACAAAATGGAAATCAACAAAAGCGCAGAAAAATACTTCATCACGATCAATTGAATAAGTGGAATTTAAAATATAAAACTTATCAAAGTAAATTGATAATCTAAAGACTGCACGAAGATATATTCATGAAAACAATTAAGAAAATCAATTCTTTTTCAACGGCGTTTCTATAAAAAAGGAAAGACCATGAAATCATGGTCTTTCCTATCAAGATATATAAAATCTTAGTATCCAGGATTCTGCTTCAAGTTTGGATTTGCAGCCAATGCTTGATTAGGAATAGGGAAAATTAAGTTTTTAGGATCATCAGAAGGCTTGTACTGCCAAGGTTTCAAGTATACACCGAAACGCTCTAAGTCAGTTCTTCTGCTGCTTTCCCAATATAATTCTCTACCACGTTCAGCTAAAAGAGTGTTAGGATCTTCAACGTTAGCAGTATTAACTAAAGCTAAAGAAGAAAGAGTTGCAGCACCTCTTGCAGTACGTAATTGATTCACTAAAGCAAGTCCAGCAGCTGTTGCTCCAGTTCTCATTTGCGCTTCAGCAACCATCAATAATACATCAGAATATCGGAAGATCATTAAGTTGTTTCCTGAAGGACCGCCATAGTTAGCATAATCAGGTGCATATTTTACAACACGGATACCAGTTACTTCCAGATTAGCACCAGTTTCTTTCATATCAGGAGCAATCGCTGCTGTATAAGCTAAAGGAGCACCTTTTCTGTCTTTGATAGCTACACCATTTTCGTTGTACTGTTGGTTAACCAAGAATCCTGGTCTAACACCAGAAATATTAGTAGCTCCAGCGTAGTAACGACCACCAATCCTAGGATCTAATAAAGTATCCGTAGGGCCGTAAGCTGTTGGATTAGCAGTTACATTGAATGATGAATAAAAATCACCAATCGTTGTAAAACCATTCCATCCAGCGTTTGGATTGTTTGGAGTCCAAGAATTGTAGTGCAAAGTCATATTCCAACGACCAGCAATACCAGAGTTATTAGCGCTTACACCTGATTGGTTAGGGTAATCGAAAATTGCTTCTGGAGAACTATGATTGTTAGGGCTAAAGTTATCAAAGTAGTTTGTAGAGAAACTATACTTACCACTTGTGATAATAGTATTACCTAAAGCAATTACTTGAGCCATATCTGCTGCATCATAAGTTGGAGCAGCTCTGTTAGCCCATGTACCTTTTTGTAAGTAACACTTCATCAATAATACTCTAGCAGCATCAGGATTAGCTAAATGTGGACCATTGTTAGCAGGTAAATCTGGCAAAATTGCAGTTAACTCACTAATAATGAACGCAGCACCATCAGCACCAGTTTTAACAGTTGGAGGTAACAACAAGTTATCACCTGGATTTCTAACAGGGAATTGCCCGTATAAATCTAATAGATAGTATAAAGACAAAGCTCTTAAATATCTAGCTTCAGCTGCTTGACCTTTACTAGGACCGAATCCTAAAACGTTGGTTGCATCGAAGTTGATTTTGTTTAAGTTGTTGAAGACACTTAAAACCTGACCATGGTCTGCATTCCAAGTATGTGCGTGTAACACTCTCCAAACACCGTTATCATCCCAGTCACCACCTCTTGTAGGAACCAAAGACTCATCAGAGGTATTTTCTTCAAGAGAGAAAACCTGATCTTGTCCTGTAAGTGGTCCACCAATATCAGAATAAGCGGCTGATAATAATAATCCAGTACCAGCACTTCCCAGCGCACTGGAAACCTGGGCATTGGTGAGCGTGCTATTCAGATGCTCATCCAATTTAGTACAACCCGCCAATGCAAGAATTGCAAGGAATGGAGTTGCGAATTTTTTAAATATATTATTTGGTTTCATATACTATTTTTTGATATTGATTATAAAGTGAAATTAAACCCGAAAGAAACAGTTCTTGGAGTAGGGAAAGGAACATACTCAATAGACCTAGAAGGATATGAGTTGTTGCTCTTGTCGATGTTCACTTCAGGATCAAAACCAGTGAATTTAGTCAATACAAACAAATTGCTTCCGCTAACAAATGCACTCAAGTTCTTGATGTATTTACCAGCATTACCAATGTTGTAACGAACTGTAACGTTTCTTAATTTGAAATAATCACCTTTTTCAAGGAATCTTGTAGACGCACCAACACCACTGCTTGGTTTTTCACCAGAATTATAAGCAGCTAAGTCGATATTTCTACCTTGTGCAATACCTGAAATATTAGTAATAGCAGTAGCAGTATTGTTATATATCAAATAACCAAAAGATCCACCAGCGTTCAATGAGAAAGTAAATTTCTTTAAACGTAAAGATGTAGAGAAACCTACAAAAGAATGTGGGTTTGGATCTCCAGCATATTGTGGATTAGCACCAATAATTTGATTACCGTTTGCATCAAAACCATTAAATGATTTTAAATAGTATTCGTTAACTGGTTGGTTGTTTGCAATAACCTGTGCCAAAGTACCAGATACACCTTGTCCGTTGATCTGACCAGTTTGAACTTGTAAGTCTTTACCAGTATTAGGATCTGTGAAATTAGTGATCTTGTTTTTAGTGTTAGCATAGTTAAAGTTAACATCCCAGGTAACATTTGTTTTATCAACAACTGTTGCACCTAAAGCAATCTCAAAACCTGTATTGGTATTTCTAGCACCTGGTAGATTTACGAAAGAGATTGAATTTGGAGCTGGTTGGATAGCATTTGTTTGGAACAAGATATCTGAAGTGCTCTTGTTATAGTAATCAAATGAACCATATACTTTGTTTCCAGCAAATGTGAAATCAGCACCGAAATCGTAAGAAGATGTTTTTTCCCACTTCAAATTAGGGTTACCATTTACTACCTGTGGAGCATTATTATAAGAGTTCAAATTAAATTGCTCTTGAGAAGAACCAGCTGGATATTCTTGGTTACCAGTGATACCGTAAGAAGCACGGAATGCTAAGTTAGAGAACAATTTATTGTCGTTCATGAACTTCTCATTACTAGCTACCCATTTAGCACCAATAGACGGGAAATAACCATATTTGTTATTAGCACCAAACTTACTAGAACCATCTGCTCTAATAGTTCCAGTTAACAAATATCTGTCTTTGTAATTCAAGTTAAGTCTTCCGAAATATGATTGTAATTCAGAAGTCGGATTAGCATAACTGTAGAAAGGATTCTGAGTTTTCGCATCTTGCATAATTGAAGTATACATGATTGGAATTCTTGCAGTCTGACTTAAGTTGGTATTAAACCCGTAAGCAGAAACGCCATTACCAGAAAAATCAGTTTTAAAATACTCATAACCAGCTAATGCCTCTAAAGAAAGGTTACTAGTTAATTTAGTATGATAGTTTAATGTATGCGTAATTGTTTGAGAATTCAAAGTAGCGTTACCGATATTAGCAAAACCTACACCAGAAATTTGGTTTTGGCCAGCTAACCAACCATCGATATTCATATTTCTTGTACCTCTACTATGATTTAAACCAAACAAGATTTTGTATTCTAAGTTATCAGTAAGTTTATAAGAAGCTGAAATATTTCCTAAGAAATTAAATACAGAACTTACATCATTATAAGCATCGTTAAATGCTAAAGGATTACCAGAACCATTAGATGGGTTAATATAAATACCACTACCATCAGTTAAAGGTTGTGTTGGATTCCAACTAACCGCTGATGAAATGATATTACCCTGAGAACCTGCAGTATTTGATACAGAAGTCATTCTCTGAGCATAATTACCAGTAATGATACCGAAATCAATTGTTAAGCGCTTATCTAAGAACTTGTAGTTACCACCGATTGTAGCAAGGTATTTTTCAAGTCCAGTTTTTTTCAATAAGCCCATGTTATCTGAAGCAAGGAATGAAGCACGGAATTTTCCGAAATCATTACCACCACTTACAGCAAAATTATAGTTAGAAGACATAGTGTTTTGAGTAATTGCTTTCAAGGCATCTACGCTAGAACCAAAATCTAAACTACTTGGTTCACCATATTTAGCTAAAGCTGAACGATACTGAGTAGCATCCAAAACTTTAAATCTTCTCATATAACCGGCGTTAAAACCAAAATTGGTTCCAAACTCTAATTTAATAGGACCAGCAGTTGCTTTTTTGGTAGTAATTACGATTACACCATTAGCACCTCTAGCACCATAAATAGCAGCAGAAGAAGCATCTTTTAAAACATCAATCTGAGCAATTGTGCTTGGATCGATAAATAATAAAGGGTTAGAGCTAGCAGTAGAACCTAAGTTACTACCTAAATTTGGACTAGCAGTACCACCATCTAAAGGAACTCCATCAACTACAAATAACGGATTGTTACTTGAACGAATAGAAGAAGTACCTCTGATTTGGATAACAGAAGCAGCACCAGGTTGACCACTCTGATTGGTTACTTCTAAACCCGCAACTTTGTTTTGTAATAATTGATCAGGTGCAGTAATTGTACCTTGATTAAAGTTTTTTGATTGTACTGAAGTAACAGAACCAGTCAGATCCTTTTTACGAGCAGTACCATAACCAACAACAACAACTTCATTCAGTTGCTCATTGGTTGCTTTTAAAGAAACGTTTACAGTTGAAGTGTTTTGTACACTTACTTCCTGTGAGGCATAACCTACAGAAGTGATAACCACCGTTTTTACAGATGCATCAACAGGTAATCTAAAAGTTCCGTCAGCACCAGTTTGTGCGCCAACTTTAGAACCTTTAACAACCACTGAAGCACCTACCAACGCTGATCCATCTTTCGCGTCTGTAACTTTACCTGTGACGGTTTTGTTCTGAGCCTGTGAAAATAGCGATAATACGCAGGCAAATAGACCCACGAGCGTGAGTCTGGCAAGCATCTTTAGATTCATAAATAGCAGTTTAATAATTAACAAGCGTGTAAAAAGTACACATTTTATTCAAAATAAAAATAAATGGTTAATTTTTTGCTTACCCTTGAGGGGATTAGAGTCCAAAAAACGTTGGTCAAAACGAAATCCAGATAATAATGAACTCAGCAAGCAACCAAATAACTTTTATTTCTTTATTCAGGACATGAAAATAGAGCTCCCGCTGCATGAAAAGTGCTTAAAAAAAGCTTAATAAAAGGTGCAAACGATTGCGAAATGCTTTGTTGTTGAAATATCTTTCTGTTAAATCTTTCATTTTAAATCCATTGATGAAATAATTATACTTTGAAACTCTTCTGAGAGCATTATCAAATCATAATAACCGAAAATTAACCTACTTTAGATAACGATATATTTTATATATGACGAATACTACACTAAAAAAGATTTCAGAGGTATTGGGCCTGAGCATATCAACAATATCTAGAGCTTTAAAGAATCATCCTGATATATCTGAAAAAACTAAAAAGAAAGTCGTTGAGCTGGCAAAAGCCCTTGATTATGAACCAAATGCAAGTGCCATTCAATTAAGAACACAGCATAGCAAAATATTTGGACTGATGGTTCCAACTATCTCAAATTTTTTTTACGACAGTTTTATTGCCTCAGTGGAAGAAGAAAGCAGAAAAGAGGGTTACTCTTTAATCATCTTACAATCGAGCAACAACATTGACATTGAAAATGACAACCTTAAACTTTGCCGACAAAATCGGGTTACCGGATTATTCGCTTGTTTGAGTACCGGCACAAAAGACATGAGTAGTTTTCTGAAAATGAAAGAATTAGAAATAAAAACCATTTTTTTTGATATCGTTCCTGAAATTACCGGTTTGAATAAAGTTTGCATGGCAGATGCTAGTGTAGGTGAAATAGCAGCGGAAGCAATCATTGACGCTAATAAGAAAGATATACTCGCCATTTTCGGGAATGCTAATCTTTCAATTACTAAGAAAAGGGAATTATCATTCAAACAATATTTTAACCTAAAGGCACCTGCTACAAAATTATCTATAGAATACGCTCGAGATATTGAAAATGCAACCGAAATCGCATTAGAACATTTAACAAAGAAAAAAACGGTTGATACTATTTTCTGTATGAGCGATGAAATACTTATTGGAGTGATGAAGGCAATTCAAAAATTGAAACTTAACATACCCGCCGATATATCAATTATAGCCATTAGTAATGGATTTATCCCCACACTTTTTTATCCTCCAATAACTTATGTTGAAACAAGTGGTTATAAACTTGGAAAATTGGCATTTAAACAAATGATGGAATGTCTTTCAAATAGCGGAACTGAAGATTTAGCTATTGAAACTACCGTAGAATCAAAATTAGTAAAAGGGGGTTCCCTTTAATTTGGTTTTATCATTAATTTTTTAGAAGAATAAGTGGCATCTGAATTTTTTATCGAAATAATACAAACTCCTCCAGTTGCATTTTGGTAATAGGAAGAAATATCAAGTGGAATTGTATTCATTCCTTTTATTAGGGATATATTTTTTGCAAATAAATTGATCCCACTATATGCATCTGTAACCATCAAATTTGCTGTTATTTCTTTATCAGAATTTAGCACACAATTGAATTTGCCACTAGTAGGATTTGGAAATACATTGATAGTTTTTGATTGTAGCAATTCAATATAAGAAACCGATTCCTTGCTAAATGAAATATTGCTCAGGCTAACATTTACATTCACCAATGCACCATTCATAGAGCCCATAGTATATACTATAGAATTGATATCATTCGGATTAATTTTATCTTTCCTTGCTGTTGATATAAAATCATTTAAATCAATTGCGTAATCTTTTGAATCATTAGATATAGGAATATGCAAAGTATATTGATCGCTCCAATTTATTATTGAGCTTTTTACCAAAGTTATATTTAGTACAGCATTACCAGATGCTGTAAATTTAAAAGTTTTATACCCAGTTAAATCTTTTGTTATGCCTCCCCCACGTAATAGCTTATAGGCACTAACATAGGTGTTAGTAGCAGCATCTAAATGTATATTACGATAAACTGGATAATCGTCTGTCACAACACGCTTTGGGTCGTTCATTATTTCAAATTTTTTAACAACAGTATTGGTAGCCACATAATCTACATTCCATGCTCCATCTGAAATAAATATTTCATCTATCAATGAATCATTCTGATACATTTTAATGGTAGACTCATAAATATCTGAAGATGGCAATTGTATGATTGAATTAGTAGTAGCGCCAATTGAGTAAAGAATGTTTTTCTTATTAACCAATATACTCTGTTCATTTGCATTTTCAGAAACTTCAAAGTAGCCGCTCACACTTTGATTAGCGTTATGTAATTCTAAATTAATAGTACCTGCATCAGTATTTACTCTCATAATATAAGTCTGTGGTAAAGCTTTAACTAGATATGGTTGTTCAAGTGGGGCAATGGCTGCGAGTTGCTCTAAGATCTTCTGCGTAATTTCTCCAAGTATCTCATTCGACACACCCCATACTTGAAAATTGTACATATTATCTTCAATTACATAATCACTTTTCAACCAGTTCGACTGAATGGCAAAACTATTTCTACCAGATTTTGTGCAAGCAGAAAAACTGATAATATTTTCTAGATGCCCATCCTCGTATTTCATATTATACCGCATCAAATTAAAACCTAACAAATTAATTTGCTCTATATTTTCAATAGTTGCACCCTTTAATCTATCGCAAACTGCTTTGGTATGATCATAGATGGCTGACTGTGTTAATGTTGCAAATACGGCTGCCTTGCATGTTCCATTTAAAGTATAATCGGAAGAAGCAACTGCTTTTGCATTTGTAATACTTACTATGTCTGTTGGTGAAGTCATGTATGGAGTGATTCCAGGATTTGACAACTGTTTTGGAAACAAATCCAAGAGATTAATTTGAGAAACAATTCCAGTTGCTTTATTCGAAATTATTGATTGCTTTAAAACTGGTAGTTGTTGATAGGGCTTCATCTGCAAATTGCTACTCGTAACTGCTGTATATAATCTTTTTGCAACCGCATCACCTAAACTCTTACTTTCTAGTCCACCCGTATTTCCTGAGGCTACTATTCCGCAATCTGTGGTAGTTATATTAGAAGTAACAATTGTAGTTCCACATGCATTTGTAAGGGAATAACTAACAATAAAATTACCCTTAATAACCCCTGTAATATCCCCATTATTATTGATGGATCCTATATTACTAGCGCTAGATGACCAAGTCCCTCCCTTTGTATCTGAATTTAGGGTTATTTTCAAACCAAGACAAACAGTATTGGTTCCAGTTATCGCAGCCACGATTGGTTTTTTACAACCAATCTCTTCAGCATCTGCATCGAAGTTGGCATAATGGTTCTCTCCCAATACTTGCTCATAAGATATTCCTATGATCTGTCCTTCTATATTCGCATTATTATCCTTTTTATGAATATCAGCATAAGGTGCAAACAATGTTCCCTCTATAGAATTTAATCCTTGAATATTTAAAGTAGTGGTATTAAAAAAATTATATAGAATATATGGACTCTCATTAATGCCAACACCCAAATGTTTCCATACTTGCCAATTATAAATATCTTTTGCATCAACATTTATTACTAAAACATGGTTAGCATCAGGTTTATTATTAAAGGTCAATTCAGAAATACTATTTAAATCATTCCCACTGATATATAAATAGTTATTGCCAGTTTTTAAAGTAATTTTTACTTGAGATGGATATTTATTTATAATAACAGGATTATCATTGATGTCAGTTAGTTGAACATTATTTGATTTTCCAGAAATTGTCTTAGATGAATTTCTCATCGATTCCATTGCTTTCCCAAAATCGATAGAACTATTATCTTCTACTTCCTGCTTAGAGTTAGTAATATTTAAACTATTTGCCTTATTTAATAATTGTATTCTAGGAGTACTATTATACGAGCCATTACAGATTTGCATATTTGAATAATTGCCTTTGTCATCTGTAATCCAAACTTTGGAATTTTCTAAATTACCAATTTTAACATACCCATTATTCACTTGTAAAGCATTTCCCGATTGGTAAATTACCCTGCCATTAACAAGTAAACTTATCAATGAATTGTTCACGTAGAAACTGCCAGTTGACTTAACAGCAACTTGATAATTTCCATTAATAGTAAGGTCTTCTCCAATAGCGATTGGACCTTCGGATTCGAGAGATGATAAATTGGCACTTTTTTCAACAAATACCTGGAAACCTTTAGCGGGATCTGTAGGACATTGAGCTAATGCAACTTGGGTTACAGAAACTGCTATGAATATTAAATATGGTAAGAAAACCTTCTTGTACATATACGTTTTATAGGGGTTCAGAAAGCTCCAAGAAGAAGCATTCCATCCATTTAAATTTGAATGGCCCATGTAGAACGCAAAAAAGAACTTATTATTTTACCAAAATGACGATTTTGTGCTATTTATAATCTATCATTAAACAGGAATTCTTTCAAAATGTAAATATTTAATATTTGTTCCTATGTATTTTGATCTCTTAAATTTGGAAGGTTACAATCACTTCAGTACCATTCCCAGGGCTTGAATTGATATGCATCTCCCCATTAAATAATAAAGCACGGGTTTGTATATTTATTAAGCCTACACCATGTGTTGTAGTAGTTGTATCAAAACCTCTTCCATCGTCTTTTATGCAAAGGATAACTTTATCTGCTTCTTGATACAATCTAATCAGAATGTGTTTTGCCCTTGCATGTTTAAAGATATTATTGAATTGCTCCTGGATAATTCGGTAGATAGTGAGTTTTAAATCATTGGATATTTCGCTTTCTTTAAAATCATATAGATCTTTCTGAATCTCAAAAACAGTTGTTTTTTTAGCTATCGAAATAATATGATCTAAAGCATCTCCTAATTCCAATTCGTTTAAGGATGGCGGTATAAGATTATGAGAAAGAGTGCGTATCTCCTGAATAGCTTCAGTTATTAATTTTTCTATGTCCCTGTACAATTCCGATTCAACTTTTATTTCCTTCTTGAGTAGACCAAGATACATTAATGAGCCTGCTAATATTTGATTTACATTATCATGCAACTCTAAACCAATTTCTCTCCTTTCTCTTTCTTGAGCAATTATTACAGCCTCTGCAATTTCACGCGTTTTTCTACTCCGCTCATCCGCAAGTTTATGCTCTAACAAAATATTTTCAGTTACGTCAGTTCCAATTGTCAAAACTGCATCAGATCCGTTATAGTTAATTTTATGTAAAGCAAGATTTGTGTAAAATGTATTACCATTACTACTGATACTTTTTAATATTTTATTATGAACACTGGCTTTATTAATTGATAAGTTTTTAACTAAAAGATCAATTTCCGATTGGTTATCAACTTCGTAAATATCCCACAATTTCATTTTAAAAAATTCCTCTTTGGGAAAACCTAAAAGAAATGCTGCAGTTTCATTCACATCTAAGATGGTATAATCATTTGGATTAAATATAAAAATAAAATCAGGGTTATTATCAAAAAGGTAACGGTACTTAGATTCCGAAACTCTAAGTGTAGTGCTAATTTTATTTCGTTCGATGCTGTAGCCAATACTTTTACGAAGCACCATTGGGTTTACATCATCCTTGAGTAAATAATCCTGTACCCCAAGCTTTAAACTATCCATTGCAAATTGCAGATCCCCAAAACCAGTTAAAACAATGACTGGTATTCCGTTTGCAAGCTTTACCATATCAACAATACTATTCGTACCATTACTATCAGGCAAAGATAAATCTAAAAGTATAATATCGAAACTTGTATCCTCTAAACTTCTGATTGCATCTTTAAGTAAGGTGTTATGCTTAATTTCTATACCGGGAAATATTTCATTTAAGTATTCGTGAACTAAAAAGTAGTCACCTTCATTATCTTCAATTACAAGTATTCTCATGAATCGTTTTTTTATTGTACTTTTTCCTGCGTCTGTTTAAATGTAATATAAAAAGTAGTGCCTTCATTTACTTTCGATTTTACAGAAATCTTACCTCCCAATGCAGTTACTTGAGAATGTATTAAATATAAACCAATACCCTTACCATCAGAACGATCATGAAAACGTTGATACAATCCAAATATTCTATCCTTTACACGCTCTGAATCCATTCCAATTCCATTGTCAGAAAATTCCAGTATTATAAATTCGCCCTCTATTCTAGATTTCATACTGATTTCAAGTTTTCTGTCTGGCGAAGAAAACTTAATTGAATTGCTCATTAAGTTCAATAGAATGCTTTCTAAATAATTAGCATCAAACAAAACAGATGGGGCTTCAAAAAAATCTACTGAAATGTTTATATCAGCACTATTTATTAAGGCATTCAGGTCATGAATATTCTTTGAAACAACTGTTTGAAAATCAATCTTATTCAATGCAAGAAACTTATTTTCTCTAATAAATAAAACCTTAATTAAATCATTTAAAGTATCGTTCATTTGAAAAGTGGCAGTTTTAAATGCTCTTAGTAATTCCTTGCTTTGATCATCTTTAATTTTATTAAGATCCAATAAATCAACAATTGAAAGTAAGTTGGTTAATGGTGCACGTAAATTATGAGAGGTAATAAATCCAAACTGTTTTAAATCAGCATTCGACTGTATCAATTCTTCTATCAATGCTAATCGTTGCTCCTCTTCTAGCTTTCTTAGAGTGATATCGCGATAGTTTAAAACAACTGCATCAACTGATGGCTCATTTAATAAATTATAAATAGTAGATTCAATCCAACGATAATTATTTTCAGAAATTTTGAATTTTAACTCAATGCTTTTAATATCTCCATAATTTTTCGAGACATCAAAGAAAGTTTTAAGAACTTGCTTTCGATGTTCTGGATGAATTAAGTCAATATTAAAAAAACCATCCTCATTTATTGGATTTATATTGATCCTTAATTTTCCATAAGGACTCAACTCACGAATCTTTCCACTCATTTCTATTAAAATATAACCATCTGAACTATTTTCTACGATTGACCTGAATTTTTTTTCATTCGAAAGAAACATCTGTTGAATTTTATTTCTTTCGATACTATAACTTATACTTTTAAAAAGGATACTCGGTGTTACTTCGTCTTTTATTAGATAATCTTGCGTCCCTAATTGCATGGTATCTATTGCGAAATTTTTATCCGCATAGCCAGTAAGAACAACTAAGGGTTTGCCTTGTACAAGTTCCATAATCTCTTTTACTGATTCTTGTCCATTGCTATCAGGCAGCGTCAAATCCAATAAAATAATATCGTATTGATTTTTATTCAAACTTTGTTTAGCTTCAGAAAGACGCCAACAATGATCTATCTCTACATTACTGTAGACTTCTTTTAGATATTCATGTACCAAAAAGAAATCACCTTCACTATCTTCAACTAACAATATTTTTAATGCATGATTCATTTTAATTACTTAGGAATAGTGAAATAAAATTTACTTCCTTTACCCGGTTTTGAATCTAACCATATATTACCGCTAAATCTTTCTACAATTTTTTTACAAATAGCAAGACCAATTCCAGTGCCACTATATTCATCTTTACTGTGCAATCTTTGAAAAATTACAAAAATCTTTTCAAAGAATTTAGGATCAATTCCGATACCGTTATCTTCTATAATAAAAGTCCATTCCAATAAACCCTCCTTAGAACTTACTTTAATAATCGGATCACGCTCTTGACTTTTATATTTTAAAGCATTACTGATCAGGTTTTGTAAAAGCTGCATCATTGGGGTTTTATCAGCATTTACAATAGGTAAATATTCAACTAAAATCTTACCATTACAAGCCTGTAATTTCATTTTAAATAGTTCTTGCAATTCATCAAGAATTTCATTGGTATTGATAGATTGCAGTGCTATTGGTAAACTAGTTATCCTTGAAAATTGGAGTAAGTCATTAATAAGACGCTTCATTCTATTGGCACCATCAACTGCAAGATGGATATACTTATTGGCATTTTCATCTAACTGACTTTCATATTTTTTTTGCAACAACTGAAGAAAACTTGAAACCATTCTTAACGGTTCCTGAAGATCATGGGAAGCTACATATGCAAATCGTTCCAACTCTACATTAGATTTTGCCAATTCTTCTGCTCTAGTCTTTAATTTGTCGTTCAAATCCTTGAGCATGATTTCCGATTCCTTTTGCTGGGTAATATCTCTTGTTGCACCAATCATTCTGATGGCAATCTTATGCTCATTTCTAGTTATAAAACCTTTTTCATATACATATGCATAACTATTATCTGGTTTTAAAAACCTGAATGAAGAAGTCCATTGGAATTTATTTGGATCTTCTAGTAATTTTCTCATCCTAACACTTTCTACAACCAAATCTTCAGGGTGAATTCTCGATTGCCAGAATTCATTGTTACCAGTATTTTGATTATTTTCTGTGTCGATAAGATTTAATAATCCATCTCCTGTTCTATAAACTTCACCAGTAATTATATTCCAATCCCAGATAATATCATTTGTTGCTTTCCCTACTAAGTCATAACGTTCATTTGCTTCAAGAATTTCCTGTTCGTTTTTTTTACGTTCATTAATTGATCTAAAAAATATAGAAATTCCTTCTGATGTTGGATAGAAGCTTTCTTCATACCAATTTGAAGAATCTTTTGATTGAAATTCAAAATGAATGGGTTCTTGTTCAAGGAGGGCTTTTTGGAAATTATCATAAAACAATCCAATTTTCAAATATGGGTAAATTTCAAAAATATTTTTGTCTACTAATTCTTCTGCCTTTTTTTTCAAAAGAATTTGTGCTGGTGTATTTAAATACTTAAAATTAAACCCATTATCTAAGGCATAAAAACAATCAGAAATGCTTTCTAGAATATTTTCCCTTTCAAGCTCCATCTGTTTTTTTTCAGTAATATCCTTAGCAACTGCAAAAATTACTGCTTCTTCCGGGATAGGAATAGCAGTCCAAGACAACCATTTTTCATATCCAGTTCTTGTAATTACTTTATTTTCATAATTCACCAAACTTTCGCCTTTTAAATAGTTGATTTTTTCACTCAAGAAAATTTCTCCTATATTCAGATTATAGTAACTAGCTACATCAGGCTTCAACATTTCCTTTTCTGAGTAGCCAAGTAAGTTAGTTACCGCTTGGTTTATTTTTTTAAATTGTCCATCAAATCCTATTATGCATAAAAGATCAGGGGATAAATTGAAAAACCGGTTTAACTCATCATCTGTTCTAGACTTTTGAATATTTGAGCCAATTTGTTTACTAATCTTATTTAATAAATCGGAAGATATTTGTTCAAATGAAAATGGCCTGTCACTGAAGAAATTGAACATGGCAATCACCTGATCATTATAAAAAATAGGAACCAATAAAACACTGGTAAGTCCAGCTCTTTCTGCATTTTTTTTACATAGAAATTCAGATGCATTTATATCATCAAAATATAAAATTCTCTCTTCGTCCCATGCTTTACCCATTACTCCAACTTTGCGAACCGAATATTCCAGGGGCTGAAATTTTCTAAACAGAGAGGCCTTTTCAGTTTTTGACCAATTTGCTTTATACAACATTTTGGTATCATCAATATTTACAAGCCATGCTTCGGCATAGGTATATCCAAAATAATGGCTAATTTTTTCAATAGCAATACTCAAAGACAATTCTAAAAAATCATTACTATTTAATGTTTGAGTTAAATCGTAAAAAAATTCGTTTTCTAATTTTTCATTTTTATACTTTGAAATGTCTCTTTGAATAGAGATCCAATGTGTAAAATTGCCTATTTCATTTGCCAATGGAATTATTGACAAGTTTACCCAATAAGCTTCCCCATTTTTTTTATAATTAACAACTTCTATTTCGCAGGGTTCCCAATTGCTTAAGGCTAGTTTTAAGCGATCTAATTCATTTCTATCAGTTCTATCACCTTGTAATATTCTTGGAGATTTTCCAATAATTTCATCATTGGTATATCCAGTTAACTTAGTAAATGCCTCATTTACATACAATATTTTAGGTCCATCAGATTCTTTATTTTTCGCCTCAGTTATCAGCACAACATCCGTACTATTAGTAATTACAGATTTAAATAATCTCAATTGAAGCTCTTCCTTTTTTTGAGAAGTTATATCCTGCATCGCACCAATCATTCTAATTCCCTTCCCCTTAATATCTCTTATTACAATTCCATTATTTCTTACAAAAGCAATTTCACCATTAGCTTTCTTGAAACGATAATCTTCCGCCCAATTACTTCCTTTACTTTTTATAAGAGTATTGATGCTATTCAATACTCTTTGTCTGTCCTCGTCATGAATATGTTCATACCAAACTTCTATGTCTCCTTTATTCCCATGAAGTTCATGTCCAAATAATCTTAAAAATCCTTCGCCCCAATACATTTCATCATTTACTAAATTCAAATCCCAAATTGCATCAAATGTTGCTTTGGTTACGTATTCATATCGATCATGGCTATCCTGAAGAGCTTTTAATGCTAATTTTATGTCAGTTATTTCATATTGCAAAGACATACTTGCTATCACTATTCCATTTTCATCACGAATAGGCATGGCAGAACATAACACATGAATTTCCCCAGTTAACTGGTTTTTAAACATGAATTCTTTTTTCGAAATATTTACACCTTGCAATGCTTGTTTCAAAGGATAATCATCAAACGAAATAGGAGTTTTTGTAACAGGATCATATAATTGATAGAGGTTTTGCCAATCCTTCATCAAAGTATCGTTGTCATTTACACCAATCATTTTGCATAAACTCTCATTACAAAAAATCAATTCTCCAGATTGATTTACCAATGCCACTCCTTCATTCAAAGAATGAATTATAGTATTAAGAAGTAACCCTTTTTCGAGATTTTCGTTATCTACTTTTTTTCTATCCGTTATATTTTTTGCGAAAACCGATACCCCTAATTGCGTTCCATTTTCTTTGATAATTGGATTTACAGAAACATCATAATAGGCAACCACTCCATTTTTAATAAGCTTATCTTCAAAAGAAAAATGTTTAGCTAAATTTGATCTTTCAAAAATTTCCTTCAATTTAATTTGGTCGAATCTAGAAATCAAGTCTAGAACAGTACAACCAATAAACGGAGTTATACCAAAATATGTTTTACAAACATTTGCAAATTCATTATTATAGTTGATCAATTTTAATTCATTATCAAAAGAATAAACAATATCGGACATGTTATTTATGAGCGCAAAAAAATCAGCTCTTTGGCTTTCTTCTTTATCCTGTAATTGCAATTGCATTTGCTGGGTACACTGAATTTTCCTTACAGTTATATAGAGTTGCAATTGCGATAATGGGCCAGCTTCCCAATCTGAGGAGAACGTTAAAAGCTGAACAGTTCCATCCGTTTTTTGAAAATTAAACTCAAAAGAAGTTTCTGTATTTTTTTTTAATTCTTCAAAAAAAATATTAAAATTTTTACGCTGTTTTACAGAAGCTAAATTTATAAATGGATAAGAAATGACATTTTTTTTCTCAAAACCTAAAAATTTAAGAAATTCTTGGTTGGCTTCAATACATACTCCATTTTCGTCAGTGATACATAGACCAATTGCATTTTTTGATAACAAATTCAATAACGAATCCATGAGACAGGTTTCAACTTTTAATTGAATTTTGAAGAATACGCTAACTCATTGCTTGAGTTGTATTATACCATACGCGTGTATAAATATACATAAAAAAATACTGATTTGATTGGATAGTATTGAAAATTCAATCCAATCAAATGAACTTATTGAATGATACTTTCTATGGTGAAAAAAAATTCAGAAATATTCTTTAGAAATATAGTGGTTAACTAATTACAGAAAGAATTTGACTAGATAATAAAGATTTTTGACATGGATTGAATATTCAGTGGCTTTGTCATATAATCTACAACAGCTTTATAGGTTTTTGCTTTTTCAATATCCCTTGGGTCAATTGAAGAGGTATGCATGATCACTTTGCAATCTTTTGTTTTATTTTCAGGCAATTGATCGAAAATGTCCAGAAATTCCCATCCATCCATAACGGGCATATTAATATCTAATAAAATTAACTGGGGCAACTTGGAATTCGAAGTATTTAGCATTTCTTGTATAACGGCAAGAGCTTCGGTAGCGCTTTCAAAACTCCTAACTTTTTTATCCGGATAGGAATCCTTTATAATTTCTTGGTTAAGAAAATTAACCAACCCATCATCATCAATAAGAAAAATGTCTTTTATCAATTAAAATACTTTTATCAAAATTGCCAATCAAAATCTATTATCATCTATTACATATAAATATAATGAATGATTCAGCTTTTACAAAATTAAAACTAGCTTAATAGTGGTTACAATAACAGAGGAATTATAAAATAACGATGTTTAACAAAATAAAGAAAAAGGGGGTACATTTACCTGAACTTCTAATTCAAAATGGTATGATTCAAATTGCAATGTGCATAGACGATGACCCAATTGTTTTGATGTTGAATGATTTGATCCTTAAAGAGCAATCTTTTTGTGGCAACTTAATAAAATACGATAAGGCAGAAACGGCACTTGAGTATTTCGATAATCAAACTAAACTTCCCAAAGAAGAACAGGAGCTACCTTCTCTCATTTTTCTAGATATTAATATGCCCGTTATGGATGGGTGGGAGTTTTTAGAAGTCTTTTCCGAAAGATTCAAAATGTTTCATGATACAATCAGGGTGATTATTCTCTCTTCAAGTGTAAATCCGGCCGATTTAGAAATGGCAGCAAACCATCCATTAGTAATTGGATTTATGCCTAAACCTTTAGGAGAGGCTGAACTGGCACTTCTAAAATCAAATCCATCTCTTCAGCATTACTTCGCATAAGTTTATTTCGAAGGAGAAATAAATAGGTATTTTTCTAAGATTTGCATCTGAGGTCTATCTTTCCCTTCTCTTGGTTCGATAGATAAACGATAATTTCCCCACCAAGGACCGGCTGCCCAATAAGCTCCATTTATCTGGTTTATATTGATATAATTAAGGAATTTGTCTAACACTACTAGCCATCTTGGGTCATCGTCAGGAACACCATATTCTCCAATGAAGCCTTTCTTATTATTCTTCTTTAGCCATTTTACAAAGGGTTTTATTGCGTCAACTCCATCGTCTGTACTATTGATATTGTAATCATAAGAACGATCAGTCCCACCTTTTGAATTAAAATAGCGTCCTGTAAAATCTCTATCAAAATAACAATGTGCTTCATATACCAGCTTATCACTAATATCCACCAATGACTTTAATTGATCATTATTTATTTTCCAATCAATTGAATTAGAAAATTCAGAACCCGAAACGAAAATAATATGTGTTTTATCTACTTCACGGATTCCATTAATAGCTTCTTGGGCAATTTTTAACCAGGATAATTCAAACATATCATGAGGTTCATTCATAATTTGAAATCCATAAATATTTCCAAACTCTTTTAAAGCTAAGGCAAGTTTCTTCCAAACATCTGCCAGTGTTTTAGAGGGTAGCTGCTTTGAGCCAATTACCCAGACTTTATCGTTCAGGGTATACCTGCCAAAATTTTGAAGAGTCAATTTTACTTGCAGGCCAATTGAATTGCATGTTTTTATTAAAGTGTTCATACGACTCATTTCTATGGAGTCCAAATCGCCCATTAATTTAGGCTGAACCCTTTCCCATCTAAATGGGATATCAATCATACGAAAGCCTTTGTTATAGAAGTATTGCAATTCCATAGAGTCTGGATAAATGAAATCAACCCCATAAACTCCAGGAAATTTTGTTTGTCCAAATTCTGGCCCACAAACTTTAATCCCATATGGTTGTGCATTTCCATTAAAGCAATTTAAAAAAAGGAAGGAAAATAGTACAATGCCAAAATACTTCATAATTAAAATTGAGATTTTCTAAAAATAAAATTATTCAATTATATAATGAATTTCGAAAATATTTATTACAAAAAGAAAGGCTGCTTGAATAAGCAGCCTACTAGACATATAATCCCCTAAATTATATGATAGTTTTTTTTAGCAAGCAACAGCTAATTCATTTGCCAATGCTTTAATCTCCAATGCTAAATGTCGTTTTACATCATCAGCTAATCGCTTTAAATTGTCAATGTCATTTTGTAGCAAACCTCTTTTTTCAATATTAGTGCCGTTTGTTTCAATTTTCTGTAACATCAACAATAAATCATTCGCTTTTATATAACCTACACTACTTTTTAGTTTATGAGCAAATCTTGAAGCTGATAACCAATCATTGGATTCAATTGATTGTGCAATTAATTGAATTTCTGTATTCAAACTTTCATGAAGCGGTTTTAATAAAGCAATCAAATCTTTTTTTGACAGATTTTTTTCAAAGTAGCTAAGGTTGTATGGTTTTATATCATTGATTTTACTATTATTTTCAATCTTTTTAAGATCGTTATTATTTGTAACCCGCTCAATAATCTTAACGTGTAATACTTTACAAAGCTTTTTATATAGATCTACAAATTCAAAAGGCTTTGACATATAGTCTGTAAATCCTTCGTCTAAACATTTTTCATATTCACCTTTCATGGCAGTTGCTGTCATTGCAACGATTGGAGTATTAATCTTTAATTCCTTTCTGATACATTCTGTTGTTTTATAGCCGTCCATAATTGGCATTTGTAAGTCCATCAAAATAACATCGAAGCTTCCCCCATCTTCTAATTTCCGGATAGCTTCTTTTCCATTATTAACAATAGTTGGAAATACCCCAACACTATTTAAAACGTGTTCTATTAGAATCTGATTAACAGAATTGTCTTCTGCAACCAATACTTTCTTGCCCCCGAGAAGTTTAGAAAAATCAATATCATTCAAAAGGCGCATCCCTTTTACTTCATTTTCTTCAGCAACCTTATATTCAATCTCAAAACTAAATTCAGAACCTTCTCCAATCTTACTAGTTACACCAATCGTTCCATTTTGCAATTCAATAAGTTGTTTGCTAATAGTTAAACCAAGTCCAGTACCACCATACTTTCGAGCTACATCTTTGCCCGCTTGTGAAAAACTTTCAAAAACAAATTTCAATTTGTCTTCATCAATACCAATGCCAGTATCTTTTACAGAAAATTGAAGTATTCCAGTATTTTCAGAAGGGTTTTTCATGGAAACAGTTAATACCACTTTCCCTTTATCAGTAAATTTAATTGCATTACCTACAAGATTAACCAATATTTGATTTAAACGATAGGGATCTCCTATCAAAAAATTTGGAACATTTTGTTCGATATTCAATTCAAAGTCTACATGTTTTTTCTTAAATCTATGAGAGAATAATGGCTTGATAGCTTCAACCGACTCTTTTAAATCAAATGCGATTTCTTCAATGCTTAACTTACCGGCCTGAATTTTTGAAAAATCTAATATATCGTTAATAATTACCAATAGATTGTTTACAGATCTTTTAATAATGGTAGCATATTTTTCTTGTACACTATTTAATGGAGATTCAAGTAATAAATTGGTCATACCCTGAATCCCATTCATTGGGGTACGGATTTCGTGGCTCATATTAGCTAGAAACTGCTCTTGTAACAATTTTGCATCCTCAGCCGATTGTCGGGCACAAATAAGTTCTTTTTGATATTGTGTTCTATCTGAAATATCCGTAGCAATCCCACTTACTCCAAACACATTATTATTTTGATCGAACAAAGGAAATTTAACAAGTAACAAATTCACAGGTCCATTGGGTCCCTCAACTATTTGTTCAACTTCAATCGGTTTCCTTTCCGAAATTACTTTCGAATCTAAAGAGGCAAAATAATCGGCTTGATCTTTAGAAGTAAAATGATAATCTGTATAACCTATTACTTGGTTTTTATTTACTTGCAATAAATCCATGAAACGTTGATTAGCAACTGTGTATTTACCTTCTAAGTCTTTAATAAAAATAATAGAGGTCGCATTATCTAAAACAGACTGAAGTTGAAACTGTTGATGTTTCAGATTTTTTTCTGTTTCCTCTAAATCAAATTGAATTTGTTTTTTATCAGAAATATCTCTTACGATACAATGGAATCCTATTGGTTTTCCATTTTCCATCATTAAAACAGCGCACTGCTCTACCCATTTTTTATACCCGTTTTTGTTGATAATTGGAAACTCATAAATAGTTTCATCAACTTGGTTCATAAACTGATTATAATAATTCTCTATCACCCGTTCTCTCCATTGCTGATCCAAGATGCTAGTGAAATGTTTCCCATTCAATTCTTCAGCAGTATAGCCAGTTAATTGCAAGCTTCGCTTACTTACAAAGCTGAAATTTCCAGATAAATCGGTTGTAAAAACAACAGATGCCACATTATTTATAATGTATTGGTATTTGGCTTCACTTAATTTGCCTTTTTGCTCCAAAATACTCAACATATTCATTCCCTTCCAGATCTGAAAGAGAACAAAAGAAATATAACCAACTGAACACAACCCTATAACAATAGAAATAATCAGTAATGGTTTGCTAGTATTTACATGCTTTTCTAATATCAATACGATAAAAAAACAAATAGCAACAATGGCTAATAACAGAATGTAGGGGATTTTTTTCTGTTGTAGCAATAACGGGTAATAAGTTTGATTTTGCATTATTTCGAATTAGGGGAATCTGAAAAATTGCCTAAATAAAGCTTGCTAATAGCTTTCCTTTTAGGGTATAAAGATTGAACTAATTCGTCAGCCATAAAATAACATAAACAATCAAAATTGTGTAGTGCTTATACTACAAATAGCTATTCAATAGGCCTTTCAGAGCAATAACCCCCGCATTAATACCTGAAATATTTGTATTATTTCGTCTTTTAGAAAATACCCATTTTCTAACATATTCTAATTAAATAAAAACAGATTAAAATCCAATTTAACTGCAAAAACTATAGTTAATTTTACCATACTGATTCACTTTTAAATAATAACTCTGATGAGATGGAAAGCTTTTTTCCTTTTAATAAATTTATGCTGCTTCATTAATTATAACATTGCGCAAACTTATATACCTGTTGAAAAATCTTCATCTGTCATATTTTATATAAATAATTTTGGCATTAGAACCGAGGGAAGTTTTAGTGGTATAAAAGGAGATATCAATTTTAACCCAACTAAATTAAGTGATGCAAGTTTTGATATGAGTGTCAAAGCTGAAACAATCTTTACGAAAAACAGAGCAAGGGATGCGCACTTAAAATCGCGTGATTATTTTTATACAGAAAAATTTCCTACCATTTATCTAATATCAAAATCAATCACAAAAGCTCCACAATCAGATCAATACATTTTTGAAGGAGAATTAATAATTAAAGATTTAACCCGTGCTATTAAGTTTCCATTCAGAGTAGACCAGGAAAAATCTGGCTATCGCTTCAAGGCAGATTTTAAGATAAATAGAAGAGACTATTTTATAGGTAGCAGTAGCCTAGTGTTATCAAATAATGTAGAAGTATTTCTTTCCATTGCAACAAATAAAAAGATACATTAACTAATTAGAAACGTTTTATTGGGCTAGCTATTTCTAAATATCTTTGTAGCCTAAAACTTAAAAAAAGTATGAATAGTTCAACAAAAATTGCCCTCGTAACCGGTGGTAGTAGGGGTTTAGGTAGAGATATGGCTTTAAGACTTGCAGAAAAAGGAAATGATGTGATCATCACATACCAATCTAAAAAAGAAGCTGCTGAAGCAGTGGTTTCAGAAATTGAAAAGTTGGGACAAAAAGCAACCGCACTTTTTCTAGATACCAGCGATTTCGAATCCTTAGATGCATTCTTGATTCAATTAAAAGCAGTTTTAAATAGTCATTGGCAAACAGATCATTTCGATTTCTTGATAAACAATGCAGGTATGGGTTCAACTATCCCTTTTGAAAAAGCAACACCGAATGATTTTGATGTATTTATGAATGTGCATTTCAAATCTGTTTACTTTTTAATCCAAAAATCATTACCAATTATTAACAATAATGGTCGTATCGTAAATATTTCTTCTGGATCCACCAGGTCTTTTGTATTTGGATATAGTATATATGCGTCTATGAAAGGAGCAATAGAGACACTAACCAAATATCTTGCAAAGGAATTAGGAAGCAAAGGAATTACGGTTAATGTTCTTGCTCCTGGCCCAATTGAAACAGATTTTAATAATGCTGCCATAAGAAATAACCCAGAACGTAAAGCTATGATGGGAACTATGGCCGCACTTGGAAGGGTTGGACAAGCAAATGACATAGGTGGCATCGTAGCATTTCTATGTTCAGAAGATGCAGGATGGATTACCGGACAACGCATTGAAGCATCTGGAGGATTAACTCTTTAATTATTTTTTCGCTCGAGCATATTGTATGGGCCAATCTATTTTCTCATTGAGTGCAGTGGCTGCATTCAATGGGAAATATGGATTACGTAATGATTCTCGTGCAAAAAGAATCAAATCTGCTTCTTCATTCAACAAGATACTTTCTGCCTGTTGTGCTTCGGTTATCAAACCCACAGTACCCGTTGAAATTCCTGCAGCATCTTTTATTCTTTTTGAAAATGGCACTTGGTATCCAGGAGCCAACGGTATTCGTACATTACTTATATTACCACCTGATGAGCAATCAATCAAATCAATACCCACATCTTTTAGAATCCTAGATAATTCAACTGATTCTTCAATATTCCATCCACCATCTACCCAATCAGTTGCAGAAATTCTAACGAAAATAGGCAGGTTTTCTGGCCACACTTCTTGAATTGCTGTTATGATTTCACAAAGAATACGTATTCTATTTTGAAAGCCGCCACCATATTCATCAGTTCTTTGATTTGATAAAGGAGAAAAGAACTCATGTATCAGGTATCCATGAGCAGCATGAATTTCAATTACTTTAAACCCAGCTTCTAAAGCCCTTTTAGCAGCAAGCTTAAAACTATCAACCACTTTCTGAATACCTTCAATACTCAGCGAAAGGGGCATAGGATACATTTGATTAAATGCAATTGCTGATGGTGCAAATGTTTGCCAACCTCCCTCATCTTTCCGTAACATTTCTCCACCCTTCCAAGGCTGTGCACAGCTTGCTTTTCTTCCTGCATGAGCTAATTGAATAGCTGGAACTGAACCCTGCGATTCAATAAATGTGGTGATTCTTTTAAGTTCTAGTATATGTTCATCTTTCCAAATACCTAAATCGAAAGGAGAAATCCTACCCTCAGGTACTACAGCACAAGCTTCCGAAATTATTAATCCAGCACCCCCTACAGCACGACTACCTAAATGCACTAAATGCCAGTCGTTTGCAAATCCATCTATTGCCGAGTATTGACACATTGGAGAAATAGCAATCCTATTTTTTAAATGGATTGATTTAATTTCGAAAGGAGAGAAAAGATTGGCCATAATATTCTATTCCGAACAAAACTAATAAGTTCTATCCATAAACTTCGAATGTTAAATTTTGTAACTTAGAAGATGCTAAAAAAAATTATCCAATTAGTTCTAATATGTATAGCTGGCAAATTAAATGCCCAGCCTAAAACTGATAGTTTGATGCATCATATATTAGATCACTCTGAATCTATTATTGCAAAAAGGGTGTTACATGACCCTACGAATTATCGTTTACAAATTATCTACACACAGATTGATCGTAATAAAAAAAACATTCCCAGTTTTAAGAACTTCTATTTTAACTATGATCCTGAAAGCTATTTCAATCCTGCATCCATGGTTAAATTGCCCTTGGCCTTTCTATCACTTGAAAAATTAAATCAACTACAGCATCCTGGTTTAAATAAATACACTCGCATGCAGTTTGATAGTAATTATATTGGTCAAAAACCACTTATAAAAGAC
This sequence comes from uncultured Bacteroidota bacterium, assembly GCA_903927185.1. Taxonomy (GTDB): domain Bacteria; phylum Bacteroidota; class Bacteroidia; order Chitinophagales; family Chitinophagaceae; genus Sediminibacterium. The sequence goes on from CAIYLW010000003.1 coordinate 151,023, forward strand.
AGCACTTCCGAAACCGGATTTCCAAGTATTGCCAACTTTATTAAGCGTGCATTCTTAATTAGTGAGAACGACCCTTATAATCGCATGTACCAATTTATGGGTCAGGAAGCCATCAATTATCGATTACACAAAAAGGGCTATGGAAAAATTAGAATTACCAGACAGTTCATGGGTTTCGATGAAGAACAAAATAGACATACTAATCCTATTAAATTTTTGAACGAAGACGGTAAGTTGATTTTCCAACAAACATCAGCCTACAATAGTCTCCCCTTTGATTTTAGTAAGCAATTTTTATTGGGGAAAGGCTACCTAAATAAAAAAGATAGTCTGATTAATGAGCCCTTTGATTTCACGAAACACAATTATATTCCATTAGAAGATTTCCAACAGATATTACAATCGGTATTATTCCCTTTGTCGGTACCAAAAAAACAAAGATTTGATTTACAAAAAAACGATAGAGACTTCCTTTTAAAGTTTCTATCACAATATCCTTCAGAAACAAATTATCCGAAATACAATGATTCCATCTTTTATAATAGTTATGTAAAATTCTTTTTTCATGATAGCACTCACCAAATGCCCTCCCAAATTAGAGCATTTAATAAAGTGGGATGGGCCTATGGATTCTTAACTGATGTTTCATATGTGATTGATGTAAAAAACAACATTGAGTATATGTTGGCTGCAACTATTTATGTGAATCAAGACGAAATATTGAACGACGACAAATATGAATATGAAACTATTGGGTTACTATTACTTCATGAAGTGGGAAATTTAGTCTACCAATATGAACAGAAAAGAGAACGAAAATATCAACCAGACTTATCCGAATTTAAAATAAAATACGAAAAAAGAAATCCTTCAGATAAAAGAACAACAATTAAAGAGGTAGATAATTAAGAATGTTTAAGTAACTTTCAATTGATATGTGGTATTACTTATCGGTATTTTTAGCAGCTTTTCTTGTTGACCTCTTGCCATTCTTTGGCCCTCCAGCTTGGACAGTTATGGTATTTTTTCAAATGAAATTTGATTTAAATATCTGGCTTGTACTAATTTTCGGAGTATTCGGTTCTGCTTTAGGCAGGTACGTGTTATTTTTATATATCCCCTATTTATCTGATCGTTACATTAAAGTGGAGAAGAACGAAGATCTTCATTTTATCGGAAATAAATTAGCGGAAAAAGGCTGGAAGATTCAAGCATTTGTTTTGTTATATACACTAATGCCGTTGCCCACTACCACATTATTTTCAGCAGCAGGTATCGCCAAAATCAAAGCTATCTATATAGTACCAACCTTTTTAGTGGGGAAATTTTTAAGCGACTTATTAATGGTGTTTACTGGTGATTATGTGGCAAATAATACAGCTAGTTTTTTAAAGGGATTTCTTACATGGAAGAGTTTATCTGGGATTGCACTTGGCATATTTATTCTTTGCATGCTACTTTTTATTGATTGGAGAAAACTTTTAATTGAAAAGAAATTTACATTGAATTTTCATATCCTGAAATAGCTTGATTATATTTTAAGAAATATTTTCTTTTTGTATAAAAATTCACAAAGCTTCCATTCCAGAAAGAAAACAGCAATCGCGCTAAAAATACCAATAACATTTGTGGAGCATCCTAAATAAGAAAACAACACTTTCCCAAAGGCATGAATATATTCTGTAAACCAACGATCTGCAACAATTTCAATGAAGAGATAAATGAAAAGTGAATTCAAACCAATTACGGTAAAGAGCATTAAATATTTTCTATGTTCTTTCACATCAATCCACCAGTAACTTAAGGTTAGAAAAAGTAAACAATAACCCCCAGAAACAAAAACAAAGGAACTTGTAGCAATTCGCTTAATGATGGGAGTAATAGTTACATTCATTCCAAATCCTATTAATAGAAATAAAACCCCAAAAAGAAGTAACCATTTTATTTTTTCTTTTGATGACAATTCAGACAAAAGCAATTTCCCCGCTAATACTCCCCAGATGGTATGAGCAGCAGTAGGAATACAATTAATTGCAACCCATCCCCCTTTATTTATTTTATTCATTAATAATAAATCCACATAATTTCCAAAATTTTGTTGGTCTGTAAATGGCTGGTCGAATCCAGGAATATGCGAATAACGATACATGATTTCTGTTAACAATAACAATCCAATACTGAAGAGAAACTGCCATTTAAAATCCCATCTGAAAATTAGAAATGCAACAAGGGTAGTAAATGATAATTGTGTAAGTACATCCCATAATTCAAAGGACAATCCATTTGGTCTTACTGCATAATCAAGTACTCCCCAGAAAAAAAGCCATCCTGATCTTTTCAAGACTTTAATAAATGATTGATTCCAGCTGACTCCTTCTTTTTGCTGACGTTGCAAAGAATACACCATTGCAGTGCCCGCCATGAACATAAATCCTGGTTGAATTAAATCCCAAAATCTTATCCCATTCCATGGATGATGAAAAAACTGATCAGTAATTAACTGTGCCGGATTGCCTTCCAAAAAGGCATTTAGATATTGGTAGAGACCAGCACTTTCCAGCATTAACAATATCATAATCAATCCGCGCATAAAATCTAATGAAAGAACACGATTTGGCATTGTATTGTTATTCATAAACTGGTTTACTTTAAATTAATTATTAGTATAGAGTAATGGATTAATTGGACTTTGAATTTGTTCTCCAATCTTAGCTCCTGGGCACCATGTATTCCAATCGTGAATTTGGTTTTCGTTTTCAGGTTCTTTTAATTTCATATCCTGGTCCATATATATAATGGTCATCACCTTGCGCATCTGATCCGTATTATTTGGTCCAGCTCTATGAAACACCCATCCAGAGTGAAAGCTAATTTCTCCTAATTCAAATTCTTCCACTACATGTTCAAAATCGGTTACTCTTAGTTTTTGTTCTATAAACTTTTCACTTTCATCACTAATGGCAAGTTCTCGTCCTTCCACTATAATATGACTACCTGCGCTAAATTCGAGTGGCCCCATATTAAATCCAGTTGCTTGCAAGGGCATCCATGCGGTAACCGTTTTATCAGTTTCAAGAGGCCAATAAAACTGGTCGGCATGCCATGGAGTAAATCCTCCTTGAGGTTCTTTATACAAAGCTTGATCGTGGTACAATCTTGCTCCCCGTGTTTGCATCAAATCACTGGCGATTTTAGCAAGTCTTTTACTAAATATCAGGGCCTTAATACTTTCATCTTCTCTCCAAAGATTAAATAATTGTAGAAATGCCTTACCATAAGTATTACGTTGGTCGATACTTGTGGTTTCCTGATTGAGTTCAGCTACTTTTTTAGAAATTACATTAGCATAGAATGAAACAACTGCTGGGGAGAGTACTTCTTTCAGTTTTATAAACCGGTTTCGATCATAATAATCAAGCTGCCCCTGTGTTAATTGATAGGGTTGATCAAGAAAATCTAATACATCAATGGGGATGTTTGGCATATAAATCGTTTTTATAAAAAACAATTAAGTTACAAGAAGCATCTGAACTCAAAAAAAATTAAAATTATGTTCCGCAAATCAAATTACAATGCTATTAATTATGAAGTATTCTGCCTAAAATCATGGTAAAAAATCATTTTTCAATATGACATTTGTCATAGAAATCAATTAGCAATATGCTCAGCTTTGTTCTAAATTAATGTTAGAACAATGAAATTATCCACCACCACAAACCGAAACAAAAGCTCTGAAATCACAGTTACGGCGCTTTTTACCCTTTTTATTTTGTTAAGTTTTAATACAGTAAATGCACAGTCTGCAAAGAAATGGGTTGCTCCAGCTGCTGCAGACCAATTAAAGAATCCAATTGCTTCAGATGCGAACGGATTAAAAGATGCCAAAAAATTATATATCTCTAATTGCTCTCCTTGTCATGGAAATGGCGGTAAAGGAGATGGAATTGCTTCTGCTTCTGTAAATCCGAAACCAGCAGATCACACTTCAGCAGCCGTTCAGAAAGAAACAGATGGTTCTTTGTATTGGAAATTAACAGAAGGACGTAGTCCAATGCCATCATACAAACAAATTCTTACTGATGCGCAAAGATGGCAACTGATAAACTTCATCAGAACATTAGCAAAAAAATAATCACAATAAGAAGAAATTCTTTCTGATGAAACATGATTGCAAACATTTGATTGAAATAATACTTCATCAAAAAAATTAAACAACATGAAACCCACATTAAAAATTAAAAGTATCATTCTTGTACTGCTAATAATTATTATTACAGGTTCAAGAACAAGATTGGAAGCTCAAACTCAAAACGCAACAGATTCAGCACTATCAGACAGGATTGCTGCTTTGGAGTTACAATCAAATTATAGCAGAGCTGGAGACGATCATTTATTAGTAATCGGGTTAGCCACTTTTGGATGGGTTAGCACTAAAACAACAAATACAATTGACGGCGTTAGTTCGGTAAGCAGATCAAATAGTTTCCCAGATGCCGACCACTTTGAATTTAGCCCTATGTTTTTATGGAGACATGGAACAAAATTTTTAATGGAATTTGAGCCATCTTTTAGTAATAATGGATTAGGCATAAACTGGGCAGATATCTCTTATTTTGCTGCTCCTAATCTGATAATTAGAGCTGGTTACTTAGTGGTTCCATTTGGTACCTATTCAAAAAGGCTTGCTGCCGGATGGATTAATAAATTAACAACAGATCCAATGGGGATATCAGAAATGGCGCCAACTGATTATGGTATAGAAGTTGAAGGAGGATTGCCATTAGGAAGCATGAAAATGAACTATAATTTTTCGCTAACCAATTCAAATCTTTTAAATAGTGATGGAACCCTTTCATCAGGAAGTATGGGCGATGTCAACAGCAATAAAACTTTTACAGGTAGATTAGGAATTCTTCCGCTCTCAAACTCATCGCTTGAATTAGGAGTTTCAGGAATGTTTGGTAAAGTAGGCACACCAGGTACAGCTTTCCAGAATGCAAAGGGAACAGCCTATGCTTTTGATTTGAACTATGTGAATACATTTAGTCCTTTATTGATCAATATAAAAGCACAATATAATATCAAAAATATCTCAGATGTAAATTATATCAGCCCTGTTGATTCAGTTACAGCTTATACCTTCACCAATCATAGTACGGCAGCCTTTATTCAATGTTCACTAAGACCAACCACTGCTAATAATTTCTTACACGATATGGAATTGGCTGGTAGATATACAACTTATAATTCACCCTCCAACTCTACTTGGGGAAGCAACCAAAGTTCTTATACGATAGGTCTAAATTATTGGTTGAGCTGGAGATCTGCATTAAGACTATCTTATGAATCTTATACAGGCAATAGCACAGCTTCTAAAGCTTTGAATGCTTATACAGGTAAGACAATATCAAATAGCTGGTATATTCAATTTGCAATCCAACTTTAAAATATTACTATCATGAAAAAGTTACAACCAATTCAAACATTGTCATTAGTTCTGATTTTTATATTTAGCATTACGGGAATTTTATCTTTGAATAGTTGTGCTCCAACAAGTGCAATTTCTGCAAAGTCTGGAGTTCAATTATGGGGCGAAAATTGCCAAAGATGCCATAACACGCCTTCTCCTATGACATTTTCACCTCAACAATGGGAAACCATTGGCATGCATATGCAAACTCGTGCATTACTAACACAAGATGAAAAAGATAAAATAGTTGGATTTCTAAAATCAAGCAGATAAACTAGGTTTTCAAATAGTGCCTTAAAAAGCCCAAGCAACATTCTGTTTCTTGGGCTTTTTTTATTTAACAAATTCAAAGTAAATTTTTGTGTATTCTGAAATTGCAATATGATATTTTTGAATAAATGATTGAAATATGATAAATAGAATCACAATAGCTATTATTATTACATTTTTAATAGTTGCCTGTTCCCGGAATACAATCACTGGGCGAAGCCAATTAACGCTAGTTCCCGAAAGCCAGGTTCAATCCTTAGCTGTAAGTCAGTACAAAGAATTTTTGAATAAAAACAAAGTGTTTCCCAATAATTCAAAAGATGCTGAAATGGTGAAGCGGGTAGGCAATAAAATTGCACTTGCTATTGATAAGTATTATAAAGAACATGGAATGCCGAATGCGCTGAAAGGCTATCAATGGGAATTTAATTTAGTAGAAAATAAAGAAGTGAACGCCTGGTGTATGCCTGGAGGTAAAGTGGTTTGTTATACCGGACTTTTACCCATTACGCAAAATGAAACAGCATTGGCGATAGTATTGGGTCACGAAATTACACATGCAGTGGCGGGACATGGCAGAGAACGAATGAGTGAGCAAATATTGGCACAAGGATTGGGTATCGTAGGTGATATTGCCTTAGGTAATAACCCTCAAACGGTAAGCATATTTAATCAGATTTATATGCCATCAGCTCAGGTGGGGGTATTGTTACCCAATTCCAGAAAGCAAGAAAACGAAGCAGATCATTATGGTTTAATATTTGCTGCAATGGCAGGCTATAATCCGCAAGAAGCCATACCATTTTGGAAAAGAATGGCTGCGATGGGTGGAGATAAGCCCCCCATCTTTTTAAGTGACCATCCTGCTGATGAAGAGAGAATTAAAAATTTACAAGTTTTAATGCCGGAAGCATTAAAATATTATCAGGCTATAAAAAGCCCCCTGTAAAATTAATTACAGAGGGCTTTAGCAAATGAATCACTATTAGTTCAACACGTTAATTTCGTTTTTCAACCATTGGAACCACAGGTGCTTTGAATTCTTTTGTTTTCAATAGATTTTTAATTTCTACTATAGCTCTTTCCAATTGTGGATCTATTCCTTTGGCCATTGCACCTAAATCCTCTGGCACTTCAATATCAGGGTCAACTCCATGCCCTTCTTTAAACCAGGTACCATCAGGATTATACAATCTGAAGGACGGTGCTGTAATATTTCCACCATCCACAAAATCGGGATACCCACTAATCCCAATCAAACCACCCCAAGTTCTAGTTCCAATCAATGGTCCTAAATTTTTCTTACGGAAGTAATCTGGGAATGCATCTCCCCCGCTTCCACTCCAACCATTGATGAGCATTACTTTAGGACCAAAATTTGCAAATCCAGGAAACTGCCAGGGCTTACCGTCTCTTGTGGCAACATAAGATAAAGGAGTACGATTTAGCATTTCAATGAATCGGTCTGGAATCTGCCCGCCATTATTGAATCGTTCATCGATGATCAAAGCTTTTTTATTCCATTGCGCATTAAACTGACGCATTAATTCACTTTGTCCGTCTAAACCGGTACTAGGTACATAAATATATCCGACTTCGCTATTAGTTGCCTCTTCAACCCGTTTACGCATACCTTCTATCCAATCTAAATTTCGCAGACGATATTCATCATCCATAGTTTTAACTACTGCAGTTTTAGCGCCCTCTAATGATGCTGTTGTATTATAAGTAAGTTCCACCGTTTTATTTGCAAGACCTTGAAAAGCAACATAAGGTTCGTTCTCAGTAGTAACTGGAATGCCATTAACAGCAAGAATAAAATCACCTTCTTTAATATCAGTTCCTGTTCGCTCTAAAGGAGATCTTGTTTCAGCATCCCAAATAGCGCCTTTTATAATTTTTTTAATTTTATAATAATTGCCTTCTGCTTCCCAGTTGATTCCTAAATATCCAATTTGTTCTGATTTCACTTTTTCGAAATCACCACCTCCATGATACGTATGACTAGAATTTAATTCACCTATCATTTCTCCAATCACATAATCAACTTCTTCTCTGGTTGTTGCACCATTCAAAATTTTCAAATACCTTTCTTTGGTTAATGCCCAATCTACCCCATGCATATTTTTATCATAAAAATAGTCCCGCTCAATCCGCCATGCATCATTAAATATTTGTTTCCATTCCAGCATTGGATCAATCGTCATTTGCATTTCATTCAAACGTAAAGACTTATCAAACTTTGCCGATTCATCAGGAGAAATAACAGCCATAGCTGCCGCTTTTGCTACTAACATTTTTTCATCATTTCCGCTTAATATATATCCATCAACATCGTTTATAATTGTTTTTTCTTCGCGCTTCTCAAAATCATAAAATTTTATAGATGCTTTCCCATCAGATGTTCCGGTATTAGGATATCGCATATAAATTAATTTTCCTTTAATAGCACTGAGAGAATTTAAATTACCAGATGATATTGGCAATAATTCTAAACGACTTTCCATTCCTTCAAAGTCAATCAACACGGCAGCAACATCCGGTTTCTTTTCAGCTTCAACAGTTTTAGCTTTATCGTCTTTTTTCTTATTGTCTTTTTTAGTGTCTTCTTTTACGATGGGTTTTTCCAATTCTTTTAAAGCAGCAGTATCATTTTTTGCATATAAAAGTGATGCTGTATTTTTTTGTAATCCAATAGCAGCTAACTGAGTACTGTTTGCATAAATAAATGTGTTATCGGCATCACTATAATAAGGTTGAAAGGTTTGATTAGTTGCTACAAAGAGATATTTACCATCAACACTAAATACGGGATTAGTGCAACTATAATAGCCATTTGTAACCTGTCTTGTTTTTTGCTCTTTCGTATCAAAAATAAAAGCAGCATTATGCAAATTTTCTAAATCTCTACTATAGGCAAACCACCTACTATCGGCTGACCAGCTAAAAGTAAATCCTTCCATATTTCCATGCGAAAAGTAAAGGCCTTGATCAATATCGGTGGTATTTCCTGAAGCGATATCGAATAATTTTATTTTCCCAGCTTTATCAATAAACGCAAGCTGTTTGCTATTTGGTGAAAAAGAGATCCCGTATCTATATCCAGCACCATAACTAGTAATTTTTCTGGCTGTGTTTTCTTTTCCAGATTCCATGAACCAGAGTTCATACTCTCCACTTTTATCACTCCAATAGGCAATCGTTCTTCCGTCGGGCGACCATGCTGGATAACGTTCTGCAACTCCTGAAGTCATGGTAATATTTTTCACAAACCCATTTTCAGCAGGTACACTAAATATATCTCCTCTAGCTTCTACTAACACTCTTTTACCATCATTACTTATTGCATAATGTTGGGCTAGATCTGATACATTCACATTCTTCGTTTTCAAAAGTACTTTATCACTAACAACAGTCACTTTTACTTCTTTAGCCTCATGAGTGGCAAAAGGGAAAAGAAATAATTTACCTCCTGCTTCAAATACAATTTCATCTGGTCCTTGAGAAGGAAAATGCACATCGTAATCAGTAAATTTTGTTAGTTGTTCAAATGTTTTGTTTTGAGTATCATACTTCCAAATATTCATTCTCATTTCAGGTCCACGATCGCTAAGAAAATAAATTGATTTTTCATGCCACATAGGAAATTCATCTCCCGCATCACTATTAGCACTAATATTTACTTCGCTTTGTTTTGCAAAATCATAAATGCGAATATCGCCATTAGTACCGCCACGATAACGCTTCCAGTTACGGCCCACCTGACTCATTATTACTACTGCCATTTGTTTTCCATCTGGAGAATAACTTCCATATTCGGCATATGCCAAGGGTAATTTTGTTTCAATACCACCAGTGGCAGGTACCAAATAAAATTGATTAAACCTTTGTTTACCACTTTCGCGAGGAGCAGCAAATAAAATTTGTTTTCCATCATTGCTCCAATCCACTACCCGATCATTATAACCATGCGAAGTAATTCTTTGCGGCACACCCCCATTAACAGGCATTGTATAAACATCTCTATTGCCATCATAAGCAGCATTAAAAGCGATGGTATTACCATCAGGTGAAAACTTAGGAGTTGTTTCAACACCAGGGATAGAAGTTAGTTTAATGGCCACTCCTCCTTCTTTAGGCACAACCCAAAGATCGTTGGCATAAGTAAAAACTATCTTTGTTTTGGAAACATCGGGATAACGAAATAGTCCTGCATCAATTTGAGCAGATGCGGAAATCCCGCCTAAGATGCATAAGCAGACAATTATATGACTTTTTTTCATATTAAAAATTGATAGTGTTTGTGGTAGTATCTTTTAATTAGCAAGTTAAATTAAGGATATTATTTATGCATAAACCCACATTTTCATAAAACCGACATATTTCAGGATAAATGGCAAAATTGCGAATACTGCGTCTTGAATATGCTTTTGGAATTTATTAGCTTTTGCATAAAAAATCCCATGATAGTATTTAACTATCATGGGATATGAAAAGAGTGATGTATGTAATTAAATTTTGGAAATAAAGTCTTTAGCCAATCTTTGATAATCTTGACTACCTGCGGCAACTGCCGCTTCTATACACTGCTCTGCCGTTTTTTTAGCAGCTTCTGAATTCCCTAACAGTTTCTCAATATTTGCTTTTACAAAGTGCATATAATAAGCACCGGGGGCTTCTGCTAAAGCGATATCTATATTTTCCAATGCTTTAGGAAGGTCTCCAGTTAACATTAAATTAAAAATAGCAGCTTGAAAATAAGGCTTTTTTTCACCTTGCATTTGTGCTTCAAAGCTTTCTTTAAGTCTTGCTACAATTTGCGTTGTCACTTTAATTGAAACAGATACATTCGCCCAATTTACTGCCAATACGCAAGATTCATATTGAAAACTGTGTAATTGGATGGTGAATGTTTCACTGAAAGTTGCAGATTTTTGAACTGGAAGTTCTACTACTAAAATATTATTGGCAGCATCGTAACCTCTTAATCCTGCTGCGATATCTGTATTGAAAATAATCTCCCATTTTGTTTCATGTGGAATAGCGAAGACTATATATGTTCCGGATGGAATTTTTTTTCCTTCAATTTCTACATCATCTGTAAAAATGATTTGAGTAGCTGCATCAGCACCAAAGCGCCAAAATTTACCCAAAGGTGCCAAAATACTATTTTCTTCAAATACAGTTCTTCCTTTTATTAAGGGGCGAGCATAATTGATCGTGATTTTACCTAACCCAAAATCTTGTGTAAGAATTTGTCTTGGGCTTGAACTAGGCATGGAAAGTGTATTCATAGATTAATTTTTGGATTAAATAATGGCTCGAAATTATAGTTTAAAAAATGAAACTAGTATTTAATCGCAAAAAGATTCGGTAGTTTTTACTTACTTATCGGCCAATTAACATTCACAATAATTTCATTTCTTCTGTTAATAAATTGGTAGGGGGCATTATATCCTAAAAACCTAAAGTTCCCATAATATTCAATTTTATTTTCAATCAACATATTTATAAGTCTTTGAGTATTCTGTTTAATATCATCGTCCGAAGCATAGCCCCCAAATTGGATAGCAGCTACAATCTCATCGGGAACTGTTTTAATTATTACTTGTTGATCATTGGGTTTTGGCAAATTTTGAGCATTGAAAGCTGAAGGCATAACAAAGCTCATAGATGATGCCGAATCATTGATATCCATATGAACGGGCGAAGTCATTGCAATACTTTTACCACCTTCGTTTCCCCCGAAAATATATCCTGCCAATTTTCTAAATCCTGGGTTCGCAAGCTCTTTATATTTTTTAGCTGAAGATGTAATGGAAGCCATTGTAACAGAGGGATAAAAGCGTATTTCAAACTTATCTTTTGCAAAGAGTGTTTTATAAATTTGTGTTTCTGTTTTACCTGAAGACATTACTAAATATATTTGAATACCTATGATTAAAACTGCTATTAATAAAGTTAATATCAAAATTATTTTCATAATAGTGTAATTTTTTTTAAAAATACTTACCAATAAGTAAGCTACTCATTTTTCTAGATTATTCAGAGAATTATTATAATGAGGTTATAAATAAACAACTCTAAACACCTCCTAGATTCTACAGGATTGTCTATTCTAAAATTAAAATATTTCCTGATCAAAATTTTGTCTATTACTATCTACTAAAAGTATATTGTATAGTTTTTCGATCAAATTTTACGCCTAACAATCAACAGTATTCACATTTTTTTTGTAAATACTTTTTTTTAAAAAACCTTTTAATAAATCTAATTGTATTATACATAAATAAACAAATATGAAAATGAAATTTTTATTGATGTTCCTGATTAGTGGCATCATTTCTGCATCCGCACAAAAAACTGTTGTTGATGTAGCTGCTGGTTCAAAAGATCATTCCACTTTAGTTGTTGCAGTTAAAGCAGCTGATTTAGTTAGTACATTACAAGGTAAAGGGCCTTTTACCGTATTTGCACCAACTAATGATGCATTTGCCAAATTACCTAAAGGCACAGTTGAAAATCTATTGAAATCAGAGAACAAAGCAACATTAGCTAAAATTTTGACTTATCACGTTGTGGCTGGTAATTTAGATGCTGCTGCTGTTGTAAAAGCAATAAAAGATGGTAAGGGAAAAGTTACATTAAAAACTGTAAGTGGTGGATCTTTAACAGCTTCATTGAAAAACGGCAAGGTAATTTTAACAGATGAAAAAGGTGGAATCGCAACTGTTACAGCTACTGATCTTAAAGCAGGCAATGGCGTGGTACATATTATTGACACAGTTTTGATGCCTAAATAGGTTACTCATAAAATATAAAAATATGGGTCATACAATAAAATGTATTATCCATATTTTTTGTATTGGTTATTTTATATGAATCCGTTTATCATTAATTGATGACTATGTTAAAGAATATTTTTCCCCGAGTTACTGAAATTCCAAATGAATGGCAGCTGAGCGAATTTATTGAGCAACGTGAATATCTTATAAACGGTGAGCTTAGGATTTGGGAAGGCCCCATGAATGAAGTGGTGTCGCCAGTATCTATCAATAATGGCGAAAGTACGGTGAAAAATATCATTGGCACAACCCCTCTTCTAACACAAAAGGAATCATTAGAAGCCTTGGATGCTGCTGTTCTTGCTTATAATAACGGCACTGGAGAATGGCCCACTATGAGTATTACAAAACGAATTACACATATAGAACAGTTTCTTTTTGAAATGAAAAAACAAAGGGGGCTGGTTGTTAAGTTATTGATGTGGGAGATAGGTAAAAACTTTCCAGATAGTGAAAAGGAATTTGACAGAACCTGCATATATATAGAAGACACCATCAAGGAATTAAAAAAACTCGATCACGACAATTCTAACTTTGATATTGAAGAAGGCGTAATTGCTCAGATTAGGCGGGTACCGCTAGGTGTGGCTTTATGTATGGGTCCTTATAATTATCCCTTAAATGAAACATTTACTACTTTAATCCCTGCATTAATTATGGGTAATACGGTGGTGTTTAAGCCTGCTAAATATGGTGTACTTTTTATAAAACCATTACTAACAGTTTTTAAAAATTGTTTTCCAAAAGGCGTAATCAATATCATTTATGGTAAGGGAAGAGAAACGGTGGGTGCGTTAATGGAGACCGGAAAAATAGATGTATTTGCCTTTATTGGAACCAACAAAGGCGCCAGTGATATTAAGAAATTACATCCCAAACCAAATCGTTTAAGAAGTGTCCTTGGATTGGATGCAAAAAATCCTGCCATTGTTTTACCAGATGCTGATATTGAAAATGCAGTTAGTGAATGTCTTGCCGGTTCGCTATCGTACAATGGTCAAAGGTGCACCGCATTAAAAATAATTTTCGTTCAAGAGACAATTGTAGAAGAGTTCATCAAAAAATTTATTGATGGCGTATCAAAACTAAAGTGTGGTATGCCATGGGAAAAAGATGTAAAGATCACACCTTTGCCGGAGCCTGGTAAAACCGCTTATTTAACTGACCTGCTAAACGATGCTAAGCTCTATGGTGCATCGGTATTGAATGAAAATGGTGGCGAAGTAAATGATACTTTTTTTTACCCCGCAGTACTTTACCCGGTAAATGCTCAAATGCGGATTTACTCAGAAGAACAGTTTGGCCCATTGGTTCCTATAGTTTCTTATAAAGAAATTGAAGAAGTAATTGACTATGTTGTTCAATCTAACTTCGGACAACAGCTTAGCATATTTGGAAAAAATTCAAAAATAATTGGTCATTTAATTGATGAACTCGCTAATCAAGTAGGACGCATTAATATTAATGCACAATGTCAGCGTGGACCTGATGCATTTCCATTTAATGGAAGAAAAGATAGTGCAGAGGGAACGCTAAGTGTGCATGATGCATTAAGAGCATTTAGTATTCGCATATTAATTAGCACAAAAGACAATGCTATTAATAAAGAAATTGTGCAAACAATTGTAAGAGAACATCAAAGTAATTACTTGAGACTTGATTATATCTTTTAAAAAGACATTTTTCTACATCTTTTTTTTATGAAAAAATATCATAATAAAATCTATGAGTTTATATGAAAAATTTGAGGTTCTGTATCAGAAACTCCTATCAGATAAAACTAAAAAAGAAAGTGAACGGGTTATTTTAATTATAGCCATAGCAAGTTTTCTTATCCACCTAACCATCATCTACTTAGTGGATTTTGGAATTATTTCGCTGAATTCGCATTCGGATTTACTCAAAAATCCTATTGCTGCAATATATACGCCATTCTCATTTATATTAGTTTATGAAGTTTACCTTTTAGTGTATTATCTCCCAAAATCTATTACCAATTATATCAGCAAACAATACGAAATTATTACGCTTATTATTATTCGACGATTGTTTAAAGATCTTTCCACATTATCGCTTTCGTCTGATTGGTTTAAAATTAAATATGACTTACAGTTTACTTACGATTTGATAGCATCTGTTTTACTTTTTTTTCTTATTTATCTATTTAATGTAAAAAGTAAAAAAAGGTATAGAGACGAAAAGATAAATGAACAACAGATTGAAGGTATTACGAGATTTATAAAAATTAAAAAAGTGTTGGCAACTTCCTTAGTTCCTGTACTTTTTTTAGTAGCTATTTATTCTTTTATTAATTGGATTATCGGTACCATTTATCCAATTACAAATAATATTGTTTCGTTTAAAAATATAAACAATATTTTCTTTGAACAGTTTTTTACAATTTTAATAATTGCAGATGTGATTTTATTATTGTTCTCTTTTTTTCATACTGATGAATTTCATAAAGTTATCAGAAATTCTGGCTTTATCATTTCTACTATCTTATTGCGATTATCATTTTCTGTAAGTGGTTTATTAAATACCATCCTAATTGTATCAGCTATTATTTATGGTTTATTAATTTTAATAATCCATAATAAATTTGAAGCGTTTATTGAAACTGAAAAAATATCAACAATTGCTGAAAATTGAATATGACTCTTTCTTGAATTAGCAATCTCTTTTTAAGTTGGAATTTTGTATAATTCAAATGCATCTTTCAATATCCCATTATCTGTGAAATTTATCTGTGTGGCTGCATGTGTAACCGAAGCCATGGCTATAGAAGGATGATAGCACTGATGATGGTAGCAAAATAACCCCAAATTGAAAAGATATAATCTTCACAAAATAGAATCAGTTGGTAATTCTAGTTTTTAAATAATATTTCGAAATTTTAATAAATCATCAATTTTTAATATATTTAGAAATAAGGACCTAAAACCCTACATACCACATACATTCCCACAAACCCACAAATCAAATCTATGCAACTGACTATTTCTGGTCTAACCAAGACTTATCCAAATGGAGTTCAGGCTTTAAAAGGAATTGATCTCACTATACAACAGGGCCTATTCGGATTGCTAGGACCAAATGGCGCAGGTAAATCGTCTTTAATGAGAACCATTGCTACATTGCAAGAAGCTGATAGTGGCAGTATTTTTTTGGATGATCTTGATGTGCTAAAAGAAAAATCACAAGTAAGAAGAATATTGGGATACCTTCCACAGGAGTTTGGTGTATATCCAAAGATCACACCAGAAGTATTACTGGATCATATTGCACGGTTAAAAGGTGTAGACAATGGAAAAGAAAGAAAAGAACTGGTTGGTGCGCTACTCAACCGAGTAAATTTATATACCGATCGAAAGAAAAATTTAGGTACGTTTTCGGGAGGAATGAAACAGCGTTTTGGAATTGCACAGGCACTGATTGCTTCACCAAAACTGATCATTGTTGATGAACCAACAGCAGGTTTGGATCCTGCTGAACGTAACCGGTTTTATAATTTGTTGAGTGAACTCGGTGAAAATACAATCGTGATTTTGTCAACACATATTGTTGAAGACGTACGTACACTCTGTAGCGACTTTGCAATCATTTGTCAGGGTGAAGTATTACAACACGATCAACCAGACGATGCAGTAAAAGACCTTGATGGTAATATTTATAGTAAAATCATTACAAAAAATTCAATTGAAGAATATAGAAGCAAGTACCAGGTGATTTCAGTGCAGATCAAAGGTGGTAACCTGACCATACGTATTTATGCCGAAAGCGATCCGGGAGATGGATTCATTGCACAACCAGCTATTCTGGAAGATGTTTATTTCCACCAGATTTCCGGCAGAATGAATGTGATCACTTTGTAATTATTACACTCTAAATCTTCTATTATGTTTTTTGAAATATTTTTATTCGAGATCAGGTATAGGATCAAACGACCGGCTACATGGATCTACTTTTTTGTTTTCTTACTGTTCGGGTTTCTATCAATTTCAACAGGATCTTCTCCAGCATCTGAAAAAGTGATGCATAATTCACCTTGGGTGTTAGCAGAAGCAAACGTTTTGTTCAGCATGCTGGGCATGCTTATTTGTTCTGCTGTAATGGGAGTTCCATTATATCGAGATATTGAGCATAGTACACGTAATTATTTCTTTTCATTTCCAATAACAAAAGGAGGATATTTCTGGGGACGCTTTTTGGGTTCCTTTGTTTTTGTATTGCTGATCGGTACTGGTTTTAGTTGGGGTGCTATGATAGGTGCCAATCTAGGTCCGGTATTAGGATGGGTAGTACCTGAAAGAATTGGACATTATGGCCTCTGGAATTATTTTCAACCGTATTTTGTATTTGCGATTGGAAATCTTTTTCTTTCATCTACCATTTTTTTCGCCCTGGTTTCCATCACAAGAAATGTAAAAGTGATTTATTCTGCAAGCATCTTTCTACTCATAGGTTACTTGCTTGCAAATTTCTTAGTATCAGATCTTGAAAAAAGAGAACTTGTAAAATTACTGGATCCCTTTGCTCTGAATACTTTTCAATTGGAAACCAGGTTTTTTACTCCCGTTGAAAAAAACACATTGCTGACACCAATCACAAGAGTTATTTTACTAAACAGATTAATTTGGCTTGGTGTTGGCACTCTTATCATTGCCTATGCTTATTTGCGTTTCAGTTTCCAGAAGTTTTTACAACCGGAAAACATCAGTGCACGGAAAGCAAAAAAAATGTTAAATGAAGAGCCGGTTTCTCATATCATTAAACCAGTACATCAAGATTTTTCAAGCACAAATACTCGGTCTATTTGGTGGACGCTTGCAAAACTCGAATTCCTCAATATCATCAAGGATAATTATTTTAAAGCCATACTTGGTGGGGGTATTGTTTACTTGCTGATTGACTATTGGATTGGCAATACTTATTATAGTGTACCTGACAGACCACTTACCGTTTTTCTAATGGATTTTAAAGGATACAACTATTCTATTTTCATTTTTATAATTCTGTTGTTTTACACTGGCGAAGCAGTTCATAGAGAAAAGACTACGAAATTCAATATACTTAATGATGCATTTCCAGTTTCTAATATTGTTTTCTTTTTGTCAAAACTTGTAGGATTGTTTGCCATTGCTTTTGTGTTAACCTTTATTCCAATCATTGCAGGTGTGCTGGTTCAGTTGTTGAAAGGATATACCCAATTTAATTTCAACGTCTATTTTACTGAGATGTATCTGCTTTCCTATCCATCATATATTCAGATGATCTTACTATGCTTTGCTGTACATGCGATCATGAATAATAAATTTGGTGGCTATGGTGTGGCAATGTTGATATGGATTGGTATGTTTCTGCTGCGCGCTTACGGAAGAATGGATTATAACCTTTTCTTTTATTTCTATACACCGGATTATAGATGGACCGACATGAATGGTATCGGTCATTTTATGGAGCCGCAAAACTGGTTCAATTTTTACTGGCTTATGCTTGGGGCTTTGCTCGTTGTTATTTCTTTTCTATTTTATCAACGGGGAATTGTTGGTGGCATGAGTGAAAGATTGCGGGTTGCCAAGGAAAGATTTGGCACATGGCCAAAAATCTTAATCACTGTTTTCTTTTTAGCATGGATAGCCAGTGGCGCATATATTTATTATAATGTTAGTTACCTGAATAATTATTATACCGCAACTGAAAATCGAAGCCATACAGCGTTGTACGAAAAGTCTTTAAAAAAATACGAAAATCTGGTACAACCTAAAGTAACTGCAGTATATGTGAAAGCAGATATTTTCCCTGATGAACGTAAAGTGTTGATCAATGCAAGGATGATGATTAAAAATAAATCAGCTGTTCCAATAAAAGAATTACACCTATCTGCTGATCAAAATCTTAATTATACTATTTTGTATAATGGCAAAACGATTGCCTATATAAATCCTGTAACTTATCCTTTTTCAAAATTTACTTTTTTTAGAAAAGGACAGGATACGCTTAACTACAGAATTTACAAATTACCAGCCAGTCTTAATCCAGGGGATACCGCAGTTATTGAAGTAAATTCAAAGTTAGAAAATCACGGATTTCGCAATAGTGGATTAAGCAGAGACATCGTAAAGAACGGTACATTTTATAGCGGCGGAATTCCATCTTTTGGATATGATCATTCTGTCGAATTAGAAAGCGATGAATATCGAAAAAAGAATGGTTTGCCTGTTAAGAATGATGATCTTCCATTGCAAGGCGATCCTAAAGGAGTAAGTCAGCTATTATTCAATGATGATGCAGACCTGGTTCATTTTGAAGCTATTGTCAGCACAACAAAAGATCAGATTGCAGTAGCACCTGGTTACTTGCAAAAAACCTGGGAGGAAAAAGGACGTAAGTATTTCTCCTATGTGCAGGATACTCCGATTCAGTTATTCTTTAGTATTGTTTCAGCAAAGTATGAAGTTCTGAAAGATGCAGTAACAATCAGTGATGGAAGAAAGATCAATATTGAAGTCTATTATGATAAACAACATCCCTTTAACCTGAACCGGTTTGTTTCGGCTTATAAAGATGGACTAGAATATTTTTCAAAAGTATATGGCCCTTTTCAGTTCAGGCAGATGCGTTTATTAGAATTTCCACGTTATGCTGGCTTCGCACAAAGTTTTCCAAATACAGTTCCATTCAGTGAATCATTTGCATGGGTTGCTGATTTTAAAAAGCCTGATGATTTTGACTATCTCTATTTTGTTACTGCCCATGAACTGGCTCACCAATGGTGGGGTCATCAGATTACACCAAATGCAACTAGAGGAAGTAATATTATATCTGAAGCATTGGCGGAGTATACTGCACTCATTCTTACAGAACGTAAGTATGGCAGGGACAATATGAAACGATTCTTGAAAGACGAATTGGATACTTATCTAAACGGCAGGGGTAATGAATCAAAGAAAGAAAATACATTCATCAATAGTAATCGGCCCTATGAATGGTATAATAAAGGAAGTCTTGTGATATATGGATTAAGAGACTTGATTGGAGATACAGGAGTAAATACTGCATTACACGAATTCAGAGATAGTTTTGCGTTAAAAGAAAATCCTCCATTCCCGGGTAGCAATGACTTATATGCATTCTTGAAAAAGCATACACCAGATTCTTTTCAGTATTATTTAAAAGATACCTGGGAAAAAATCACCTTGTATGAAAACAAATTAATAAAAGCTACAGCAAAATCAACAGGCAAAGATGAATATGATGTTACAGTTGAAGTAACTGCTAATAAACTTTATGCCGATAGCACTGGAAAAGAAAGTATAGCCCCGATGAAAGACTATATTGACATTGCTATATTTGCTGAAGAAACAAAAGACAAACAAGGTAGAAAACAAGTGAATCCTATATACATTCAAAAGTATAAACTGGATGCGGGTAAGCATGTATTCACCATTCATGTTAAGGGCAAACCAATAAAAGCAGGAATAGATCCCTACAATAAATTAATTGATCGAATTCCTGATGACAATGTGGGGGATGTAGATATTAAATAAGCCAACTTAACTTCTGAATATTCATGATCGAAAAATTATTTTTTAGGTTTAAATTTTAAAACTTTTAATCCTGTGATGTCACCAACGTAAATGTTGCCTTTACTATCGATAGCAATATCATGGAACCATGATGTGGTTCTATTGCCAGTACCATTTGCACCAAAGTGATATTTCACTTTTTGAGATGGATCGAACGCAAAAATAGTTGAGCCCTTTGTGGTACTGTCCTTATTTTTTGTTGGATCGTAGTCGATAGCAAAGAGTTGGTTTGCTTTATCGATAGCAATTGAAGGCAGTTCTTCAACTTGCGCATCATTTTTTAATTCCTTTATGAAATTACCATTGGTATCAAATAGTTGTATTCTGTTATTTTGTCGGTCTGCCACATAAATGATATTTTTCTGATCAATAGCTATGCCATGTGGGATAATGAATTGTCCAGGCTTTGTTCCGAAGGTGCCCCATGCTTTGATGTATTTTCCAGTTGAGGTAAATTTAACTACCCTGCTATTGCCATAGCCATCACTTACAAAGAAGGAACCATCATCGGCAACAGCTATATCAGTTGGGAGATTAAAATGTAATGAATCATTTGCAGGTGTCTTTGCTACGCCTAATTTCATGAGTAATTTTCCCTCATGGCTAAATTTGAAAATCTGATGAAGACCCACATCTGTCAACCATATATTGTTCTGCTTATCAACAGTTAATCCATGAGGCATAATGAAATAATTTGCACCCCAGGAGTTGATAATTTTTCCTGTTTGATTATCTAGTTCGAGAACTGTATTTACTGAAATAACTGAATCAGGAAATGGAGTGGACCATTTTCTTCCGGCTCTATGAAAAACAAATATATGATCGTTCTTATCGATACCTATTCCTGTAGGCTGACCTAGTTTATACCCTTCATTTAGTAAAGGCCAATTACGGACCAATTCATAGTTGACTTTATTATTATTTTGTCCATTACAATTAAGAATACTTAGACTAATTAATAAAACAAAAATAAATTTCATCATAAAATTTGTTTGATTTGAATATATCAATTTATGGATTACAGGCCCTCCGCTTAACTATTAAATATAATAATTAGTTGGCTGTATTTTAAGATCTTAAATTTTATCATTAAACCTGAACTTATTATTTATAACAACAATGACTTCCTCTAATTGAACTCATAGATTATGAGAATAATAACCTTGTTTAGTAGGTAGGATGGGAGTTTCCAAATCTCTAGATCTAAGCTCTACCGAGTTCTCGGGATTGGCGGGATCATAAACAACTTCATTAAAAGTTCTGTCAGTAAAACTCTGATAGATTTTTTTTTCTTTTATATCCGTTCTGACTATTTGATCTTTTAAGCCGATTTAACATAATTTGTTTTTCAGGGTAGGTTTTTCCCTTTTTAGATTTCACGGCTTTTGGTGAAGTATCCACGGGTAATCCACGGCTTAACCATGAAGTATCCAAGGCTGTAAATCGGCCTCAAATTAACAATAGAAGTTAGGTCCACTTCAGGTTTACCAGGGTATATTTTTAAAAAGACTTTAGCGGAAGCATTTACAATGATTCTTTATTTAAAAGTTATTATAAATTTTGTTCCAATATTCACTTCGCTTTCCACTTCAATACTTCCACCAAGAGCTGTTATTTGTGAATGTATCAGGTATAGACCAATTCCTTTACTATCGGCATTTCTATGGAACCGATTATATAAACCAAATATCTTGCCTTTTGCAGAGGTCATATTAATTCCAATTCCATTATCAGAAAAAATAAGTTTGGTAACTCCATTTAGCTCTTTGCATGTTTTAATTGTAATAACAGGTTCTCTATCAGGGTGAGAGTATTTTATTGCGTTAGTAAAGAGATTTATAAAAATACTTTCTAAATAAGTAGTCGTAAAGTTTACTGTAGGAGCTTCAGAAAAATCTACCTGTACAATAACCTTCTTTTCTAAAAATGAAATAGAAAGCAATTCTTCAACTTTTTTGAGCACCTCATTAAAAGTTAAAATATTTGTTTGCAGATTTCTATTTTCTTTTATTATCAAAATTTCAATTAAGTCATTCAATGTCCCATTTAAATGGTAGGTAGTGGTCTTAAAACCCTCGATTAGTTTCAGGGTTAATTCATCAGTAATTTTTTCAGTTTTAATTAAATTTGAAATTGCAACAAGATTTGTAATGGGTGCCCTTAAGTTATGAGAAGTGATATAACTAAATTGTTTTAGCTCCAGGTTATTTTCCATTAATTCTTTCAATAATTTTTCTTTCTCTTTTTCATCTTCAACTAGCTTTGTAACATCTCTTTCCAAAGCAATCCAATGAGTAACATTTCCCTTTTCGTTTTTAATTGGAATTATTCGAAAGTTAACCCAATATTTTTCACCATTTTTCTTGGAGTTTGAAATAGTGATCTCTGATGATTCGCAATTATTGAAAGCATTCACCAATTTACCTAATTCTTTTCTGTCGGTATCTTCATTTTGTAGTATTCTGGGTGTTTTACCAATTACTTCCTCTTTAAAATAACCGGTCATTTTTTCAAAAGCGGGGTTAACAAATAATATTTTTGGATCGTTACTTTTAATAGAATCATTATCAGTTATCATTACAGAGTCTGTTGAATTTAATATGACAGATTCCAATAGTTTTAATCTTGCTTCTTCTTCTTTTCGAGTGGTTATATCATGCATAGCTCCAATCATTCTTATTACTTGCCCATTCTCATCTTTTATAGCAAAAGTTCTATCATATACTATTGCATAGTTCCCATCTGCTTTTCTCAGTCTATATTCACCTTTCCAATTATCATTTATAGAATTAGCGTTCAATACTTGATATTGGTTTTTTAATACTATTTCTACTTCTTCAGGATGAATATTTTGCCTCCAAATATTATTTTCCATCGGCATCCAACCATCTTCCACTTGATGCCCAAAAAGAGTAGTAAAATTTTTGCTTATAAAAATTTCTTTATTTAAGATATCAGCCTCCCATATTACATCTGAGGTAGCATTAGTAGCTTCTTCATACCTTTTGATACTTTGTTTCAGGTCTTGTTCTGATTTTAGTTTTTCGGTTATGTCAAGAACATAACAGCAGATCAGCTCTTTTTCTCCATATTTTACATAGTTGCAGTTTACAATCACATCTATAATAATACCATCATTCCTTTTTTGTATTGTTTCAATGCTAAGTTTTCCTTTCTCTTTTAGATCAGCCCATAATAGAGCATATTTTTTTTTATCAAAATTTTTATCGATATCAAATACGCTCAATCTTTGTAGTTCCTCTTTTAAATAACCCAATTGCTTACACGCGGATTCATTAAAATCGTAAAAACTACCATCTTCCAGAATATAATATGTAGGCATGGAAGAATTCCTAAAGGTAAAATCGAACAGTTTTATCTCATTTTCTAAAAGATTCTTTTGTCTGGCTTCCAAAATAAGCATCACTTGTTTTGATAATCTAGTCAATGCCTCTTTTTGTTCATGCGTAAGTGTTCTGGGTTTATTGTCGATTACGCAAAGAGTACCTAATGCAAAGCCGTCTTTTGTAGTTAGAGGTATGCCTGCATAAAAAACAATATTAGGTTTTCCTATTACTAATTCATTATCATGAAATCGATTATCTAATCGAGCATCCTGTATTTCAAAAATTGTTTGGAGTTGATTGATGGCGTGCGCACAAAAAGAAATATCTCGGCTTGTTTCTGAAACATCTAGTCCTAAGTGGGATTTGAAGAATTGCCGATCTTTATCTACCAATGTTATCAAACTAATAGGAGTCTGGCAGATTACTGAAGCCAGATAAGTAATGTTATCAAATTCTTCTTCTTGCAAAGTGTCCAATAGATGATAACTATCCAAAGCTTTTAATCTTTCCCCTTCATTATTTGGGTAATTACTTGTAATCATTATTCTTTGTAAAACATTAAATGAAAATGTTATTACTAAAATAAGCTTTATCCCAAATCATAACTTAAGATTTCATTTAAATATTTCGTCAACTTTCAATGAAACCTTTGATGAACAATTCGAATGTTTCAATATACTTAACCATATCAATCCTTCTGCAGGTAATACTCTTTATCAAGTAATTCAATCAGTTCAATAGCCATCTTTTTTTGATTAATCAGGATAGTTGTTTGTCCAAAAAAAGTTGCTTTCCGTTGGTGTATGTAATAGATCAGTTGATTGATCTGATCTGGATTTCTGCTTCTTAATTGAGGATTTCCTTCCGGGCGTTTGTTATAAAATCGGGAACCAGTTGCATAATCGTTTTCACTCATTTGATTGCGAATCATATTTGAACGAACGAACATTTTATCAAAAACAGTAGCATCAAATAATAAACCAATGAGTGGATAAACCATTTCATTTTCTTTAAGTTCCACCAATCCCAACTGTTCGTACTTGTACACATTTTTTTCATAGTCTAACATATCATTTAACACTTTTCGATTCTTTATTAATCGAGTATTACCTGAGTTCTTCATTTCATTAAAGGAATTTAGCACTGTTTCAAAACGTCCGCTACGAGTGGATACCCTAGCATAATAATAAAGGTCTTGACCTTTATCAGTATGGCCAGGCTGTTGAAGGAGAGTAATTAATGAATCAAATGATTCTGACCTTTTATATAAGGCAGCTATCCATATATTTAAATTGGTCGTATCTCTTACCAGATCTTTTTTAATATTCTCTACATACTCTTTTTCTTTTGCCTTATCACTAAAATGCTCTCTGATATTTTCTGCAATAAATCCCATGGTTACCGCAAGGAATATCATTAGCCCTTCCAATACATATTCTTTGAATGATTTTTGTTCTACGTGTGGATGATGATGTACTTCCATTGGGTGATTCGAGTTAATGATTAATTTTTGGGTACAAAGAGTATAATGAAATAACAATGTTTCTCCATCTTTAATCTTTTTATGAGTTTTTTTAAACTGGTAGAAATATAATAAACTCTGCACCATCGCCTTCTTTGGTATCAACTTTTAGTTCACCTCCATGAGCCTTTACAATATCATAACTCAAACTCAGCCCCAATCCTGTTCCCTGCCCTGTTGGTTTGGTAGTAAAGAAGGGTTGAAAGATCTTATCTACTATTTTTTGTGGAATCCCATTGCCATTATCTTTTACACTAATCAAAACATAATGGCCGCTCTTTTTTGTACTTACAGAAACCGTTGGTTCGTAGTTTTCAATACCCGATTTATTTTTTTCATCAACCACATAAAATGCATTCGTAATTAAATTCAAGATTACCCTACCAATATCCTGAGGAACAATATTTATCTTACCAATTGATTGATCAAATTCTGTTTTCATGGTAGCATTAAATGATTTATCTTTTGCTCGCAAGCCATGATAGGCGAGTCGCAGATATTCATCTGCTAATACATTAATATCTGTGGATTCTTTAACTCCATTGCTACTTCTGCTATGTTGTAACATTCCTTTTACAATAGCATCAGCACGCTTTCCATGAAAATTTATTTTTTCTAAATTTTGTTTAAGATCACTTGAAATTTGTTTTGCTTCATTGTAATCTCCTTTTTCAATTTCAAGATTCATTTCATCAATTAATTCATTACTTACTTCTGAAAAATTATTTACGAAGTTTAGTGGGTTCTGAATTTCATGGGCAATACCAGCTGTTAACTCACCAAGAGAAGCCATTTTTTCTGATTGGAGCAATTGGGATTGAGTTGATTTCAAATCAGCGAGCGTTTTTTCTAGTATATCATTGGCTTTTTGTTTTTGTCTGCTATTGCGGTATAATACAAAAGCTAGTACAGATAAGAAGCCTAAACCAATGACCAATGAAAAGGTTCTTATTCTGTTTTTAGTTATTTCAATTTCCTGTGCTTGTTTTGCCTGGCGAAGGTTTTCTTCTAAATTGATATTTTGAAAAATGGTTAGCTTTTCGTCCCTTTCTTTTTGCAAACTGTCTCCCACTGCTTTCGAAACCTTGAGATAGAAAAATGCGCTATCGGTATTTCCAGCTGCTTTCCATTCATCAGAAAGAAGTGCAGCTGCTGGGCTTATGTTCCTGGTCAATTTATATTGCACAGCTTGTTGAAATGCAACTGTTGCATAATTTCTAGCAGAATCTGTTTGTTGCAAACTTTTGTATAAAACTGCTAATGCTAAATTTGCTTCATTTTCGTATAAAATACTTTTTTGCGTTCTGCTTGTCCATAAGGATTGCCAATAATAATACCTGGCTGAGTCAATCCTATTTTTATTAAAATAGACTGACCCAATAAGATTTAGTACATGACCATTAAAAACTTTCCAACCGGTAATTATTGAATATTGCAATGCTCGCTTATCAAAATAAATTGCAGAGTCTAATTGATTAGCTCCAGCATATAGAAATCCTAAATTCATATTGGCTTGAACTAATGCCATTGCTGATTTGCTTTTAAGAGATTCAAAAATGCTGATTTCTTCTTTATAGCTCATGATTGCTTTATCCAGATTTCCAGTATTTCTGTATATATTTCCCAATTGATGAATGGTATAACCAAGCAGGCTTAGTCTGAATTTACGAGGCTCTGTGAATTCATAATTTGGGGGTATATATACATTTTTCTCATTCTTTTCATCTTGTGTAATGATAAGTGCCTCATTAGCTAATTTAAAACTAAGTGGAAGATTTCCTTCATAAAGGGCAATGAATGACTGAAATTCCGTTAACAAATGAGCTTTCCAAAGTGGCTGATTGATTTGTGTGGCAAGTTTCACTCCTTTGTCTGAAAAGTATTTACAACTATCTCTGTTGAAATTTGCATAATAATCTGCCAGGTTAAAAAGAACGACCAATTTTACAGAATCATCAGGAGCTGTTTTAAAAGCCGATTGTAGACTATCTAAATTAGTAGCTGGAGCCTGTGCTAATGCAGAAAGAGGTAAAACCATCGACAGCATTATATATAACAAAATATTTCTAATCATGTTAACTCATTGAGATTTAAACAATAGATATAGCTTCTTGACATTGGGTTATATTTTATTCAAACCAGCATCAATTTTTCATTTTTTTATAAAAGTATGCAGCAGTGAACCCTATGATTACGTAGATAATTAATCTTAAAATAGTATTGATTGTTTTCTTACTCATTTCCTAATGGTATTTTTTTTGTAAAAAAGCTATCACATTTTCTGCTTTAGTTTCAAGATTTTGAAGCGAGAATATTAATATATTATCACTACCCTTTATTTCACCGACATAAAAAGCAAGATCTTTCTGGATATTGGAATCGTAAGATCGTAATGGAGGATTATTATATGGTCTGATGATATTGAAACCTTCCACCATTTTATCGAATATAAAAGGATCATATATTCGGCATAAAATAGGATATAGATTTTTACGCTCAGCATTCTCATCATCTTCCTCCGTATGAATTTCTCCTACAGCTTTTTGATAACTGATAATAGAATCAGCAGTCGCTTCATTTCGTATTAGCCGCAATGAACCAGAATTTTTTAGCTGGGCAACAGTTCGGTCATTATTTTGAAAAGCATTATAGCGTGTAAATGTCCGACCAAAAAAATATAGCTCATTTTCATGCCCTTTAATTTGGTGCGCATATAGTAAAAACAGCAAGGAGTCAAAAGCTTTTACTTCCTCATGCTTTTCTTTCAGCAGTTGCTTTATTTGGATAGTATCTGTTTTAAGATCCTCAATAAATGTTTGGATATAATCGTTTTCCTTATTTACATTTTCAAGATGCTCGCGGAAACTTTCCGCAAAAAAGCCCATTGTTACTGCCAAGAAGATCATTAATCCTTCCAGTAGGTATTCCTTAAAATTTTTCTTTTCAACATTTGGGTGGTGGTGAACTTCCATTTTTGGTGATTTGTTTTTGGGGTTATCTTGTATTTGCCCTTATTCAATAAATATAAATAATTAATGTTACGCTATCTTAAGTCAAACAAGTTTTATCCCAGAATATAACTTCTATTTATCATGAATTAGTTATTTATTATTTTTCTGTAATACCGCAAACCAAAATTAGGGAAGCGGTTTCAGATTCGTCAATGACAAGGGTTACATGATCCCCAATTTTTAAAGTAGTTTTTGCCATGATGCCATTAGAATTTTTAATGACCGTTTTGGGTGTAAGATGTATTAATTCATCTTTCCCTTTTCTGCTTTTTATAATAATTGCATTTTCATTGATACGCAATATTTGACCAGTGCCCCCAGTGCCATTGCATAAATCACAACAAACATTCGACACCGTTGAATTGTTTTGCAATATTGGTAGTGGCTCCCTTTCAGTACTGGATTCAATACCAATAGGCAATTCAACTACTTTATAATAAGAAAGCATTAATAGTAAAAAGAATAATCCTAAAATAACCAATACAATTGCGCTTACTATAGCTTTTGCCGTTTTTGAAAAATTGGAGAAAATATTAAACTTCCAAAAACCTATCACTACCCCCATTCCATTTAATATTACATCATCTATATCAAAAATGCCGGTATGCAAAACTAATTGAGTCAACTCAATTGAAAGCCCTGCTATTATTGAGAGCAAAAGTATTTTATTCCATTTCATATTTTGAATAAAAAACGGCACTAAAAACCCTAAAGGTACTAATGCGATTATATTTCCCAAAATATTGATACTAGCAATGAGAAAGCCCTTGTGCCCTTGTAGATAATATAATATGGTTTTAAACGGAATTAAGTTGGCTGCTCCTTCCTGTATGCCGCCAAAATTTAATCTTAATTGTCCAACCCGAACCATCGCCAAATCCTTTAATACTAATATTTCAATCAGTATAAAAAGGTAAGTGATAAGCAATATAAAAGGGAGTATCCGCTTTTTCATGAAAGAGATTTATGCAAACTAAATTTAGGTCTATTTATTAAAATCTTCTAAAATCATCTTCCATTATGCATGTTGCATTCCAATATCTTTTATATTAAATCAATTAAGTTTAATGCTAGAACAAGGTCTCAGTAATTAAGACAATTGTCATTTTCCGATACAAAAAATGACTGGGGCTGATTCTAGTGGGTTTCAGAAAAATTAGTGACAGAATAGTAACTGTTTTTGGCTAGATAATTAGTTGATATTTGGTTCCATATCATTATGTTTAGTACTTAAAAAATGTGATAGTCATTGTTAATGGTTTTCTGCAAATTCAAAGCTTTAATTCTCATTCTATCTAGCACGGTCATAAGTTGAGAAATGTTGCGTTTAACAAAATGCGCCTTCATAAGTATAACATTTATCAACTCTTTATTTTGTAAAATAAGCGCTGGATTTCCAATTGGTCTGGTAATTTCATCACCGGTAATCATTTTTTCAAAAACCCGTACATCAAAAACCTTGCATATTTCATCACGATAATTTTGTAACTGAATTTCTTTTTGTTCCTGAGCTTGAATGACTTCTGAATATATGTTTTGATATGCTTGTAGGCTGTCAACAAGATTCTTCTGCCTAATTAGACGTAACCCGCCTGCATTGGTAAGCTGTTTTAATGTTCCATCAGTCATATTAAAATGAATTCTGGAAGAAAACCCTCTACCAAAATAATAGATCGAATTAGTTTTGCTTGGATAGTCAGCTGAAGTCAATAATAGAAATAAGGAATCCCCTATTTGTTTATGCGCTAAATTTCTTTTTTGAACAGATTCAATATTAATAACATCAGTTTTCAAATCAATTAACAGTGATTCTACATATTGTTTCTCCCTTTCCGTTTCAACTTTGTGTTCTCTTATATTTTCTGCTAAAAAACCACAGAACACAGCGAGGAAGAGCATTAAAAATTCAAAGAGATAGTGTTTCAATCCATGACCAGGTACTTTGTGCATTTCATGTGCATGTGTTTCCATATTTTCAGTTTCTTGATTTGGTTTAATGATATCTGTGTTACTAGTTAAGTAATTTCGTCTGAAGTATTTTTCAATTGAATAGAGCCAATCAGATTCAGGAAGAAAATGTTGATGATGGTTCCACCGCAATATGTCCAACTTCATTTACTCTCGTTCTAAATCCTGCATTTCTGAGTACATCAGCGGCTTTTTGATTAAAGCCTGCATCATTTAGTTCGGTAAGTAATTTGCTGCCTAATGCCCATAACTCCTGTGGTTTTATAGAAGGATCAATAACTCCATAATAACCCTCCTTATCCCGTGGGCAAATTTTGTATTTCAATCTTTGTGCATCATGAAAAGTATAAAATTCATCCATGAAATATTTGTCTTTACGGATAATACTAATGTATTTAACCAGTTCAGCTTTCTGACGGTCATCATCATGAACAGCATACCAGGTAACTATGCTTAAAGGACAAATGCAATCAAGGCTAAATGCGAACTCTTTATTGATAAGTTGAATGTCATTTTTTTTATAAATATTATAATAACATTCTGTTGACGCTGCCCAATCGCCTCCAATTAAAACAATGCCGCCCTCATTGGTATTTTCAGCAAACCATTTTAGAGCGTTCTCCAGGAAGTTATTGTCAAAGTAATAAAGCACATTAAAACATCGGATTACATCTTTTGTTTCAATATCTATCTGACCAATACCTCCTTTTATAAATGAAAGTTTCTCTGTCTCATATTTTTTAATTGGATGTATCTCCAGTCTGGGAAAGCCTTCATTATTTGGATGATTGAGTAGCTCTTCTAATAAATTCTCAAATCGTTTTTTTGTAGCAGTTGAATTATTTAATAGTTTATTCCAGTATTCAATGGAAGGTATCGCTGGTTGAAAATAAACAGTCGACTTATTTTCATCGAGGGTGGCGTAGTTTTCTTCTTCATCATAAATGAGATAAGCAGGCAATGAAGGATCAGCTCCGGTAACTTTCCAATCGCTAAGAAAATTTGCTGATTCTATAGTAGTGACTGGTGGAAAACCACAACCAATATCTAACAAAGACTTTCCTTCAGAACTATTCCAGTGATTCTTTTTAATGTATTGATCAATAACCGAATGTCGGCCATGAACAGTGATTGGAGGAACCCTGCCTTCCCAGGCTCCGGGCAGGATACGGGCAAGCAGCGTTCCCATTATGTCTGCGTGCAAAAGAGATAAATCCTTTGCAGGCATTCCACTTTTATTCATAAGGGCAAACATTTTTTGTACAAAAGCAAATACATCTGGCCTGTCAATTGGTAATTGCTGGAGCTTATCCTGGAATTGAGTTGATAATTCACCATTAAAAAACTGATTATTGAGTTCCTTTACAAATTCACTTGTATTCATGTGTTGCGTTTATAAAATATCAGAATTAATAGTTGCGATAATCATTAGGCTTTTTATAAAAAAATCTGTCACTAAACTTTGTTTATAAGGAGACATTGTTGTTTGTTTATTATCTGTTTTTATAAGTTGATATTACTAGAAATAGAAATTGTTTTTATAAACATTCTAATATCTTTCCCTTTATTGTTTATTCAAATCTTCCCGTATCGTCCTTGCTGCCATAAAAAAGAGAAATGCTCCGAGGATATTTGCAATCAAAGCAGATGTCAAAGCCCAACGGAGGGATTCTGCACCCATCGATGGCTTTAAATAATCACTCACCATACCGGTAATTAAAGGCCCGCAGCCAAGACCAACAATATTGAGAATAAAAAATAAAATTGCCGATGCCATAGCTCTCATTCTTAACTTAACAAGGCCATGGGTAAGTGCGATACAAGGGGCTAAATAAACAGATAATAAAAAGGCAGGAATGGCAATGCACAACAAGGCCACATTGGTATTCGGAACAAAATAAACAGTTAATGAAAAGGGTATGACGATAAGTAATGCTGCTGCCGGCAACCAGAGATACCAGCGTTTGTCTTTCTTCCCCATTTTATCAGAGATGTAAGCACCCAGAAAATTTCCTAGGCCACCACCAATTCCAATAGATAAGGAAAGCCAATATCCTATCTCATTACTTTTCATACCATGTAATCTTGACAAAAA
>CAIYLW010000004.1 GCA_903927185.1 uncultured Bacteroidota bacterium
ATATATATATAATGTAAATATAACTGATTAGCAATCTAATTAATCGAGGTGCGTTCATCCAAAGTAAATCCGATGCTAGTACCTACATCTAATTTACTTCTTACATGCATGGTTTGACCATGGGCTTCTATGATATGTTTACAGATAGCTAAACCAAGGCCAGTGCCACCAACATCCCTGCTTCTTCCCCGATCAGTTCGATAAAAACGTTCGAAAATTCGAGGTAAGTGATCTTCACTAATACCAATTCCATCATCACTAAATTCAATTAAAACCAAACGCCCATCAGTCCTATAAATACTTGCTACAATACTTCCATCTTGCTTTCCATACTTAGTAGCATTCTCTAAGAGGTTCATCACGACTTGTCTGATTTTTTCTTTATCTGCATAAACAGTTACTGGGGCTTCACAACCTTTTTTTATGCTTGTCTTAATATTCTTTGAGGAAGTTTTGATAGAAAGGGTTTCGTAAATTTCTTTGATTAAATCTTGTATAACAAAAGGTCCTTTGTTTAAGGGCTGTTCACCACTTTCTAGTCGAGAAATTTCATCAAGATCTTCTGCCAGGTTAACCATCCTGTCTACATTTTTTGCAGCATTTTCTAAGAATCTGCGGTTAACCTCAGGATTATCTATGGCGCCACTTAATAAAGTATCAACATAACCTTGAATGGCAAAAATGGGTGTTTTAAATTCGTGTGAAAGATTCTGCAAAAACTCTTTTCGGTAAGCTTCGTTGGTCTTTAAAAGTTCTATTTCCGCTTTACGTTGCTCTGCCCATTTTTCTACATCTTCTCTAACTTCATCGATACTTTTTTGTGGAAGGATATACTTGTAATATGTCTCCTCCCTTTTATTGGCTTTGGTTTGATAAATGAACTTATATATCAGTTTTATCTTACGATAGATAAACCATTCCAGTACAAATTGAAATAAAAGATAAGTTCCTAAAAAAGTGATGAGGAAGGCTATTAAAGTGATAGTCCAATTCGAACTAACAAGCCCGAAACCCAATGATATCGGGACGGTCAGTACCAATGAAGTAAATGCTGATAACTGTTTAGGACTAAGATTCTTAGGATTGAGCATTAGGATTTTGCTATTCTTATTTTTAAGTCAGCAGATGCTAAGTTAAACAGCATTATGTACTTTGTCAAAGTTCTAGTTATCAAACTTATACCCAACCCCTTTAACAGTGGTGATACAGTCGATTCCCATTTTCTGCCTGATTTTTCTGATATGTACATCGATGGTTCGGTCGCCTACAATTACATCGTTTCCCCAAACTTGTGATAAGATTTCGTTTCTTAGAAATACTCTTCCTGGGCGGGATGCCAATAAATATATTAATTCAAATTCTTTTTTTGCCAAAACCACATCAACATTATCAATAGTGACCATAAATTTTACAGGATCGATATTGATATTTCCAATTGAGAGAGTTTTACTTTCATTAGGTTGTGAATTCATTCTTCTAAACAATGCATTCACCCGACTCACCAATACCTTCGGGCTAATTGGTTTATTTACATAATCATCTGCACCTGATTCTAAACCTTTGATCTGAGAGGCTTCATCACTTAACGCAGTTAAGAAAATAATCATTGTTTGTTGAAACATTGTTTGTGTTCGCAGGATATTGCAAACTTCGATGCCAGTTTTTTTAGGCATCATAATGTCTAGAATAATTAAATCGGGGTTGAGCTGTTTGGCCCTTTCAATTGCTTCATTGCCATCCTTAGCTGTATATATCTCGTAACCCTCTTTTAAAAGGTTATAACTGATGATTTCTAGAATATCCGGTTCATCGTCTACAATCAAAATCCTTTTAGCTTTGCCTTCCATCTTAACAGTTAATTTACACAAATTTAATTTTAATGTTTGGCAATTCAGCCTTTTCTCACTATTATGTTATTGTTAACTGTAATTGCTCATTCTTGAATTTTTAACTCGAAATGATAGTATTTTTGAATCATTCCGAGACATGAAGCAACTACATCTTATATTGTTAGCCCTATTTTCCACAGTTACCCTGTTAGGTCAGTCAAATAAGGTATTTCCCCCTATTCCGGCCATGAGGCAATTGCACCATGAGTATATTATGGAGTCGCTTAAAAAGATCGATGCTTTCTATCTCCCTTCGAATCGTATAGAAAATCCGAATAAAATTGTGGCAGATAGTATGATTCAATCTATTCGAATGGGGATTGAGATCGATACCCTTATAAGCCAAAACGATAAGTATAAATGGTTGCGTAGTTATAATGAACTTTTAACTTCTTTTATTGATGCTTTAAAGCTAAAACAGATTACCCTTACAAAACTTATCCCTGCATTAAAAGCCTACAGTATTGCAATGCAATTAGAAATTGCTAATCAGTCTGTTTACACTGTTTTCTCCAATAATGAATTATCGATTTGCAATTTGTTAGTAAATAATTTTGGACTACAAAATAATACTGGATTAAATAAATCAAAAGACCTGATTGTTTGGAAATATTGTCAACAAAATCCTGAATATATTCTTGCTGAATTAACTAAAAAAGTAGATAATGAATTTGCAGATACCTTGATAATTAAGGCTGCATTGTATGACCCAGAAAAATTATATAACTATGCTGCAGCACCTAATGAACTAGGAAGAAAAATTCAATCGAGTAATCATCCACTTGTGAAGTTAATTGCTCAACTTTCTGTTACAAAAACTGGCAGAATGTATTTCCCGTTTTTGGATAATTTATACCATGGAACAATTTCATTAGATTCTATAACAACAATACTAAACAACCCCAGCGAAGAAAGATATTTCAGGCTTTTAGTTTCTACTAGGATTGAATATATAAAACGAATGCATCTTGGCGATACGGCTCTGATGGTAAATGTTTTAACAGCTAAATTAAAGTTGAAGGCAATAGAATTATATATCAACGAAATTAATGGATTACATGAATTAAAAGACCTTAAAATAAGGTTCAAAAAATTGGATTCATTAAATGCACAAGAGCTGTATTATTTAGCAGTAATGGGGGAGCAGGAAATGTATACTTCTAGTTTTGTAAGTGGTGTGTATCCTCGAATTTTTCAAAATATGCTTCATCCAAATTCCGATAGTTTAATGCTTTCAGTGAATGATGATTATTTTAAAAAATTCATAAAAATTGCCGCTACTTATAATACACTTGATGATCTATTAAAAAAAATGGATTCGGTTTCATCAGTAAAAAGAATGAAGAGTTTTGTAGATGGGTTAGAGCATAGTAATAATTTAGAAGATGCCGTGGATGTGGCTGATTCCTATGCGAGTATTTATCAGCCTTCTTTGCGAACACTTATTTTACAAGAAGTTCAAAAAGAGTTAATTAGAAATAATGAATCTAAAAATAGCAGGGGCATTAAGATTTATCAGTTGATGCAGGATCTGTTTTTATCCATCGATACTGCTAATCATATCGATTTAACTTCAAAATTTGGCATAGCTCCGGTTTACACTATGCCTTTAAAAAGGTTGCAGGATAGTTTAGGCAGAGTGGTGATGCAACTGTTTTTTTATGGGGATAAAGATGGTGCTAATATTTTTGGTGCTTTTGTGGAAGGATTTCAAAATGGTAAATGGAAAATAAGCTACAAACCTGAATGGGTAGAGATTTCTTCTAAAAAAGGAGTGCCAATTTCTATTTTTGCAAATCGTCCGCTCGATGCTCAAAAAGAACTGGATGAAAAGGCACAAATCAGCCTAAATAATTATTTGCTAGAGCAGCATTTTCAACCTTCAATAGTTATTCATCGTGGGCATAGTTATTACCTAGCATCTACTATTGAAAAATTGGCATCTTCTGCCCAGTTAGTGATACTGGGTGGTTGCGGGGGATATCAGAATTTAAATGAGATATTAGAAATATGTCCCGATGCTCATATCATCTCTACCAAGCAAATGGGTACAGGTGTGATTAATAAGGGACTCATCAATGAAATTAGTGAAAGACTAAGATTGGCACAAGATCTTGACTGGCCTATTTTGTGGAATGATTTGGCAAAACAAATCACACTTCCAAAATTAAAAGAGGCATTTGAAGACTATATACCACCGCATAAAAATTTAGGAGCCATATTTATTATGGCTTTCAATAAAACGATGAAAGGATAATTGTTTTATTGGTCTTCCCCGTCCCAATCTTCGTCAGCTTCATCTTCATCGAATAATAATTCGTAAGCCAAAGCTTCTTCATCGGTTAACTCTTCGAGGATTTCAAAAATATGGTCGTCTTTTTTCCTCCAATAAGTTACTTCTTCTTCTGCGTCATGCAAGATCAAAAACATTGCTGCGCTTGTTTCAAGCATGGGTTGTACTAAAACAAGTTCTTCCCCTTCATTTTCTGTGAGGAGGTAATATCTGCCAATAATGAGTTCTGAGTAGGTTGACATAAAATCAATTTTGCACAAGTTCGTGCTTAATTAGTAAGTGGTGAAAACTATCTCATGATTGAATTATTAATTATTGTAGAAAAGGGTTGTTTATTTTTTCATGACCAATTCTAGTAGGCCGGCCATGTCCAGAATAGACAATCGTTTCATCAGGAAGAGTAAATAATTGTTCACGAATACTCTTTAATAATGTTTCAGAATCGCCCAATGGAAGATCGGTTCTGCCAATACTTTGAAAGAAAAGCACATCACCTCCAATTACAAAACCCTGTTTTGCACAATAAAAACAAAGACTTCCCGGAGAATGCCCTGGTGCTAAACGTAGCTCTAGCTGGTCTTTGCCTAGAAAAACGGTGTCGCCATGTTGCAAAAAGTGAAGTGGGCCGCTATAATTAGTAAAGGGCATTCCCCATTTTTCGCCCGAAATAGGGGCTAATGCCAGCATCTTTTCTTCATTTGGATGAATAAACAGTTCTAAATCATAAGTTTTGTGTACCCAGTCGTTTCCAAAAACATGGTCCAAGTGGCAATGAGTATTGATCAATTGAATTGGTTCCAATTGCTCGTCTTTTAGAAACTTTTTTAACGTTTCTTGTTCCACACTGGAGTAACAACCAGGATCAATTATGATAGCTTTGTAATCATCGTTATATAGTACATAAGTGTTTTCCTGAATGGCGCTGAATGTGAAAACTTTAACATGGATCATAATCTTAATTTTATGGTGCTTTTAAAGCTAAATGATTAATTTTAAAATACTAAAGTTCGGATATGCATTTCAATAGAATGAATAAGTGGTTTATTTTAATAGGCTTTCTTTTGCCTCTCTTTTCCATGTCGCAGGTCAACTCTGTATTATTTGGAAAAAACAGGGTTCAGCATAAAAAGTTCATTTGGAAGTTTTATCAGTCACCCAATTTTAACACCTATACATCTCAGGGTGGTGTTGAATTAGGCAAATTTGTTGCTCAAGTTGCTGAAGAAGAATTGCCTTCCATTGAGAACTTTACTGAATATTCCTTACAACGTCGCGCAAATATCGTGGTATATAATAATTATGACGATTATAAAAGTAGCAATATAGGATTAGGGATGGATTGGCAGAATTCGGGAGGGATTACTAAGCTGGTTAATAATAAGATTATTGTTTATTATGATGGAAATCATGAGCACCTAAAAAGAAGTATTCGAGAAGGGGTTGCTAAAGTTTTAACCGACAATTTATTATTTGGAGATGATATTGGAGAGTTCGCAAGTAATCAGGCTTTATTGGATTTGCCTAAATGGTTGGTTGATGGATATGTGGCGTATACAGCAGAACCTTGGAGTATAGAGAAAGATGATGCATTAAAGAGTGCCATGTTGGGCGGAGGGTATAATTCATTTTATCAATTTGCATTTGATAAACCATTATTATCAGGTAATGCTTTTTGGTATTATTTCGGTGAAAAATATCGGAAGGAAAATATTACTTACATGCTTTACTTGTCGCGCGTGTATAAAAACTTAAACAGCGCTGCATTGCGTATCTGTAAAATTAAATTCAAAGAAGTACTGAGTGAATTTATGCAGTTTGAACAGGATAAATATATTAAGGATATTCGTGGTAGAAGGAACGCTCCCAAAGGACAATTGAATATCACAGAAGATATTACTAAAAACGATTATTTCAGGTTTCAAGCAAATCCTACCCCGAAAAGCAATTCCTATGCAGTAGTGGAATTTAAAAAAGGAATTTATAGTGTTAAGTATTTTGAAAATTTTTATGATTCAAAAACACTTTTATCACTTGGAGTTCGAACTAATCAGGGCGATATCAATCCTAATTATCCAATCATGGCCTGGGATGGTAAGGGTAGTCGTTTATTGGTGATATATTGGCAAGATGGTAAGATTAAAATGTTTGTATACGATGCGATTGCTCATTATAAAAAATATAAACAAACCATAGAAGGATTAGACCAAGTGCTTGATGCATCATTTATGTTGGATGCAAATACTTTGGTCTTGAGTGCGGTAAAGAATGGACATTCCGACATCTTCACTTATAAAATAGAGGAGAACAGATTGTTGCAAGTGACTAATGATGTTTACGATGATTTAGATCCAAGCTTTGTGGCTTTCCCAAACCGAACAGGAATTATTTTTTCATCTAATCGTCCCAATCCAAACGCAGTAAGCGCAGATACAGTGTTACCTGGTCGTCATCCATTTAATATTTATTTAATTGATGGCATGGGTGGTTCTAGTCAGTTCTCTCAATTAACCAATCAAAGCATTGGTAACGCACGTTCGCCAATGCAATACAATGGAACGCATTTTACTTTTGTTTCAGATCAAAATGGTATTAAAAATAGGTGGGCTGGATTTTTTGCCACTGCGAGAAATGGGGTAGACACTTTATATTATATAGGCGATCAAGTATTGCATAATCCTTCCAACAGTGAATTTGATAGTACTCTTGTGGCATGGCGTAAAAACGAGCCAGATAGTGTTAGCTATTTCCAAGTATATAGAGATTCTACTTATACGTTTCCAATTACTAATTATCAGAGTTCTTTATTAGAAACCAGAATCGCAGGTAATAATGGACAAGTAAGTGAAGTTCGTCAGGAAGGTGACTTTAAGTTTCTTTATAAATTAAAAGTTGATTCAATAGCATTAAAGAGGAGAAATATTAATGCTAAGCCAACTGATTATATGAAAAAGATTTTGGATGCTAAACGTGCAGCGGAAGGCAAAGCCATTTTCTATAATAATAAACAAGTAGTTGCAGCACCTACAAAAAAAGCCGATAGCGAAATTTTCCAATCTGAGTTTGCAGATGAAAAACAGGATACTATTGCCACAAAAAATTTAATTAAAAACGCAGTACGGGCTTCAACATTGAGTAAATCAAAGCTCTTCGATTATCGAATGAAATTTAGTAGTGATTATGTATTGGCGGGCTTTACCAATAATGTACTCATCAATAGATATCAACCCTATACTGGAGGTTCAGGTCCTATTCAATTGAATAATGGGAATGATCTGAATTTGACTTTCCGAGTTGGAACAAGTGATTTATTTGAAGATATCAAGTTTGTAGGAGGATTTAGATTTGGAACGAATCTAAAAGACAAAGATGTCTTTATGAGTTTTCAAAACTTTCGTAAGAGATTAGATTGGGGCTTTACCTATTACAGGAGTAATGTTACCAATTTCTATCCTAGTAATTATAATAATGAATTATACACAAATCTTTTCCAGGCTAATTTTTCTTATCCTTTGAATGAAGTTAAAAGCCTTCGCGCAACGATAGCTTTGAGAACTGATCGTGGTGTATTAAGATCCTTTGATAATAATTCAGGCTTCCCAGATCCGGGTGCATTGTCGGTAAGAGATACTTTATCAAAATATGCACTAACCAGATTTGAATATGTGCATGACAATAGTATTAATCCAACACAAAATATTTGGAACGGTTTGCGTTTTAAAATATATATGGATGTAAATATGCCAGTGTATAATGCGGGTGCAGGTGCTGGAAAATTTAATTTTAATTTTGGAGTTGATGCACGTAGATACTTAAAAATCTATCGCAACTTTATTTGGGCAGGACGTGCTGCAGCAGATTTTTCTTGGGGTAATCAGAAGATGATTTATTATCTCGGGGGAGTCGATGGATGGATCGGACCTAAATTCAATAACAATCCTCCGGCACCAGATCAAACCTATGCATTTCAAACTCTCGCGGTAAATATGCGCGGGTATAGTCAGAATATTGCAAATGGAAACAATGCTTTTGTATTGAATAGTGAATTTAGATTACCTGTTTTTGCAACTCTCATTAACAGACCGATCAATAATGCATTCATACGCAATTTTCAGTTGATTCAATTCATCGATTTAGGTTCTGCATGGAATGGTAAATTCAATGGTATTTCAAGGCCGGGACAGTATATACAACAATTGGATGCTACAGGTTATCCTGTGAGTAATGTGGCTGTGCGGATTGATGCCGGTGGCCTTGGGCCATTTGCAGGTGGATATGGTTTTGGTGTTCGCAGTACTTTACTTGGATACTTTATGAAACTTGATGCAGCATGGCCTATGAAAGGCGTGTTTGTGGGAAAACCAGTATGGTATTTTGCACTAGGATTTGATTTCTAACGAGTATTAACTTTATTATAAGTTCAAAAAACTGATTCATCAGTTATCTTTGGGCCAATGGTCTCTTATAAAAAAATCGCATTTTTACTCTTAATTTTAGTCCTGTGCTCGCTAATTTTACCTGCACAAAATAAAAGGTTGTCGGGTGTTGTAAAGGATAAACAAAGCGATGAGCCCATCCCTTTTGCCTCAGTTGTTTTCAAGCTATCTAAGAAAGGAGTGTTAACAGATTCCGCTGGAAGATTTTCAGTTGATTTTGATGGGGTAAAAAATTCTGACTCTATTACTGTGCAGAGTGTAGGCTATAAAATTTTAATTCTTCCTGTTTCTTCCTTTAAGGACTCAAACTCAATTGCCACTTTTAAAATTGAGGTATTACCCCCATCTGGTGAGGCAATCGTAAAAAGTAAATACAATCGTGCATTATGGTTTTGGAAAAAAATCATGGCTAATAAGGATAAAAATAATCGAACTCGATGGGATAGTTATTCTTATGAGATCTACAATAAAATTGAAATGGATCTCAATAATGTGAAGAAAGAAAAGCTGCAGAAAAATTTAATTACTAAACCACTCAGTTTTGTTTTAAGTTATATTGATACATCAGAAGAACATGTGGCATACCTACCTGTTTATTTGTCTGAAACACTTTCTGATTATTATTTCCAGAAAGACCCCGAACGTATTCATGAAGTAATCAAAGCCACTCGAACTAATGGAGTAGAAAATGAAAGTTTGATAAAAGAACTAGGAGGGATGTATCAGAATGTAAACGTGTATAGCAATTTTATTCCTGTCTTTAATAAAGATTTTATTAGTCCTTTCAATTCTAATGGAGATAATTATTATAAATTCAAACTTGCTGATACTGCTTACCTAAGTGGAAAACGATTGGTTCATTTCAGATTTTCTGCGAAGAGAAAAGGGGAGAGTACTTTTGAAGGCGATTGCTGGGTAAATGATACAACTTTTGCTTTGCAAAAAGTTACCCTCCGGCCTTCACCAGACGCCAATATTAATTTTATTGAAGGGTTATCCATCATCCAGGAATATCGTTTAATAAATGATTCTGTTTGGTTTTTATACAAAGACAGATTCGTAGCAGATATTGCGCCGTTAGGTAATGGGAAGTTGGGAATTAAAGGAAGGAAGACTGCAACCTATGAACATATCAAATTAAATGATAGTACCACCATTAATGATATAGCCAAAACAAAAAAGATTCAGCAGGTAGACCTTGTTCCAAATACACAGAATCTGCCCGATTCTTTCTGGCAAAAAAACCGGCACGAACAACTCGATAAAAATGAGAAAGCAGTATATGCCGTATTGGATACATTGAATAAAAACAAGACCTACTTATTTTATAAAAACACCGCAGAGACCTTTATGAAAGGCACTTTCGATGTGGGGAATTTAAGATTTGGTCCATGGTATTATTGGGTAAGTGGTAACTTTTGGGAAGGGGCACGTTTTAGATTTGATGTTTCTACAAACCGGGGGTTTAATAAAAAACTATTTCTCACAGGCTATGCTGCCTATGGTACAAAAGATCGTGCATTGAAAGGGGGTGGAGAAGTAAAATATTTGTTTAATAAAGATTATTGGACATTCTTAAGTTTCAGATATAAAAACGATTTAGATAATGGTCAGGTTAATTATGATCAATTAGGTACGGATAACCTTTTTGCAACTTTATTTAGAAGAAAAGGAATTCCTTATAAGTTTCAACAATTAGAGAAAAAAGAGTTAGAATTCTATAAAGAGTCACCTAAGGGATTTGGCGTAGGACTAACTTTGGCTAGTAAAAAGTATGATGCATTATTAAATCTTCCCGGTAAAGAATTCTTTCCACAAAATGGAGCTAATCCTTTCAATAGTTTCGAATCAGTTTTGCATTTTAGATGGGCACATTTAGAGCGAAATTTAATTACTAATTTTCATCGTATCAGTCTGGGAAGTTTGTATCCAATCCTGGATTTAAAATATACGAAAGGATGGAAGAATGTATTAAACAGTACATACGATTATCAAAAAATTGATTTCTCAATTACCCATTTATTCAAAGTTTCTCCTTACGGCGAAGTCCATTATAATTTCTTTGCAGGAAAAGTAATTGGAACCCTTCCTTATCAAATGTTAGATATTTTACCAGGGAATGAAGTGTACTATTATAGTAAGTATAGTTTTAACCTGATGCAACGTTTTGAATATTTAACTGATCAGTATGCCGGATTTAATATTGAACACAATTTTGGTCCAGGTATTTTTAAGTTTATACCGATTACAAGAAAAATGAAATTCCGTCAATTCTGGAGTGCAAAAGGTATAATGGGAAGTTTATCAGATGCAAATAAGCAAATGAATTTTGTAGGTAATTATCCTTACCGTTCACTCGATAATAAGCCTTATATCGAGTTGGGTACTGGAGTAGACAATATCTTAAAATTTTTCCGAGTTGATTTTGTTTGGCGTGTGGCTTCACCACCTCCAATCAATGGTGCATTAAGAGATAAATTTGGCATGTTTGCTAGCTTCCGATTCCAGTTCTAATTATTGAGCTGCTAAAAAAGTACAGATGTTTTTTACAATGCTTGGACCTTCATAAATAAAGCCAGTCCATACTTGAATCAGAGACGCTCCTGCTTGAATTTTTTCTTTTGCATCAGTTCCTGTAAAAATGCCACCACTTGCAATGATGGGTATTTGACCGTTGGTATTTTTATAGAGATAGTTTACTACTTCCGTAGCTCTTGCAGTTAGGGGTTTGCCGCTTAATCCACCCGCGCCCATAGCTGAAATTTCGGCTGATGTTGTTATAAGGTTGGAGCGACTAATTGTTGTATTTGTAGCAACCAAGCCACTCAATTTTGTATCGAAGGATAATGACACAATATCAGCTAGTTGTTCTTCAGATAAATCGGGAGCTATTTTTAAAAGCAATGGTTTGGGTTTCGACATACCCTGATTGATATTTTGTAGGTTGGCTAAAATTTTAGTGAGTGAATCTTTCTCCTGTAATTCGCGAAGGCCGGGTGTATTGGGAGAGCTAACATTTACCACAAAATAATCTACAGTATCAAATAATTCCCTGAAGCAGATCTCATAATCTTTCCAGGCTTCATCATTAGGAGTTATTTTATTTTTACCAATATTTCCCCCTACGATCATTTTCCC
This sequence comes from uncultured Bacteroidota bacterium, assembly GCA_903927185.1. Classification (GTDB taxonomy): domain Bacteria; phylum Bacteroidota; class Bacteroidia; order Chitinophagales; family Chitinophagaceae; genus Sediminibacterium. Next base: position 11,754 of record CAIYLW010000004.1, read on the forward strand.
GCCTAGTTTATCTGATTTGGTATTATTCCATTCAATCAAACGCTGCTTAGCTTGTAGCACACCAAGATTATTAAATCCCATTCTATTAATAAGACCTTGATCTTTTGGCAATCTGAATAAACGAGGCTGCTCATTTCCATCCTGCGCCTTAGGGGTAACTGTACCAATTTCAACAAAACCAAAACCAAGACAAGCCAGTTCTTTTAAGTAACTGGCATTCTTGTCAAATCCAGCGCCTAATCCAACTGGATTGCAAAAGTGTAATCCAAAAACATCTTTTTCAAGTCGGGTATCAATGACCGAAAATTGATTTTGAAGTATTTGACAGCCTAAAGAAGTAGCACAAATTTGGTGCAGGGCATTCATCGAAAAATGATGCACTTTTTCCGGCGGAAAATTGAAAAGCAGATTACGCAGAATAGGATAAATCATACGGCAAAGATAAAGCAGGGTAGCGGGTAAAAAATAATAGTTGCATAAACAACTTTTAATTCATTTTCACTACATTTGAAGAGATTAAAAGAAAAAGTCATGCAGGAAGCATATATCGTTGCCGGATATCGTACCGCAGTTACCAAAAGTAAGAGAGGGGGATTCCGATTTTTTCGTCCAGATGATCTAGCCGTAGAAGTTATTAAGGGTCTGGTAGCTGGTATACCTCAATTGGATACCAGTAGGGTAGATGATGTTATTGTAGGTAATGCTGTGCCGGAAGCGGAACAAGGATTACAATTTGGAAGAATTATTTCTGCAAGGGCTTTAGGTATTGGCGTTGCAGGTTTTACTATAAATAGATATTGTGCAAGCGGACTAGAAGCTATTGCATTAGCCACAGCTAAAATTCGTACGGGCATGGCCGACTGCGTAATTGCAGGAGGTACAGAAAGTATGAGCTTGGTTCCTACTGCTGGCTGGAAAACAGTACCTTCTTATTCCATAGCTAAGAACGATCCAGATTATTATTTAAGTATGGGGTTGACTGCTGAGGCTGTTGCTAAAGAATTTAATATTAGCAGAGAAGACCAGGATCAATTTGCAGTTGGTTCACATGCAAAAGCTGCCAACGCTATCAAATCAGGATTTTTCAAATCAGGTATTATACCAATTACAGTAGAAGAAACCTATGTAAACGAAAAGGGTAAAAAGGCTGTTCGCTCTTATGTAGTTGATACCGATGATGGTGTGCGTGAAGGAACTGCTGCTGATGTATTAGCAAAATTAAAACCAGCATTCGCTATTGGCGGTTCCGTTACTGCAGGCAACTCCTCTCAAACTAGTGATGGGGCATCTTTTGTTTTAGTAATGAGTGAAAAAATGATGTTGGAATTAGGATTGAAACCAATTGGCAGACTAGTGAATTGTGCTTCTGCAGGTGTGGAGCCAAGGCTCATGGGCATTGGTCCTGTTGCTGCTATTCCAAAAGTATTGAGGCAAGCAAATATGAGTTTGAACGATATTGATTTGATTGAATTAAACGAAGCTTTTGCTTCTCAATCACTTGCTGTAATTAGGGAATTAGGGTTAAATCAAGATATTGTAAATATAAATGGAGGTGCCATTGCATTAGGTCATCCTTTAGGTTGCACAGGTTCCAAACTAACCGTTCAAATTTTGAATGATATGAAACGGTTGAATAAAAAATATGGTTTAGTAACGGCTTGTGTTGGAGGCGGACAAGGTATTGCCGGCATTATTGAAAACTTATAGTTGTAACTTTTACTGAAACGCCCCTGCAATTGAATTGTAGCGGCGTTTTTGTGATTTATATCATTGTTTTAGGATAGAATATAAAGTAACTTCAAAGTGCAAATTTGAATCATACAATGAGCCTTCATTAAAATTAATCTTAATGAAATTAATTAAGGCGAAAAACCTATAACCGAAATAAAACAATAGAGTTATGAAAACCATATTAGTTCCTACCGATTTTTCTAGTACAGCCCGTAATGCAGCAAAATATGCATTAGCACTTGGCAATCAATTAAAAGCAACCAGGATAGTTTTATACAATGCATTTCAAGCACCCATCAGTGTTGATCCAATGGTGCCAACTGTACAGTTGCTGGACATGGATTTAATGAAGAAGAGTAGCGAAGAAGGATTGGCCCAAATCAAAGCCGAATTACAAGCTATGCCTTTTGGAGGGATTGAAATGGATACTTTTAGCGAGTACAATGTTCTTACTGGGGGCATAAACGATTTATCAAAAGCAGTAGCTGCAGACTTTATTGTAATGGGTATAACTGGTGGTGGTGCCGTTACAGAAACTTTGATAGGAAGTAATGCAGTAAGTGTTTCTTTACATTCAACCATTCCTGTTATTATCGTTCCACCTGAAGCGAGTTTCCGAAAAATAAATCACGTATTATTGGCATGCGACTTTAAGCAAGTTTTGGAAACAACACCCGTTAAGCCTTTGAAATTATTATTAGAAAATACGGGAGCAGCACTACATATTTTACATGTAAACACTTCAGCCGAAAAAGCTATTGACGTTTCTTTCGAAAGTATGGTATTGGATAGTTTATTGAAAACAAATAGTCCGCAATATCATTTTGTAGAAAACGAATCTTTCACAGATGGCATTAATCAATTTGCAGATAGTAATAATATTGATTTGATTATTACTATACCTAAAAAGCATGGATTTTTTGATAACATCTTCAAGAAGAGCCACACAAAGCGTTTAGCTTTTCATAGTCATCTACCATTGATGGTGATGCACGACTAATAAAATTAAAAATTAATTTTTAAAATACCCATCCTGCCGCTTGCGGATAGGAGGGGTGGCTGGAGCGATTGAGCGAACAGACGGGGTGGTTATTCTCTTAAAATAAACATGCAAGGTTTTCCCAAAGATAACCACCCCGCCGTATTCCGCATTCGCGGAATCGGCTGCCCCTCCTATTCGCTTGCGAACAGGAGGGGCATTTTCGAGTTTTTCTTCAATACATTATTTACCAAAATAAAACTTTTAAGACAAGTACTTCCCTACAATTGGAACTCTTCTTCCTACCCCAAACGCTTTTGGAGAAATGCGTATGATTGGGCAAAACTGATTGCGTTTATATTCGTTATTATTGACCATTTTTAAAGTGCGATCAACTAATGCTTCGCCATAACCTAATGATTTGATTTCCGCTGGCCCCTGACGTTTTTCGATGTATTGATATAAAATTTGATCGAGTACTAAATAATCAGGCAGACTATCACTATCTTTTTGATTAGGTCGCAATTCAGCACTTGGTGCTTTCTCAATAATATTGATTGGAATAATTTCTTTATCTCTATTAATATAACGGGCTAATGCATACACTTGTAATTTATAGCAATCTCCTAATACGCCTAATCCTCCGGCCATATCACCATATAGCGTACCATAGCCAGTTGCGAGCTCACTTTTATTGGAAGTGTTTAACAGGATATATCCAAACTTATTAGAGATAGCCATCAATAAATTCCCCCTACTTCTACTTTGTATATTTTCTTCTGCTAATGAAAATGGAAGTCCATTAAAAATTGGATCCAAGGTTTTTAAAAATGATTCGTAAACATCATTAATGCGAACAATGTCGTAAGGGTTCCCCAGATTTTCACTCAAAGCCATAGCATCATTAACGGAATGTTCAGATGAATAAAGGGAAGGCATTAGAATTGCTCGTACATTTTCTTTTCCTAAAGCATCACAAGCTAGCGCTAATACCACTGCAGAATCAATACCACCAGAGGAACCTAAAATGGCATTACTAAATCCCATTTTTGAAAAATAATCTTTGATTCCCAAAATTAATGCGTCGTAAACCTGAGCAATATTTAATTCTGGCTCAAGTGTGGAAGGATTTAATTCTTTATCTGGAACTCTACTAGCTGGTTCAACAATACTAGCAGCGATACTTCCATCATCATTTACATCAACAGATTCCAGGGCTTCTTCAAATAAAGGAAAAGCCTTGCATAAATTAGCATCTTTATCAAAAATTAAAGAGGCACCATCAAAAACAATTTCTGTCTGACTACCCACTGCATTACAATAAAACATTGGAATCTTATACTTCAACACATTTGCTTTAATCACAGATTTACGATCTTCATCATGTGTATAATCGAAAGGTGATGCACTAAGATTTAGCATAATGTCGGGATGCTGTTCCATCAAATGATCCATCGGACAAATTCTGTACAAAGGGTTGTCTCCCAAATTCCAAATGTCTTCGCAGATAGTAATTGCTAATTTTTTTCCTTTAAACGATATCACATTCCATTCGTATGCAGGTTCAAAATATCGATACTCATCAAAAACATCATAGGTAGGTAACAAGGTTTTGTGGATCTCTGCTTTAATTTCATTTTCATATAAAAAATATGCCGCATTAAATAAGCCCTTTCCTTTCTGATGAAGATTTTTAGCTGGGGAGCCAATGATTACACCAATTGTATCGGCATGCGATTTTATAAGTTCAATGGATGCTTCGCATTTACTGATAAAATCATTAAACTCCACAAAATCCCTCGCAGGATAACCACACACACACATTTCGCTGAAAAGAATCAGATCACCACCGGCAGCTTTTGCTGTTTCAATAGCTTGAATAATCTTTTGGGTATTGTATTCAAAATTGCCAATATGGTAATTCTGCTGCGCTAAAAAAATCTTCATGCCACGAATTTCAGGATTAATTGCGAATGAATCATCCATAAATTTTAAGAAAACGGATAGAAAGGCTTTATACACCCTGTTAGGAAATGTATTAATTTGCCGCCATGAAGAATTTATTGCTGATTTGTTTATTGTTTTCTCTTTTCTCGTGTAAGCAATCGCCAAAGCAACCCGATCTAACTCAAATAAAGCTGGATGTACAAGTGATGCGTTTTGAAAAAGCATTTTTTGCTTTGGATACCAATCATCTCGATATGGGTTTAAATACATTGAATAATTCCTTTCCAGGGTTTTCGAAAGATTATCTATTCAATATTTTAGGCACAACAGTAGACAGTGCAATGAAGGATAGCAAAACTTTTATCCGTAGCTATCGATCCATGTTCGATTCATCACAACAACTATATGCAGATTTCAATCCAGTTGCACTGGAAACTGTTCAAGGATTTAAAGCAGTGAAATATTATTATCCCACTTATCCAGTACCCACAAAGCTGGTTACTTTTATTGGTCCTATCAATAGTTATGCTAATATTATCACTACTGACGCAATTGCGGTTGGATTGCAAATGTATATGGGTAAGAATTATTCTCTTTATCAAACTGAAATGTGTTTAGAACTTTACCCAGAATACATTTCTAGAAGGTTTGACAAAACCTATATTCCTGTGAATTGTATTAAGACAATAATAGATGATATGTATCCGAATAAAGCATTGGGCAAACCCCTGGTAGAACAAATGATTGAAGCGGGTAAGAGACAATATTTACTAAATTTATTTTTACCCAATACCGCGGATAGTATTAAAACAGGCTATACACAAGCACAATTAGATGGTTGTATTAAAAACGAAGCAGATATCTGGGGATTTTTCGTACAAAACAATTTTTTGTATGAATCAAATCCCGATCAGACAAAAGATTATATGAATGAAGCTCCTAATACTCCTGCGTTAGGGGATGGTTCACCAGGTATGATTGGTCAGTTTGTTGGAACAAGAATTGTACAAAAGTGGATAGAGAAAAAAGGAAATATTGCACCAGATATTTTAATGCATACACCAGCAAAACAAATTTTTGAGGAGTCACACTACAAACCTAAATAGGGATTAGTTATTCTTTAATGGAGCAATCATGTCGAAAGAAGGAATCTTTACATAGAATCTTTCTTTATTATTTTGATTTTCCATTAAATAAGTACCGTGCATTTTACCCATTTCAGTCTTTAAATTACAACCACTTACATACTGATAATTTTCGTTGGGTTGCAGGATGGGCTGAATTCCTATTACACCTTCACCCTCTACTTCTTTGTGTTCCCCATTGCTATCAAAAATAAACCAATGGCGGCGCATTAATTTAATGCTAAAAGTATTGTGGTTCTCGATGGTTACTCTATAGGCGAACATAAACTCTTGATTCAGCGGTTTGCTGTAATCTGATTGGTAAAATATTTCAACGCTTACTTCAACGCCTTCTGAAATTTTGGATACCATGTAATGATTGCTTTAAGTAAATGTAAGAAAAGGGAACTAGGATTTAAAACACAAAAAAAGGAAAAGGGTTCTTTTATATAAAAAATCATAAGATTTAATCTCAGTTTAACGAATGAATGAAGCACACAAGTGTTAATTTTGCGTTTAAATCGATCTTATGACAAAAATTGCTGTAGCAAAGGGTGACGGTATTGGCCCGGAAATAATGGATGCTGTTTTAGGTATTTTTGATGCAGCCAAGGTTGAATTGGAGTATGAAATAGTGGATATGGGTAAATGGGTGTTCGACAAAGGATACAGTAATGGAATGACTCCAGAAGCACAGGAATCAATTGAATCACTAGGTATTTTGTTTAAAGGACCTATGGAAACTCCGAAAGGCAAAGGAGTAAAAAGTGTAAATGTAACTGCTCGGAAAACTTGGAATACCTATGCAAATAAGCGCACATTCCAAACACTACATGGGGTAGATACTGTTTTTAGTAAAGCGGGTATTCCAATAGATATTACAATAGTTCGTGAAAATATTGAAGATACTTATGGAGGTATCGAACATATGCTCACACATGATGTGGCATTAGGTAGACGCTTTATTACACGCCCAGGAAGCATGCAAGTAATTAAGTATGCATTTGAAATGGCCAAGAAAAAAGGTAGCAGACGTATCACATGTGGTCATAAGGCGAACATCATGAAAATTACGGATGGGTTATTTTTAGAAGTGTTTTATGAAGTAGCCAAAGAATATCCAGAATTGAAAGCGGATGATGTAATTGTAGATGATTTATGCATGAAATTGGTATCACGCCCAGATCTTTTTGATGTGGTTGTTTTAACCAATTTGCAGGGAGATATTGTAAGTGATTTATGTGCTGGATTAGTTGGTGGATTAGGCTTTGCGCCATCTGCAAATGTTGGAGATCATATTTCTATTTTCGAAGCAGTACACGGAACAGCTCCAGATATTGCGGGAAGAAATATTGCCAATCCTACTTCATTATTATTGAGTGGAATAGGCATGCTACAACATCTTGGTATGACGGAAACTTCTGCTATGATTGAGAATGCTTTATTATTTACATTAGAAAGTGGAGTTCACACGGGTGATTTTGGAGACAAATCAATTCCTTCACTAAATACCACTGAGTTTTCTAATGCGATCATTCAGAATTTTGGAAAAGAACCAAAGTATAGTCCAAAGCCATTTATAGCTAATCACTATGTAACACCAACTCATTTCAAATTGGAAAAAAATCCTATGATTGAGAGTTTGGAAATGCAGCAGGAAGAAATTGTTGGAGTAGATATTATTATCGAGTGTAATGAACAGCCAAATGATGTGGCAGCAATTGCTTTGAAACATACAATGGACCTGTTTAAATTAGTAACTATTAGTAACCGAGGAACCCAGGTTTGGCCTAAAGGATCGGTATTTACAAACCTTGTTAACTCTTACTTCTGTAGATTCGAAAGTATTGGGGACGTGCCAGTTACGCAAACAGATATCCTGGAATTATATAAACGTATGACAAAAGATTTCAAAGTGAGTTCCATTGAACTATTGAATATGTGGGGTGGAAAAAAAGCTTACACCTTGGCACAGGGACAATAGATTAACAATTTTACCTTAATTTCACGGCTCATTTAAAAGAGCAATCGAACTATGGCTGAAGCGATATTAATGCCCCGTCTAAGTGATACAATGACAGAGGGCGTCATTGCTGCCTGGCACAAGCAGGTGGGTGATTCTGTAAATAAAGGCGATTTATTAGCTGAAATTGAAACAGACAAAGCTACTATGGAGCTAGAAAGCTACCAGAAAGGAGTTTTGTTGCATATAGGAACTGTTGCTGGTGGTAAACTGCAAGTGAATGATTTATTAGCGATTCTTGGAAAAGCTGGCGAAGATGTGAGTGCTTTAATTGCAGCACATAGTGGTGGTGCAGTTTCTGAGGCTGCAAAAGCGGATGCTCCTGCACCAATTGAAACTGCTCCGAGTGTTACGACTTCAACTTCTTCTTTAGATATCAGTGCTATGGAAGAAGTGGTTTTAATGCCAAGATTAAGTGATACCATGACCGAAGGTGTTGTTGCAGGATGGCAAAAACAAGTAGGCGATACTGTTAAAAAAGGTGATGTATTAGCTGATATCGAAACAGATAAAGCTACTATGGAATTGGAAAGTTATAAAGACGGTGTTTTGTTATATCAGGGAGCTAAAGCTGGTGAGAAGATCTTAGTGAACGACTTACTTTGTATTATAGGAAAACCAGGACAAAATATTACTGATATTGTAGCTGCCTCAAAAAATATGGGAACTGTTGCACCAACCGTTGTTGCTGCACATGCTCAAACTTCAGCTATTTCAACACCAGTTGCAGCGGCGCCAGTTGTAGAAGCGGTTGTTAATGAAGGAAGAATTTTTGCTTCTCCTCTTGCTAAAAAAATTGCTACCGAAAAAGGAATTGATTTGCGATTTGTAAAAGGCAGTGGCGATAATGGACGGATTACTAAATCAGATATTGATAGTTATTCGCCGGCAACTGCAACAAATGTTGCTTCTTCTGCTACTAATGTAACAGCTGCTCCTGCAAAAACTGCGAGTGCTCCTGTTATTAATGTTCCAGCCGGTGAAGTAAGTTTTGTGGATACCCCAGTTTCTCAAATGCGAAAAGTAATTGCGCGTAGATTAAGTGAAAGCTTATTTACTGCACCGCATTTTTATCTTACGATGAGCATTGATATGGACGCCGCAGTAGCTGCTCGTACTAAGATCAATGAAGTTGCAAAAACCAAGATTAGCTTTAATGATATGGTGTTGAAAGCAACTGCTTTATCACTTAAGCAACATCCAAAAGTAAATAGCAGTTGGTTAGGTGATACTATTCGTACTAATTACCATGTAAATATTGGAGTTGCAGTAGCGGTGGAAGAAGGATTATTAGTCCCTGTAGTTCGTTTTGCTGATGGAAAATCATTAAGTCAAATTGGTGCTGAAGTAAAAGATTTTGCACAGAAAGCAAAAGATAAAAAATTACAGCCTTCTGATTGGGAAGGAAGCACATTTACTATTTCAAATTTAGGAATGTTTGGAATAGAAGAATTTACTGCCATTATTAATCCTCCAGATGCTTGTATTTTAGCAGTGGGTGGTATTTCACAAGTGCCAGTAGTTAAAAACGGACAAGTAGTTCCAGGTAATGTAATGAAAGTAACCTTAAGTTGCGATCATAGAGTAGTAGATGGGGCCACCGGTGCAGCGTTCTTACAAACACTGAAAAGCTTGTTAGAAGAGCCGCTTCGTATGTTGGTTTAAAATAAAAAATGAGAGATTAAAAATAATAAAGAAGAGCGCATTTATTTTGGATGCGCTCTTCTTTATTTATAGTGGATGATGCTTATTATATTGTTAACCCTAGGGTGAAGCCTAGGGTTTGGAATGCCTGCTGATAAAGGGCTTTAGACCTTACTGCCTGTAATTATAATTTGAGGTTAAGATATCATTTAGAAGTCCTCACAGCGTTGGGGCTTAAGCCCCGAATCAGAATACCACATCTAAATTCCCAGCTTAAAAGCTGGGGTTAACTCGATATTTTTTTACCTCTTTTTTTAATTTTATTAATTCTCTTCACATCCAATCGGAGCTCCAGGTGCAATCGTTTTTGCAGAAGGAACGATGATGTCTTTTGGCTTATTGATTCTTTCAATCGCATAAATATAATGTGCTTTTAAGTTGGGATTCGATTTTGCTTTTTCTGATGCAAATATTTTCAGAGATTGTAAACGATCGAAACAGATTGATTTTACCTGAAAATTTGCATTATCGTTCAAGCTTAAAGATATTAGCCAGCTTAAAACCAATTGTTGAGTTTGTAAGGATACTTCTTGTTTCAAACCCCTCTCTGGTGCGGATTTCCAGGTTTTTTGAATGATTGCATCAATTACATCATCCCAACCGGGTGTGCCAGCTTCAGCTTTTAATTGTACTAAACGATTGGCTCTTTCTGAATTAAATAAGAATGCCAATTCATAATTAGCCAATGCTTCTGAAGCTGCTAAAGCATCGAAACTCATGCCCGTTCTTTTTTCGAATAATTCTCCAATGCCATAATACATAGGCGGACGAGGGGGAATCATGAGAATGATTTTATCGGAAAGAGTAAGTATTTCAGGACTCAAACAATCAAGTGCAGCGTTTAATGCTTTTGTTTGAACTTCTTTTGATAAGATAGTAGGCTTCACTTGCTTGTCACCTTTTACACTATAACTATAATTCATGCCACCAATTAATTTGCATGTTGCTTCTAATTGATAGCGATGATAATTGTAAACAGGAACTAACACGTCCTCTAATTTTGCAGTGGGGGTATTGGGTGCTATGGCATCGGCAGAAAAATGATCTAGTGCCACTTTACGAACAGACAATACTTGTTTCAATGCTTCAGCAGCATCAGAACCATTATCCCATAAATGAGCATAAGGGTGCAAGCCGCTGGCAGCGCGCGCATCAGCATCTGCTATAAATAACAAGCCCATTTTATTATTTTCTTCTAATAAATTATTTAATGCGATAGTTTCATTGGTGCCTGGAGCAAAGTCGGAATAACCATATTGAATTGCACGCTTATCCCATTCGCCAATTTCGTTAGTATACACATAAGAGAAATCAATTTGTCCCTTACTATTCAATACCACATTGGGGTGCGGATAATCCATTACAGAAGCACGATTATTTACACTTGATGCATAATTATGTTGTAGACCTAATGTATGGCCAACTTCATGTGCTGCTAATTGGCGCAAGCGAAGCAATGCCGCTTGTCTCATGGTTTCCGGAACTGGTTTGCCAGCTTCGAAAGGAGATAAGAGTCCGGTGAATATCAAATAATCTTGTCTAATCCGAAGTGATCCGAGTGTTACCTGACCTTTAATAATTTCTCCCGTTCTTGGATCTGTAATGGACGCTCCATAACTCCATCCTCGGGTTGACCGGTGAACCCAATTTATCAGATTATATCTTATATCCATTGGGTCGGCAGAGTCTGGTAATACTTTAACGATAAATGCATTTTTGAAACCAGCTGATTCATAAGCTTGATTCCACCATTTAGCACCTTCTAATAATGCAGAACGAATAGGTTCAGGCGTTCCATTATCAACATAGTAAACTATCGGCTTAATGGGTTCGCTAATAGCAGCAGTAGGGTCTTTTTTCTCCAAGCGATGACGTGAGATATACATTTGTTCGATTGGCTCTGTAAACGGAGTACTATAATCAAAAAAAGAGATACCAAAATAACCACTTCGGATATCGTATTTTCTAGGATGATATTGATTATCGGGTAATTGTACAAAGGAATGATGCATGCGCAAACTGATTGACTCAGCAGATGGGGTAACTGTATTTACAAACCTACCTGCATCACTACCACCGGTAAAACTTATAGTGGCTTCGAATTCGCTATTGAGGGGGAAGTTTTTGGTTCCGGAAAGATAAATGGCAGATCTTGCTTCATTCCAGGCATAAGTACCTTGTTTCATTAAACGAATTCTATCAGCAACTCCTTGGGCATCCCGTATAAAAAAATTAGTGGCATCTACTAATACTTTACCGCCATCTTCTTCTTCCACAACAAAATTTCCTATAATTGACTGTGCAAATGATTGTCGAACTGCCCGCTTCTCATTGGCATTTTCGGTAACTGCACGGTATTCGTAATTGGGTTGAACCATGAAAACCTTCTTGCCAACTCTATTAAAATATACAATTCTGGAATTGCCAATTAAGCCTCTATCTAATCCAATATCGTTTGAGCCAAGTCCTGCAGGTAATGAATTAACATACAAAAATTCCGAATCGAATTTATCGATTTCCAACCAAATTTTTCCGGAAGAAGCATCCCACCAAAAATTAAAATATCCTTCAAATTTTTGCATATTTTTTGTTTTCTCAACAATCTTTAAATTTGATTGCGCGAAAGAAAAAATGCTGATGATGCAGGCAAGTAAGAAAGTAATTAAACGCATAAAAAAATTTTTAAAAAATGTGCTAAAAGTTTCCATAAATAAAAACTCCTGCAATATTCTTTATAGAACAAGGCAGGAGTAAGATATGTTTAAATAAGAGCTAGCTTATTCTGCAGCAGGTGTAGCAGGTGTTTCTGTAAATGGAATTTCTACAGAAGCAACAGGCGCAACTACAGGTGCAGCAACGGGTGCAGCAACTTTCTTAGTGGCTTTTCTCTTTTTTGGAGCTACTTTTTTAGCTACAGGTTTTGCAACTACTTTTTTAGCAGGAGCTGCTTTTTTAGCCGAAGGTTTTTTTGCAACTACTTTTTTAGCAGGAGCTGCTTTTTTTGCTGCTACTTTTTTTGCTGCTTTTTTAGGAGCTGCTTTCTTAGCAACTTTTTTTGCAACTGCTTTTTTAACTGCTTTTTTTGCAACTGCTTTTTTAGCTGCTTTTTTTGGAGCAACTTTTTTTACTGCTTTTTTAGCTACTGCTTTTTTTACTGCTTTTTTTGCTACTTTTTTTGCAGGAGCCGCTTTCTTAGCAGGAGCTGCTTTTTTTGCAGGTGCTGCTTTTTTCGCTGCTTTTTTAGGAGCTGCTTTTTTTGCAGGTGCTGCTTTTTTAGGTGCTACTTTTTTAGCAGAAGCTGCTGCTTTTTTTGCTTCTTTTTTTTTACTTTTTTTTGCCATGATGGTATCAATTTGAGTGATGGATTAATAATATTAATGGAAGTTAGAAAATAAATTTTTATAAACAATACGATTTTATTTTCAACAAGTATTTTTTTTGCACATGATTATCACTTTCCTTTGATTATAAAAGATGAAATAATGGCGGAATTTAAAAAAACATTGGTGATTGGTGCTTCAGAAAATCCATCTAGGTACAGTTATATGGCTGTACAAAAATTGAAAGATTTTGGCTATCCAGTGATAGCATTGGGTAGAGAATTAGGAAAGATTGGAGATACTCAGATCCTAACTGAGTTTCCCACTAAGCAGCTTATTGATACAGTAACATTATACATTAATCCTAAATTACAAAAACAGTTCATTAATGATATTTTATTACTACATCCAAAACGCCTCATCTTTAATCCTGGAACAGAAAATGAAGAACTCTATGCCATCGCTATAGCCAATGGCATAGAGTCTTTAGAAGCTTGTACCCTAGTGCTTTTGAACACAGGACAATATTAACCGTAGAGTTCTAAATGAATTGCTTTTTTGTCATAGCCCATCGCTAAAATTCTTTGCTTGGCTTCATCTACCATGCTCTTCCAACCGCATAAATAAAAGTTTGCTGGCGTTTTTCCCTGATTGCAAAGTGATTCATATACTGGATGTACATAACCCTTATGAGTTCCAGCTGGCACTTCTGCCTCTCTTGAATAGCAGGGATGGAAAAATATATGATTACTATTTGCTTCTAATTCTTTTAATTCTTTGATGTATAAACCATCTTCAAAATGTCTGCAGCCAAAAACTAAATGCACGTTTTTATGTGCTATTCCCTTATTATGAATATGGGTAAGCATGGATCTAAATGGAGCAATCCCAGTACCAGTGCAGATCAAGAAAAGATCTTGATCTAAAGGATCGGGCATTGTGAATTTACCTTGAGGACCTCTTAGTAATATCTCAGTTCCTACAGATACCTTGTTGAATAGGTAAGTAGTTCCTAATCCTCCTTCTAATAAAACAATTACCAATTCAAATACATTGGTTCCATTGGGTGCAGATGCAATTGAATAGCTGCGCCAACGTTTATTTTTTTGTTCGTGAATTGGAAGATCTAGTGTTACAAATTGCCCGGGTGAGAATGTAAAATCGGTGAGTTCTGGGATCTCAATCCAGAATCTTCTGGTGGAGGGAGTTTCATTTTCTATTCTGATAACTTTTCCGTTACGCCATGGTTCCATCATACAATCATAGTTTTAGAATATAAAGGTAATTCAGAACCATTATACCAGCATAAAAAAAGAGAGCCTTATGTCTTTTATTGTCCTCTAACTGCTTCCAAAACTTGGATTTGTTTGCTGGGTTGAGTATAAATATGACCTGAATTGTCTGTCAATTGTAATACCAATTCATTAGATTTTATCTGGGTTGCAATATTTTTTTTTGGTTTAATACTGCTGCTATCTTTTCCGATGATTTTTATTTGCCAAACCATTTCATCAGTATACTTCACAAGCGTATCCTTTTTCTTTCCTTCTTGTATTATCACAGGCAGGGTAGGCACTTTATCAATTCTTGCCAAATACATTTGTTGTTTAATCCAAACCCTTTCAATTTTTAAATTGAATACTTTGTTTGTTAACAGGTAAATAAAATATTCGGGGGATTGCACAATGGTATTTGTGGTAATTTCTTTCCCCCCAAGTTCAATCCTGTTAGTTGGCGCAACACCTGATATATAGCTTCGTTGATAAGATTTTATATGTATAGAGAAAGCAATTTTTTGAGAAAAAACGGCAGAGGCAATCATCATTAAACTCATGAACATGATTAGTTTTTTCATGCTTAATATTTATTGTTTGATTATTTTTTGATTGGCCTGATATTTTTTATTATCACTTGTTATTTGCACCAGATAATTGCCTGCTATTAGACGACTTAAGGGAATTTGCCCACTTCCATAAGCAGCTGTTGTTTGATATACTGATTGACCAAGCATATTATAGACCTGCACATTAATAAACTTTATTCCACTAATATTTCCTGCTTGATATTGATATGTTCCTGTACTAACTGTTGGGAAAACTTTCATGAAATTTTTGTCATTTAGGATAGTTGGATTCAGTGCTGTTGAAAGATTTGGGGTGAAATTTGGTGAACCAATTACGGTATAAAACATTCCATTACCATGAGTTCCAATTAATAATGTGTTATCTTCTGGTCGATAATCTAAAGCAGAGATAACAGCATAGTTTAAAACAGAAGCGCCCTCACGAGACCATACAATACTTCCAGCAGGAGTTGAACTTAAAGTTTTTCCGATATTTTGAGTAGAATACAATCCTACTGAAGTGCCAATATAATATTCTGTATATGGATTGCCACTAGCATCTTTTCTAGGAACAATAGCACAAGACCGATAAGAAGGAAGGTCTAAATTGGCCTCAACATTTGACCAACTTGGTGTGGCAGACTTTGCATTAAAAGTCCAAAACGCGGATACTGTATTATAATTAGAAACCACCACCAAAATTTCATTATCGTCATTCGGATTCACGGCAATATCTGCCACATTTCCAGACAATCCATTTGGTGATATATCAATAGGAATTGTTAAAGCATTTGCATTGGCATAATCATCCATTCTATATAATTTACCGGAGTTAGTTCCAAAATACATACTATGTGAACTTTGGTAACTTCCCCAAGAAAAATCCATGGCTCGGATTGAAATTGAATTGTCGCCAGGCACCGAATTAAGGGTATTTTCAACACCCAATAGCCGCGTCCATTTACTACTGTCTACAGTACTGGCTGAATTGGTTTTAAATAATCTATTGAAATTAGTATAAAATAGAATTTCAGAGTTGGCATTACTTAGTTTATAGTTCGTTACAAAATCGCCATAACCATTGCTGCTATTGGACATTAGGTCAGTTATTCTAGGTCTAATTAACGCTCCAGGATAAGTTGCGTTATTTAATAATTCATCTCTTGCTACAAGACCTGATTGAACACCATAATAAGTTAATTGCTGACCAGCGTTTATTTTGGCTATATCTACTGAAACACCGTCGCCACCAACTAGATTTATAAAATCATTAATATCCGGACGATCTGAAGTGCGTGGACCAAAGTTTAAAGTGGCATCGCGATACCAGGTTCCATTATCCTGAGCCCCACCCATAAAATTATTTTTACCAATTTCAGGGTCGATGGCCACTGAATAATATTGTAATGTTTGATAATTAGTCACTTGAGACCATACTACTGTAGTTGCTGTAATATCATTGGTTACCTGTATCCCTCCATCATTACAAACGAATGCTCTTTTGGAATTAGTGGGATCAAAAACTAAGAAGTGCATATCCGGATGACTATTCGGATAGATATTAGAAGTGAAATCTGTGTAATATCCTCCAATCCAAGACGTGGTGCTTGCATTGCTAAAGCCATTGGTTGAACGATATAAATTGGTGCCACCCATAAATACGGTGTTTGGATCATCGGGTTTAACTACCAATAACATATCGTAACCACCCTGCACCGCTAATGGGTCTGATCCTGTTTTGTTTCCTCCAGGTATATCAGGTGAACTACTTGAAAGGTTGGTCCATACAGGTGCTCCACTTGTGAAATCTGCTTTAAATAAATCGGCTTCTGGTAATAAACTCGGACTTGCCTGACTCGCTCCATTCTCATACATAACGTATAGAATATTATTATTTGAAGGAGCCAGTTCTAATAAAATTCTTCCCCAATCCACATTGGCATCAGCACTTGAATTTATTTTCCATCCTGTTGGGGTATCTGCAGCACCACCAGCTATTAATGACCATGATCCAACATTACCAGTTGTTGATTGATATACACCTTTGTCGGAATTCTTATTATGAAACGCACAATAAAATTTACTTCCATCCTTTGTTATCGCAATATCAGTGTTGCCTGTAACATTATTTCCAAGACTGGTACTTTGTTTAACAGTAGTCCAAGTATTACCACCATCTGTTGATTTTTTTATGGTACTCACACAGGCCACATATACATCTCCATTTACTGGGTTCACGGCAATTCTATAGACAATATCAAAAACGTTATCAAATATTTCAAGGTTTCCTTTTTGGGTTATTGTTAATGGAAACCAAGTTGCTCCATTATCTGTGGATTTGAATAAGCCATTACCTAAATAAAATGCGCCAGATCCCGATCCACCACTCGCAGAGTTACCTAAAGATTCACCAGTTCCTGCATACCATGTGTCTGGATTACTTGGGTCTTGTGCAAGACAAGTAAGACTGTGTACTTGCTTGTCTGGTGCTACTAAAGTCCAGTTTAATCCACCATCAGTAGAACGCATCAAACCTCCACTAACACCTCCAGACATGATTACTTTATTGGTAATTCCATCATATCTTTTGTCAAAAGCAAATGCGCGAGTTCTTCCACCAACATTATTGGGCCCGGCTAAAAAATAGGTATTAGTTGTGGGGCCATTTACTCCAAATCCAGTTTGTACAATACCACTGGCGGAGGCTAGTCTTCCTTGGTTTCCAGCAATGGGCATTCTCATTGCTTGTTCTAATTCTAATTTATAAATATTAGCTGGAATCTTTCCTGTTTTCGGATCTTTTAGCATATCGTAATCGTATTGAAAAC
The DNA here is from genome assembly GCA_903927185.1 of uncultured Bacteroidota bacterium. Lineage (GTDB taxonomy): Bacteria > Bacteroidota > Bacteroidia > Chitinophagales > Chitinophagaceae > Sediminibacterium. The sequence continues at coordinate 29,253 of CAIYLW010000004.1, forward strand.
GAGCTGCATTCATCTCTTCTCTCTTTTGAGGATTTTCATCCTCTTCATCAGATACTTCTATGCCAAATTTATTTTTATGTTCTTTAAGTTCCTTATTCCAATGCCATGCTGCATAAGATAGTCCTAAGATTACTAAAGAAAGGAGGATCCCTTTTTTCATTTTCAAAAATTGATTATTTATCTAAGATAGAGTATCTGTCATAAACAACAGATGCAACCAAGGAGGTTGCATGTTAAATTAATTCAAAGAGTTCTTATTTTTCAATGATCATTTTCTTTAGATAGGTTTTGTTATTATGGCTGAGTTTGAGAATATACATATCAGATCCAAAACTACTCATATCTATTGTTTTATTATACTTGCCAATGAAACCAGAATAATCCTCTTCATGCACTTTTTGTCCAAGTGAATTAAATATTTCTAGGGTCAAATTTTTCTTAATGTTAAATTCAAAACTAATATTTACTAACCCTTTAGAAGGATTTGGAGAAGTTGTTAATTTAATTTCACCAACTAAAATATCATTTAATGCAGTAGCCACTACGTTGATGAAATTGGAACTTTTTGCACAACCATTTGAATCTGTGATAACTGTTTTGTAAGATCCTGATTTTGTAGGTTTATAATGATCTAAAGTTGCACCACTTATTAGTATAGTATCATTGAAAAACCATTGATTTCCAGTTGCTGTATTGCTAGTTAATGAATCTGCCACTTGAGTAATTACAGGACTAGTAGTAGAGGCTGGAATTACTGCAGTACGGGCACTTACGCAATCATTGGTGTTTATCTTTATATTATAAAGCCAATAATAAAAATTTTGATAATTTTTCGGAAGTGCAGTAGTGGCTGCACTATTACCTGTAATGGAAAGTACATTTGGAAGACTAAAGGGATAAGGATTTGGACTAACCCCATTATTTCTAAATATGGAAGCACCACCCTGACAATCGATAATAATAATATGATTACCGATGGTAGGAACTGGAAGATTCAAAGTATAAATAGCACCAGTATCTGATGCATTATTAATGGTTGAAGTTGAACCGTCTGCATTTGCAGGAGTTGGATTAGGCATAGTGGGGTATACTGAAATAGCCACACTTGAAATGGGGGTGTAGCTATAACTACTATGACTTGCATCTGACCAAGAACCGAAATCTGCTAAAGTAAAAGTAATTGTACCTGGATAGGCAATAAATAATCTGGCAGTTTCTATTGTAAGTGGTACTGTATTATTAATATTAACAAACTGTCCACTAAAGGCATTATAACCACCGTTTGGATAAATCATTTTATTATTAAGTCCCAAACTGCCTCTAAATTCTTTACCTACATAGAAGGTATTATTTGAAGGAATATTCGAAGTAGTTACATTATAACCTGTTGCAAAAGGTGTTCCTCCAGTAGGTGTGGTATACCAAAAGTAGTTCGATGCTAAAATAGGGTTACTCACGTTTAATACGGCATTGTTTCCGCATATAGTTCCAGAAGCTACTGGACCTGCTTGATTAGTAGCAGTAGTAATAGTTGTTGTATTACTATTGTTTGATTGATTTTGATCTGTTGCAAGATTTACTGAACTAGTAATTGTATAAGTAGTATTTGGAAGGCTAGTATAAGGTGTTGTAAAAGTGTAATCTACCATTCCTAATGCGGGAATAGTTAATGGGTACAAAGTGCTTACACTTAAAACATTTGTGCTGCCATTATTAATCTGCAAACTAATGGGCACATTTGATTGATCAATGGCGCCATTATTTTTTATGGAGATAGACACGTACTGACTATCCACGCCACAACTTCCAGCTGAGGGTATTAGTAATTGGTTAAGACTTAAATCGTTTGATGGGTTTACAACATGCAATCTTAAATCAGTTGTTTCGCCATTTGCATAAGTGCCGCAACCTAATACTGTTGAGGAGTCATTTGTTTCTTGAACTATGATTCGCATCAAATATAAATTGTCAATGGGTAAACTTGATCTGGTGATGATATTTCCAGTTAAAACTCCTGATGAAGAAGACATTACTGTGCTACTAGTAACTTGTTCATTTGTTTCAAATTGTCCGTTGCTATTATAATCGATAAATGCTTTTACCACCCTTGGATTGGCACTCAGATCACAGGTTCCAGTTTTAATATAGAATGGAATGGTTTGTGCAGATTCTATATCTACGCTAACATTTGTATTATCGGTATAAGTAGTACAGGTTTTATGATTACTGTAGTTAAATGTTTTGAATGAAATGCTATCAATTCTTGCGCCTGAAGTGTTAATAGCATAAGACGGACAACTGGAAACACCTCCCACACCACTCACTAATAAAGAATAAGCTTGTTGTCCTCTTTGTAAATTTCCTTTGTGCGAAACTATAATTGTATAAGATTGTCCGGGTACAGCACTATCAACCGTAATTTTTTCTACGTTATCCAGCACGTTATCACCTTGAATAGCCACATTATCTGGGTTTACTGGATCTAATACCCAGGGCATATAAGTCTTGCCTCCTTTTAAAATCCGAATATCAAGATCGTTGATTAATTTTCTGGAAGGATTGTTCAACATATTTGTTTGGTCTACCGAACCCGGAGGATCGGTCCAACTAATAGTTGCAATCAAGGGTCCAACACCTGATGCAATTACATTATAACTTGCCGTATTGCCATTTACTAAAGTGTTTTCATATAATAAATGATTGCTGGTACTTGCATTATTAGTTGGGATAGCAGCAGTTAAAACTGACGCTGCTTTCTCTACATTTAATAATCCCCAACCATATTGATAATCTGGTCCATCTGCTGGGCCAGCTTCGTCAACAGTATGAATAGCTAAGCCTTTTAAAGTAGCTGATCGAAGAAACTGTCCGGGTTTTAATTTGTTATAGTATTCCTGTAACAATAATAAAGAGCCGGTTACATTGGGCGTTGACATAGATGTGCCCGACATTGTTGCATAACTATTATTACCAGACGCAATAGTGGATAACACATCAACTCCATCTGCAACAAGATCTGGTTTAATTCTTCCATCATCTGTAGGGCCGAAATTGCTGAAGTAGGCAATTTTGGCATCTTCTTTTCTAGAGTAGCCACTTAGAATACCTTCTATAGCACCAACTGTTAAAATATTTTTTGCATTTCCATCCCAGGGGATTGTATTATAAGAACTATTATCGCTTATCCCTATTGGGCGAGTGCCGGCGTTTACCATTTGATTTAAACTGTCGAATCTGTAATAAACATCACCAACTGCAGGTCCATTTTCTCCACGATTATTTCCAGCAGCTTTAACAATTAAATAGTTTGGCGCATTGTATGCTATAGAATCTAAGAGTTGAGCATCAGTACTATAGTATCCAAATTTATAATCTTCTGTTTCTTTGGGCCTACCATAAAATTCCCAACGATTTAAACCAGCATTAAAACTCCAACCTGAAATGATTCCATAGGAGTGATTTGATAATAAAAGATTGGAAGCCTCCCCCATCATTTCTGAAATGTCGTTATTGAAATCATAAGCAATAATACCCTGCATTCCATAGGCCATACCTTTTGCTAGTGGGTTAATTCCAGTGGCTATCATAGTGCCGGCCACGTGAGTAGAATGATCTTCGGTAGTTGCAGGTTGATCCTTCTGTGTAATTCTACCATTTAACTCCACATGTGTAGGTAATACTCTTCCCTCATCCCAAATAGCCAGTTTATTTTTAATGGAAGGGGAAGATCCACTTAATCCTAATCCACTATTTCCACCCGGCCATAATTGATTGGCTCTAGTGGTTGCTGCTGCAACGATATTATTTTGATTGATATAGTATTTTGGAAAACCAAGAAAATCAACACCTACCAGTCTCCCTATTTTCCCATCCTTGTTTTTTATAGATATTTGCCAGCCCTTTTCTTTAGCAAGTGTCATAGCTTTAGCATAGTTGGCATTTTCAACTAATCTAAACCCATGCCCAGCTCTTTCTAATAATTCGCTGTTTGTAGTTAATTGAGCAATTCCTTTGATTGAAAAAAGCCCAAGAAAAACTATTAACATTTTCAACCTATACATCATGACGGATTATTATATATTTATAAGGGATACTTATCATATGATCTATTTAAAATTAAGATACCGTTCAACCCTAAAATGTAGTATGAAGCCGCTTTTTCCCCTCATCGTAACAACTACAATACTCACTTCCTGTTTATTCACAAAAAAGCTGAGTATTACTTCAGCTAGTCAGGGAATAAAGGGTTATGTTATTGAAAACCAAGGAAATCGGATGCCAATGAAAGGAATTCAGCAGAAAATTTCCATAGGTTTTGCCTGTACGATTTTAGTTTATGAACCCACATCGATAAACGAAACAATCCCTAATAATATTTCAAACGTTTATGAAATAATTCGTACAAAACTTGTTAAGTTAGTAGATACGGATTCAAGTGGCCATTTTTCTATGGATCTGCCAGTAGGGAAATATTCCCTTTTTATAAGGTTGGGAAATAAATATTATGCTAATTTATTTAACCAATACAACCAAATAGGCTTGTTTGAGGTATTACCAAACAAATATACGGAAGCTAAATTGACATTGAGTAGGGCTGCAACCTATTGATTCATCCTATATTTGCAAACCTTTCGAGAAAGTAGGTGTTAATCCTGTAAGGGATGTTTGATGTTATGAATATTGGTGAATTGTTAGAGAAGTATCAAAAATCACCCCGCCTTTTTCAATTGGCGGACAGGCTATCTATTGTCCAACGTATCCAGCAAAGCGATATTCAAAAGATTTTTCTAAAAAATTTACAGGGGAGTAGTGCTGAGTTTATCGTGAGCAGTGTATTTATGAACGAAGCTTGTTCACAGCTAAATCATTTGGTGGTTCTCAATGATGCGGAAGAGGCAGCCTATTTTCAAAATACGCTGGAGAATCTTACCAATGCTTTGGACCTTTTTTATTTTCCCTCTTCTTTTAAAAATAGAAAAAACTTTCGCCTACTCAACAGCTCCCATGTGATGTTGAGAACAGAAACTTTAACAAAACTTTCAGGAGGGGGAAATAAAAAAATTATTGTTACCTATCCTGAAGCACTTTTCGAAAAAGTGGTACTTCCCAAAACATTAACTGGTAATATTATACATATTAAAGTGAATGAAACCATTCAGTTAAATAACCTGATGGAATTATTTGTGATGTATGGATTTCAAAGGACCGATTTTGTGTATGAACCCGGTCAGTTTGCACTTCGCGGAGGTATTCTAGATATTTATTCTTATGGTAACGAAAAACCATATCGGGTAGAGTTATTCGGCAATGAAGTAGATAGTATTCGAATCTTTGATCCTGAAACTCAGCTAAGTGAGAGAAAATTATTACAGGTAAATATTATACCTAATGTAGAAACTCAATTTGAAACGGGCGAGAAAGTTTCTTTACTTGAATTTCTTCCGGAAAATACTGTGGTTTGGTTGAAAGATTGGGACGTTATTAGTGGAAAAATTGAACAGCAGGAAGAAGAATTAGATGGCTTTATGGGTTTGGTGGAAGATGGATATCGCATGAACAATTCTGATGAAGAAGATGATTCACGTGTTGTGAAAACGGTTACAAAAGAAGATTTTGTTTCAGCAAATACCATTAAAGAATTATTAACAAGTAGAGATATAGTTGAGTTTGGATATAGGCCTCATTTGTCGAGTTTTGAAATAGAATTTGATACCAGAATACAACCTTCCTTTAATAGACAATTTGATCTTTTAATAAAAGATTTGAAATCACATGAGACTGCAGGTTATGATATTTACATTTTTGCAGAACAGGCGCGCCAATTAGAACGATTAAGTAGCATCTTTACTGATTTACAAACAGATATTCAGTTTGTACCCATTGCAACAAGTATTCATGAGGGTTTTATTGATGAAGACCTGAAAGTAGTTTGTTATACCGATCACCAAATATTTCAACGGTATCATAAATATAAAGTCAAGCAAGCCTATAATAAAAATAAGGCCTTAACGCTAAAAACCTTGCGTGACTTGCAACCTGGCGACTATGTAACACATATGGATCATGGAGTTGGCACCTATAGTGGATTGCAGAAGATTGAGATTAATGGGAAGATTCAGGAAGCAGTAAGAATTATTTATAAGGATAGTGACATCCTTTATGTGAACATCAATTCCCTCCATAAAATTTCTAAATATACTGGTAAGGAAGGAACAGTTCCTAAGATCAACAAATTGGGTTCCGATGTTTGGAATAAACTAAAAGAAAAAACCAAAACAAAGGTTAAAGAAATTGCATTCGATCTGATTAAATTATACGCACAAAGAAAAGCGCAAGAAGGCTTTGCGCATGCTCCGGATACTTATATGCAAACTGAATTGGAAGCTTCCTTTATTTATGAAGACACACCTGATCAGAGTAAAGCAACTGCCGATGTGAAGAAAGATATGGAGAGCCCCTCACCAATGGATCGGTTGGTTTGTGGCGATGTTGGTTTTGGTAAAACAGAAGTGGCCATTCGTGCTGCTTTTAAAAGCTGTGTGGATGGAAAACAAGCAGCTGTTTTGGTGCCTACCACTATACTTGCATTTCAACACTATAAAACATTTAAGGATCGACTAAAAGATTTTCCAGTTACAGTAGATTATATTAACCGATTTAAGTCGGCAAAAGAAAAGAAAGATACACTTCAACGATTAGAAGAAGGGAAAATTGATATCATAATTGGTACCCACGGTTTATTAGGTAAAGAAGTAAAATTCAAAAACCTAGGTATCATGGTAATTGATGAAGAGCAGAAATTTGGAGTGGGACATAAAGAGAAATTGAAAACACTGAAAACTAATGTTGATTGCCTAACACTTACTGCTACGCCAATTCCACGTACACTTCAATTTAGTTTGATGGGTGCAAGAGATTTAAGTATCATGAATACGCCGCCTCCAAATAGACAGCCTATTCAAACAGAAGTACAAGTGTTTAATCAGGATATTATTCGGGATTCCATTTATTATGAAACTGAAAGAGGTGGGCAGGTTTTCTTTATTCATAATAGAGTGAATGGTCTTGCAGAAATGTGCGCAATGATTCAAGGATTATGTCCCGATTTAAGTATTGGATTTGCACACGGACAGTTAGAGGGGCATGAATTAGAAGAACGAATATTGGATTTCATTGATCGTAAATATGATGTATTGGTTTGTACCAATATTGTAGAAAGTGGTGTTGATATTCCGAATGTAAATACAATAATCATTAATAATGCACACCATTTTGGATTAAGCGATTTACATCAGTTACGAGGAAGAGTAGGAAGAAGTAATAAAAAAGCATTCTGTTATTTATTAGGTCCTCCGATGAGTAGTTTACCAACCGATAGTAGAAAGCGTTTACAAACATTAGAACAGTTTAGTGATTTAGGAAGTGGCTTTCAAATTGCCATGCGCGATTTAGATATACGAGGCGCTGGTAATATGTTGGGTGGTGAGCAAAGTGGTTTTATGGCTGAGATTGGTTTTGAAATGTATCAGAAAATTTTAGAAGAAGCTATTCGAGAGCTGAAACGTACAGAGTTCAAAGAATTATTTAAAGATGAGATTAGTAAACAAGATGATTTTGTAATCGATTGTACCATTGATACAGATCTAGAGATTTTGATTCCGGATAGTTATGTTGAAAGTATCACAGAAAGGTTGAGTTTATATACCAGACTAGATAGCTGCGAAAATGAAGCGGAGCTTCAATTATTCCATACTGAAATGGTTGATCGATTCGGTCCAATTGTTCCCCAGGTCGATGACCTATTTACCACTGTAAGATGTAGATGGCTAGCAGTTGGAATTGGGTTTGAAAAAATGACTTTAAAAGACAATACCCTAAGGTGCTATTTTATTAATCGCCCCGACTCGCCTTATTTCGAATCTGATTTATTTAAGAATGTATTAGAATATTTGCAAAAGGGCACTAACAAAGCCAGATTGAAACAAGCTGGCAAAATGTTCTTACTGGTGGTGGATGATGTGAAGGACATGCTAAGTATGCATCAGTTCTTGGAGAGGATGCATGAGAAAGTAAAAAGTAAGTAAGAAATAATGAGACGATATAACCCCACCTGCCGCTTGCGGATAGGAGGGGCAGCCGATGCCGCGTATGCGGTATACGGCGGGGAGGTTATCTTTTAGAGAATGATGCAAGTTTGTTTTAGAGAGTCACCACCCCAGTCATCGCTCAGTCGCTCGACTTTCCCCTCCTATGCGCAAGCGCACAGGAGGGGTGTATTAAAAAATAAAAGCCCGGTATTACTACCAGGCTTTTATTCTTAATTTTTTCTATTACTAGAATCCTTTAGTAGCAACTCCATCAGCAATTGCTTGTAAAGCTTTTGCTTCGCTCATAATAGCAGCCATTTTATTTCCTTTACCATCATGACCACCGGCCATGTATCCACCTTTTGCAGTTTTAGTGATCTTTGCATCTTGCATTGGCACATTCTTTTCTTTTGTTTTAAGGCAATATGCTTTGATCATTTTTGAAGCGTCCATTTTCGTAGAATTTAATTGTTAGAGAATAATCTTATATGTAATCAAGCACAAGCTAAACATTTTTTTAAGATTTAGATACAAGGTAGGCTTAGAACTAATCCACATTGCAACAGACGAAAAAAAAACGATCAAAACTTGGTTTTGATCGTTTTTACTATCTAAATAAGGTTCAAATTGTGCTTTTAAATATTAAACATCGATTTTAGCGTATTTGGCGTGTGTTTCAATGAATTCGCGGCGTGGAGCTACTTCGTCACCCATCAACATACTGAAAATTCGGTCGGCTTCAAAGGCGCTATCAATAGTAACCTGCTTAAGTGTTCTGCGAGCCGGATCCATAGTAGTTTCCCACAATTGTTCGGCATTCATCTCACCCAAACCCTTATAACGCTGTGTATTTACGCTTTCATCTTTACCTCCGCCTAGTTTTTCAATCCAGAATTTACGTTGTTCTTCATTATAGGCGTATTCTTGTTCCTTCCCTTTTTTAACCAAATAAAGAGGAGGTTGTGCGATATAAACATAGCCCTGTTCTACCAATTCCTTCATGTAACGGAAAATGAAAGTAAGGATCAATGTGGCGATATGCGAACCATCCACATCGGCATCGGTCATGATGATCAATTTATGATATCGCAGTTTCACAATGTTTAATGCCTTTGGATCGTCAGGAGTACCAACGGTAACACCTAAAGCAGTATACATATTTCTAATTTCCTCATTCTCATAAATCTTGTGCTCCATAGCTTTCTCCACGTTCAAGATTTTACCACGTAAAGGAAGGATGGCTTGAAAACTACGATCTCTACCTTGCTTAGCAGTACCACCAGCCGAATCTCCTTCCACCAGGTATAATTCGCATTTTTCAGGATCACGTTCTGAGCAATCGGCCAACTTCCCAGGTAAGCCGCCGCCACTCAAAACAGTTTTACGTTGAACCATGTCGCGCGCTTTTTTTGCAGCAACACGCGCTTGAGCAGCTAAAATAATTTTTGATATTACATTCTTTGCCTCACGAGGATTTTCTTCAAGGTAAGCTTCTAATGCACGGGCAACAGTAGTTTGAACGATACCGCTTACTTCACTATTACCCAATTTTGTTTTAGTCTGACCCTCAAATTGCGGTTCCGGAACTTTTACAGAAATGATGGCACTTAAGCCTTCTCTAAAGTCGTCTCCTTCAATCATCACTTTCGCTCTTTCAAATAGACCTTGTTTATCACCATAGGTTTTAAACACGCGGGTCAATGCCTGGCGGAAACCAGTAACGTGCGTACCACCTTCAATGGTGTTGATATTATTTACATAAGAGAAGATATGTTCTTTGAAATCATCGTTATAAGTAAGTGCAACTTCTACAGCCACATTAGAAGCTTCATCATGTCCATCTACATATAATGGGGACGGAATCAACGGGGTTCTGTTACCGTTTTTGTCGAGCATTTCAACAAACTCAACAATACCACCTTCACTATAGAAATTTTTAGTGTAAGCAACACCTGCTTCATCCAGTTCACGTAAATCTGTGATGATAATATTAATCCGACGGTTTAGAAAAGCCAGCTCTCTCAAGCGTCCTTCTAAAATATCGCGGTGATAAACAGATTCCTGAAAGATGGTATAATCGGGCCAGAAATGAACATAGGTGCCGGTTTTATCGCTTACACCACTTTCACGCACTGCGTATTGTGGGATGCCTATTCTGTATTCCTGTTCAAATATTTTTCCTTCGCGATGTACATTTACGATCAACTTACTGCTCAATGCATTTACACAACTCACACCCACTCCATGCAATCCACCAGACACTTTGTAGGTGTTTTTATCAAACTTACCTCCAGCATGTAAAACTGTCATTACCACTTCTAAAGCAGAACGTTTTTCTTTCGTGTGCATCGCAGTTGGGATACCTCGGCCATCATCCTGAACGCTGATTGAATTGTCTTCGTGAATAAAAACTTCAATGTTTTTACAGTATCCAGCCAAAGCTTCATCAATACTATTATCAACTACCTCATAAACCAAGTGATGTAACCCTTTTACTCCAATATCACCAATGTACATGGCGGGTCTTTTTCTAACGGCTTCTAATCCTTCTAAAACCTGTATACTATCGGCGCCGTAATTTTTATTTTGCTCTTCGTTGCTATCTAATTGTTCCTGGGTCATAAATGCTTATCAGTCCTGTGTTTAATGATTTTATCAGTAGCTGTCAAAGGTAGTGAAATTTAGGGGTTAATAGGGCAAAAAAAAGGGCTATTTATCCACTTTTAGACCGTCTAAATCGGCATAAAAAGGATAAAACCGAGAGCGATGTCTAAAATGTTAAAAGTCTGCCTGAATTTGAACATCTTAAACCTGCTTGAACAAAACAGATAGATTGTTTGTTTTAATAATATGTGAAGGGTTGAAAAGGGGTAATTTAACAGTTTAAACTAAAACTGTGACCCAAGTTTGACAGTTCAAGTTTTAAAATTACATGTTTATACATTAAATTTGCATTGGATGGTGCAGGTATTAGATATATTAAAGTTGGCGCATAAGGGTGGGATTGAGCCGAGCATGGATCTTTTGTATGAGAAAAATTCTCAGATTCCAGGTTCGTTTCAATATCAGATCAATCGATATTATGCGCAAAATTCTTGGGTGGCCGAGGATACTGGCATGTTAGTATATCATTACAATGCCAAACGCCCGGAAGAAAATTTTCTGGAATTACGTTATTGTGTTACTGGCAACCGATTTTGTGAAGACAAAACATGTGGGCAGTGTAAACAATTGCCCACCAATAATTGCATTGGCAAACATCAAACAGTTGATGTTTTTAAATTTCATTTTACTTCCACTTTCCTGCATCAATTTGTACATAACGTAAAATTGAGTAATCAGAAAGACGAAGTGCTGGCTTTTAAATTTCCCAATGCTTTTACGAAAGTTTTTCAAGTGTCTCTTCGTAAAAGAGATGTATTAGACGATTTATTGAATCATAGTTATTCTGGGTCACTTGAAAATATATTTGTGAATGCTAAAATTCACGAATTGTTAGTGTATAGTTTGGAATGCATGGATGAGGATAAAGAAGAAGGATTCACCTGCAAATTTTTAGCAGACGAAAGTGGACGCGAAAGAATATATCAAGCAAGGGAAATTTTATTACAACATATTGGCGATCCCATTACTATCAAGGAATTGAGTAGAAAAGTGGCGATGAACGAATGCTACGTGAAAAAGGGGTTCAAAGAAATTTTTGGAACTACTATTTTCGATTTCTATCAACAACAAAGAATGGAACATGCTAAATACCTTTTATATGAAAAGGGTTTGAGCGTTACAGATGTGTCTGCACTATTAGGATATTCATCCATTTCACACTTCTCTGCTGCTTTCAAAAAGCATACCGGATTAAAGCCCTGTGAACTCTTGAAATAATTAAGAAGATACCCCCTAACTTTATCGCCTAAATCATTTCTTATGAGGCGAATTTTTGTATTAGCAAGTTTATTGTCCCTTCTTTCTTGTACCAATAATAAGGTAGATACCATTATTCATCATGCAGTAATTTATACAGTAGATTCTGCTTTTACAATGGCAGAAGCAATTGCCATTAAAGACGGAAAAATTGTTGCTACTGGTAAGAATGATGAGATCCTAAAAAAATATACGGCAACAGAAAGTATTGATGCAGGAGGTAAAGCTTTGTATCCTGGTTTTATTGATGCACACGCCCATTTTGTGGGATATGGCAAGTCGCTTTTTCAAGTTGATTTATATGGCACTACCACTTGGGAAGAAGCCGTTGAAAGGGTAAAATCTTTTGCAGCGAAAAATCCTGATATCCCCTGGATCCAGGGACGCGGTTGGGACCAAAATAAATGGCCTGGTAAAACTTATCCTACTAATGCATCATTAAATGAATTGTTCCCTGATAAACCCGTTGTGTTACAAAGGATCGATGGACATGCATCTATTGCTAATCAGAAAGCAATGGATCTGGCGGGTATCAAAGCTGGTCAGACTATTGTTGGTGGAGCTATCGAATTAAAAGATGGAAAATTGACAGGTGTACTAATTGATAATGGGGACGATAAAGTATATCAACAAATTCCTGCTCCTAACAAAGAAACCTACCAGCA
>CAIYLW010000005.1 GCA_903927185.1 uncultured Bacteroidota bacterium
GTTCAACTTCGCTATAAAATTCCCGTTGTCTTTTAATCAGTTCTTGACTCATTTTTACACTTGTTTTGTGTAAACCTATTTCAGGACAAGTCAGATGCCGTGACTACGGCATACGGCGGGGTGGTTCGTCTTTGGGGGAAACATGCATGTTTGTATAAGAGAGCAACCACCCCAGTCATCGCTAAACCGCTCGACTTTCCCCTCCTATCCGCAAGCGGCAGGAGGGGTGTATTTTTTTTTTAAACACTTTGAGTTTAAAACCTCACACCTCACTCCTCACTCCTCACTCCTCACTCCTCACCTTTCACCTTTCACCTTTCACTTATGATTCTAATACTTTATTTTTACAGATAAACTTTCGCCAATGCAATTATCAGACCTCTATAAGATATATTTAGAATTTCCATCTATTCAAACAGATACTCGAAAAGTACAGAAAGGAGATTTATTCTTTGCATTGAAGGGACCAAATTTTAATGGCAACTTATTTGCAAAACAAGCATTAGAAAAAGGTGCAGCTTATGCGGTGGTAGATGAAGCAATTGATGATATTACTGGCCGTTTGATTTTTGTGGAAGATGTGCTAACATCTCTGCAAGAACTAGCACGCTATCATCGTGAAACATTTTCAATTCCGTTTATTGCCATTACGGGAAGTAATGGAAAGACTACTACAAAAGAATTAGTGTCGGCAGTTTTATCTACCCATTTTAAAACTGCTACAACAGAAGGAAATTTAAATAACCATATTGGTGTTCCATTAACTATTTTAAAAATAAAACGCGATACAGAAATTGCTGTGATTGAAATGGGTGCCAATCATCAAAAAGAAATTGAAAGCTATTGCAACTATGCGGAGCCCACACATGGTATAATTGCAAATTGTGGTAAAGCACATTTAGAAGGATTTGGAGGCGTAGAAGGCGTTAAAAAAGGAAAGGGTGAACTCTATGATTATATAAAAGCTCATGATGGAATGGTATTCTTATTCAATGATTATGAATATTTGAATGAAATGAGTAAAGGCATTTCAAATCGATTTGAATATAGTACTGGCAATGGCGATACTGTTGGAAATTTAGAAAGGAGTGAATCTTTTCTTTCAGTTAGCATTACTAAAGGATTAGAGCCTGTAACAATTCATACTTCTTTAGTTGGCGATTACAACTTGCCCAATGTTTTATGTGCTGTTGCCATTGGAATTTATTTTAAAGTACCTCAAGAAAAAATCGTTGCTGCACTTGAAAACTATCAACCAACTAATAGTCGCTCTCAGTTAATGCAATTAGGTAGCAATCATATTATTTTGGATGCGTATAATGCTAACCCAACGAGCATGAAAGCAGCTATTGAAAACTTTGCAAAAATGCAAGTAACAAAAAAAGTATTGATGCTTGGGGGCATGATGGAATTGGGTTCAGAAAGTAGGGAAGAGCACGAAGGGATAGTAGCATTGATAAAATCTTATACTTGGGATGCCGTAGTTTTAGTTGGTGGTGATTTCGGAAAAATAAATCAGGAATTTACCTATCTACCCAATTCAGAGGAAGCTAGAACATGGTTTCATCAACAAGGATTTCAAGACACTTACTTATTAGTGAAAGGATCGCGCAGTATGCAAATGGAAAAAATAATTCAATAATTCATGGAAAACATTGCCACAATATTTTCTCAACTTGAACCAGCATTATTAGAAGAGATTACCGCAAATGGTGTGATCAAAACAATTCCAGCTGGAGAAATATTAATGCGTACTGGTCAATTTATTAAGAGCACCATGTTAGTATTGGAAGGTTCCATAAAAGTATTTAGAGAGAATGAAGATGGTGGTGAATTTCTCATGTATTATTTACAGCCAGGTGAAGCCTGCGCACTCTCTATCATCTGCGCAGCAAAATCGGAAGCCAGTCAGATCATGGCGAAGACAGTAGAAGAGACGACTGTGTTAATGGTACCATTAGGTATGATTGACAAATGGATGTTAGAATATAAATCCTGGTATCATTTTGTATTGAGTACTTATCGAAATCGTTTTGATGAATTACTTAATTTGATTGATCAGGTTGCTTTTAGAAATATGGATGAGCGATTAGATTTTTATTTGAAGCGTCATGCAAAAATTAATAATACAAACACGATTGCTTTATCTCATCAACAAATTGCAGAAGAGTTAAACTCTTCTCGAGAAGTAATCTCTCGATTACTCAAAAAAATGGAGCAAAGAAATATGGTAATACTTCATCGGAATGCGATAGAGCTGATTTAAGTGAAGTGTGAAAAGTGAAGATGTGAAGATTTGAAGTGTGAAATGTACTGACACCTCTCCTGTGCGCTTGCGCATATTCTTATTAGTAAACTCCCCTCCTGTGCGCTTGCGCATAGGAGGGGCAGCCGATGCCGTGACTACGGCATACGGCGGGGTGGTTGTATTTAAGAGAAACATGCATGTTTGTTTTAGAGCAACCACCCCAGTCATCGCTAAACCGCTCGACTTTCCCCTCCTATCCGCAAGCGGCAGGAGGGGTGTATTTTGTTTTAAACGCTTTGAGTTTAAAAAATACTTCTCACTTTTTACTTTTCACTTTTATTTGTAACTCAAGTCACCAATCCCCCCAGTTCAAGCATTTACTTTTGTAAAAAAAAACTATGGGATTTTTTAGTAATTTATTTGGAGGCGGAACAACCGTTGATTTTAAGGAGATGTTGCATAATGGTGCAGTAATTATTGATGTGCGAACTCCTGAGGAATTTAAATCTGGACATATTCCTCAATCACAAAATATTCCTTTGCAAATTTTGCAACAAATGATCAATGAGGTAAAAAAGAAAAATAAGCCAATTATTGCATGTTGTGCAAGTGGTGGAAGAAGCAGTATGGCCACAACAATATTAAAAAATGCTGGTATTGAAGCTGTCAATGGTGGTGGATGGCATTCTTTGCAATCAAAATTGAGATAATGAAAGGATGGCGATTTAATTTGGATTGGGCTTTGCTGATTCGCACAATTTTCGGCATAAGCTTCATCATTATTGGTTTTCAATTTAAAGATTGGTTACCGGGTCTTTTCGGTTCTGCAATTATTATTATTGGAATAATTGCTGCTTTTAATAAAACGGGTTGTGGTTATAATGACCATTGCTAATTTTTAAAAGAGTAATTTGCACTTCGAAATTGAATAAAATGGCTTCAAAAAAATCTTTCCCTCAATTTATTATCAGCATTTTTAGCAATAAATGTCCTCGTTGTAGAGAAGGTAAATTATACAAACATAACAATCCTTATAACTTTAAGAATAATATGGAGATGAACAAAGAGTGTACCTCTTGTGGTCAGGCAACAGAAATTGAAGTTGGTTTTTATTATGGTACAGGTTATGTGAGTTATGGTTTATCTGTTGCATTTTCAGTTGCCACATTTGTAGCCTGGAAAGTTTTAATCGGTATGACCTTCTCTGTTGATGATGATAGAATGTTATACTGGATGGCAACCAATATAACATTACTTATCGTTGTTCAACCAATATTGATGAGGCTATCCAGAACCCTTTGGTTGGGTTGGTTTGTATCCTACGAAGAAGACTGGAAATCAAACCCCATAGAAAAGCCCGAGCGAGTTGTAGAAGGGCAGATGAATAATTGGTGAAATCCAACTAAGAGATAATAGTGTAGAGTGAAAATTTATCATCTCTTACCTACTATTTCTTAACTCTTCTTGGTGTGCTTAAGTACTTTTGCTTCTAAGTAAAAGATGATTTCTTCTGCTATATTTTTAGACTGATCTCCTATTCTTTCTAGCTTACGAATAATGGACAAAGCATATAAAGCTTGATTGATATCCTCTGGATTTTGTTTGATATAAACTTCTACGGTTTCATTCGAAGTGACATTGATTTGATCTAAGAAATCGTCTTTCTTAAATACTTTTCTAGCGATTGTTGTATCGTCGTTTTCAAAAGATTTAAGTGTGTCCTCAAACATCACAATTGATTCATGGAACATTTCCAAAACCCTAGTTTGTTTTGACAGTTCCTCACTAAATACTTTATCAGTATCGATAATATATTTGGCAATACCTTCAGCAATATCCCCTATTCTTTCAATGTTTGAATTAATTTTCAATACTGCCAATAAAAAACGAAGATCTATGGCAACTGGCTGATAAAGTGCAAATATATTTTCGCAATCTAAATCAATCTTCAGCTCATATGCATTCACTCTTTTTTCTTTAACAACAACTTCTCTAGCTAAATCTTTATCAAAATTTACAAGGGCATCCAAGGTTTTTGTTAACTGCGAGCGAACCAATTTCCACATTTTTTTTACCTCTTCGCGAAGTTCTTCTATTTCTGTTTCAAATTGTGTCATAAGTATTTCGTATTAAATTGTTCACATTAAATTAACTAAATCTTCCGGTAATATAATTTTGTGTTCGAATATCATCGGGATTAGTGAACATTTTTTTTGTATCATCATATTCAACTAATTCTCCCATATAGAAGAATGCAGTTTTATCACTTACCCTAGCCGCTTGTTGCATATTATGCGTTACAATAATCAAAGTAAAATTATTCTTCAATTCTTTTAGTAGTTCCTCAATACTAGAGGTAGAAATTGGATCTAGTGCTGAAGTGGGCTCATCTAACAATAACACTTCGGGCTCCATGGCAATGGCACGTGCAATACAAAGACGTTGTTGTTGGCCTCCTGAAAGGAATGTGCCTTTTTTATGCAAAGAATCTTTTACTTCTTTCCATAATGCCGCACTAGTTAAAGACTTTTCTACAATATCATTCTTATCAGCCTTACTCATTTTAATACCATTCAAAACATAACCAGCAATTACATTATCATAGATACTTAAGTTCGGGAATGGGTTAGGTCTTTGAAATACCATACCTATTTTCAATCTCGTAAAAATCGGGTGCATATTATAAACATCCTGACCATTTAAAAGCATCTTACCATCACATCTTGCACCTTCAATTAATTCATGTAATCGGTTAATGCATCTCAAATATGTAGTTTTACCACAACCAGAAGGCCCCATTACTGCTATGACTTTATTTCTTTCTATTTCAATATTCACGTTTTTAACAACATGATTGTTGCCAAAATAAGCATTAAAATTTTCGCTTTTTATAATTGTACGTTCCATTTTCTGGTTGTTAACTTAGTAATGATATTTAAAAGCAACACTGTAAATAATAATATTAATGCGGCCCCCCATGCTAAATCGTGCCATTCATCGTAAGGACTAGTCGCATAATTAAATATCAGCAAAGGTAAACTCTGCATTGGCTTCAACATATTAGTATTTAAATAGGGGTTCCCAAATGCAGTAAAGAGAAGTGGGGCAGTTTCACCAGCAATACGTGCAACAGACAAAATGATACCAGATAGGATTCCACTGATACCGCATGGCAACAGCACTTTGGTTATAACACGGTGATAAGGAATGGCTAAAGCAATAGCAGCTTCTTTTAAAGATGCCGGCAATAGCTTTAAAGTTTCTTCTGTGGATTTGATAATAATTGGAAGCATCATAATAGCTAATGCAACACTACCTGAAATTGCCGAGAAAGTGTGAAGAGGCTTTACTATCCAGAAGTACACTACAATACCAATTACAATAGAGGGAACTCCTTGCAAAACATCTACACATAGCCTACTAAAATATGCGAGTTTTGAAGATTTGTGTTCACTTAAATAAATACCACACAAAATGCCAATTGGAATGGCCATGATTGATGCATAAAGAACAATCAGTCCACTGCCTACCAATGCATTTACTATTCCCCCACCAACTTCACCAACAGGGTGTGGCAATTGTGTTAAAAAATTCCAATTGATTACTTTAATACCTTTTTGGAAAATATAATAAATGATAAATAATAAAGGTGCTGTTACAAAAAAAGCGAGGACAATTAAAATTATTTCTGCCGCTTTGCTTTTTGCCACACGGAATTTTATATGAGGATGCATATCATTAATTATTTGAAAATTTATTGATAATGAACTTACCAATGATATTGATAACAACGGTTACACAAAATAAAAATAAACCCAACTCAATTAAGGCGGATAAATAAAGTGTGTGATCTGCTTCGGTAAATTCATTGGCAATTACGCTAGCCATGGTATTACCTGGAGAAAAGATGCTAGTAGGAATTAAAGAGGTATTACCTATCACCATTGTCACAGCCATTGTTTCGCCAAGTGCTCTACCTAACGACAACAAAACACCTGCAAATAAACCAGACTTTGTATAAGGAAAAATTACTGATTTAATTACTTCAAATCTGGTGGCGCCCAAAGAATAAGCTCCTTCTTTTAAATTTGATGGAACCATTTTTATCAATTCTCTACCCATTGATGCAGCATAAGGAATAATCATGATGGATAGAATAATGGAAGCAGTAAAAATACCAATCCCATATGGTAAGATATTAAACTTGGTTTCAAAATCTCTAACAATTGGAACGAGTACTAGTAACCCCCAAAAACCGTAAATGACAGATGGCACGGCAGCAATTAGTTCAACAATATTTTTTAGCAAATTGGAAAGCCAGCCTTTTGAATTATACTCGCCTAAATAAACTGCAATTGCAAAAGAAAAAGGAATTGAAATTGCCAATGCAATAAAAGATGTGAGAACTGTTCCTAATAAAAAAGGATAACCCCCATAAATATTATTTACAGGATCCCAGGTTTTACTCCATAAGAACTTAAAGCCTAAAGATTTTATGGAGGGTAATGATTCAATGATCAATGTTGTCATAATCCCCAATACTAATACTATCAGCAACAATGCTACAATAATGAGTGTTCTAGTAAAAAGTACTTCCATGCCTATTTTTTTATTATAGGCTTTCTTACTGGCGATAGTTAAATCTTCCATATTGCTAATATATACAATTACCTATACAGTAAAACTGTACAGGTAATTGTTAATTGAAAGTTTATATAAGTGTTACTTATCAATAATCTATTTCAAAATTGCTTTGCCATCAAAAGTTGCAGACTTAATGATCTTTTCTGCAGTTTTTAATGCTTCTTTAGATAAAGGTGCATAGTTTAAAGGAGCTGCAAATTGTTGACCTTCGTGGATATTCCACCAAATAAGATTTAATAATTTTTTTGCTCTCTCTAATGAACGTCCATTATAGTTCTGTTCTTTATAAATGATCTGCCAAGTAAGACCAGCAATTGAATAACCATCTGCTGCTTCTGTATCTGTCAAAAATATTTTTGAATCTTCTGGTAATTTTATATTTCCAGCAGCAGTAACTGATGCAATAGAAGGTAAAATAGTTTTTCCTTTTTTATTTACCACTTTAGCATAGTCCATTTTGTTTTGTAAAGCATAGATCAACTCTACATAACCAATAGCACCTGGCGTTTGTTTTACTAAACCCGAAACACCTTCATTACCTTTTCCACCTAAACCGGCAGGCCAGTTAACTGCACCACCTTGTCCAACTTTAGCCAACCAATCAGGACTAACTTTAGATAAGTAACTTGTAAAGATGGCAGTTGTACCACTTCCGTCTGAACGGTGAGCAACTAATATTGGTAAAGCAGGTATGGTAACTCCTTTATTTTTAGAAACAATTCTTGGATCACTCCATGAAGTTATTTTTCCTAAGAAGATATCTGCAATAACATCAGCTGTTAAAACGATTCCATTATTATCACCAGGTAAATTATAGGTAATAACAACAGCTCCTGAAACGATAGGGATATGAAGAACTGGAGCTCCGATCTTTGTTGTTTGATCAGCATTCATTGGTCCATCAGATGCACCAAAGTCAACTGTTTTATTTGTTAACTGTAAAATACCACCACCGGAACCAATTGACTGATAATTTACTTGAATTCCAGTTTTAGCATTGTATTCAGAAAACAATTTAGAATACAAAGGATAAGGGAAAGTTGCACCTGCACCTAACAATGTTTTATCGTCCTGGGCTTTTGCGTTTGATGCAAAACCAATAATCATGGTTGCTGCGATCAGGGTCTTGCTAATTGATTTAAAAATCGTTTTCATTTTATTGTTTTAATAGTTTTATAATTATTTACCAAAAACATAATGGAAAGTAAGCCTAAATACTAAATCATTATCTCCTGTTGCCTTTCCATAACTATTTGATAACTGTGTTGCATAATGATTATACCAAATATTTGGAATAAAGTGTACATTTTTAGCTGGCATAAAGTCTAATCCAGTTGTAAAAAACTGTTGCTTATAGGTTACATCTCCATTACCGGTTGATCCAACATAAGAGTTATCATTGTAGTTACCAGTATTACCCACATACTTAGTATATGTCGTATTGTCTATTTTATTAAATGGATTATAGATATCATATCTTACAAAAAATCTTAATTTCTTTGGAATGATATCTCCATGAACAAACAAAGACAAACCAGAAGCGTTAGCTGAAATTGTATCAACACCGCCAGCTGCTTTAGTAGCAAACCAATCGTTCTTCAAATTATTAACGAAATATTCTGCACCAATTGTGAAGCCATTTCCTGGATCAATTCCTTTTGTGGTTGCAGCACTGTTATAAGCCACATAAATTTTTGACATCTGACGAGCATGATGCCAAGTTGGCGTCCAAGCTAATCTTTCATAGTCAGCATATAAATCAACTACTAACTTTTTGTCTAAGAAAAAACCATAGACATCACCATAAAACCATTTGTAGCTATCAGCTTCTGGTTTAGCACTGCTACCATTACCCATCATCACATTATATCCAAAGTTTTTAGTCTTAGGATCAAATGTTCCTTGCAATGCTGCACCAAAATCATAAGAAGGAGTTCTACGAATGTCCGTAATGGTTCTTTCAACAGCTCTGTAATTCCACATTTTATCAGAAAGCAATGCAAAAGTTGGAGTTGATAATTGACCAACTACCAAATCAGTTCCTTTGAAGATATTCTTCCAACGAAGATTTGCTAATTTGATATAAAAAGCCAGTTTATTATTCAACAATTGGTCTCCACTTGCTGCGGCTGATGAAGGCGGGTTACCAGCTGGAAAATTATCTTCAGCAGCTAACAATAACTCTGCACTAAATGTCTTTGAGATATTATAATCATAACCCAAATAAATACGACGGAATGCAAATGCATTTCTATTTTTTGGGATACCACTGTATTGGTTACCGTTACCTCTATTAAAAGAATCACTATGTGCTTTGTAGTAAGCATCACCGAAGGCATAACCCCAGATTCTACCAGAATTAGCACTACCGGCTTTGAAAGCAGTATCAGAATTCAATAAGTATTGTGCACTTGAGCTAACGGAAAACACCGTTAATAAAATAAAAAACAAAACTGAACTCCTAATTAAATTTTTTCTCATAAAACTTTTTTTTGTTGACAAATCGAAATCTATTAATGTTTAACAAATTTTTCTTTAAGAACATTTTGTGTTAAACAAACAAGCGCTAGCTCTAATGTTCTTATTAAGCGCAAAAGAAGTCATAATTGAGTGGGGAATGGATAAATGACGGTTACCAAATTGTAACTTTAATATTACCGAATTGTTAACAGTCATTTTGAATAATAAACATTTTAAAAATTTATTCTTCGTAATTAATTATTAATCATTTAATTATGAAATTTTTGACATTTATTGACTAATAATGCATAATAAAATTCTGATATATGATGATAGCCAATAAACTCAAATTTGATTCAGAATTGCTTAGTTAATTTGCAATCTTTGAATTCATATCTATGGCGAGATTTATCATATTATCATTATTTGTTCTTTGTCTGTTTACAAATATTGAGGCACAACAGGGCATTAAAACGATTGGGGTTTTCAAGATCTCTGCTAAAGTGCTTGATGCAGTATCCAATGAACCGATTGAATTCGCCACTATCACTTTAATTAATGATAGTACTAAAAAAGTGCTTAATGGCAGTATCACCAATAAAAGAGGATCATTTGATATTCAGAATATCCCATTTGGAAATTATCAATTAGTGGTTCAGTTTATAGGATATGAGGATTACACTCAAAAAATATCTTTGACTAATAATCACATCATTTCAGAAATCTTGCTTAAGAAAAAATCAGTTCAACTAAATGATGTAACTGTTAAAAGTACCCGACAAATCATCGAGAATAAGCTCGAAAAAATGGTTTATAATCTTGAAAAGGATATTACTTCACAAGGAGGAGTTGCTACTGATGCATTGAAAAAAATACCTGGAGTAACAGTTGATATTGATGGCAATGTAGAATTATTAGGAAACCCAAGTGTCAAGTTTTTGATTGATGGAAAACCATCTGCCATTTTTGGGAACAGCATAGCTGATGCATTACAATCGATTCCAAATAGTCAGATTCAAAGTATAGAAGTTATTACTAGTCCTTCTGCTAAATATGATGCAACAGGAACTGGAGGTATCATCAATATCATTTTAAAGAAGAGCAAGATTGAAGGCTTTAATGGCAATATCAATTTCGCCGCTGGCACAAGATTAGAAAATGGCAGTTTAAATCTTGCTTACAAAAAGGGTAAGATTGCTTTGAATGCTTATTTCAGCGGTAATGCGCAACTTACTTCCAGTACACCTAATGGTTCAGACAGAATCACTACTCCATTAAGCAATCGATTAGTTCAAAATAATTTATCAGATGTGTATCGCAATGGATACAAATCTGGTTTGGGAATGGAATGGACCTTATCAAAAACAGAAACCTTTAGTGCCAGTATTGGCTTTAATCATTTTGCTGTAAATAATACAGGCATTTCTAATCAGGAGGCAATCAATTTTGATGCAACCGGAAATATCTTAGCCGACATTTTAAGCAATCGAAAATCAGGATCAAAATTTACAGTGCTTGATTTTGAAAACAGTGCGAACTATAGAAAGAAGTTTAAAAAAGAAGGACGCGAATTAGAGATTGCCTACAATGCTACTTATGGAAATAATACGAGCTCTTATCATCAAGAACAATTTCAAATTAGCAGCAATACCCCCTATGCTGGTTCTAATAGCATAAACCCGGGAAAAGAGAATGAAATAAATTTTGAATTAAATTATTCAGAGCCCATCAAAGAAAAAGTTGCTATTGAAACAGGATTAAGAACCACCTTAATTGATATCATTAGTGCAGCAGATGTGTATACCTTAAATGGGAGCTCTGGAAATTATGCAAAGGATCAACAACAGTCTTATAATGCTGATTTTAAAAGAACCATCTGGGCAGGATATTTTTCCATGAATTTCCCGCTTCTGGATTTCTTTGAAGTAAAAGCAGGAGCAAGATATGAGTATACTATTAATACAGCCTACTATTCCAATTCATCAGATGTGCATATACCCGACTATAAAAATTTTATTCCATCTCTTATAATGGCACATAATTTTCCGAATCAGCATAGCATCAAATTTTCTTATTCCTATCGAATAGAAAGACCTGAGTTCCGAGACCTGAATCCTTTTGTAAATCTTTCAGATCCTCATAATATCAGTACAGGTAACCCCAATCTTAGTCCTGAAATCGGAAACAACTTTCAATTGAATTATAATAAGTCATTTGAGTCAGGTGGTAATATTAATATCACTGCATACTATCAAAGAAATAGTCCGGATATAAAACCCTATATCACTTACTACCCTAGTTATAAAATTGGGGATAGTATCTATAATGATGTTACTGTTACTACAAGGGAAACAATTGCGTCAGAAGTACGAACTGGTGTAAACATCTCGGGATCTATTCCGTTTGCCAAAAAATTGACGCTTCGTCCAAATTTGCAGATGTATAATCGTCACTTAAATAATGTAAATGTAATTCCTGCCATTACCAATGCTTTTGGTGTAAGGGCTAATATGAATTTGAGTTATCAGATTTCAAAAGACTTTGCTGCTGAGTTTTTTGGTAACTACAATTTAGGTATGAAGTGGCAGGGAAAACAACCAGACTCTTATTCCTATACATTCGCAATTCGCAAACAATTTAATAATAACAAAACCAGCTTTGGTTTTATTATGGTAAATCCTTTCAATAAATATATCAATCAATACAGTCAGCAAAAAACGCAAGACTTTGTTTCTAATATTTATCGATTTGCCCCCTACCGTTCATTTGGAATTACGTTGAGTTATAAATTTGGCAAGTTGAAATTTAAGCCAAAAGATAAGGAGGGTGAGAATTTTAATTATTCAGCTCCGGATAATCAATAATAAAGAAACCCTTTAATTGGTATCAAAATGATCATGTTTTGATTTAGTATAATCATCATTAATTTTTTCTTCGAAATCTATTTCATCTTTACGATTACGCATAATTAGAAAAACAATTAATGCCATTGTAAATGCTCCAAAAAAAATTATCAGATACCAGTTCATATTTTGAATGATTAATTTCGACATATAAAAAATCCCTCCCATCTGCTAAAAATGGGAAGGACTACTAACTCAAAAAAAAACAACATCTTACTTCTCCACTACAAATTTATCCAACTCTTTTCCATTCATATCTAATTGGCGAATGACCAATTTATTACCATTTATTTCAGCACTGGTAAGTGAATGAATGGTAGATTTAAACTCATTAGTAAATTTCTGCCAGGTATCTGGGTCGTTTTCTTGTTCAGGGTTGTATAAATCTTGTCCACCAGCACCTGTAACCACATATATCACCCCTTTTGGATGAGTTTGGGTGAGGCCGTCATAATTTTTATCAAGTGTCCACTTCCCCACAACTACTCTTCCCCTCAATGTTTTATTATCTTTTCCTCCAACCAGTAAAGTGCCATTTCTTATAGGTTTGAAAAATAAAGGAAAAGAACGTTGATAATTATGCACATGACCACAAAATACAACATCCACATTTCCTTTTTCAAATATTGGAGCAAGTAAACGCATTTGTTGTTGTTCATAATGCTCTAAAGATGAGCTAAAACCAGGATGATGAAACATCACAAAATGCCAGGTAGCATTTTTGGAAGCTGCTAAATCTTTTTTAACCCAATCTTTTAATGTGCTATCGGTCCAATCCACATAAGTATTTGCATCGATTACTGTCCAGTGAGAGTTGCCATAATCGTAAGAAAAATTACTCATTCTGGGATAGGTTTCTCCTGCAGCTTCATAGAATGCCTTTTTATTTTTTTCAGAACCTTTTAGAAGAGGAACCCATGCAGAACCTTCAGCAGCTAAGGGACCGTTCAAAGGCTGATCGAAATACATGTAATATGCCAAAGCATCTGGCATTTTATCTAAATCGCGCATATCCGCATCATGATTTCCTACTGCTGCAATAA
>CAIYLW010000006.1 GCA_903927185.1 uncultured Bacteroidota bacterium
GTAAACTCCATTTGCAAGCCCTTTCAATGACAATTCGTTGTCTGTGCCCAAAATAGAATAAGTAACTAATTTTCTCCCGTTCAGGTCATAGATTTCTGCTTTAGAGCCTGATAGAAATGGAACATCGCAATGAAGGTTACATTGGTTGGTTGCAGGGTTTGGGTACAATTTGCAATTATCTTTGATGCCTTGTACCATTTTTGTTGCATCATTGCAGATGGAATTGCAATTATAAACTGAGACCGTTGCAAAACCCAAAGCATAAAAATTTTTTGCTTTAAATTATAATATTCAATATGTGATTAGCGATTTTTGATGATTTTGCTGCTTTTTTGCAGTCTTTTTGCTCGTTTATTTTGCATTTTTGGGTTCAATTTGGGTATTTCTACCCAATTGGACATAGCTATCCCATTAGTAATCGGTCTCGAACTGAAGCCAATGGCGCCAAGCCTGGCATTCGATACAAATTATGCGCCATCGCCTCCAATAAATGTTGACTATGTGTTTTAGCAAGCCCTCGGTAACGAGCTATACCTGCGCCAGCCCAACGCTTCATACTACCAAAAGTGCGTTCAATTTTATAACGCACTTTACTCACTGCTTTATTAAACACTACTTGTCTTTCAGTAAGTTTCTTACCTTTTACTGCTTTGTACATGACGTGGCTACGTAGTTTCCGAGATTTTAATCCCTCTATGTTTTTCTCACTGCGATAACCTTTGTCTGCCTTTACCGGACATCCTTGCGGTAGCTCAGCTTTATCAACTACATCCGTCAAATGGCAAATATCACTTTCGTTTGCAGCAGTTGTAATAACTGCTAATACCATACCCTCTTCGTCAACTCCAACATGTTTCTTATACCCATAATGTAATTTGCCGGCTTTTTTAAGCCAGGCAGCTTCCTTATCGCTACTGCCTAGTAGAACGTTCTTAAAATAAGTTTACTTTTATAAAAAACCATAGTACCTTTGTTCCAAACTTGGGCTATGTCATATAAAAAAAGAGAGCAGTTGACCTGTTCGGATAAGGATAAGACTAAATTATTAGTTATTTCAAAAAGCAAAACAGAAGAAGTTAGAAAGGTTCAAAGAGCTAAAATATTGTTGCTTTATATGGATAGGGTTTCAATTCCAACCATTGGTAAACAAGTCGGGTTAAGTAAGGTAAGTGTATATGATTGTATAGATAAAGCATTGAGTTTTGGTGTTATTGCTGCTTTAGACGATTTATCGGGACGAGGCATTCCTGCTGAAATTAGTGATGAAGACCACTCTTGGGTTACGTCAATAGCCTGTCAATCACCTCTTGATTATGGATATGCCTATGAAACGTGGACATATAGTTTACTTGCAGGGTATATTAAAAAAAATTGTGAAAGAGTAGGTTATCCTAAATTAAAAAATGCAAGTAAAAGTCTTGTTTATGGGATTTTAAATAAAGCAGGGATTAAACCACATAAAATTGAATATTATTTGGAAAAACGAGATGAACTATTTGAGGAAAAGATGGCTCAAGTATTAGCAGTATATAAAGATGTAGCAATTATCAATAAAGAAGAAGATGATGCAAAGAAACATAATGAGCAAGTTACCAAACGAACCAGAACAACAATTTCGTATGATGAAAAACCAGGTATTCAAGCATTAAAAAATATTGGCGCGCAACTTTTGCCTGTTCTCGGTAAACATGCGACTGTAGGAAGAGATTATGAATATAAAAGGTTGGGAACATTAAGTTTATTGGCAGCTATTGATTTACACTCAGGGCAGATAATCCCACTGATAACGAAAAGGCATAGAAGTGAGGAGTTTATAATGTTTCTAAAAAAAACAACAGAGGTGTACCCCTCCGATTGGAAAATAAGAGTAATATTAGATAATCATTCTGCTCATCGTTCAAAAGAAACAATGAAATTTTTAGAAAGTATTCCTGGAAAGTTTGAATTTGTGTTTACCCCAACTCATGGTTCATGGCTAAATATGATAGAAATGTTTTTCAGCAAAATAGCCAGAGGCTTTTTAAGAGATATAAGAGTGAAAAGTTTAAAAGATTTGGAGGAAAGAATTTATTTAGGATTAAAATTAATAAATGAAGAACCAGTAGTATTTCGTTGGAAATACAAAATTGAGGAGGCAATTGTAAATAATAACTAAAAAGTAAACCTATTTAAAGAACGAACTACTAGTGGTTGACTTTCTGTATTTGGTACCACTTCTTCTTCTTGACGATCTTCGGCTATTGGATAATTCTTCTTGCCCTTCGGTTTGAGCGGAGTATCAGTTATTGATGCATCTACAATCAAACCTGTTTTGATAACAATATGGCGAGCTTCTAATTGCTCATTTACTTCCTTAAACAGAATCTCCCAACCACCCTTAGCTGTCAGTTCACTACGAAAACGGCTAACTACACTATGATCCGGTACATTATCCTCTAACTTAATCCCAATGAAGTTTGAAAAACTAATCGAATCATTGCATTGTGCTTCTACTTCGTAATCACTTAAATTATACCAATATTGCAAAAGGCTCATTTTAAACAATACCAGACCACTATAGGATGGCCTGCCATCAACACTGAACCCTTTGTTATAAAACTTGCTAATTGCTTTATCTATCTTATTCCAATCTAATGCAATGTTTACCTGATTGAAAAACTCACTCTTTAGTTTCCTTTGTGAAACTGCTATACTTGAAAAACTCATTTGAAGACTATTAATAATCACACCCAAAAATAAGCATTAAAGCCAATACCAGCAAGCTTTTTAACTGCTTTTTTTTGTGCATTTTGTCTTGCAACGGTCTCATACTACTAATAATAGGGAGAAGATTGTTGTTTTATGTAATTAATTTTGCCTAAATTCGAAGTTTTGTTAGCCTTTTTTTAATGTTGTTGCATGTATAATATTGCTATACTTGAAGATGATGCTGTTTTTAGACAAACTTTAGAAGAATATCTTATCAACTTTTGTAAGTATAAAGTTTGTTTTTCAGACGGGGAATTCAAATCTTTTATGAATAATCTTAAAGTAGAACCAGATTTTGTGTTGTTAGACAACCACCTCACAGATGCTATGGGAGTAGAGATTATTGAAAAAATAAAAAAGAAATTCAACAATACTTACATTATTATTATAACAGGAGATTTTAATAAAAACTTCCTTCTTCGGGCATTTGAGAATGGAGCTAGTGCCTACTTACTAAAACCATTTAATATTGCTGAATTAAAAAAAGTGATAGAAACAGTAACTACCACAGGTAGTTTTTTGGAGCCTGAATTGCTTACTGAGTTGCTAGGGCTTATAAACAAAAAAAAGGCAAGTCAAAAAACCGTTTATAATGCAGAGCTTACACAAAGAGAATTTGATATTCTCAACCAAATAATTGATGGCAATACTTACAAAGAAATGGCACAAAACCTTAATGTTTCTTACCATACTGTAAATTACCATCTCAAAAATATTTATTTAAAATCAGACGTAAGGTCTAAAACCGAACTACTGGCAAAATTTTTTAAACACTAAACAACAAACATGTATAAGTCTGTAATGCTAAACAATGAACAACTAAATAGGTTGTTTCCTTATTTTTTAATTATAAACAGCAATTTAGAGGTTTTAGATTGTAGTGTTCTGGTAAAACTAATGTCTGGTGAAGATTTATTAACAAACCTGACTTCATCTTATACTTGCATGTATCAAGAAAACAGCTTAATTACCTATGAAGATATTTTGAATGTACTAGATAAACCAGTCGAGTTAGTACCGACAATGAATAAAAATGCTGTACTGATTTGTAACCTTACATTGTTACCCCACACAAACGAAATTCTCTTTATTGGTAAACCAAGTGAACAGATAGCTAATGAAAAAATAAAAGCTTTGTACAGTTCATCAACAGATATACAGGTGGTTAAACCTAAGGAAGGAACAATGAATGGGGAACTTTTGAAAAGCAAGCAAAGTGATTATATACTAAGCAAAATACAAAGTGTAGCCATAAACA
>CAIYLW010000007.1 GCA_903927185.1 uncultured Bacteroidota bacterium
ATTGTTATATAACATAAGCGTAACAAATAAAATCATATTTAGCTTTTATAAATATTAAAGTGTTGATTATCAATTTGTTTTACCCGGATAGATATTAAGAGCCTTTTCTAAAAGGTCCATAGATTTATTTATATCATTTATATTTAATACATAAGCGATTCTAACTTCTTGTTTTCCTAATCCTTCCGTTCCATAGAAGCCGGAGGCTGGTGCCAGCATAATAGTTTGGCCATCATCTTCAAAACTTTCTAATAACCACTGACAAAACACATCTGCGTCATCCACTGGCAATTTTGCCATTGCATAAAATGCACCACCTGGATTAGGACAGTAAACACCTCCGATTGCATTTAAACGTTTAACTAATAAATCTCTGCGCGATTTATATTCAGCTTTTGTAGTATCAAAATAGTCTGCTGGTAAATCGATGGCGGCTTCACCGGCAATTTGGGCAAAACTTGGTGGGCTAAGTCGAGCTTGTGCAAATTTCATGACAGCTTCCATCAGTTTTGCATTTTTACATACAAATGCTCCGATCCTACCTCCGCATGCACTATATCTTTTACTAATAGTATCCATGATTACTACATTGTTATCGATACCTGTTAAATGAAGTGCGCTTATTTGTTTGCCTTCGTAACAAAATTCACGGTAGGCCTCATCAGAAAATAAATAAAGATTGTATTTGAGAATAATGGCTTTTAATTGTTCCATTTCTTCTTTACTGTACAAATACCCTGTTGGATTATTTGGATTGCAAATTACGATTGCTTTAGTTTTTGAAGTAATCTTTGCTTCGAAGTCGGCAATTGGAGGAAGTGCAAATCCATTTTCTATATTTGAAGTAATAGGAACAACTGTAACCCCAGCTGCTACTGCAAATCCATTGTAGTTTGCATAAAAAGGTTCCGGAATAATTACTTCATCTCCTGCATCTAAACAAGCCAGAAAACCAAATTGAATAGCTTCACTTCCACCAGTTGTGATGATGATTTGATTTTCATTTACCTCTATTCCTACAGAAGCATAATAAGTCACTAATTTTTTTCTGTAACTCTCATTACCCGCGCTGTGACTATATTCCAACACTTTGAAGTTGCTGTTGCGTACAGCATCCAAAACCATCTTCGGAGTTTCAATATCAGGCTGACCAATATTTAGATGGTATACTTTGATACCTCTTTTTTTAGCAGCCTCTGCAAATGGTACAAGTTTTCGTATGGGTGAAGCAGGCATTGCCTGACCCCTCTGACTGATTGTTAACATCTAACAAAGATACTTGCTGTAAAAGCATACACAAAAGAAAAGCGTAAAGATTTCGTTACGCTTTTTATAAAATTGTTGATGAGAAATTAACTTAGGATTTAGTTTTTCCGTTTTTTGTATCGGCTAACACTTCACCTTCTAAGGTTAATATATAAGGTTGGTTGCTATTCGTAAATTTTACATTCACTGATTTCTTGAAAACACCTTCTACCGCAGCATTATAAGTTACTTTGATGGTAGCTTTCTGTCCCTTAGGAACTGCAGACTGCAGATATTCAGGGGTTGTACAACCACAATCAGCATTTGCAAATTCAATGACAATTGGTTTAGCTGATACATTCTTGTATTCAAATACAAAACTAACCGGCACTCCCTTTTTTACTTTTCCAAATTGGTGACTGATTTCTTTAAATTCAACACCAGTCTGAGCCATTGCAAATTGGCCAATCATGAGACTTAAAGCGAACAGAATTCCTTTCATAATTATGTTAGTTTAATTTTTTGTATTGATTTTCTGAGTGGCAGTTGCAGGAGCCGTTGCGGGAATTTCTTGAACTCCTTCTCCACTGAAAGTGAATTTTTTAGTTAATCCTCCAGTAAAATAAACGTCTGTGTAACGGGTAAACGCACCAATTACACTACCATTGAAACGAATGGTCATTTTAACGGTTTGACCTGGTCCAAATTTTTCATTTGGTTTAAAACTTGGTGTGGTACAGCCGCAACCAGGTTGAGCGTTCAAAATAGACAAACTATCTTTTCCAATATTTTTCATCTCTACGATGTATTCAACAGGTTTACCAAAAGTAATCTTGCCAAAACTATAAGTGTCGTTTTTGAATTCAATTTGAGAATTTACGTCTTTTGTTGGGGTTGTATTTGTGGTAGCTTGACTAAATCCTGCAAGTGCAACAAACAGGGTCATTACCATTACATATATTTTCTTCATAAAGTATTATTTATACCTAAAAGTAGTGAATCTAAAATTTCTGAAACTGGTATTAAGCTATTTTTAAGAGAATCTAGAAAAAAACACGGTAATGGCTTAATTTGTAGTTGGTTAGATTTGAAAATAGGTACTATAAAATACTAATTTCTGTTAGCCTATTCATTTACTAATGTTATTTTTGTTTTATGGAACTAAATACTTCTTTGGAGCAAACAAGCGATATGCTATCTTTTGAAGGCTTTCGTAAAGCCGTATTAGAAGATTATCGTTTTGCAGTCATTAGCCGCGAAACAAGTTTATTAGGGAGAAGGGAAGTGTTAACGGGTAAAGCAAAATTTGGCATTTTTGGTGATGGCAAGGAAGTAGCCCAAGTGGCTATGGCCAAATTTTTTCAACCAGGTGATTTTAGAAGTGGCTATTATCGTGATCAAACTTTTATGTTCGCAACAGGATTAGCCACTGTAGAACAATATTTTTCGCAATTATACGCAGACATCAAAAATGATCCATTTAGTTTTGGCAGGCAAATGAGTTCGCATTTTGCTACTCGTTTCGTGGATGATAATGGGAATTGGATGGACCTTGCAAATCGTAAAAACGTTTCATCAGATATAGCACCGACCGCCGGACAAATGCCTCGAGCATTAGGTCTGGCTTTCGCATCTAAATGTTTTAGACAATCTCATGAATTGCGCAAACTTGATGCGTTAAGTCATAATGGAAATGAAATTAGTTTCTGTACTATCGGAGATGCAAGCACAACTGAAGGACATTTTTTGGAGACTATCAATGCTGCGGGAGTATTGCAGGTACCATTGGCCGTATTTGTTTGGGATGATGGGTATGGTATTTCAGTACCTACCAATTTTCAAACTACCAAGGGGTCGATTTCTGAAGCATTAAAAGGGTTTGAGAAAAAAGCAGACACCAACGGAATTAGAATTTATAAAGTCAAAGCCTGGGATTATGCAGGCATGTGCGAAGTGTTTGAAGAAGCTTTGCAACGAGTTAGAGAAACTCATGTGCCAGTTTTATTTCATGTGGAAGAAGTTACACAACCACAGGGGCACTCTACAAGTGGCAGTCAGGAGCGTTATAAAAGTGCCGAAAGATTAGAATGGGAACGTGAATGGGATTGCATCAAAAAAATGCGTCAATGGGTGATTGATAATAATATTGGCTCTGAAGAAGAATTAACAACCATTGAATCTGAAGCAAAAGAACACGTAAGAAATCAGAAAAATTCTGCCTGGGAAAAATACATTCAGCCGATTAAAGAATTAGCTAATCGTGCAGCTTCATTGATACAATCTACTGTGGTAAATGATATGGAAGTGTATAATCAATTGCAGAAAATGGCAAGTGAATTAACATCAAATAGAGAACCACTTCGAAGAGATGTTATGCGATCCTTAGCCATTACCATGGAGCTGGCACCTCATTCTCCTACAAAACAAGAGACAAATGCTTATTATGATTATTTACTTTCAGAAAATAGTTATCAATATAATAGTCATTTATATAATGAAGGTCCAAAAAGTGCTTTGAAAGTTGAACAAGTAAAACCCCTTGTTTCTTTTGATGCACCATTGGTGAATGGCTATGAAATTTTGAATAAATATTTTGATGCATTATTTACAACCAACCCAAAAGTTTTTGCTTTTGGAGAAGATGTTGGACATATTGGTGATGTGAATCAAGGTTTTGCTGGGTTACAAGATAAACATGGCGGAGATAGAATTCTTGATACTGGGATCAGAGAATTAACAATAGTTGGACAGGCCATCGGGTTATCGTTACGTGGGTTGAGGCCTATTGCTGAAATACAATACCTCGATTATTTATTATATGGTTTGCAACCTTTAAGTGATGATGTAGCTACAACGCATTTTAGAACTAAGGGAATGCAAAGTGTACCTTTGATTATAAGAACAAGAGGTCATCGATTAGAAGGTATTTGGCATAGTGGATCCCCATTAGGAATGGTGATTAATGCCTTGCGTGGATTATATGTTTGTGTACCCAGAAATATGGCACAATCAGTGGGAATGTATAACACATTATTACAAGGGAATGACCCGGCTGTAGTTATTGAATGTTTGAATGGATACCGATTGAAAGAAAAAATGCCTGCTAATTTATTAGAGTATACCACTCCTTTAGGCATACCTGAAGTTATCAGAGAGGGACAAGACATTACAATTGTTTCATACGGGTCTGTTCTTAGAATCATTCAAGATGCAGCAGACCGATTAGAGCGTGATAATATCAGTTGCGAAATCATTGATGTGCAAACCTTACTGCCTTTCGATATCAATCATTTTATTGTTGAGTCGCTTAAGAAAACGAATCGGATTGTATTTATTGATGAAGATGTTCCAGGGGGTGCTTCTTCTTATATGTATAATCAGGTAATGGAAATACAGGGAGGTTACAACTGGTTAGATGTTAATGCAAGAACAATTACAAGTAAGCCAAATCGACCTGGATATGGTAGTGATGGAGATTATTTTAGCAAGCCAAATGCAGAAGAAATTATCTCAGTCATTAAAGAAATGATGAGTGAATAAAATTACGTGCACCCTTCAAAAAGTAATTAAATTTATTTAATGATAGAAAGTAATAAGGCTTTTAAGCAAACTAATAGAAATACATATTGGCAAAATGGGTTCTTATTAATAGCTAGCTACTTTTTATCTGGCTATTTTTGTATTAACCTATTAAGGGTTCCTCCAGACAATTATTCTTTATTGTGGATTCCCTCCGGAATCGGTTTGTTGATGTTTCTTGTTCTTGGTAATTCAGCATTTTTATGGGTGTTAATTGTAAATTTTATTCTGAATAAGTTTACTTATTTCCAAAATAATTCTCAGCAAATTGATTATTATAATTTGTTTTTAGGTGTTTTAAGTGCCGCAATTGATGCATTGCAAGGATTTATTGCTTGGAAAATTGCCCTCAAATTAGAAAGCTCACAAAAGAATCTTTTATTTACTAAAAACTCTCATTTAATTTTCTTTTCGCTTTTAGTTTGTTTTCTTCCTTGTTTTTTAACTAGTGGACTTTTAGTATTGGTAAAAGGCATACAGAGGCCTGAAGGAATTGATATTGCTACGTTCTTTAAACTGTCCATTTATTTTACAGTAGGAAATACAATTGGTATTTTTTTGGTAGCGCCTTTATATTGGGCAAGGAAAATGCATACTCAAATAATAACATTTAAAAGCCTATATCCTTTTGTTATTACACTTTCAATTATTTTTATTCTGTACGTATCTTTTTATCAATTTCCTCCAATAGTTTTTTTAATTATTCCGCTTTTAGTTTTATTTGCGAGAAGTGGGAATTTGTTGCATTCCATTATTGTTTCTTTTATTATTTGTATTCTTTTATCAATTGGAACTGCAAACAGGCTTGGTTTTTTTGGAACACATATCGATTCTGATACTTCTTTTGAAACAGTACTTTTTTTGTTGACAATCATGTTTGTTCTTTATATAGCAACCATAACTTTCTCCGAACTAAAACAGAATCAAGAACAGCTTCAAATGCTTGTTAGTCAAAGTAACAGATCCATGGAAGTAAGTGAAGAACGTTATAAAATGCTCGCAGAAAATGTAGTGGATGTAATTTGGGTTTGGGATCTTTCGTTGGGAAAATTTACTTATGTCAGTCCCTCTGTATATCAATTAAGGGGCCTTACAGTTGAAGAAGCTATGATGGAATCAATCGAATCGTCATTGGAGCCTGATTCTGCTAAAAAAGTTTTGGATAAAATGGCTACTGAACTTAAGAATTTAAAAAATTATGAAAACAGTAAAAAATATTATTATGATGAACTTCAGCAATATAAAAAAGATGGCACATTAATTTGGATAGAAACAGTAACACATCTTGTTTTCAAGAATAATGGTCAGATGGAAATTATTGGTGCTTCAAGAGATATTAATCAACGAAAGCAAGCTGAAGAAATACAAAAAGAGAATCAGAACAAGTTAAAAGAATTAAATGCTACAAAAGATAAATTTTTCTCCATCATTGCACATGATCTAATGAACCCATTTCATACTTTGATAGGATTCAGCAGTTTATTAATTAGGCAGTCTGCAAAAAAAGATTTGGAGGGTGTTGCGGCTAGTGCAAAATTGATGAATGATTCAGCTGAAAAAACAAGAAATCTATTAAAGAATT
Organism: uncultured Bacteroidota bacterium; assembly: GCA_903927185.1. GTDB lineage: Bacteria > Bacteroidota > Bacteroidia > Chitinophagales > Chitinophagaceae > Sediminibacterium. The sequence goes on from CAIYLW010000007.1 coordinate 6,407, forward strand.
TATTAGAATGGGCTTATACGCAAACTGGGAATATTTCCTATAATCCAGAGAACCTTGCGATACAAACGATTATTCAAGAAGTGATTGATTTATTACAGGTAACTGCAGAGCAGAAAGGAATTGAGGTGAATATTGAATTGCCAAATGATGGTACAGTGTATGCCGATAAGCATATGTTAAGCACTGTACTACGTAATTTAATTTCCAATGCAATAAAGTATACTTATCCTGGAGGACATATTAATATATCTGCTGAAAAAAGTAAATCTAAATGGCTTTTTAAAATAAAAGATAACGGAAAAGGAATGCCACAAGAAGTTTGTGAAAATATTTTTAAAATTGGTACACATCGATCTGAAATGGGTACTGAAAAAGAACAAGGTACGGGTTTAGGACTCATATTGTGTAAAGAGTTTGTAGATAAGCACCAAGGGAAAATCTGGGTTGACAGTAATATTAGAGAAGGGAGTACTTTCAGTTTTACCATACCCATTTAAACAATAAGTCTCTTATTGAAATCCTGAAGTTCCTGATCAGTTAGTAATAAACATTGATCTTTTCTGCCAAACCATTTATATCTATTTTTTGCAATCCAATTATAAACTTGATCTCTCAAAAATTTGGGTATAATCAGAGCAGCATAAAATATGGGCCAAAAGCCATTTAATGATTTAGCTATTTTTAAAGCCCCAGTAGATTTAGTATAAATTTTTCCATTCTCTATTAGTACTAAAGAGTTAAAATCTTTACTCGGAAAATGATGATCTAACAATAATTTTTGTCCGAATTCACTTTGTAAAGACCCAAAATAGAACTTCTTTTTCCTGTCGCGTTTAAGTATAAATTGAACAGCGCCACTGCATAAATTACAATAGCCATCAAATAAAACAATGCTTTTAAAATTAGTAAGTTCTTGTTGGTTCATCTAAAAATAAAGGCGTCACATTTTGGTGGCGCCTTTAAAGATATGTGATAATAAAAGGAGGTTATCCCATATTATGAAACACTTTATTTACATCTTCATCCTGTTCTAAACGATCAATAAGTTTGCTTATATCTTCAGCCTGTTCATCGGTTACTGGAACAGTAGTTGTTGGTATCCATTCTAATTCAGAGCTTATGGTACTTAAGCCTTTTTCTTCCAATGCCTTTTGTAAATTACCAAAGTCGGTAAATGCACAACGTAAAACGATAATGGGATGTCCATTATCATCGGTACTATCTCCCAATTCATCTAAACCAAAATCTATCAATTCTAATTCAAGGTCATCCATATTTAAGCCTTCTGGATTTAATTTGAATACCCCCATTTTTTTGAACTGAAAGCTTACAGATCCGCTATTTCCTAATGCGCCATGACCTTTATTGAAATGGCTTTTAACGTTTGCCACAGTACGTACGTGGTTGTCGGTTGCAGATTCCACCAAAAGTGCTACCCCATGAGGTGCATATCCTTCATAAAGAATTTCCTCATAATTACTTGTATCCTTACCCATGGCACGCTTAATAGCAGCTTCCACACGGTCTTTTGGCATGCCTACACTCTTGGCATTTTGAAAACAACGACGAAGAGCTGGGTTAGTAGCCACATCAGGTCCACTTGCTTTAACTGCAATCACGATTTCTTTACCAATTCTTGTGAATTGCTTAGCCATTCTATCCCAACGGGCAAACATGGTGGCTTTACGTACTTCAAAAATCCTTCCCATAATGTTATATTAAATAGTACTTGTAAAAGTTGGCAAATTTAACGTATCTAAACTTAGTAGCCAAGTTGCAAAATTCAAAATTCAAAATTCAAAAAAAAAGCGCTCCAATGTTGATTGGAGCGCTTAATCATAAGTATTTTAAAACTAGTGTTTCTCGAAATCAGAAGCTTTTGGAAGAACATCTCCCGGATTATGAAGCTTACTATGTTTTCTACTATAAGCGAAATACACAACAAGACCTAATGCCATCCAACCAAATGCAACTTTTAGTGTTTGACTATCCAATGCAAAAATCATAGCCAAACAAATCACTGCACCTAAAATTGGAACTAAAGGAACCAGAGGAGTTTTGAAAGATCTTTCTATTTCCGGTGATTTTACTCTTAAAATCCAGATACCCGCACTTACTAAAACGAAAGCAAATAAAGTACCAAATGAAGTTAAATCTCCAGCAACACTTCCAGGTACAAATGCAGCAAAAGCACCTACAAAGATGAATAAAATGATATTTGATTTGTAAGGTGTTCTGAATTTAGGATGTAAGTCAGAAAATACTTTTGGCAATAAACCATCATTAGCCATCGAATAAAATACACGACTCTGACCCATCAACATAACTAATATAACGGAAGAGAATCCTGCTAGAATTGCCACAGTAACTGCTGTTGCAAGCCATCCATAACCAGTCATATAAGTTGAAATAGCATAAGCTACAGAAGCTTCGCGTCCTTTTAATGGATCCACAAAATCTTGCCAGTTAGCAACACCAGTCAATACATGTCCGAATAAAATATAAAGGATTGTACAAACAACTAAGGAACCCAAAATACCTATCGGCATATCTCTCTTTGGATTTTTTGCTTCCTGAGCTGCAGTGGAAACTGCATCGAAACCAATAAAGGCAAAGAACACGATAGCGGCACCACCTAAAACGCCACCCCAACCATGTTTGAACGTGCCAGAATAGTCGGCAATTACCTTGCCAGTGGCATCAATTAAAGGAGGTTGGTTAGCAGGAATAAAGTAAGGGGTATGATTTTCAGGTTTGATAAAATGCCATCCTAAAAAGATGAATAAGATAACAATGGCAACTTTAATAAATACAATAACTGCGTTTACCATCGCTGATTCCTGTGTTCCCTTAATTAATAATAGGGTTAACAAAAGAAGAATCACTAATGCAGGAGCATTGATAATTCCACGATGTAATACTCCTAACTTATCAGTTATACTTTCTAAAGGCGAATGGCTCCATTCATAGGGTATGCCTCCTCCCAACAGCTTGTTTAAATATTCACTCCAAGCAATTGATACGGTAGCTGCACCAAGTGCATATTCCATAATCAATGCCCAACCAATAATCCAGGCAACGGTTTCACCCATGGTAACATAAGAATAAGCATAGGCAGATCCTGAAATAGGAATCATGGCTGCAAATTCAGCATAACACAAACCTGCAAATGCACATCCTATCGCTGCTACGATAAAAGAAAGTGTTACAGCAGGTCCAGCTGCTTGTCCGGCTGCTGCTGCTGTTCTAACAAATAAACCAGCTCCAATAATGGCGCCAACTCCCAGTGCAATCAGGTTACCCGCACCTAGTGTGCGTTTCAAACCTTTTCCACTGTCTTCAGATTGGGCCAACATGGCTGCTAAATCTTTTTTTCTGAATAAACTCATAGTACAGTTAGTTTCTTTTAAATAAATAAAGACTTGGCAAAATAATCATTTATTGATTTCAAGCCGGAAAACTTTTATGAAAACTGAATTCAGGTGCTTTATATGCTTTTAACCATAAATCTTATATTGCAACACTAATTGACGGCTTCTATGCAGAAATCTAACAGGCTTACTATATATATTATCGTGTCGATGATTGCGGGAGTGATTTTAGGATACTTGGTTCATACGCAATCCAGTGCTTCATTTATTGAATCCTTTTCTAAAAATATCAAGCTCTTAACTACCATTTTTCTTCGCTTGGTTCAAATGATTATTGCACCTCTAGTATTTTCTACTTTGGTGGTGGGGATTGCAAAATTGGGCGACTTGCAATCTGTTGGAAGAGTAGGTGGGAAAGCCTTGCTTTGGTTTGTTTCTGCTTCTTTAGCGAGTCTATTATTGGGGATGTTATTGGTAAATTTATTACAACCAGGAGCAGGAATGGATTTGACCAATGCCGATGTTTCAGGAGCCAAAGATTTAGTTGGCAAAACCCAGGAGTTTAGTTTAATTAAATTCGTAGAGCATGTTTTCCCAAAAAGTGTTTTCGATGCGATGGCCAATAATGAGATATTGCAACTCGTAATTTTCAGTATATTTTTTGGTATTGCAACAGCTGCATTAGGAGATAAAGGAAAAATAGTAGTAAAGGGTCTGGATGCAGTGGCTCATGTGATATTAAAGATGGTTGGCTACGTAATGAATTTTGCACCACTTGGGGTATTCGGTGCAATTGCTGCTGTTATAGCTACAAAAGGATTAGAAGTTTTTTTATTCTACGGGAAGTACCTGCTTTATTTTATTTCCGGAATTGCGTTGCTTTGGATTTTATTAATAGCAATAGGATTTATTGTATTAGGAAAGAGAATGCCAAAATTATTAAAAGCAATTTTTCCTCCATTAATTATTGCATTTAGTACTACAAGCAGTGAAGCGGTTTTTCCTAAATTAACAGAAGAGCTTGAAAAATTTGGTTGTAAGGATAAGATTGTTGCTTTTATTTTACCACTTGGTTATTCTTTTAACCTTGATGGAAGTATGATGTATATGACCTTTGCAAGTATTGCAATTGCACAAGCTTATAATATTCATTTAGATATTGGAACACAGTTCACGATGTTAATCGTGTTGATGCTAACCAGTAAAGGCATTGCAGGAGTGCCCAGGGCCTCTTTAGTAGTAGTTACTGCAACATGTGCCATGTTTCATATACCACCAGAAGGTATTGCATTAATATTACCCATTGATCATTTTTGCGATATGTTTAGAACTGCCACCAATGTGTTGGGAAATGCACTTGCTACCACTGTAGTTAGTAAATGGGAAAATTCTTTAGAAAACCCAACTGCCACTATTTAAGTAATTCATATGATCTATAGTTTTTTGTTAGATGCTTTTCACTGGAGTCAGTTACTACAACCCCAGTTTTATATAGAACACGGCGGACTTTGGTTGATCTTATTTGTTGTATTCGCAGAGACAGGTCTTTTTGCCGGATTCTTTCTGCCAGGGGATAGTCTTTTATTTGTAGCTGGAATTTATAGTACCAATTTAGCGAATGAAGTATTTCCGACTGGTAATGAAATGATTGATTTAGTAGTGTTGCTAATATTGATTTCTACTGCAGGTATTTTAGGAAATTCTTTGGGTTATTGGTTCGGAAATAAAGTAGGACCTGCCATGTATCATTGGAAGGAAAACCTTTTGTTTAAAAGACATTATTTAGAACAGGCACACGATTTCTATGAAAAACATGGCGGTGGGGCCATCATCGCAGCAAGGTTTATTCCTATTGTTAGAACATTTGCCCCCATCGTTGCTGGAATTGTACAGATGAATAAAAGTCGCTTTTTTGTTTATAATGTAATCGGTTCAGTAGCTTGGGTCTTTAGTATGTTAGTGGGTGGGCATTATCTTCAAAAATGGATTCTTTCACAATTTGGTTTTGATTTAAAACTACATTTAGAAATTATAGTTTTGGGTATTGTACTCATAACTACTGCGCCTGTTATTTTCAAATTGATCTTCAATAAAAAGAAATCTGCTTAAATAAAAAAGATGACTGAAAAAAAATTCGGCATATTGTCTCTTCCTGTAATAGTTGCGGCACTCGGATATTTTGTAGATATCTACGACCTTCTTCTTTTTACGATTGTGAAAAAATCAAGCATGTTAGGCGTGGGTGCCACAGATGCTACGTTATTATCGGAAAGTACCAGGGTTATAAATTGGCAAATGTTAGGGTTACTTATTGGTGGAATTGTATGGGGTGTTTTAGGTGATAAGAAAGGAAGACTAAGTGTGCTATTTGGTTCCATTATTTTATATTCAATTGCAAATATTATTACTGGTTATGTTCATACAGTTGATCAGTATGCGGCATGTAGATTTGTGGCAGGCCTAGGTTTAGCTGGTGAACTGGGTGCTGGTATTACATTGGTGAGTGAGATTTTACCCAAGAATAAAAGAGGAATAGGAACTTCCCTAGTAGCTGGAATTGGTTTGTTTGGTGCAGTGTTTGCTTATTTTACGTATCAATTAACGCATGATTGGAGATTGTGTTATAAAATTGGAGGCGGACTAGGTGTTGGCTTATTATTGTTAAGAGTAAGTGTTTCTGAAAGCGGTATGTTCAAAGAATTGTCGATGGATAAAACAGTTAGTAGGGGAAACTTTTTTATGTTCTTTAATAACAAAAAGAGATTTAAGAAATATGCATTGGCAGTGCTCATAGGTTTACCTACCTGGTATGTGATAGGTATACTTGTTAATCAAAGTGATCGTTTCGGAAAAGCAATGTTTGGTAGTACTACTATCGATTCCGGAAAGTCAATCATGTTTGCTTACACGGCCATTGCAATTGGAGATATTTTAATTGGATTTATTAGTCAGGCTTTTAAGAGTAGAAAAAAAGCTTTGCTTTTGTTTTATATTATTTGCATCATTTCTCTATTTGTATTTTTCAGCGCTGTAAATAATTCAGATAATAGTATGTATGCTATTTGTGGTGTGCTCGGGTTTAGTACCGGTTTTTGGGCGATTTTTGTAACGATGGGCGCAGAGCAGTTTGGATCAAATTTAAGAGCAACTGCTGCTACTACTATTCCAAATGTGGTAAGGGGAATTTTACCCTTGATTAATATGTTATTCCTAGACCTTTTTCAAAAAACCTGGGGATGGGATATTATAAAAAGCGGGATGATTACTGGCGCCATTGTAATGACTATTACAATGATTGCTTATTACTTTACTGAGGAGACATTTAGCAAAGATTTGAATTATCTGGAGCCTGAAGAAATGCTACCCTAGAGATTGGGTTATGTTTAAATTTGTTGCATGAAATTTTTGGTTATTCGTTTTTCTTCCATTGGGGATATTGTTCTTACAACTCCTGCCATTCGTTGTTTAAAACAACAGGTGAATAATGCTGAAGTACATTTTCTTACAAAATATAATTTCAAATCGGTCACTGAAGGAAATCCATATATCGATAAATTCTTTTATTTTAAAGACAATTTATCATCTCTTATTAAAGATTTGAAATTAGAGGAATACGATTATATCATTGACCTGCATCATAATTTTAGAACAAAAAGAATTGCCTGGGCATTGAATGTTAAAGTGCTGACTTATGACAAGGAACGGTATGAGAAATTTCTGCTTACGAAATTGCATATCAATAAAATGTCTGGTAGACATATTGTAGATCGTTGTTTGGATACCTTGCTTCCACTTGAGGTAAAAAATGATGGTAAAGGAATGGATTATTTTATTCCGAAAAACTGCGAAATAAAAATTGAAGATCTTCCTATGCCGCATATGGTTGGATATGTAGCAATAGTAATTGGTGCTTCTTACTATACAAAAAAATTGCCTGTACACAAATTGCAGGAGCTTTGTAGAAAATTAGATTACCCCATTATTCTTGTTGGCGGTAAAGAAGATTTTAAAGAAGCGCATGAAATTGCCTCAGTTGATTCCATTAGAATTTATAATGCTTGCGGAAAATTTAATCTACATGAATCTGCTGATCTGGTGCGTAAATCGAAACTAGTAATATCACACGATACGGGTTTGCAATATATAGCCTGTGCTTTTAATAAACCAGTACTTGCTATCTGGGGAGGGACTTCGCCATTATTAGATGTGGAGCCTTATTATGCAAATGGGAATAAAGAGCGGTATCAAAACTTTTTGGTAGAGAAACTTTCCTGTCAGCCCTGTTCAAATTTTGGAACTAAAGCCTGTCCTAAAAAACACTTTAAATGTATGGAAGGTCAAAATATTGACTTGATTGTTATAGCTGCTAAATTATATTATAATATATAAAAAAAGCAGGCTCGAAGAGTCCGCTTTTTTTATATCAAAGAGGTATTTTATTTACCTGCCTTTTCTTTCTTTTCGCCTTTCTCTTTCTTTTCTGGTTTCTCTGCTTTTTCTTTCTTTTCTGCTTTTTCTTTTTTCTCTACCTTTTCTTTTTTCTCTTCGTGCTTCAATTCTTTTGCTTCTTTAGCATCATGCTTTGCATCTTTAGCATCGTGCTTAGCTTCTTTTGCTTCATGTTTTGCTTCTTTTTTTTCTTGAGCCATTGTAGTCAAACCTAGCATTAAAGCCATTGCTGATAAGAATAATGTTTTTTTCATGACAAGTCGTTTTTGATGATTTATTAATATTTATAAATGTATTAAAATTTAATTGAAAAAAAAACCGATCCAAATTCCGAGCATTCGGTAGGGATCGGCTTAAAATGATATAGGAAATATTATAAAGTTTTCAATACTTCATTCATATTTCTAACAGCATCTGCGCTCTTATTGAAGGCAGCTTGCTCTTCTTCGTTTAATTTGAAATCAAGGATTTTTTCCCATCCGTTTTTACCTATCACAACTGGAACGCCTAAACAGATATCTTTTTGACCATATTCACCATCTAATGCAACGCAGCAGGTAAATAATTTTTTCTCATCGCGTAAGATGCTTTCCACTAAAGCAGCTCCAGCAGCACCAGGTGCATACCAAGCTGATGTGCCAATTAATTTAGTTAAAGTAGCGCCGCCTACCATTGTATCAGCAACGATTTGGTCTTGTTGTTCTTTGGTAAGAAAATTAGTAACTGGAGCACTGTTCCAAGTTGCGTGACGAATTAAAGGGATCATCGTAGTATCCCCATGTCCACCTACAACAACTGCGTTTAAATCTGCAGGACTACATCCTAAATGTTGACTTAATTGATATTTAAATCTGGCGCTATCTAAAGTACCACCCATTCCAATAATACGGTTTTTAGGTAATCCTGTGGATTGTAAGGCTAAATAAGTCATAGTATCCATTGGATTACTAATCACAATGATAATTGCGTTAGGGGAATATTTCAGGATATTTTCTGCTACACCTTTTACAATTCCTGCATTTGTACCAATTAAGTCTTCGCGGGTCATACCTGGCTTACGAGGAATGCCTGAAGTAATTACTACCACATCAGATCCTGCAGTTTTGCTGTAATCGTTAGTGCTACCACTGATTCTTGTGTCAAAACCTAATAATGCAGATGTCTGCATCATATCCTGTGCTTTACCTTCTGCCAAACCCTCTTTAATGTCGAGGATTACCAATTCCTGTGCCAAAGCAGCACGGGCAATATTATCGGCACAGGTTGCACCAACGGCACCAGCACCTACAACAGTAACTTTCATAAATGAAGCTATTTAGAGATTGATTAATTTTTTAACGCCGTAAAGGTACTACTTGCTTGTTTCTTATAGATGATAAAAATCAACTAATTAAGTTTTAACACAGCTAATAATTCCTTCATTTCTGCTCCTCCGGGGAAAGCCTTAATGAATAGGTTGTTTTTGTCGTATACTGCCACAAATGGTGTAAATTTTACTCTGTAAAAACTTGGAAGTTTATAATCTAAGTCTCTTCCTATAAACATATTGGGGTATTTACTTATTTCATATTTCAAATAGAACTCAGAGATTTCAGGCATTGATTTAAAACTTACCCAAACAAAATTTACTGTACTGAATTTATCAATGCTTTTGATGATCTCTTTCATTTCATGTTGGCAGTGTCCACAATCAGGCGCGAAATAAATGATTACTGTATAATCTTTTTTAGGTAATTGTTCTTTTGTAAACCATGTATTATCGAGCCTCATTATTTTAAAGGCGGGCATGCGATTATCCTTTTTATAAGGTGGTATAGTATCAAATGGGGCTTGTGCATTTAACGAAGTTGCACAAAATGAAATCAAACAAAAAACAAGTAGTTTTTGTAACATGGTATTATATTTTCTAGTTTAATTTTTTATTTGGTAAATCATCATTTGCTTCCAGCATTCGCATCTGTTTAGCATCCTGTAAAAATTCAGAAGCGAAGATGAAATCATTCAATAATTTGTCTTTGCTAAAAATGATGTCTTTATTACTGCCTTCCCATTGTTTCGTTCCATTATATAGATAAACAATATGATCACCAATTTCCATCACACTATTCATATCATGTGTAATTACAATGGTTGTAATCTTGTATTCATCAGTAATTTCTTTGATGAGTTTATCAATAACCATTGATGTTTGAGGATCCAGACCTGAATTTGGTTCATCGCAAAAAAGATATTTTGGATTTAGCACAATTGATCTTGCGATACCAACTCTCTTTTTCATTCCGCCACTTATTTCTGATGGAAATTTAGTATGAGCATCTTGTAAATTAACACGGTCGAGTACCTCATCTACCCGATGCATTTTTTCAGCTCTTGTCCATCTTGTAAACATATCCAATGGAAATAAAACATTTTGTTCCACTGTCATCGAATCGAATAAAGCGGTGCCCTGAAACAGCATTCCAATTTGCTGACGTAATTGTTTACGAGTATCATTGTCCATCGAAAACATATCTGCACCATCATATATAATTTGACCAGCATCAGGTTTAAATAATCCTACCATACATTTAGTAAGAACAGTTTTACCGCTACCGCTGGTGCCTATAATAAGGTTGCATTTACCTGGCTCCATGATGGCACTGATATCGTTAAGGATCACTCGGTCGCCAAATTGTTTTACTATATTTTTTATTTCAATCATTCGTATGTAAACTACATTTTTGTTCTATAACACCGTAATTTGGTTTCTTAATAAGTCGGTAAATTCATCTCTTTTTCTAATAAGTGAAACTTTGCCTTCTAAAACAAGCACTTCAGCTGGTTTGTATCGGGAATTATAGTTGCTCGACATTTCAAATCCATATGCTCCTGCATTATAAATAGCAAGCAGGTCTCCTTCATGAACTTCAAGTAAATGTCGGTCTGTTCCAAATGTATCGGTTTCACAAATATTACCAGTAATTGTGTAAGTTTTTGTTTCGCCTTTTAAGTTGCTGATATTGGTAATGCGATGATATGCATCGTACATCATCGGACGAATTAAATGATTCAGGCCAGTATCAACCCCGGCAAACACCGTATTTTGAGAAGTTTTTAGCACATTCACTTTTGTAATTAAATAACCAGATTCACTCACCAAATATTTTCCGGGTTCAAACCAACACTGAAACTTTCTTTGGTGTTTATTTTCCAAATTGATGAGAAATTTTTCAATTTCTGATCCCAATAGAATGATATCAGTTTCATGATCGCGCTCTTTATAAGCTACCTTAAATCCACCACCTAAATCCAGAAATTCCAATTCGGGAAAATGAGGAACCAATTCAAAAAATACTTCTGCCACTTTCATAAATACGGAAACATCTTTGATTTCACTTCCTGTATGTATGTGTAAACCTCTGATAAAAATATGATGCTGTTGAACCAGATCTAATATCTCATTTAACTGCTCAATAGGAATTCCAAATTTACTGTTGCTATGCCCTGTTGAGATTTTAAGATTACCTCCTGCCATAATATTGGGGCGTAAACGGATGCCCACTGGGTAACTATGACCATATTTTTTCCCAAATTTTTCAAGGTTGGAAAGACTGTCGATATTAATATTAATTCCTAATCCTACTGCTTCTTCAATTTCTTTGAAATCAATTCCATTACTTGTATAGAGTATATTCTCCGGCTTAAAACCTGCATGTAGGGCTAAGTGTGCTTCGTTTACAGAACTGCAATCAATGGAACAACCAATATTTAGTATATGTTTCAGTATATTGATATTCGTTAATGCCTTACTTGCATAGAAGAATCTGGTATTAGAATTTGAAAAGGCAGTTTGCAAATTTCTAAATTGGGCCGTTATTTTATCGGCACTATAAACATATAAAGGGGTTCCGTATTTATTAGCGATACTGCATAACAGTTCGGGTGACAATTCTTGCTGCATCATGCGAAGATAATTGTCTTGAGCCATGCTCTAAAAAATTGAGGAAATTATTCTGATTTTTCTTCTCCTGCTTCATCAGCAGAATCTTTTGAATCCTCATGATTGGTAGAATCTGTGGGAGGGGCAGGGTTTGAACTTTCTTCAGAATTTGAGTCTTCTTCAGGAATAATCAATTCTCCATCCTGATTTACGGCAATGGAAGAAATATTTTCTGTGGCTTTTTCTTCTTCTAATGGTTCATATCCTATATGTTCAGCAATGGGGCGATCGGTAAAGTCTTCCGGGCGGGTTCCTTCCACTAATTGTTCTGCTAATACTTCACGAATTTTTGGAAGATCTGCGGCACTATTAATTCCGAAATAATCCATAAAATTTTTAGAAGTGGCGTATACCAAGGGTTTGCCGGGTGAGTGTTCGTTTCTTCCGCTGATTAAAATCAGCTCTTTTTCCAATAATTTCTGAATACTATAATCGCTATTTACACCACGAATAGCTTCAATCTCGCCTTTTGTAATAGGTTGTTTATAGGCAATGATGGCCAATGTTTCTAATGCAGCATTGGACAATCTTTTTAGGAATTTATCTCCATTTAATTGTGCGATTGTTTTATGATATTCTTTTTTGGTAAGGAATTGCCAGCCGCCACCGCTTTCTTTTACTTCGAAAGGATAAAATTCAGAATCGTATTTTTCTTTGATACCTTCTAATGCACTCTCTACTTGATCCAGCATGATTCTTTCTTCTAAAAAACCAAAACTGTTATTGATCAATTCAACGATGTCGAGCGATGTAAGTGGCTTATCACTTGCAAAGATCAAGACTTCAATATGTGGTATGATAGTGCTAATTTCCAATTTCTGAATTTCTTTTGTGATTTGAAAGATAAGGGTTTTGCTTTATCCCTGCAATGCTGCTGCACCACTCACGATTTCTGTCAACTCAGTAGTAATAGCGGCCTGACGAGCACGGTTATAACTTATCTTGAGTGATTTTAATAATTCATTTGCGTTTTCACTAGCCTTATCCATTGCTGTCATACGAGCACCATGTTCACTGGCATTTCCATCTAACACTGCTTTGTATAATTGTGTATTGAGAATCTTTGGCATCAGTTCTGCTATTAGCACTTCCACTTCAGGTTCGAATAGGAAGTCAATATTTTTATTTCCTACTGGCTTTGCCACTTTTGGAATAGGCAGGAATGGCTCAGCAACAAATATTTGTGTAGCTGCATTCTTGAACTCACTATATATGATTTCGATTGCATCGAATTCTTTATTTTCAAATGCCTTCATGGCAGCTTGAGCTGCGGCCTGAACTGTTTCGAATTTAAGATTCAAAAAAACATCTTTATAAGTATCGTTTGTTTTATATCCTGATTTCGTTAATGCTTCAAATCCCTTTTTGCCGATATTCCAGATTTGCACTTTTCCTTTTGCAGCTTGACTATTATATTTTTCTTCAATTGTATACTTTGCTAATTTAACAAGGTTTGCATTATAACCTCCACACAATCCTCTATCACTTGTAACAACAATTAATAACACATTTTCTATGGCTCTAACTTCTGCCAGTTTTAGTGAAATACCACCATCAATGCTACTCACAATATTGCTAAGCATTTCTTGCAATTTTTTGGCATAGGGGCGCATTTGGGTAATGCTATCTTGGGCACGACGTAATTTGGCAGCACTTACCATTTTCATGGCTTTCGTAATTTGCTGGGTGCTTTGAACACTTTTAATCCTGTTACGTACTTCTTTTAATTGGCCTGCCATATCTTAAGTTTCAAGTTTTGCGTTGGGTATAACCGGTTTATATAGCCGGTTTTGGGTTGCAAAAGTAGCAGAAACACCCTGAAATTCCATCCTTTTCGTCAAAAATCACGTCATGTGGAAAAAATTAGCCCATCTTAAGTATTTCAGACAGCTAGTTTACATCACAGTTTCTTATAGAGGTAAGACCAATCCAACCCCATTCGAGGTGCTAGCAAATTGAAGATTCCCTAAGTATTTGTTCAATAATTGACCATTTTGGCGATGTTCTATATACTGAATAATATCAAAAACCAGTAAAAAACTACCCTGTAAGATCAAACTTCCCCCATAACCTTTGGTCTGTTTATTTAATTTGTTGGTACCACGTTCTTGTAAATATAGACCGGTTGTTATGTAGGAAAGGTCTAGCCCAGAATTGAGCAAAAGCAAGGATTCTATCTTTTGTTGCTGGCGTAAATTTTGAAGTAGGCTTAATTTCTTATTCATCTGTTTACGCACTTCATAAAGTCCATATCCTGCTATAGCCAGGTTAATAATATTGAAATAAACATTCATTTGATGAAAATAATGAGGGGAGCCTACTAAATTTCCTGCTGAAATGCTTCCTTGTATTAAATTTGCGCCGGACCAAGCCAATAAAACAGTCATATTTGTTTTATTTAATATATTTCTTCTCAAGGCAACTGAGTCTGGTATGGAAATGGGTTTTAAGCTGTCGTTCAATACCGCAGAACTATCAATTACTTTCTTAGTTATAGGGGCCTTCGGAATGCTACTGCTAGTATCTATCAATACTACTTGGGCATTGCTAGATAGAACGATAACGGTTAGAATATAAAATAAAAAGAGAGGTTTCATTGCCATAAAAGTAGATACAGAAATAACAGTTTTGGACTAGCTCATCAAAATTTACAAAATATTAGTGTTTTGGGAAATAATGCATAATGGGCCTGCTCTATTTAAAATCTTTACCTTTGTTGTCCTTTTGAAAAAAAACTTGCTGACATTTTGACGAAAGCCTTCAAATAGCATCGTTTTTGACAAAAGAAAGAAGTTTCTAAAATCACTGTTAAACGAATTATCCAATACTATTATATGTTGAAATTTATTTCTAAGTTATTTGGGGGTAGTAAGAGCGAAAAAGATGTGCAATCTATTATGCCTATTATTCAGAAAGTAGGTATTCATTTTCAAGAATTGCAGGGGCTTTCTAACGATGCGTTAAGAACTAAAACTGTTGAATTTAAAGAGCGTATCAATATACATTTAAAAGCTATTGATGATGTGATTGAAGGTAAGAATGCAGAAGCTGAGGCACTTCCAATCAACGATATACATGGTCGTGATATTATTTATCAGGAGGTTGATAAATTAAAAAAAGAACGCAATAAAAAAATTGAAGAAGCACTGGCGATTATTCAACCCGAAGCTTTTGCAGTGGTAAAAGAAACGGCTCGTCGCTTCAAAGAAAACTCGGAACTCGTTAGTAATGCTACTGATTTGGATAGAAATTTAAGTGTGAAGAAAGATTATGTGAGAATTGAAGGAGATAAATCGATTTTTAAAAATACATGGATCGCAGGTGGTGGTTCTGTTACCTGGAATATGGTGCACTATGATGTGCAGTTAATTGGAGGAAGTGTATTACATTCTGGTAAAATTGCTGAAATGGCAACAGGAGAAGGTAAAACCTTAGTTTCTACATTACCTGCTTATTTGAATGCGCTTGCTGGTGAAGGTGTGCATATTGTTACCGTGAATGATTATTTAGCACGTCGTGATAGTGAATGGAATGGTACCATTTTTGAATGGTTAGGAATTACTGTGGATTGTATTGATAAACACGAACCCAATAGTGAAGCACGTCGCAATGCTTATTTAGCAGACATCACTTATGGGACAAATAACGAATTTGGTTTTGATTATTTGCGTGATAATATGGTGCATACACCAGAAGAAATGGTACAGCGTAAGCACCATTTTGCCATGGTTGATGAAGTGGATTCTGTATTGATTGATGATGCACGAACTCCATTAATTATCAGTGGTCCAATCGGACACAATACAGGCGAACAACAATTTTTTGATTTGAAACCAAGAATTGAAAAACTGGTAGATGCGCAAAAAAGAGCTACCAATCAATTCTTAAATGAAGCCAAGAAAAAAATAACTGATGGAAACGATGATCCTAAAGATGGGGGATTGGCTTTGTTCAGAGCACACCGCGGGTTACCAAAGAATAATGCATTGATTAAATTCTTGAGTGAGCCTGGTATTCGTGTGAAATTACAGAAAGCTGAAAACTATTATTTAGCTGATCAGAGCAGAGAGATGCCGATTGCAGATCAGGAATTATTTTTCTATATCGATGAAAAAAATAACTCAGTTGAATTAACAGATAAAGGCATTGGCTTAATCACAGGAGCCGGTGAAGATCCAAACTTTTTTGTGATACCTGATATCAGTGTATCATTAGCACAGGTAGAGCAAGAAAGTTCTTTAGAGGCAGAAGAAAAGTTACATCGCAAAGAAACTATTATAAACGATTATTCTGTTAAGGCAGATCGTATACATACTGTACAGCAATTATTAAAAGCCTATACCTTGTTTGATAAAGACATTGAATATGTGGTAATGGATGGTGCTGTTAAAATTGTAGATGAACAAACCGGACGTATCCTTGATGGTAGAAGATATTCTGATGGTTTGCATCAGGCCATTGAAGCAAAAGAGAATGTAAAGATTGAAGCCGCTACTCAAACATATGCTACCGTTACTTTACAGAACTATTTCCGTATGTATCATAAGCTTTGTGGTATGACGGGAACTGCAGAAACAGAAGCAGCTGAATTATGGGACATTTATAAATTAGATGTTGTTACTGTACCAACAAATGTGGTGGCTATCAGAAAGGATGATCAGGATTTGGTTTTCAAAACCAAGCGTGAAAAATTTGGTGCTGTAATTGATGAGATTGTAAAATTAAGAGAAGCTGGAAGACCCGTACTAGTGGGTACAACTTCTGTGGAAGTGAGTGAATTGTTGAGTCGTATGTTACGTCAAAAGCAGATTCCACATAATGTATTAAACGCGAAACAACACGCCCGTGAAGCACAAGTTGTTGCCGAAGCAGGTTTTGCCGGAGCGGTAACCATCGCTACAAATATGGCGGGTCGTGGTACAGATATTAAACTTGGACCAGGGGTAAAAGAAGCCGGTGGATTAGCTATTCTTGGTACAGAGCGACACGAATCACGCCGTGTAGATCGTCAGTTAAGAGGTCGTGCTGGCCGACAAGGTGATCCAGGATCTTCTTTATTCTTTATTTCACTGGAAGATGATTTGATGCGTATGTTTGGAAGCGAACGTATTGCAAAAGTGATGGACTTTGCTGGATATAAAGAAGGGGAAGTAATTCAGCATAGTATGATTACTAAGTCTATCGAGCGGGCACAGAAAAAAGTAGAGGAAAATAACTTTGGTATTCGTAAGCGTTTGCTTGAATATGATGATGTGATGAATAAACAACGTACAGTTATTTATAGCAAACGTAATCACGCATTATTTGGAGAACGTTTAGCGTTGGATTTAGATAATGCTTTATATTCTGTTGCAGAAGGATTAATCAATTCATTTAAAGAGTTGAATGACCATGAAGGATTTAGGCTTGCTGTAATAGTAAACTTTGGAATAGATTCAAGTATAACTGCGGAAGAATTATCGAGGGGAAATGAATCGGTACTTTCAGAGAAATTATATGGTGAAGCGGTTGAAAATTACGAGCGTAAGAAAGCTAATCTTGCTGAACAAAGTATTCCTGTTTTCAAAAATATCAGAAGAGATCAAGGAGCTCATATTGAAAATGTAATTGTTCCATTTACAGACGGACGCCGTGTTATACAAGTATTAGCTCCTTTGGATAAAACTTTACAAACCGGTGGAGTTGAAT
Organism: uncultured Bacteroidota bacterium; assembly: GCA_903927185.1. Taxonomy (GTDB): domain Bacteria; phylum Bacteroidota; class Bacteroidia; order Chitinophagales; family Chitinophagaceae; genus Sediminibacterium. Next base: position 23,894 of record CAIYLW010000007.1, read on the forward strand.
TATTAAATGCACAGGAAAGAACCTGTACACTTGGCTTTATCGATGATGCATGGAAAGAACATTTGCGTGCTATGGACGATTTAAAACAGAGTGTGCAAACTGCCACTTACGAACAAAAAGATCCATTAGTAATTTATAAAATGGAAGCATTTGATCTATTCAAAAAAATGGATGGTGAAGTGAATCGTGAAATTGTTCAGTTCCTATGTCATTCTGCCATTCCATTAAATGAAGGCGATACAGTAAAAGAAGGCCGCCAGCAAAAAACTGATTTGAGTAAAATGAAAACTCAGAAAGAAGACATTGATCAGGCGCCAACTGAAAATGATTATTATGATCCAACCCCTGTAAAGCAACAGCCTATTCAAGTGGGTCCTAAAATTGGAAGAAATGATCCTTGTCCATGTGGAAGTGGGAAGAAATTTAAATCTTGCCATGGTAAGGAAGCTTCATAAAAGTAAAATGTAAATAGTAAAAATTCAAAAATATAAAGTGTTAACCCTGGCCTTTAGCCTAGGGCTCTCACCATCTATTTGAAAATAAAAGCCCTGCCCCTGATTTGGGTGCAGGGCTTTTTATTGAACAAGCGTTTGTTTCTTTAGCTACCTTTGCTCCTCAATTGAATAGTATGAAACTGAACCAATATATAGACCATACAGTTCTGAAACCTACTACACTAATTTCAGATGTTGAAAAGCTTTGTAATGAAGCAATTAAATATCATTTTGCAGCAGTTTGTGTTCCTCCCAATTTTGTAAAACAAGCAAAATCACTTACTCAAGGTTCAGCCGTTAAAGTAGCTACTGTTATTGGATTCCCATTTGGTTATTCGGCAGTAGAAGCTAAGATTGCAGAAATTGTTTTGGCAATGGTTGATGGTGCAGATGAATTAGATGTGGTATGCAATATTTCAGCCATCAAAAACAAAGACTTTACTTATCTCGCTAATGAGATTAATCATATTATGCCAATTGTTAGGAGCAGGGGCAAAACAATTAAAGTAATCATTGAAAGTGGGGTATTAACAGACGAAGAAATAATTGCCTGTTGTGATATTTATGGTGCTGCGGGTATTGATTATTTAAAGACTTCAACTGGCTATGCCGACAAAGGGGCTAGTGTGTCAGCAGTTAAATTGTTCAGATTACATTTGCCAGAACATGTTAAAATAAAAGCCTCAGGCGGAATCAGGGATTATGCTTTTGCTAAAGAATTAGTAGATGCTGGAGCAACTCGTATAGGTTGTAGTGCAGGTGTTGCTATTGTAGCTGGAACCCCAGTAAATGATTCAGAATATTAATTTTAACTTACAGTAGAAATTCAAAATTTAAAATTCAAAAAATGGGGAAAGGATTCATAGCTTTTAGTTTGTTTTTTGGATATGGTTTTTTGGCTTCAGCTAACACTATAAAAGATACTGTTATTGTTCATAAGGATGCAAGGATGGATATTCTAACGAGCAAGCAAATTATTGCAAACAAAAAAGCCTCTTTATTAACTAGTTCTGGATTATATAAAGGTTATCGAATTCAAGTGGTGAGTACTTCAAATAGAGATCAGGCTTTTAAGATAAAAGGTGAATTGTTAAGTCGTTATCCCGATCAGAAGTCATACGCTTTGTTTCAATCGCCCAATTTCAAGGTTAGGATTGGTAATTTTTTAAAGAAAGCTGATGCAGAAAAGTTTAAATTACAATTGCAGAAACTCTATACAACGGGTGTTTTTGTGGTGGAAGATGCTATTGATTATACACCAACAAAAGAGGAAGAAGAACAATTACTTCAACAATAATTTTTCATGGAACTGAAACAAAGTATACAACAAAAGGCGAAATCCTATTCGGAAAAATTTATTCAAATACGAAGGCATCTTCATGCGAATCCAGAACTTAGTTATCAAGAATTTGAAACTAGCCAATTCGTGCAAAAGCAATTGCAAGAAATGGGTATCTCTTTTCAAATTTTAGCTACTACTGGTATTTTAGCAATTATCAAAGGAATAAACCCAGATTCGCGAGTAATCGCTTTACGTGCAGATATGGACGCATTGCAGATCATCGAGGAAAATGAAGTGAGTTATGCTTCAAAAAATGAAGGTGTGATGCATGCATGTGGTCATGATGTACATACAACTATTTTACTAGGAGCTGCTCAAATTTTAAACGAATTAAAAGATGAATGGGAGGGTACCATTAAATTGTTATTTCAGCCTGGCGAAGAAAAAAATCCTGGTGGCGCAAGTTATATGATTCGTGATGGTGCATTAGAGAATCCGAAGCCTTCTGGTATCATTGCCTTGCATGTTCATCCGGGTCTTGATTTTGGTAAGCTTAGTTTTAGGAAAGGGAGAGTGATGGCAAGTGCGGATGAAATTTATATGACAATTAAAGGTAAGGGGGGACACGCTGCTGCACCGCAACTTACTGCTGATACGATACTTATTGCCTCGCATTTAATTGTGAGTTTGCAACAAATTATATCAAGAAATAATAATCCACTTTCACCATCAGTGTTATCTATATGTTCCATTCAAGGCGGAAACACTACAAACGTTATTCCAACTGAGGTAAAATTGAAAGGAACCTTTCGTGCAATGGACGAAGCATGGAGATTTAAAGCTCATGAACTAATACGCAAACAAGCGAAAGGTTTGGTGGAATCGATGGGTGCAGAATTGGATTTGATAATTGATGTAGGGTATCCTACAGTTGATAACGACCCTTCATTTACAGAAGAGAATTGGCAGTTGGCTAATCAATATATGGGAATAGAAAATGTGCAAGAAACGGAAATACGAATGGGCGCAGAAGATTTTGGGTTTTACACTCAAAAAATACCGGGATGTTTTTTCCGATTGGGTGTTCGCAACGAAGAAAAAGGGATTGTTCATAATGTACACACACCCCAATTTAATATTGACGAAAGAGCAATACAAATTGGAATGGGAATAATGGCATGGCTAGGTACGCAATCTGGTCATTAAAATTTAATTATGTCGAAACATGCTGATTTAAGAAGAGAGCAAGCTTTGGAGTACCATGCAAATGGAAGGCCAGGTAAAATTGAAGTAGTACCTACAAAGGAAGCAAAGACTCAAAGAGATTTGAGTTTAGCCTATAGTCCTGGTGTAGCAGAACCTTGTAAAGAAATATTTAATAATATCGAAGATGTCTATAAGTATACAGCAAAAGGAAACTTGGTAGGTGTAATTAGCAATGGTACTGCTGTGTTGGGATTGGGAGATATTGGTCCGGATGCCAGTAAGCCGGTAATGGAAGGGAAAGCGGTTTTATTTAAAATTTTCGCAGACATCGATGTGTTCGATATTGAAATCAATGAAAAGGATCCTGAAAAATTTGTTCAAATAGTTAAAGCATTGGAACCCACTTTTGGGGGTATTAATTTAGAAGATATCAAAGCTCCTGAATGTTTTTATATTGAGCAACAGCTAAAGGAGCAGATGAATATTCCTGTGATGCACGATGATCAACATGGCACTGCGATAATTAGCAGTGCAGCTATGTTAAATGCATTGGAACTTCAAAAAAAGAAAATTGAAAAGGTTCGCTTTGTCATAAATGGAGCTGGTGCTGCAGCAATGGCTTGTATACAATTATATGTTGCCTTAGGCGCTCGATATGAACACTTCATTGTATTCGATAAAGATGGAGTGCTGCATGAAGGCAGAACAGACCTTGGCCCAATCAGACAAAAATTTGCAGTAAAAAAATCAGATTGGACATTGGAAACTGCGATGAAAGATGCAGATGTTTTTCTTGGGTTAAGTGTTGGAAATGTGGTAACAAAAGATATGGTACGTTCGATGGCAAAAAATCCTATTGTATTTGCCATGGCTAATCCAGATCCCGAAATAACTTATCCAGACGCAGCAAGTGTGCGGAAAGATATTATTATGGCAACAGGCCGAACTGATTTTCCTAATCAAGTTAATAATGTATTGGGCTTTCCTTATATTTTTAGAGGTGCTTTGGATGTTAGAGCAAAACAGATTAATGAAGCTATGAAACTTGCAGCTGTGAGGGCTTTGGCTGATCTAGCTAAAACGGCAGTGCCTGATATTGTGAATATGGCGTATAATCAGCAGAACATGAGTTTTGGTCCTGAATACATAATTCCAAAACCATTAGATCCTCGTTTGTTATCAACTGTTGCACCTGCAGTTGCAAAGGCTGCAATAGATTCGGGAGTAGCACAAAAAACAATTGATAATTGGGATGCTTATGCAGTAGAGTTGAACAAACGACTAGGCCTCGATAATCAGTTAATGAGGGTAATTGGTAATAAAGCAAGAAAAGGTCCTAAGCGTTTAGTATTTGCTGAGGCAGACAATCAGAAAATATTGAAAGCAGCTAGTATTGTTTATGATGAAGGACTTGCCTATCCTATATTATTAGGGGATCCTGAAAAAATCCGTCAGATAGCTGAGGAGAATAATATTGATTTGACTGATATTCCAATAATTGATCCAAGGAATGATGAAAATGAAATGAAGCGGGAACAATATGCTGATTTGTTTTTCAAGAAACGTCAACGTAGAGGTGTGAATCATTATGAGAGTAATAAACTGATGAAAGATCGCAACCACTATGGTTGTATGATGGTTGAAACTGGTGATGCAGATGCCATGCTATCAGGACTAACAAAAAACTATGCAGAAGCTATTCGCCCGGCATTACAAATTATTGGAACAGAGGAAGGCGTTAAGAAAATAGCAGGGATGTATTTACTACTCACAAAGAGAGGCCCATTATTTCTTGCAGATACTACTGTGAATTTTAATCCAACAGCAGAAGAATTAGCTGATATAACCATGATGGTTGCAAAAGAAGTGCGCAATTTCAATTTAACACCACGTATTGCTATGTTGAGTTATAGCAATTTTGGAAGTAGCGATTCTCCAGAAGCTAGGCTTGTAGCAAATGCTACTAAAATATTGAAACAGCGCAATCCATCTTTAATTGTTGATGGAGAAATGCAAGGTAGTTTGGCATTTAATAAAGAAATTTTAAAAGATAACTATCCTTTTAGTGAATTGGTTGATGAAGAAGTTAACGTTTTAATTTTCCCTAATCTTACTTCGGGTAACGTAACTTACAATCTATTAAAGGAGATTGGAGGAGCAGATGCGATTGGGCCTATTTTATTAGGATTGAAGAAGCCAGTACATGTATTACAATTGGGTAGTAGTGTTAGAAATATTATTAACATGGCTATAGTTGCAGTAGTAGATGCTCAGTTAAAATGTAAGGGAGATATTAATGAAGTAGTTCAAACAAGTAGCTGGTGGAAACGATTGAAGAAAAAGAATAAATAAAGGATTAATTACAAAATAGAGTATGAATTTTTTTACGCATTTCGGCACCTATTTACTTATGTTGAAGGGAATGTTTACCAAGCCCGAAAACTGGCGTATGTATTGGAAAGAATTCATGCATCAATGTGTAGAAATAGGCATTGGCGCTTTACCCATTGTTGTAATTATTTCTATTTTTTTAGGAGCTGTAACAACTGTGCAAACTGCATACCAGCTAGTGAGTCCATTAGTACCTTCTTCTACTATCGCACAAATTGTAAGAGATAGTATGATTCTGGAATTGTCTCCAACAGTATTGAGTATTGTATTAGCTGGAGTGGTTGGAAGTAAGATTGCAAGTGAGTTAGGAAATATGCGGATTAGTGAACAAATTGATGCGTTAGAAATTATGGGGATTAATTCAAAAAGTTATTTGATACTTCCGAAAATCTTAGCAGCACTTGTAGTAATTCCCTGTTTGATTGTAATCTCTGCTGTATTAGGTATTTGGGGAGGTAGAATGGCTGGCTCCATGTCGGGCATTTTAGCTACCGATATTTTCGATACAGGCCTAAGACAAAATTTGAATTTGTACAACATAAATTTCTCTTTATACAAGGCCTACACTTTTGCATTTATATTAAGTTCAGTACCTGCTTATTTTGGATATAATGTAAAAGGAGGTTCTCTTGAAATTGGTCGTGCTAGTACATCAGCAGTGGTAGTAAGTTGTATTTTAATTCTTGTTGCCGATTATGCATTGGCAGCAATATTGTTATAGACAAAATAATACTAATTAACAGTGAATCCTCAATTTACAAAATTTCAAAAAATTATTCTGCATCCTATTAAGTTCAGATTCTTTCTATTGCAGAAATTACCTGCTGCTTGGATCGCAGGATTAAGAATGAAAAAATTCGAAGCTGATGAAGCTTCTGTAACTGTTTCCTATAAATGGTTAAACCAAAACCCTTTTAAATCGATGTACTTTGCTGTTCAGTCAATGGCTGCAGAAATGAGCACGGGTATGTTGGCATTTGGGCAAATCTTCGAAAGAAATCCATCAATTAGCATGTTGGTTGTAGGAATGGAAGCTCAGTTCAATAAAAAAGCAGTTGATAAAATTACATTTACTTGTAGCGAAGGACTTCTGATTGCAAATGCTATTGAAGAAACCTTGCGAACAGGGGAGGGACAGACCATCAAATGTTCTTCAATTGGAAAAAATGTAGCAGGAGAAATAGTATCTGAATTTTGGTTTACTTGGAGTTTTAAAGCAAAAATAAATAGGGTTTGATTTGATTTCACTTAGATTAAATTTCCGACTAAATCGGAGGGAGGAAAAAAATGAAAATTACATTTCATGGCGCTGCTAGAACTGTTACTGGTTCCAAACATCTAATTACGCTTAAGTCGGGGATTAAAATATTATTAGACTGTGGGATGTTTCAGGGTATGGGCAAAGAAACAGATGCTATGAATCGCGACTTAGGTTTTATAGCATCAGAAGTGGATGTGATGATTCTTTCACATGCACATATAGATCATACTGGTTTGATACCAAAACTTGTTAAAGAAGGATTTGAGGGAAAAATTTATTGTACTCCTGCTACAAAAGAATTGACAGCCATTTTATTGGAAGACTCTGCAATGATTCAACGCTCGGACACCAAATTTATCAATAAACGAAGAGCAAAGCAAGGCCTGCCGGAATATGACCCACTATATTCATTGGATGATGTAACTATTGCTATGGAAGCATTTGAGACTGTTGATTATGATCATTGGAAAACGGTGTTACCAGGAATTGAAGTCTTATTCACTGATGCAGGTCATATTATTGGAAGTTCTGCAATTAGTTTAAAAATTACTGAAAATAATGAAGTTGCCAGAATATGTTTTAGTGGTGATGTTGGTAGATATCGAGATGTAATTTTAAGATCACCAGAAGTTTTTCCACAAACAGATTATCTTATTTTAGAAAGTACTTACGGGAATAAATTACACGATGAAGTCTTTAGTACGCCGGATAATTTATTAAAATGGATACAACATACCTGCACTGTAAAAAAAGGCAAATTAATTATTCCTGCTTTTAGTGTTGGAAGAACACAGGAGATTCTGTACGACTTGAATCAATTGTCCTTAGAAAAAAAATTACCTAAGATTCCAATTTATGTGGATAGCCCGTTGAGTAGAGAAGCAACTCAAATGATTAAAAACTATCCGCAGTATTTTAATAGCCGAATTAGAAAAGTGATGGAGAGCGATAATGATCCATTTGATTTTGAAGGGCTCAATTATATAAAAACAGTTGACGAAAGCAAAAACTTGAATTACCTGGAACAGCCTTGTGTAATCATATCTGCAAGTGGAATGGCAGATGCTGGTAGGGTAAAACACCATATTATGAACAATATAAGTGGGGCACAAAATACCATATTAATGGTGGGTTATTGTGAACCTCGTTCTCTTGGCGGAAGACTTGCTAATGGAGATAAAGTTGTAAGGATATTCGGTGAAGAGTTTAATGTAGTTGCTGAGGTAGGGTCTTTAAAAAGTATGAGTGCGCATGGCGACTACGATGATTTATGTCAATTTATTAGTTGTCAGGATACTTCACAAATTAAAACGCTTTTCCTGGTACATGGTGAATATAACGTGCAACAAGACTTTGCAAAAAGGTTAGAAAGAAAAGGTTTTAAAGAAGTAGTAATCCCTGATTTACATGAAGAAAAAACACTCCTTTAAATTTGTAATCCAAAATTTTAAACGAATTAAATTGATCCTGTTCGCAAACATTAATTTTGCGTAACTCTTAAATTATTATTGATGTCTCTACCTATTAAAGCTTTTTTATTTGATCTTAACGGAACCATGATTGATGATATGCAGTTTCATTGCAAGGCTTGGTTTAATATATTGAATGATGATCTTGGAGCAAAGCTTTCTTGGGAACAAGTGAAGGAACAGATGTATGGGAAAAATACAGAAGTTATTGTACGTATATTTGGTAAAGACCGCTTTAGCTTGGAAGAGATGAATATACTTTCTATAGAGAAAGAAAAAAGATACCAAGCTGAATATAGTCCAATCCTTAAATTGATTAAAGGGTTAGATGCGTTTTTATTAGAGGCAAAAGAGGCTGGAATACTCATGGGTATTGGGTCAGCAGCTATTCCATTCAATATCGATTTTGTATTAGATGGACTGAACTTGCGCCATTATTTTAAATCAATCGTTAGCGCTGATGATGTAGTTGAAAGCAAACCTGATCCTGAAACATTCTTAAAAGGTGCATTAGAATTAGGTGTTTTGCCTAATGAATGTATCGTTTTCGAGGATGCTCCCAAAGGAGTAGAAGCTGCTCAAAGAGCAGGAATGAAAGTAATTGTCCTAACTACAATGCATGAACCAAATGAGTTTGAAGCTTATTCAAATATCATTGCATTTATAAAAGACTATAGCGATCTGCCTTTTAAGCAATTTGTCCAATAGAATTTGAAGTAATCAGGAATATATTTATTGGTGATTGTTAAAAGTTGGATAAACCAAACCTTCGCCAATTTCAAGCACTTTATATGGTACATTGCTTTTGATACATTGTTCTGCAAACAAATTGGGATCTTCGGTATTAAATTCAAACAAGTGATAATGGTGTGGTATCACCAATTTTGCATGGATTGATTTGCCTAAAGATGCAGCTTCTTCAGGATTTAAATTGCCAGCTACTTTTCGCTCAGGTTTATTACCATTAATAGGTAAAAAAGCAATATCTACATGATATGAATGCAATATTTCTGAAAGCCCTTCAAACAGAAGTGTGTCACCAGAATGATATATTGTAAAGCCGGAAAATTGTACAATAAACCCCATGCACTTACATTCGCCTTTTTCATTGCGATCAATAGTATTATGAGCAGCAGGTAAGCCGGTTAATTTAAAACCCAAATGTTCCACACTTGATCCCTCTTTTAAACCAATGGGAAAACTATATTCGCAACCGATTCTATCTGCAACAAAAGCCCTGTTGGCTTCAGGTATGATGAATTTAATATCAGTATTATTATTCAGCAATGGTTTCAATGTATCCGCATCTAAATGATCTGTATGATTATGGCTTGATGTTACTATATCAATAAAGTTGAGTAAGGCAGGGTCAATCACCAATTCACTCATTCTGACATGTGGTTTCTCTGTATGTTGATATTTAATAGAAAGTGAATCGGAAAGATAGGGATCGAATAATAAATATTTTCCCTGCCATTTGATTAAAAACCCACTTTGAGCCAGCCACCAAACTTTAAATGAACTGGTACTTTCAAATGAAATGATATCATTTAAAAGCATAGTATCTTTTTGTTTGGGTTGTATTAATTTCATAGACAAGCAATTAAAAGGAAATAGGTTTAACTAATAAGAACTTTTATCTCATTTCTTTGGCGGCTAAACACATGTTGGTTATTTTTTGTTTTGTTGCCCAACGTGCAGTTTGCGACATACCACAATCTGAAGCAACAGCTAACTTTTCAGCTGGGATATATTTCAAACATTTTGCAATTCTTTCTTTCACATCTTCTACTGTTTCTATATAATAACTTTTTACATCAATCACACCAACAGCCACATCCATTTTTTCTGCAAACCTCTCTAAAAGATGGATTTCCGCAAAATTTAGAACCGTCATTTCTGAATGTAATTCATCAACATTAAGGTCTAGGAAATCAGGCAACATTGGCGCGATTGTTTTTTTACCAACAGATCGACCCTTGTAATTTCCAAAACATAAATGTGTACCAATTCTTGTTTTGCCTACAATCCCGCTCACTGTTCTGTTGAATATATCTACAAAATGTTTGGTATCTTCTTTATAAGCGTAGCAAGACATAGAAGGTTCATCTATACAAATTTCTTGTGCACCAGCAGCAACCAAATCTGCAAGTTCTTTGGCAACAAATGGCAAAATGGCTTCCGTGATTTCCCATCTATCTTTATAAATATCTCCAGGTAGCATTCTCCCCGAAAGAGTGTAAGGCCCCGGAATAGATGCTTTCAATATCTTCCCTTTTGGTGCCAATCTTTGTAATCTTTGATATTCTTCTACAACACCTAATCCTTTAGGAGCAGTAAGTTTTTCAATGATGGTATGCTTTCCTCTTTGGTCATGTGCAGGTGGTCCAAATTTCCTTGTTTCTTCGTGATTGGGTGCAAGGCCTTTGATGAAACCATAGAACGATAAATTAAAATCGAGGCGTGTTTGTTCGCCATCAGTTATTACGTCTAGTCCTGCTGTTACTTGGTCGTGTATAGCATTAACAACAGCGTCTTCAATCATTTCGGCAATATCAGCTGGACCAAATTTCTCTAAATTCTCAGAAGCAAATTCTAACCAACTTGGGAAAGGCCATGATCCTACAACAGTTGTTTTAATGGGTATGGGTTGCATAATTTAATTATTAGATGATGGAATGATTTTATGGAAACTGAAGATCCTTGCTGGATTATCAATTGATCTTAGCTTTTTAAACATTAGTGGGTTAATTATTTTCTGAAACATAACTTGGGATACCTACTTTTTCATATAATCTAGAAATGCGATGTGCGTGTTCATCATAGGCCGATTGAAATAATTCTGTAGCCCTTTCGGATCCAACAACTGCACCTGCAGTAAGCACTTTTGGTGGGTGGCCATTTTGCGTAAGGATATTTGCTAGTTCTGCTTTAATGCAATTAATAATCATACAGGAGCCAATGGTAGAACCGGGTGCCACTGGTGTTTCTAAATTTTTAATCTTAATCATAGCATCACCCACAGGTGCGCCTGAGTCTAAAACGATATCGCAGAAGTTTTGTAATTTTAGTCCGTCGGGGCGATTGCTGACACTTGCACTCGAATGTTTTTTTGAAATAATTCCAACTGTTTTAATATTCTTATGTTGAAATATTTCAGCCATTTCTATTGGTACAATATTGCAGCCAGAGGAAGAAATAATAAGTGCGGAGTCAATATCCGAAACGTCAAAATTCCTGATAATTTGTTGGGCCAATCCAGGTACATTTTCTAAAAACATTGCTTGTCGTTGACCATTAGCTCCTACAACTAGATTATGAAAGGAAAGGGATAATTCTACAATAGGATTGAAGCCAGGAAAAGAACCATAGCGAGGCCACATTTCTTCCACCATAATCCTACTATGGCCGCTCCCGAATAAATGCACCATTCTTCCAGCAATAATGGAATTGGAAAATAGTTGTGCTGCTTCCAGAATCTTTTCTTCTTGTTCAGTAACAGTTTCAATAAGCGAGTGACATTTTTGTAGGTATTTCTTTGTATAACTCATGTAAAGTTTTTTTATATTTTACTGAAAGCAAATGCAGCAGAACCAATAGCACCTGACATATCGCTATATTTTGCTAATTTGATGGGTGTTTGTTTGTTATTTGGTCTGTATTCATAGATATCTAGAAAATCTTTTAACGGGTTTAATAAAGTGTCTCCAGCTTGAGTTATTCCACCTGCTAAAACAATGATTTCAGGGGATAAAGAGTTTGCGAAAGAAGCAATGCTTAATGCTAATTTCCTAATTAAATCTAACCATAACCATGAGGCAAAAGTATCATGATCTTGATAAGCTTTTACCAATTCTAGTGTTGAATGAAAACGACCGAATGACCGGCGTTTGATAGAATAATTTCCGAGTGCATATTCTAGGCTGCCTGGCATACCAATGATGCTTAATTCATCATCAGAAGGGTTGATGCAAATATGACCAAAATGACCAGCCATTTGGCTTTGACCCTGATATAGTTCACCATTAATTAAGATTCCTCCACCAACACCAGTACCCAATGTTAATAATACAGCATTTTTGAATCCCTTTATTTCTCCAAACTTAGATTCGGCAATTAAAGCAGCGTGTGAATCGTTGATGACAAAAGTTTTTGTGTTGAAATGATTTTCCCAACAATAATTTTCCAATCCTTTTAATCGGTTTGGCAGAAAGGAGATGCATTTGTTATTTTCGTTGGCCAATCCTGGGCAAGACAAGCCAATTACTTCCACAGTATTCTTTGTTTCTTTTTTTAAATAATCAACCATAGCAAAAACGTTTTCACGCCATTTGCCATCGGAATCATCTTTGGTTGGAATGGAATGTTTTGCAAGTATTTCACCTTCTTCCGTAAGTAAGATGCCTTTAACATTGGTTCCGCCTAAATCAATCCCTATTGCTACTTTCATTGTTTCTGTCTTTTCTTAGATGATTAGATGGCTAATACTGTCCTTCTGAAATTTCCCAACCCCCATCTATATACAGGGTTTGTCCAGTTGTAAATTTTGAAGCATCAGACATAAAATAGATTGCCGCCCCATCAAGGTCTTCTGGCTTTCCATTTCTCCCACCGTCTAATGGTTGTTTAGTTTTGATAAAATTTATGATGGTTTGATCTTTGCTGGCCCTTTCAGACATGGGTGTTTCAACTAATGCCGGCGCTAAAAGATTGATTCTGATATTATCTGAAGCGTAATAAGCAGCAATGGATTTAGTAAAACCAATTACGGCCGATTTAGCTGCTGCATAAGCATGTGTAACAAAATACTTAGGTGAAGGAGAGTAACCTAATACAGAGCCCATATTCAATATGGTTCCTGATTGTTTCAGCTCTCTGAATTTATTAACTGCTGCTTGATTAGAAAGCATCAGGCTTGTAAGATTCAATTCAAAGGTTTTATTCCATCCTTCCAGTGTTAACTCGTGCAAGGGGCCATCACCAAACTTTCTTCCGCTACCGCCTGCAATATGATAAAGCCCATGAAATCCACCAAAATCTTTTATGCATATTTCAATGGCAGTGATAGCAGTTTCTGGATTTGAAGCATCACCTACATAAATTGATGCTGCATCACCAAACAATTTTTTTGCTTGAAGGCAGTTGTCGGAGTTTCTTCCAACCAAAACTACGGTAGCCCCATGTTGGGTAAAAGCTTTTGCAGCTGAAAGACCAATTCCAGTAGTACCACCAATAATAACAATAGATTTTTGTTGCAGCATATCGTCAGAATAATATTAGTGAAAGCAGAAAAATAGAAAGCATAAGCAAAAAAGAACATTTTTTGCTACTTTGCTACATCATATGAACTTTAACCGATACTATTTTGACAATAGAGAAAATAAATAAGAATGCTCTTTATCAAAAACTTCCATTGACAAGTGGCAGTTCCTTTTTGGTAAGCCGATACATTTCGCCATACTTTGAAACGCCCTGGCATTTTCATGAGGAATACGAATTGGTGCTCTGTGAAAGTTTTGGGAAAAAGTTTATCGGCAATAGTTTTTCTTCTTATGTGGAGGGGGAGATGGTATTGATTGGAAAGAATGTTCCGCATTTATTTAAAGCAGATCAATTTTTTTATGAGGCAGAATCAGATACCAAAGCAAGTGCTGTTGTAATTCAATTTGTGGAAGATTTTTTGGGAAAATCCTTTTTTAATGCCCAAGAGATGGCAGAAATGAAGCAGGTGTTAGCGCTTTCCATGAACGGAGTAATGATTTTAGGTGAGACTAAAAAAAAAATTAAACAGCTCATGTTTCAAATGTTGGATGAGGGGAAAGTTGAAAGGTTGAACCATTTGATAGAAATTTTCGGGCTATTATCTATTTCATCTGAATTAAAACCGCTTTCAGTTAGTATAATAAGTGGGGTTAATATTAGCGATAGTCTTAAAATGCATAAGGTGCTCGAATATTCTTTGCAAAATTATAAAGAAGACATTTCTATTAACGAAGCCGCAAAATTGATTAAACTGTCGGATTCAGCTTTTTGCAGATATTTTAAATCACGCACACAAAAATCTTTTCTGGATTTTGTGATAGAAATGCGCTTAAATGAAGCCTGTAAACTGCTAAAAGAAACAGAAAAGTCAATCATTGAAATATGTTATGAATCAGGGTTTAAAAATTTATCGAATTTCAATCGATTGTTCAGGAAAAAATTTAAAACAAACCCAGTTGCTTATCGTAAATCGTAAAATTAAAATAAAGCAATTGGAATTAGTTTATATTCAATTACACACATTAATAGCTGTGAAAAATAGTTAAATAATAGATCTATCTCAAAGTGGATTAGTAAGTGAGATATTGATTGAAATGATTGTGATGTGATCTACAAAAAAAGAGGCTATCTATTTTAAGACAGCCTCTTTTTTTTGCATAATTGACTCATCTACCAAAACTTAACATAAAGCGAGGTAATGATAAATAACATTATCACTATCAACACTGTAGTAGAAGGAGAAAGCTTAAACATAGATTTATCTAACTCGAATGCTTTCGGATTAATTTTTGGTCCCGCTAAGCTCACTGCTATCATGGCAATCATTGTAAATAAGAAAGACAATCCCATACAGATATGGAATGGTATTTCAAAACCACCTTTGCCATTTGGATAAGCAGTATATAATAATGTATCATTTCCAAAAATACCAGGAGCGAACTCATTAAACAAAACGGATAATAAGAACCCGGTTAAAAGGCCAACAATTGCAGCGGAGCCTGTTGTCCGCTTCCAAAACATTCCTAAAAAGAACATGGCAAATACACCAGGGCTAATGAATCCAGTATACTTTTGGATATAAGTAAATCCTCCAACACCACCTATTCCTAATAAGTCGTTCCACGTAAATAAGACAGCTAAAATCATAGCAGCAAATACTGCGAAGCGGCCAATATAAACCTGACTTTTTTCATTTGCTTCTTTTTGAATATATTTTTTATGGATATCCAAAGTGTAAATAGTTGAAATACTATTTACTTTTCCTGCAAGCGAAGCAACAATTGCTGCGGTAAGGGCAGCAACTGATAAACCTTTTAATCCTGTTGGGAGAAAGGTAAGTACTGCAGAATAGGCACCATCTTTACCTCCAACTAATTGTGGTAGATGTCCGGATTTGTATAAAACAAAAGCAGCAATACCCGGAAGCATTACAATCAATGGCATCATTAACTTTAGGAAGCCTGCAAATAAAATACCTGTTCTAGCAGTTTGCAGATCTGCTCCCAAAGCACGTTGTGTGATATATTGATTGCAACCCCAATAGTTCAGGTTGATGATCCAAATACCTGCTGCATAGGAAAGCAATCCAGGGAAAGTGATGTATTTATCAATGTCATTTTGTGTTGATGATCCTGTTGGTTTAGGTATAATCATTTTAAAATGTTCTGGAGCTTCTCTCAATAAAACTTTAAATCCAGCAATGGCGTTTTCACCAACACCAAAATAAGCACCCACTGTTGTTAATGCAATGTAGGTAGTAACTAGTCCGCCAATGATTAATACGGCAACTTGTATCACGTCGGTGTAAGCAACTACTTTCATACCTCCTAAAGAAATCAGCAATGCAAATATGGAAAGACCAATCATGATAATATGAAGATAACCGCCACCAGCAATACCATTAATGGCAACAGCCCCTAAATAAAGAATAGAAGTAAGGTTTACAAATACATAAAGGAATAACCAAAATACTGCCATAATTAAGGCTGTAGATTCGTTATACCTTGTTTTTAAAAATTGCGGCATAGTATAAATCTTGTTTTTTAAATAAACAGGAATAAACCATATTGCAATAATAATCAAAGCAACTGCAGCCAGCCACTCATAAGCTGCAACTGCGATGCCTAAGAAAAATCCTTCACCACTCATTCCTATAAATTGTTCAGCAGAAATGTTTGATGCAATTAATGAGGCTCCAATAGCCCACCAGGTAAGTGTTCCTTCTGCAAGGAAATAGGCTTTTGCATCATGCTCGTTCTTTTTCCGTTTTCGATAGATGCTGTAACCATAACCGGCTACGATTATGAAGTAAATAATGAATACCAGATAATCAGCAAAGGCAAGGTTTTTGTTCATCGTTTAATTTTGAATATTAGTAGGTAATTAATTTATTTATAAGCAATTTCGTTCCAGCGTAATTCGTTTTTAAATTGATTAATCTTTGTATCCTTTCCGATTAAAAGATATTCAATTCCAGCAATTTCTGCGAAGTCTTCCATATGGTCTGCACTTAAACCCTGGCTATAACAGGTATGGTGAGCGCCTCCCGCAAGAATCCATGCTGCACAACCTGTATGCATATTGGGATAGGGTTTCCATAAAACACGAGCAACAGGAAGTTTTGGTAATGGATTAAATGAACTCACAGCCATCACTTCATTTACTAATAATCTAAATCTATTACCCATGTCTACAATGGAGGCATTGATAGCAGGTCCGGGACCAGAATTAAAAACTAATCTTACAGGATCTGCTTTTCCCCCAATACCTAAAGGATGAATTTCACAGCTTGGTTTAGCATCTGAAATTGATTCGCATATTTCTAACATGTGTGCACCCAAAACCATTCGGTTATCCGGATTAAAGTGGTAGGTATAATCTTCCATAAATGAAGTGCCACCCTTTAATCCACTGCCCATTACTTTCATTGCTCTTACCAGTGCCGCGGTTTTCCAATCGCCTTCTCCAGCAAAGCCATAACCTTTACTCATTAGTCTTTGTGCTGCAATGCCGGGTAGCTGAACTAAACCATATAAGTCTTCAAAAGTGGTTGTAAATCCTTTGAAATTTCCTTTTTCCAAGAATGATTCAATACCTATTTCAATTCGTGCAGCTTCTCTGAGCGACTGGTGTTCGGAACCGCCAATTTGTAATGAATCAACTAAAGTATATTCTTCTTCATATACTGCTATGAGTTCATCGATTTCTTTATCGCTTACTTTATTGATAACTTCCACTAAATCTCCAACTCCATAAGTATTTACAGAGTATCCAAATTTCAATTCTGCTTCTACTTTGTCTCCTTCCGTTACCGCCACATACCTCATGTTGTCACCAAAGCGAACAAATTTTGTCCCTTGCCAATCGTGCCATCCTGCGGCTGCACGCATCCAACTATTTATTTTTGAAAGCGATTCATTATCCTGCCAATGACCTACTACCACTTTCCTATTCATTCGCATCCTCGTCATGATAAATCCAAATTCTCTATCGCCATGAGCACTTTGATTTAAGTTCATGAAGTTCATATCAATGGTCGACCAAGGAATGTCTCTATTAAATTGAGTATGAAAATGCAATAAAGGTTTATGTAAAATCTTTAATCCATTGATCCACATTTTAGCAGGGGAGAATGTATGCATCCAGGTAATTACACCAATACAGCTTTCGGAAACATTAGCTTCTTGCATGATGGCAAATATTTCTTCAGCCGATTTTACAGTTGGTTTATAAATTACTGTAACAGGTATTTGATCTACTTCATTTAAATAAGTAGCAATTGTTTTTGAGTTCTCCGCAACTTTTTGCAATGTTTCATCACCGTATAAATGCTGGCTTCCTGTGATGAACCAAACTTCTAGTTTTTTTAAATTAATCATTTTTTTTGCTTTCGTTATTGTAGTTTGTTATTTTGAAATGATATCTGTAGCTGTAATTTTTTCTGGAATCCAAACAGTCATTTCTCCCTTTCCTCTATTTGCCCAAGCATAATAGGGGATAGCGGTAAAAGGTTTTGTAATAGTTTTTACTTCAAGTCCATTGGAACTTATTTCAATCTGAGAGGCCTGAGAATTTAAAACTGTTACTCCATTCAATATGTTTGGATTAATTGAAGTACTGATTGTTGCAGATTTAGAAAGAATAATATTCGAGGTTTTTCCTGCATTATCTATCCATTCTGCACAGTACATCAGCGGACCTCTTTGAAGTGATGTTTTACCAATATTGTCTTTTAGTAAACTATCGGATATAACTCTTCTAGCTTCCATGGGCAATATCACTTTAATTACATCATTTTTATTCCATACTCTGTTTAAAATAGCATAACCATTTTGTTTTTGATAGTCGACTGATTTTCCATTTACACTAATTGATACCATTGAATTGGAATGATTACTGAAATGATAGAGATTATTAGGTATTGCCTGATTAATAGACCAACCAGGAATACGAATTTGCATACTAAAAGCTGTTGCTTGATCAGTTAGAATTGTAAAATTCAAATTGCCATCCCATGGGTAATTATTCTCTTGCTTAATTTGTATTTTTTGATTGTTTACTAGCAGAGAAGCTGTGCCGGAAATAAATAAATTAGCGTAAACGATGTCTTTTTTTTGCGCATAAATATATCCAGGGATGGATGGCATGAGGCGAGCGATATTGGTAGGACAACAAGAACATTCAAACCAACCCGACCTTTCTGCTTCCATATCTGGATGTTGCAAGAAATGTTGAATTTGCATAGCATTTGTATAAAAAAATGTTTTGCCATCTAAACCCACCCCAGAAAGAAAACCATTGTAGAGTACTTTTTCCAATATATCAATATATTTTGCGTCGCCATGCAATAGAAACATTCTTTGGTTAAAATAGATATTCGCAATGGCAGCACAAGTTTCATTATATGCAGTGGTGTTTGGTAGTTCATAATTAGCGCCAAATCTTTCTCCATCTCCAATTGCTCCAACTCCGCCCTGCACATACATTTTCTTGCTGGTTTCATTATTCCATATTCTATCAACGGCTGCCAGCATTTCTTTATCTTCTGTGAGAGCTGCAATATCTGCCATGGCAGAATATAAATATCCAGCTCTCACTGCATGTCCTTCTGCTTCCTGTTGTTGTTTTACCGGAATATCGTCTTGCCAGTATGCGCCATTCTTAAAAGGATCTTTGCTTTTTGCATCGTATCCTTTAAAATTGCCTCTCTCTTCAATAAAAAATTTAGCCGTATTTAAGTAAGCTAATTTTCCTGTGATTCTATATAATTTTATCAGCCCCATTTCGATAATTTCATGACCGGGTGCTACCTGAAGTTTATCGGCACCAAATACTGAACAAACTAAGTCGGCATTTTTTAAAGCAATATTTAGAAGTGCCGTTTTTTTAGTAGCAAGATAATGTGCTGCAGCAGCTTCATACAAATGGCCGGCATTGTATAATTCATGACTACTTTCTCTCTCCTTAGCCCATCTTTCTTTTCCGAAATAGGGATTCACATTTATTTTATCAATAGTTCGAGCAGTATACAAATAGCCATCAGGTTCTTGTGCGTTAGCTATAATTTGAATCATGGAATCAACATAGGCGTCGAGTTTTGCATCATAGTGCATCGCCAAAGAAAACGAAGCGCCTTCAATTGTTTTATAAATATCAGTATCGTCAAATGGATATCTTGTACAATATTTACCTGTTTTTGATGCTGCCATTAAAAAATTTTTCACCCGACCTGTACTTTCACATCTTGCGAATGAAGTTGGTATAGTTACTAATCTATTTGTTTCAATTCGTGGAGTCCAGAAATGATCATGTAAAGTAACTTTTGTAAAATCTAATGCCTGGATAGGATAATCCTTTTGTTGTGCATTTACAACAAGGAGCAACTTGAATGAAAAAAAAAGAATTAATAGTTTCATAAAGATTATTGAGCGTTCAAAGTATTATTGGCCATAATATGCAGCGGGGCCATGTTTACGTTCAAAATGTTTTTTTATTAATGAGTCTTTCAATCGTAGTGCGTTCACATTAATTTGTTCAGTTAAAAATGCCATTCTTGCAAGTTCTTCTAGAACCGCAGCATTATAGACTGCTTTGCTGGCTGTATTACCCCAGGTAAATGGAGCATGATTACCAACCAGTATCATTTCAACCTCTTGATAATTCAATCCGTTTTCTTGAAAGTGTTGCATGATTTGAAACCCTGTTTGATATTCATAATCTCCAGCAATCATCTCATCGGTCATAGGCGCTGCGCAAGGCACATCAATTGTTAAGTGGTCGGCATGAGTAGTGCCATAAATTGGAATAGCCCTTTGTGATTGCGCCCAGGCAGTGGCATAAGTAGAATGAGTATGTACAATGCTATGGATATGTTCCCAATGCTTATATAAAAAAGCATGAGTTTTAGTATCAGAAGAAGGTCTTAAACTACCTGCAATAATTGTTCCTTTAAAATCTACTATTACCATTTTATCTGGTGATAATTCATCATAAGGAATACCACTAGGTTTAATAGCAAACACATTAAGTTCCCTATCCGCCACACTCACATTTCCAAACGTAAATAAAACCAAACCAAGTTTTGGTAATTGCATGTTAGCATAATATGCTTCCTGTTTTATTTTTTCGAATTGTTTCATATTCGTTTAGTTTAATTCAATAAATGCCCCTAGTTTTTTATATAACTCCATTCTTTTGGTATAATAGGCTGTTCTAGTTGGGTTAGGATGATAGGTTAATTCAAAACCTTGTCCCATTGCAATCATAGCATCATCAACTTTTTCATATTTACCTGCAGCTGTTGCTGCAAACATGGCTGCACCTAATGCACAGGTTTGTTCGCTTTTATGAATACGAATTGGCATATTCATCACATCACTCATTACCTGCATGATATAACTTGATTTTTTTGCAACTCCACCTAAACCTATTAATCCTTTTATTGGAACACCTTCTTCTTTAAATCGATCTACAATCGCTTTAGCTCCAAAGCAAGTTGATTCTACAATTGTTTTAAATAGCATTACTGCATCAGTGGAAAGATTCAAACCAATGACACCACTTTTCAATAATTGATTCGCGTCTGGTGTTCTTCTGCCATTTAGCCAATCTGTAGCAATTGGGTCGGTTAGTGATAAAGTCAATTCATTTGCCTTTTTACTTAATTCAACCAATAATTGTTCAGAAAGTTCTTCGGATAATTTTACGATTGTTTCTTGATCAGTATTTTTTGTTTTTGCGAGTATATCTAATACTGGTGTAAGAATCATTTTCTTTAACCAGGCATAGCTATCGCCAAATGCAGATTGACCTGCTTCTAAGCCAATCATTCCGGGAATAATTGATCCATCAACCTGACCGCAAATACCTTTTACCAAAGTATCCTGAATACTATCTTTTGGAGCAACAAGCATATCGCAAGTTGAAGTGCCCATCACTTTGCTTAAATGAAAGGGTTCAATCTGTCCACCCACTGCACCCATATGTGCATCGAAAGCCCCAATTGCAACAACGGTATCAATTGGCAAACCTAATTTATCTGCCCATTCTGGAGAGAGTGTGCCAGCTGATTTATCAGAGGTAAAAACCTCTTTGCCTAATTTATCAACATGACCATCCAATAAATTATCTAAGGATGCAAAAAAATCATTTGGTGGATACCCTTCAAAATTTAAGGACCATAAACCTTTATGTCCTGCAGCACATACACTTCTTTTTAAAAGATTGGCATCAGTTTGTCCAGTTAATAAAAAAGGAATCCAGTCGCAATGTTCTACCCAAGTATAGCATGCTTTTCTAACTGCCTCATCAACTTTTAGTATATGTAATAATTTAGCCCAAAACCATTCGGAAGAATAAATTCCCCCTACAAATTTTAAATAATTGATAGGAAATTTTGTAGCATGCTCATTGATTGCTGCTGCTTCTGCAACTGCGGTGTGGTCTTTCCATAAAACAAACATCGCATTGGGATTATCTTCAAATTCTTTAAGTAATGCTAAGGGCTGACCTTTGCTATCTACTGCAACTGGGCTACTTCCTGTAGTATCCACTCCAATTGCTTTAACTGCAGAAGCAATAGAGGGTCCCGCAGTTTCAATACATAATCGAATAGTATATTCTAGTCCATCGATATAATCCTGTGGATGCTGACGAAATTGATTTTTTGAAGGGTTACAAAATTTACCTTTTTCCCATCTGGTATAATAAAATACAGAGGAACTAATTTCTTTACCATTACTACTGTCTACCAGTATTGATCTAACAGAATCTGTTCCAAAGTCAACTCCAATTACGTATGCTTTTTTGGTCATGATATATTTGGTTTCTAAATCATTTTGATAGCTTGATCAAACTATTTAAATGGTTTTAAATTAAAGCCTATTAAATATCACAGGATTCGGAATAATATTTAAGAATGCATGTAGATTAGCAGCATAACGCCGTTTATCTAATTTATAATAATAAGCACCCTTTTTGGAGCTCTCTTTATCTTTATCTTTTTGTTTAACAAGTAATTTTGTGGAATGGATTTTTCTACTAAAGTTTCGTTTGTCAAACTCTGTATCAAAAATTCCTTCGTAAAGACTTTGTAATTGAGGCAGCGTAAATTTCTCTGGTAATAATTCAAAAAGTATAGGATGGAAAGCAGATTTATAGCGAAGACGTTCTCTAGCTTTTGCTACCATAATGCCATGGTCGAAAATTAGTTTGGGAATCTTTTTTACAGGAAACCATTCAGCATGATAATTAGTATTTATTTGATTTTCGAATTTATGGATATCAATCAACGCAAAATAGGCAACAGAAATGGTTCGTTCACTTGGATCTCGGTCCGGTTGTCCGAATGCATGAAGCTGCTCCATATACACCCCTTCAAGGCCAGTTAGTTGATTTAGAATGCGAGCACCACCTCTATCGAAATTTTCTCGTTCAGTAATGAACCCTCCCATTAAACTCCATTTCCCTTTTTCAGGTTCAAGGGCCCTTTTTACTAATAAAATCTTTAGCTCAGCTCCATCGAAGCCGAAAATAATGCAGTCAACTGCAACAAGAATTCGGAATTGTTTTTGATACTTTGGCATAAATCGTTTTGGAATTTAAGCAAGAGTTATGACATAGCGAAAACTTCAGCAATATATTTTTATAATAAGTGTTGTAATTACATTTATTTATAAAATAAACCTATTTTTAACAGGCTATTTTACTATTTTAGTGAGTATCCAAATAAGCTTGACGATTATGAATTTGAGCTAGGATTGATTCCTGGCTCGATTTTTTCATATAAAGAAAATATTTTTTATGTCGACTGAAAGTCAAACCTGTATTTCCAGGGTTCAATCAATTTATCAGCAGAACTATGGATATCCTGAATTATGCGTAAAATCGCCTGGTAGGATTAATTTAATTGGTGAGCATACAGATTATAATTTAGGTTTTGTGTTACCCGCAGCAATTGATAAAGCTATTTATATTGCAATGGGTAAAAGAACTGATGCTGAGATTCATTTAATTGCGGCTGATGTAAATGAATCCTTCTCCGTTTCAATAACTGAGTTATCAAAATCGTCTTTAGAATGGCCTAATTATATTATGGGTATTGTAGACCAACTGTCTAAGTTGGGTTTGCCTATAGGAGGGTTTAATGCAGTTATTGCCGGGGATGTTCCGTTAGGTGCAGGCCTTTCTTCTTCCGCGGCTTTAGAGTGTGCTGCAGTGTTTGCGCTTAATGAACTATTTGGACTTGCATTGTCGAAACTTGAAATGGTTAAATTGGCTCAACGGGCCGAAAATCAATTCGTAGGATTGCAATGTGGAATCATGGATATGTTTGCGAGTATGTTTGGAAAAGCAGGTGAAGTGATCAGGCTGGACTGTCGTTCACTGGAATATCATTACACGCCATTTAATCAAAGGGGGATAAAGATTGTTTTATTAGATACTTGTGTAAAACATTCATTGGCATCTACCGAATATAATGTTCGTAGAAAAGAATGTGAATTTGGTGTTTCTGAAATTCAAAAAAATCATCCAGCCGTTTGTTCATTGAGAGATGTTAATACTGACATGCTTCTTGCTATTCAAAATAAGGTTGATAAAAAAGTATTCAATAGGTGTAAGTTTATAGTGGAAGAGATTAAAAGATTACAAGATGCTTGTATTGATTTAGAGCATAATGACATGATTGCTTTTGGTGAAAAAATGTATATGACACATGCTGGTTTGAGTAATTTATATGAAGTGAGTTGTAAGGAACTGGATTTTCTGGCAGCATTTTCAAAAGGTAAAGAAAGTGTGTTAGGAGCAAGAATGATGGGTGGTGGTTTTGGAGGATGTACCATTAACTTAGTAAAGGAAGAACTGGTAGAAGAATTTATTTTAGAAGCTGAATTTGCTTTTGAAAAAGAGTTCGACACCAAATTGAAATCGTATATTGTATCCATCGGGGATGGTACATCTCTAGTATCGATTGACTAACAAATAAATAAGCCATATGTATATGATTAAAAGGCTCTTGCCAGTTTTTATGTTATTTTTTGCGCTCGCTTGTAAGAATATAAATAACAAATCAGAAGTAATAAAAGATTCAAGTAATCAAATTTCTGCAGCAGCCTATCAACAAGAAATAAAGGGTAAAAAAGTAGATTTATTTTTGCTTACGAACAAAAATAAAATGTCTGTTTATATCACCAATTATGGGGGAAGAATTGTTTCAGTAAATGTGCCCAATAATTCCGGAAGTTTTACTGACGTTGTTTTAGGGTATGATAGTTTGAAGCATTATTACGAACGAAAAGAAAATTATTTCGGGGCGTTGATTGGTAGATACGGAAATCGAATTGCAAAAGGAACATTTCAAATTGAAGGGAAATCCTTTCAATTAGCTATTAATAATTCACCAAACGCATTGCATGGTGGACCAACTGGTTTTCATAATCAGGTCTGGGATGCAAAGAAAATAGA
This sequence comes from uncultured Bacteroidota bacterium, assembly GCA_903927185.1. Classification (GTDB taxonomy): domain Bacteria; phylum Bacteroidota; class Bacteroidia; order Chitinophagales; family Chitinophagaceae; genus Sediminibacterium. The sequence continues at coordinate 48,722 of CAIYLW010000007.1, forward strand.
TAATCAAACTTTGGAACTTAATTATATTTCGAAGGATATGGAAGAAGGGTATCCTGGAACGCTAACTGTTAAAGTCTTGTATCGATTAACTGATGATAATAGTATTGAAATAAGTTATCAAGCAAATACTGATAAAAAAACAATTGTTAATTTAACCAATCATAGTTATTTTAATTTGAATGGTGCAGGATCGGGTACTATAAATAATCATCTGCTTGCTATTAATGCGGATAAGTTCACACCAGTTGACTCAACATTAATTCCTACAGGAATACTTGCTGATGTTGCAGGTACTGCTTTTGATTTTAGAAAACCTAAAGCCATTGGAGATAGTGTTAATTCATCCTCTGAACAAATAAAAAATGGTAAAGGATACGACCACAACTTTGAGATAAATAGGAAATCTAGTGCAGGTATGGAATTAGCCGCAACAGTTTACTCTGCTAATACTGGTATTAAATTGGAAGTATTTACACAAGAACCTGGTATTCAGTTTTATGGTGGTAATTTTTTAGATAGCACTTTATTAGGTAAAAGTGATTTGCATTATAGTTTCAGAACTGCATTCTGTTTAGAAACACAACATTTCCCAAATGCACCTAATCAAAGTTCATTTGCAAGCACAGTACTGGATCCAGGTAAGACCTATGAAACAAAAACAATTTATAAATTCAGTGTGCAATAAATATTGCTTCTAAAATAATTATATGAAAAAATATTTTCTGAATATCATTTGTATCACTTTAGGGTTAGTCATAATTATTTCTAATTCTCTACGAGCACAACAAGTAGTTAACATACAAGTACAAGCCGCAAATCCAACTACTACAATTAGTAAACATATCTATGGACATTTCTCTGAACATCTTGGCAGGTGCATATATGATGGTTTTTGGGTAAAGGATAGTATGAATATTCCTAAACAAGATAGAATTAGATTGGATGTTGTGGAAGCTTTAAAAAAGATTCAAATTCCTAATCTTCGCTGGCCTGGTGGTTGTTTTGCTGATGAGTATCATTGGAGAGATGGGATTGGAGTTCGCGATCAACGCCCTAAAATGATTAACACAAATTGGGGTAATGTAACGGAGGATAATAGTTTTGGTACACACGAATTTTTAGAACTCTGTTCCTTGTTGAAATGCGAGCCATATATCACTGGGAATGTGGGAAGCGGAACAGTAGAGGAAATGTCTAAATGGGTAGAGTATTTAAATTTTGATGGGTTAAGTCCAATGACCGTTATTAGAAAACAAAATGGCAGAGACAAACCTTGGAATGTACATTTCTGGGGAGTAGGAAATGAAAGCTGGGGTTGTGGGGGAAATATGATTGCTGATTTTTATGCTGATCAGTATAAGAGATATGCAGGATTTACCAAAAACTATCCAGGAAATAATTTAAAACGTATTGCATCAGGGGCAAATGCAGATGATTATAATTGGACAGAAACCATGATGAAAAAAGTGGGTCCATGGATGATGTGGGGATTAACCCTGCATTATTATACGGTGCCTAAAAACTGGGGGGATAAAGGATCTGCCACTTCATTTGATGAGTCGGAATATTTTACTACAATGAAAAAGACCCTGTTCATGGAAGAGTTAGTTAGCAAACATTCCACAATTATGGATCAATATGACCCAGAAAAAAAAGTAGCATTAGTAGTTGATGAATGGGGTATATGGACAAATGTTGAGCCTGGAACGAATCCTGGATTTCTATTTCAACAAAACAGTTTAAGAGATGCTTTAATTGCAGGAACCAATTTAAATATCTTTAATAATCATGCCGACCGTGTTAAAATGGCCAACCTTGCACAGACAATAAATGTGTTGCAGTCATTGATTTTAACTGAGGGTAATAAAATGATTCTTACTCCAACCTATCATGTATTTGATTTATTTAAAGTACATCAGGAAGCAAAGCTATTGCCAGTGCAATTTATTAGTCCTGATTATGTAAATGGAAAAGAAAAAATACCTGCTTTGAATATTTCAGCTTCAAAAGATAGTAATGGTGTGGTTCATATTACATTAATTAATCTTGATCCAAACAAATCGATAAACCTACGTACTTCTTTGCAGACAATTAATTGGTCGAAAGTGGATGGGTTGATATTATCGTCTGCAAAATTAACAGATGTGAATTCATTTGATAAGCCAGATTCGGTCATTCCAGTTACTTTTATTGGAGCTAAAAAAGAAGCAAATGATTTAATAGTAAATATGCCTGCTAAGTCAATTGTAATGCTCACTATTAAATAATTTAATGCCAAATATCATGAAGAAGTTAGCTTTTATATTTTTTTTAATTGCATCACTGTTTGGTTGTAATTCAAAACAAGAACCCATCGAAAAAATTAAACTTCCTATTTCAGGTACCTGGAAATTACTTTCAGGTACTTTAATAGAACGGGGGGATACTATTATAACCGATTATACTAAATCTGTTTCTTTTATTAAGATAATTAATCAAACCTACTTCTCTTTTTTAAAACACGATTTAAATAAAGGTAAAATTTCTACTGCAATATTCGAAGCTGGTGGAGGTACCTATTCTTTAATAGATAGTACATATACAGAAAACCTGGACTATTGCAGTGCTCGCGAATGGGAGGGGAATACTTTTACCTTTACAATTACTATTCATAACGATACCCTCATACAACAAGGGATTGAGAAAATAGAAAAGTCGGGAATTAACCGAATGAACATCGAAAAGTATATCAGAATTAAGTAAAAGTCATATTTTGGCGTATTATACTAACGAAAGTTAGTTTTCTGTGTCATAAAAGCGACTTTATTTAGAAGTCTACTAAAGAAATAGGAATTATTTTTTGATGTCTCTCTCGAAATCGTATATTTGTTGACCGTTTAAGTAGACTATTACGAGTATGAACCGATTTTCGCATAATAAACCTATGCCTTTCTGTTGCAAGAGCAAATGTTGCTGTTAGTTCTAACAGAATAACACAATGCATATCATATTCACAACAGAAATCAAATGAACCACTCGCTACAACAAAATATTCCTAGTTTACAAAACCTACTTAGAGAGCTACCCCCTAATTTGTTTTTGCAAAAACTTTCTAAAGACTACGCAGGTGCTATAGTATTTTCTTCTAGTTTTAGTTTTGAAGATCAGGTGATTACTCATTTAATTGGTGATCAGCAATTGCCAATTCAAATCTTTACTTTAGATACAGGCAGATTATTTGCAGAAACCTATAGTGTATGGAGTAATACACTTGACAGATATAAAATATCGATCAAAGCATATTATCCTAATGCTACTATTTTAGAGTCTTTTGTTGAAAAAAAAGGTCCAAATGCTTTTTATGAATCTGTAGAAAATAGAAAAGATTGTTGCTTTATACGTAAAGTGGAGCCTTTGAAAAGAGCTTTATCTGGAAATGCAATTTGGATTACGGGTTTAAGAGCCGAACATTCTTCTGATCGCGGAGATTTACAATCTATCGAATGGGATGAAAGTAATCAAATAATTAAGTATCATCCTTTATTGCACTGGACTACTAAACAAGTAACTGACTTTATTGCAACAAATAATATACCCTATAATCCTTTACATGATAAAGGTTTCGTAAGCATTGGATGTGCTCCTTGCACACGAGCTATTAAAGAAGGAGAAGATTTTCGTGCTGGACGATGGTGGTGGGAAGATGCTAACAAAAAAGAGTGTGGTTTACATGTGCATCAATAATGATGATTTTTAAATCTAAAAATTGGCTTAGCCTTTAATATAGAAGATGAGTAACTATCAATTAAATTATTTAGACCAGTTAGAATCTGAGGCCATTCATATTATGCGTGAAGTTGCTGGTCAGTTTGAGCGTCCTGCACTTTTATTTAGTGGTGGTAAAGATTCCATAACATTAGTTCATTTGGCATTAAAAGCTTTTCGCCCGGGTAAATTTCCTTTTCCCTTGGTGCATATTGATACTGGACATAATTTTCAGGAAGCTTTAGATTATCGAGATGCAATGGCAGAGAGAATTGGTGAAAAATTAATTGTTCGTCAGGTTACAGACACTATCAAATCTAAAAATCTAACTGAGCCAAAAGGAAAGTTTGCCAGCAGAAATGCTTTACAAACCTATACACTTTTAGATACAATTGAAGAGTTCAAGTTCGATGCTTGTATTGGTGGTGCTAGAAGAGATGAAGAAAAAGCAAGAGCTAAAGAGCGCATTTTTTCTGTGAGAGATGAGTTTGGTCAATGGAACCCCAAATTACAAAGACCTGAATTGTGGAATACCTATAATGGAAGAATCGATAAAGGAGAGAATGTACGCGTATTCCCGATTAGTAATTGGACAGAATTGGATATCTGGAATTATATCAAAAAGGAAAAAATTGAATTACCCTCTATTTACTTTTCACACGAAAGAGAAGTGATAGAACACGAAGGTCAATTAGTAGCTATGTCTGAATTTGTTCAACTAGAATCTACTGATAAGATCTCTCGTAAAAAAGTTCGATATCGCACTGTAGGTGATATGACTTGTACTGCTGCGATTGAAAGCAATGCCAGTACACTAGATGATATTATTACAGAAATAATTGCCACTAAAACCAGCGAGAGAGGCGAGACAAGGATTGATGATCGTGTTAGTGAAGCTGCTATGGAAGATAGAAAAAAGAATGGTTATTTCTAAGGGGATTGAAATTTTTTAAAGTAGAAGAATTTAAAATGGATATATTAAGATTTATAACAGCTGGAAGTGTAGATGATGGGAAGAGTACCCTGATCGGTAGACTTTTGTATGATAGTAAGTCGATCTTAATTGATCAACTAGAAGCGATTGAAAAGCAAACAAAAAATAGAGAAGACGGGGAATTGGATCTCGCTTTATTGACAGATGGTTTGCGTGCAGAAAGAGAACAGGGAATTACTATTGATGTAGCGTACAAGTATTTTTCTACACCAAAGCGTAAATTTATTATTGCTGATGCACCTGGACATATTCAATACACAAGGAATATGGTAACCGGAGCTTCTAATTCTGATTTAGCTATTATATTAGTGGATGCCAGACATGGTGTTGTAGAACAAACCAGAAGACACTCCATTATTGCATCACTGCTAAATATTCCTCATGTGGTGGTTGCAGTGAACAAAATGGATTTAGTGGAATATTCTCATGATGTGTATAATAATATTTTAATTGATTATGCAGCTGTTGCAAAATCATTAGGATTAAAAGATATTAGATATATCCCAATTAGCGCTTTAAATGGCGACAATATTGTAGATAGATCTACCAATATGGACTGGTATGAAGGTGAGGGGCTTTTGCAAATATTAGAAAATGTTACATTAACAGATGATATTAATTTAACTGATGCTCGTTTTCCCGTGCAATATGTAATTCGCCCTCAAACTGAAGCGCTGCATGATTATCGCGGATATGCTGGTAAAGTGATTAGTGGAATTTATAAAAAAGGGGCTTCTGTAACCATACAGCCATCAGGATTAACAACTACTATTTCAGCAATTGAAGTTGGTGGGGTAGAAGTGGATGAAGCATTTGCACCACAAAGTGCAGTACTTCATTTAGCCGATGATGTGGATGTAAGCAGAGGTGACTTAATTACTTTAACCGAAAATCAGCCATCAGTATCTAATGAATTAGAAGTTTTATTATGCTGGATGGATAACAAACCTTTAATTGAAGGGAATAAATATCAACTACAAATTAATAGTCGCCTAGTTAGGGCAGTTGTGAAAGAATTCAAATATAAGGTGAATGTAAATTCATTAGAAAAAGAAACTGCTCCAGATAAGGTTCAATTAAATGATATTATCAAGGCAACTATAAAAACGGCTTCTCCCATACCATTTGATTCTTACCAACATTTAAGAGTAAATGGTGGAGCAATATTAATCGATGAAACAAGTCATGTTACAGTTGGTGCATGCATGATCCAATAAAATTTTATGACACAGAAAGAATTTATAAATAATCTATTTAATCATAACTCGAAGAACTTCAATTTTTTTCCTGATAAAGAATTGGCAGAAGAGTTTATTGATAAGCTTTTTGCGTTCCTTTTTTTACCAAAAACTGTTAGGCATAAACAAGCTGCTGATTTAGAGAAAGAATTTGAATCATTGAAAAGTCATTTTTCCAGCTTAGTTTATGATGTTATTCCTGATAGTGTGAAGACACAAGAAATTACGGATCAATTCTTTGAATCAATTCCTGATTTATACGATGGGTTAATATCTGATGCAAATACTATTTTACAATTTGATCCTGCGGCTGTTTCAGTGGAAGAAGTATTGGTAGCATACCCTGGATTTTATGCTACTGCTATTTATCGGTTATCTCATTTATTGTGGATCCTGAATGTAAAAATCATACCCCGAATTTTTACAGAATATGCACATGGCAAAACGGGTATTGATATTCATCCAGGAGCAACCATTGGGAAGTCTTTTTTCATTGATCATGGAACGGGTATCGTAATAGGTGAAACAACAGTGATAGGAGATAATGTAAAAATTTATCAAGGAGTTACCTTGGGTGCATTAAATGTTTCAAAAGATAAAGCAAGTACTAAAAGACATCCCACGATTGAAGACAATGTAATTATCTATTCTGGGGCAACCATCTTAGGTGGAGAAACCGTTATAGGGCATGATAGTGTGATTGGAGGAAACGTTTGGTTAACCTATAGTGTTTTACCAAATTCTATTGTATACCATAAAAGTGAAGTAGCAGTAAAGGATAAATATCCTGATACAGAAGCTTTAAATTTTGTCATTTAAAATATTAAAAATATAAATTATGAAAGCAAATAATATTCTCGCAACAATTGGTAACACACCTCATGTGCGGTTAAACAAATTATTCGGATCTAATCACGAAGTATGGATTAAATTAGAAAAAACAAACCCTGGATCAAGTATTAAAGATCGTATTGCATTAGCAATGATTGAAGATGCAGAAGAAAAAGGATTGCTTAATAAAGACAGTATTATTATTGAACCAACATCCGGAAATACGGGTATAGGATTGGCATTAGTAGCTGCAGTAAAAGGATATAAAATAATACTGGTAATGCCTGAAAGTATGAGTATTGAACGTCGAAGATTGATGTCATTATATGGCGCAGAGTTTGTATTAACCCCACGTGAAAAGGGAATGAAAGGAGCAATTGAGAAGGCAGGTGAACTGGTAAAATCAACTCTTAATGCTTGGATGCCACAGCAATTCGATAATCCAGCAAACACTGAGATACATCGTAAAACTACTGCACAAGAAATTATGGCAGATTTTCCTGATGGGTTGGATTATATAATAACTGGGGTTGGTACGGGAGGACATATCACCGGTGTTGCGGAAGTTTTAAAAGCAAAATTTCCTAACCTGAAAGTATTTGCTGTTGAACCAGAATTGTCACCAGTTTTAAGTGGAGGTGCTCCAGGGCCCCATCCATTGCAAGGGATAGGAGCTGGTTTTGTTCCTTCTATTTTAAATACAAAAATATTGGATGGCATTATTACTGTTTCAAAAGAAGAGGCATACGAATATGCACAACAAATTGCTAAGCAGGAAGGTATTTTAGTTGGTGTTTCTACAGGGGCTTCTCTTGCTGCTGTTGCTAAGAAGCTTTCTGAGATTCCTGTTTCATCAAAAGTGTTGACTTTTAATTACGATACCGGAGAAAGATATTTATCAATCGAAGGATTATTTTAATGGCCTCTTGAAAGTAGTAAACGAATTTCGCGTAAATTAAAAACCTACTTAAATAGTAGACTATATGCATAAAATTGTAAGTTTTGGAAAAGTGATTTTAGCAGGTGCCGGTTGTGGCGATCCCGAATTAATTACGGTAAAAGCTGCACGCTATTTACAAGAGGCTGACTTAGTAATAACAGACAGGCTTGTAAGTAAGGCTATTCTGGATACTTATGTGTCGGCTAACACGCCTATTATTTATGTAGGGAAACAGTGTAAGCAAAAGGGTTCTACGCCTCAAGAAAATATCAATCAATTATTAGTGGATTACGCTGCGGATAAAAAATTAATTGTACGATTAAAAGGTGGTGATACTGCTTTCTTTTCTAATATTCTAGATGAGTTACAAACTCTGATGGATGCAGGTATTAGATATGAAATAATTCCAGGAATTACAGCAGCTTCAGGAGCTTCTGCTTATGCGGGTATTCCATTAACAGCAAGGGGGTATGCCACTTCAGTTAGATTTTTAACTAGTTATAATGATAAAGTTTTAGATGAGAATTATTGGCGGGAAATTGCTAAAACACCTGATACACTTGTCTTTTATATGTCATCAAACACATTAGATCAACTCGTTGATAAATTAAAAGAACATGGTATTTCAAATGATAAGAAAATTGCTGTTGTTTCACAAGCAACTACACCCTTTCAACAAGTTCAGTTAGGAAGTTTTGATGCGTATGAAACGGAGTTAAAAGGGAAATTATTTATATCTCCATCATTAGTAATAGTTGGAAAAGTAGTGACACTACACGAATCTTTCCATTGGTATAATAATAAAAAAAAGGATGAATACTATTTTAAACCGGTAGAAGAACTGGTTCAAAATGTGTTACCAAAAAAAGCGATATGTTAACAGCGGAAAAGCATGCAATTTTAAAATCCTTGATCGATACTTCTTCTCCAGATGAATTGAAATGGATCAAAGAATATTTATCTAGTTTAATAAGTGATAAAAATATAATCACTTTAAATGCTGGCGCGAATGCATCAGTGAAAAAGTTGACAATTGTTTATGGAACTGAAACAGGAAATTCGAAAAAATTAGCAACAGACTTTGCTAGCAAAGCGAAGAAGAAACAGATACAAACAAAGCTGGTTAGTTTAGATCAATATAGGCTCAATGATTTATTGAAAGAGGAATTATTTGTAACTGTTATTAGTACTCAGGGTGATGGAGAACCACCAGCGGCTGCACTAAAATTTTACGATCATATACATCAAAATGGATTTAAATTACCTAATCTTCAATATGCGGTACTAGCTCTAGGTGATAGTTCTTATCCACTATTTTGTAAAGCCGGAGAAGATGTAGACGAACAACTTTCAGCGTTAGGAGGTAAAAGAATCGTAACTATTCAGAAATGTGATGTTGATTATGAAGTTGAGGCAGATGCATGGTTTGAAAGTTTGCTTAGTGAACTTAATTCTTCCGTACCCCATTTTAATCAAACTGAAAAGAAGCCAGAATCAGTTACAAAAACTTCCAGCAAAATAATTTATCAAGGAAAGGTACTTACACATCTTAATTTAAATGATAGGGGATCGAATAAGGAAACCTGGCATATTGAAATTGCAGCAGATTCTCTTGTATACGAATCTGGAGATTCTGTAGGTATTGTTCCAAAAAATAATGAGGAACTTGTTCATTCAATAATACAACTGGTTAAAGTTAATCCCAATCAGCTGGTCAACTATAAATCAGAATCATTAAGTATTTACGATTTATTAAAATATAAACTCAATATTTCCAATCTGAATGAAAAGGTTGTTAAACGTTATGCTGATATTACGCAACAAACAATTCCAATTACAAAGAGTGATTTATTAGAACTTTTAAATAATTATTCATTAAAATCGGGAGATCAATTTATTGAGGTACTGCAAAGTTTAAATCAACAATCTCCCAGATTATATACGGTCTCTTCCTCTCCTGTAGCAACAGATGGGGAAGTACATATCACTGTGGCAAGAGATATTTTCTGGATTGAAGAGAAAAAGAAATTTGGATTATGTTCTGATTATTTAAGTACTATTAATGAGAATGAAACCATTGAATTCTTTATACAAAAAAACAAACGGTTTAAACTTCCTTCAGAAGATAAAGATATCATTATGATTGGTCCCGGTACTGGTATTGCTGCATTTCGTGGATTTCTTTCTGAAAGAGAAGCTATAGGTGCCACCGGAAGAAGTTGGTTATTCTTCGGGGAACAGCATTTTGAAAAGGATTTTTTATATCAAACAGAAATTCAAAATTGGGAGGCTACTGGTACACTTACGAAAGTGAACGTAGCTTTTTCGAGAGATCAGAAAAATAAAATTTATGTACAAGATCGAATGTTGAGCAATGGGGCTGAGCTCTATCAATGGATACAAAATGGGGCTTATATATATGTATGTGGAAAGAAAGACCCTATGAGTTTGGATGTAGAAAAAACTTTAATTGAGATTGTTCAACAATATGGTAATAAAACATTGGAAGAATCTAAACAATTCATCACTGAATTAAAGGATACTCATCGCTATCATAAAGATGTTTATTAATAAGAATTCCAATCACAATATTATAACTTAATATAAAGCATGTCAAAGCAAGAGAAACTATCAATCATAGAAAAAATAAAAACTGAAAGTAAGGGACTCCGAGGGTCAATTATCGAAAGTTTACAGGATGAATTAACAGGAGCTATCCGTGAAGAAGATCAAGCTGTGATTAAATTTCATGGGATGTATCAGCAAGATGATAGGGATCGTAGAGAAGAAAGAGCTGAGAAAAAGTTAGACCGCCTGTATAGTTTTATGATTCGTTTGAGATTGACCGGTGGGTTTCTCAAACCAGAACAATGGGTTGCCACGCATGATATTGCTGGTGAACATAGCACGGGAGTGATTAAAATTACCAGTCGGCAAACTGTTCAATTACATGGTCTGATTAAGTCGCATATTAAACCAACTATACAAGCTTTTAATGCAGCTAAATTGAATTCAATTGCAACTTGTGGAGATATTAATCGCAATGTACTTTGTAGTTCACATCCTGGAGAGTCGCCAATTCATGAACAAATATTTGCGTATGCAGATAAGATCAGTGAATTGCTTTTGCCCAAAACGAGAGCTTATTATGAAATTTGGCTGGATGAAGAAAAGTTGATAGATAAAAAAGAGGAAGAAGATCCATTATATCAAGATAGATACTTACCAAGGAAATTTAAAATTGCTATTGCCATTCCTCCTAATAATGATGTAGACGTATATGCCAATGATTTAGGTTTGATAGCGGTGATTGAAGATAATAAGTTGATTGGATTTAATATTGCGATTGGTGGTGGATTAGCTACCACACATGGCAATCCTGAAACTTATGCTCGTTTAGCTACCGTAATTGGGTTTTCGGATAGTGAAGAAAAAATAATGTCGGCTATTTATGAAATACTAACTATTCAAAGGGATTATGGCAACCGTTCTGACCGTAAATTATCTCGTCTAAAATATACCGTTGATAAATTGGGCGTGCCATGGTTTAAAGCAGAATTAGAAAGAAGAATTGGATTTAAACTTGGTAAAGAACGCGATGTAAAAATGACTCAAAGAGTTGATCATTTTGGTTGGAAAAAAAATATGGCAGGTAAATGGTTCTATACCATTTTAGTTGAAAATGGAAGAATACTTGATACAGTTGATTTGCCTTTAAAAACAGCTTTGTTGGAGGTGGCAAAAACAGGGAAAGCAAATTTTAGATTTACCTGTTCACAGAATTTAATATTGAGTGATATCGCAGCAGATGATAAAAAACTGATTCATGAAATACTAGATCGTTTTGGAATTATTAATTATACCGAAACCAGTTCTGCAATTCGAAAAAATAGTATGGCTTGTGTGGCGTTGCCTACCTGTCCGTTGGCATTAGCGGAAGCACAAAGATATTTCCCTGATTTAATTACTAAGTTGGAGCCCATTTTATTGAAACATGGATTAGAGGAAGATGGCATAGTGATGCGCATGACAGGTTGCCCGAATGGATGTGCCAGACCATATGTAGCAGAAATTGGTTTTGTTGGAACAGCTACTGGTAAATATAACTTGCACCTGGGCGGTGATAGGCAAGGGGAAAGACTTAATAAAATATATCGTGAAAGTTTAGATGAATCACAAATTCTCCACACACTCGATAAATTATTTCACATCTATTCTAAAGAAAAAATGGTTGATGAAACCTTTGGAGATTTCGCGGTGAGAAAAGAATGGGTGGAATACGATTAAAAAATCTATAAATTATTTAAAGTCTACTAAAATAGTAGGAAATGTAATATCTTCGCAAAGATTTAAATATTATTGCATTTATTAAGTCTACTAAAATAGTAGAGTAAAATATAGTTATGATTGAGAATTTGAAGTTTCGATGTTGAAGCATTCTTGTTAATAAGGGATTTATTCCCTTTTCTTCCCATTACAATTTAAAATTAAAACTGATATCTAATTGGGTATAAATAAAATTTTACCCTAACCCCACAATTAAATAGTTATAATGAAAAAAATAATTTCCCTTCTTTTTTTGGTAGCACCATTTTTAACCCAAGCTCAATTAAATGGAACTCTTTTATTGAGTGGCAAAGTAGTGGGCGAAAATCATGATGGCATTCCCTCTGCAAGTATTTCCATAAAAGGAACAAAGCTTGGAACAGTTTCTGATTCAAGCGGAAAATTTTCTTTAGTGATTAATCAAAAGCTACCCTTCCGAATTGTTATTTCCTCTTTAGGATTCACTGATCAAGAAATTGAAGTAAAATCAACAACTGATAAATTAGCTATTCAATTAACAACACAAACCTATATTGCTAATGAAGTGGTTGTTACTGCAAGTAGAACTTCAGAGAAATTAATGCGATCTCCTGTAAGTATTGAAAAGCTTGATCTCAAAGCATTGAAAGAAACTCCGGCAGCCTCATTTTATGATGCATTAGGAAATGTAAAAGGCATTCAACTAACAACTTCATCTCTTACCTTTAAAATTCCGAATGCAAGGGGATTTAATATACCGAATAATTTCCGATTCATGCAATTGGTTGATGGGGTTGATATGCAAGCTGCTACTCTAGGTGTGCCATTAGGTAATGCAATCGGACCTACAGAACTGGATATACAAAGTGTAGAAATTACTCCAGGCGCAGCCTCTGCTTTATATGGTATGAATGCCATTAATGGGATGGCCAATTTGATATCAAAAAATCCATTTACGAATCAAGGATTAAGTGTTTTTCAGCGAGTTGGTGTAAACCATATAGATGGAATAGATCATGCGCCAAGTATGTTAACTGAAACTGCTTTTCGGTATGCCCGAGCTTTTAATAAAAAGTTTGCACTCAAATTGAATTTTGGATTTATGCGAGGTACTGATTGGTCGTCTAATACCCAAAATGATCAGAACCCCAATAATTTAAATACTGCTAATCCAGCATATCCTGCACTAAATGGATCAAATAATCCAGCTGCCGATTTATGGAATCGATATGGTGATGAAAGTAATAATTCGGTTACTATTAATGGAGTTAATTATGGGGGTGGAAGTAAAACATTTATCTTAAGAAGAACTGGATATCTAGAAAAAGATCTGGTAAAACCAATTGTTGCTAATATAAAATTTGATGTTGCTTTACATTATAAAATAACTCCTAATACCGAGCTGTCTTATGGTTATAGGTTCGGAAAAATGGATGGCGTATTTCAACGTGGTAACAAAGTTCAATTAGATAATGCATCTGTACAAAATCATAAATTAGAATTGAAAGGCAAAAACTTTTTTGTCAGATCATATGTTTCGATTGAAAATACTGGAGACTCTTATAACCTAAAACCTTTAGCTGATAATCTTCAATTAACCCAATCATCAAATTCGGTTTGGGGTTCAAAATTCAAGTCGGTATTACAAAGCTCATTGAACGCAGGACAGGATCTTGCTACTGCTATGAAAACTGCACGAGTAGCTGCAGACCTCGGTAGAGTTGAACCGGGTACTTCAGCATTTGATGCCCTTCGTGATACCATTATTAAAATAAATAATTGGGATCATATTAATGCTGGGATTGCTGGTGCACCTAGAACCGGTGGTGCATGGTTGCTTCAAAAAAGCAGAATGTATCAAACCGAAGCTCAATGGGATTTGACTAATGCAGTAAAGATTGTGAACTTATTAATAGGACTTGATTATCGTTTATATGAAGTAATTCCGGATGGTAATAATTTTGTTGACTTTTTCAGACCTGTAGCAGATCGTAATATACCATTACCTGATGGAAGCTTTGGGAAGCTGATACATTATCGTAAATATGGTGCTTTTGCACAGATTACAAAAACATTTTTTGATGATCATTTAAAATTATTTGCTTCAATTAGATATGATCGAAATCCAGAATTTAGTCCGAAAATTAATCCTCGAATTGCTGCAGTTTATACAGTTGCAAAAAATCACAATTTTCGTGTTTCTTTTCAAAACGGATTTAGATTCCCTTCTTTATTTGAAGCATTATCTTTTGTGAATAATGGAGGTGTAAGAAGAGTTGGTGGATTATCGTTTATAAATCAAGGATTAGGATATCTTGAAAATTCTTATACACTTAATTCCATAAATAATTTCAATGCTGCTGTTAATACAGACGTCACTTCTGGCTCAACAGCAAATGCAGCGGCTTTGAAAAATAGAGGATTATTAGAAGTAACTAATTTAGCAACTACAAGACCTGAAAAAATTAATTCTTTAGAAGCTGGTTATAAATCTTCTATTTTAAATAATAAATTAGTGATTGATTTTGATGCTTATTATAATGTATATGATGGATTTTTAGGGCAGGTGGATGTGGCTGTGCCTGAAAATAATGCAATACAGGTAGGAACTGATGCAGCAGTAGTAGACATGCTTGCAAGTAATAAAAGTAAACAAACACGTTATCGTGTTTTTACAAATGCAAAAAACAAGTATACAAACTATGGATCGGCATTAGGTCTGTCCTGGAATTTTTATAAAACTTTCAGCATATCGGGTAATATCAATTATAATGATATTAAGAAAAATAACACAACCGACATTTTCGTAACAGGATTTAATACAGCCAAATGGGGAACTAACTTTGCATTTGGTAATAGAGAAATCTTAAGAAATTTTGGATTTAATATTGTGTGGAAATGGCAGGATGCTTATGTGTGGGAAAGCCCATTGGTTAATGGCGATGTTCCTGCGTTCAATACGGTAGATGCACAAGTTACTTTACGTGTTCCTTCACTTAAAGCAACTATCAAAGTTGGAGGTGCTAATATATTGAATATTAGATATATTCAATATGCTGGTGGACCTACTATAGGAGCACTTTACTATACTGCCATTACATTGGATGGATTATTAACCAAATAAAAATTATTGGAAAGTCTACTAAGAAATCAGAGGCTTTCCGATAAAAATATAATTTACTCACTTACTTCATCCAGTAAATACAAAATCGAACGATAATTTTTTGAAACTGTATTCGATATCGCCATTTCACAGGTTTTGCCTGAAGAATAATATCCATCATAATTAACACTTAAAACTTCTTCAGCTTCCTTTCTGGTGGCAGCTGCAGTTAATTCGGGATAATAAAATCCACGATCACCTGCCATGCCGCAGCACCCCGCACTTACGGGGAAGTCTGATTGAAGGGCACAAGCCTTTCCAATTGATTTCATTTTACCTAATAAATTCATTTTATAACTACTGCAAACTGGATGAAAAACAATTTTGTTTTTGGGTTTTGTAATAATTAAAGTAGGTAATACGAGATCTGCCAAGAAATCTATAATATCTAGTATTTGTATTTTGTCGAATCGTACTTGATTTTCTTTGTTTAAATAAGCCCTGCTATTTAATAAGGAATTAGTACATGATGTAGTATCAAGAACAATTGGCAAGCTTCCTTCTTTTGACCAATTCCATAATTTTTCAATGGTTTCATTAACAGTTTGTCGGTGGGCGTCGGTAAATCCTTTCGATGAAAAAACCTGGCCACAACAAGTGCCTGACAGATTCTTTGGAACCAACAATTCAATTCCCGCTCTTTTAGAAACACGAATAGCCATTTCAACAGTTGATTCACTGGAATCTTTATCAGCTCCCATCATTCTACTAATACATGAATTTATAAAAACTGCAGAAGGATTTGCTAGCTCATTGTTGTAATTTTGGATGGGACTTGTTATTTCATTGGTCCATATTGGAAAATTGGGAATAATTTTTCTGATAAAATTTGTAACATTTGGCATTGCTTTTTTACCCAAAAATCTATTTATAAGATTACCGGTATGTATTGCGATTTTAACCAAAGATTCTACTACTTCAAAATGCTTTGAAACTATCAATGCAAAAGCATTGGCATTTTTTGAATGGCTCTCTCTCCGAAGTCTTTTTACTAAATCTCCCGTATTAATATCAACTGGACATTCTAATGCACAAAGTCCATCCACGGCACAAGTATCTAATCCATCGAACTGATATTCTTTTAATAATTGATCATAGTTCGCGGTATCTTTTTCTATTGCCATTCTTTGTAATGCCCTACGTAAAACTATTCTTCTCCTGGGGGTTAAGGTAAATTCTTTACTTGGACAGCGATGCTCGCAATAACCACATTCGATACATTTATCAACTTCCTCTTCTATGATAGGAAGTGTTTTTAAATTTTTGATATGGCAGTCTTTATCGGCATTGATAATTACCCCAGGATTCAATAGCTGATAAGGATCGAGTAATTGTTTTAATTGCTTCATAATTGAATAGGCTTCCTTACCCCATTCGTCTTCTATGAATGGAGCAATTTGTCTGCCTGTTCCATGTTCTGCTTTTAAAGAGCCTTGGTATTTTTCTAAAACAAGCACCGCTAAATCTTTTGCAAAATTTTCATAGGATGCTATATCGGATACTTGATTTAAAGATTTCGTGATAACAAAATGCAAGTTGCCTTCTTTGGCATGGCCGAAGATGATTCCATTCTCAAATCCATATTTTATCATTAATGCCTGCACATCTAAAACTGCTGCTCCTAAAACTTCAATTGGGAATGCGATATCTTCTAATAAAACGGTAGATCCTTTCTCTCTTGCAGCTGCTACAGAAGGATACATCCCTTTTCTTAATTTCCAAAATGTTGCTTGTTGTTCTGGGTTTTGTGTAAACTCATACGGTAAAATAGTAGTTAGTGATGCTAATACTAATTTGGCCGATTCTAATTGTGCATTCAATTCTTCTTGCGAACTCGCCTGATATTCGCACAAAATTCCAGTGGCTTTTGCGGAAAGTTCTTTAATGATTTTTGGTGCCCCAATTTGATTTTCAATAGACCGAAGTGCAGCTCTATCCATTAATTCTAATGCTGCAGCACCAGTTTCTTTTAAACCTTTTATGGTATTACAAGCAATCAAGGCTGTTTCAAAGTATAGAATAGAAGTGGCTTTGAAAGCCAGATCTGGTAAGGTTTCTAGAATGGCTTCTGCAATAAAGGCCAGACTGCCTTCTGCTCCTATGAGTATATGTGCCAGAATATCCAAAGGATGATTATAATCAATAAAAGCATTGATGCTATAACCAACCGTATTTTTTAATTCGTATTTTTTTCTAATTCTTGTAACAAGTTCCTGATTGTTTAATAATTGAGATTGAAGATTTTTAATTTCATGAAAAATGGTCATCTGTTCTTTCTCAAATCTTTCATAGTCTGCTTTATTGGCCGTGTTATAATAGCTTCCATCAGTAAGCATAAATGCCATAGTTCGAAGTGTATGATAGGCATTCCCCGTAACCCCACAGCACATTCCACTGCTATTATTAGAAAGAATTCCTCCCATCATAGCTGCATTAATTGACGCAGGATCTGGCCCAATTTTACGTCCCCATTTCTTGAGCATTTGATTAACCTGTCCTCCGATAATTCCGGGTTGCACATTTACCGCATTCCCATTTTCTATAACAGTTGCTTTTTGCCAGTACCTACTTAAATCAACTAATATGCCATCTGTAATAGATTGACCTGATAAACTGGTACCTCCAGTTCTAAAAACCAATGCCGTATTTGTTTGATGCGATAATTCAAAAAGAGATTTGATTTCTGCTAAGCTAGAAGGTTGCACAATAGCTTGAGGAACTAAATAGTAAAAACTGGCATCACTTGCATAACTATATCTATCCGTGAGTCTTGTCTTAATTTTTTCAGCAGGAAGAATTTGTAATAGCGCTTCTTGAAGGTCCATTAGTAAAAGTAAAAAGTAAAAAGTAAAAAGTAAAAATTAAAAAGTAAATAGTGTCTAATAAAAAGTGTTAACCTCTGCCTTCAGGCAGGGCACCCAACACCTCTGTGAAGCTACCAAATGCGAAGCGCATAAAATCCTGTATTTTAGCTGAAAGCAATAGGATGTTAAAAGAAGTTACAATTGAAGTTTGCGCATTTAATCTAGAAAGTTGTATCAATGCAGAAAAGGGTGGGGCCGGGCGGATAGAATTATGTGGCAACCCTACAGAAGGGGGTACCACACCTGCTCCTGGAGTTTTAATTCAGGCAAGAAAATTAATTTCCATCAAATTATATCCCATTATTCGGCCAAGAGGAGGATATTATTTTTATAGTGCCGATGAAATTGAAAGTATTCATCAAGATATTTTGTTTTGTAAAAGTATTGGTTGTGATGGGATATCGATTGGTGCACAAAAGTTAGATGGAAGTCTGGATATTGATTTATGTAAACGTTTTGTTGAATGGGCTTATCCAATGAAAGCTACTTTAAATAAAGCATTTGATCTTTCCCCCAATTTACAAGAGTCCCTGGAAGACGCGGTGAGTGCCGGTTTTGAAAGAATCCTTACAAGCGGCGGGAAAAAAGCAGCCATTGATGCGTTAGATATACTTGCTGGATTAATGGATCAAGCTGCTGGAAGAATTATAGTAATGCCTGGATGTGGCTTGAGAAGCTATAATGTAGCAGCCATTGCATCAGCTACAAAAGCCTCAGAATATCATAGTGCTGCTCGAATGGATATTGCTAATCCATTAATTTTTCAAAACCCACTGGTACATGATTTAGGAACCGTTTTCAATGCATCTGTATTAGAAGTGCATTTAATTAAAGCCAATGCAGAAGCAGTATTAAATGCATCTTAACTATTTCAATAAAAAAGTAATGGCTTCCTGTGCTATTTCTGAATCACTCAACTTTGGAGTTACCAATAAAATATCAGTAAATAAATGCAGCTTTTTTAATTCCAAAAATCCTAGCTCTGGATAATTATGACTCTTCACAATATTCGTAGGGACTATGGAAATCCCCAATCCATTTTTTACTAATTGTATAATGGATGAAATATTATTTGATTCATGTACAATCTTTGGTGTAAATCCATATTTGGCGCAAATTTCAATCAATGTATCGTAATAGAAAGGTGCATATTCTTTATTAAAAAAAACGAAGGTTTCATCTCTCCATTTTATGATTTCGTTTTCAGATTTAATAGTCACTTTATTTCTATTATAGACCAATGAAAAACTATCTCTGAACCAAAGTCTGGAATTAATTTCTGGTGAGTAAAGTGGTGCACGAATAATGCCCAGATCAATCTTTCCTTGCTCTAGTCCAATTACTTGTTCTACAGTAGGTACTTCATATAATCTAAAATTCACAAAAGGATATTTCGCAGATAAAAATTTAACGAGCTCAGTGATATCACCAGAAAAAGTAGAACTGATATATGCAATACGAAATTCCCCACTAATATTCTGACTGATTTTTTGTGCCTTCAAATTAATGCGGTCAAGCGATTGCAAAAGCTGACTGATTTCTTTTACATAAAACTTTCCCGCTACTGTGAGTTCTACCTTTTTGTTGTTTCTATTAAAAAGTTTTGCGTTTAGCTCTGTTTCTAATTCTTTGATCTGCCTGCTTAGGGGAGGTTGAGCAATAAAAAGCTTTTCTGATGCCTTGGTAAAGCTCAATTCCTGGGCTACTGTTAGGAAATATCGCAAATGTCTTAGTTCCATTGATACTTAATAGGTATTAATAATTGTCAAAATAAGTATAAATAAGTCATAAATAAAGCATTTAAATTTGTGTTTCAGAAAATCCCATTATTACAATACAAAAATCATAAAGATGAGCAATAACCCAAGTACCCTATTCGACAAAGTGTGGGATGCACACGTGGTACGTAAAATCGAAGATGGCCCGGATGTATTTTTTATTGACCGCCATTTTATTCACGAAGTAACTAGTCCTGTCGCTTTTTTAGGTTTAGAAAGTAGGGGCATTGATGTAATGTTTCCCGACTGCACATTTGCAACGGCAGATCACAATACACCAACTATAAATCAACATCTTCCAGTTGCTGATCCATTATCTGCTAACCAATTGCAGGCATTGGAAAGGAACTCTGCTAAATATGGCATTTCGCATTGGGGTTTAGGAGATCCTAAAAACGGTATTGTACACGTGGTTGGACCAGAGAATGGAATTACACTTCCTGGGATGACAATAGTTTGTGGCGACTCGCACACATCTACTCATGGCGCATTTGGTGCTATTGCTTTTGGTATTGGTACTTCTGAAGTGGAGATGGTTTTATCATCTCAGTGCATCATGCAGCCGAAGCCTAAGAAAATGCGCATCAATGTAAATGGCAAATTGGGTAAAGCAGTTACTCCTAAAGATGTAACACTTTATATCATTGCAAAATTAACTACAGCGGGTGCCACTGGATATTTTGTTGAGTATGCTGGTGATGTGTTCGAAAATATGAGCATGGAGGGAAGGATGACTGTATGTAATATGAGTATTGAAATGGGTGCGCGTGGTGGTATGATTGCTCCTGATGATACCACGTTCAATTATATTAATGGAAGAGAGAAAGCACCCAAAGGCGCAGCTTGGGATAAAGCATTGGCTTATTGGAAAACATTGAAAACCGATGTTGGCGCTGGCTTTGATAAGGAATACAATTTTGATGCAGCTGATATTGAACCTATGATCACTTATGGTACTAACCCTGGAATGGGAATGGGTATTTCTAAGCATATACCAAAAGCAACTGATCTTGCAGGCGGTGTAGCTACTTATGAGAAGTCATTAAAGTATATGGGCTTTGAAGAAGATCAGTTAATGATTGGAAAGAAAGTTGATTATGTGTTTATCGGAAGTTGTACAAATGGTCGTATCGAAGATTTTCGAGCCTTTGCATCCATTGTAAAGGGTCGTAAAAAAGCCGATCATATTACTGCATGGATTGTTCCAGGTTCTCACATAGTTGAGGCACAAATTAAAGAAGAAGGAATTCTGGATATTTTAACCGAAGCTGGTTTTGAGCTTCGTCAGCCAGGATGCTCTGCTTGTTTAGCAATGAACGATGATAAAATTCCGGCGGGTAAATATGCAGTGAGTACCAGTAATAGAAACTTCGAAGGTCGTCAAGGTCCAGGAAGTAGAACACTACTGGCTAGTCCATTCGTTGCAGCAGCAGCAGCTGTTACAGGAGTGGTAACTGATCCGAGAGAACTATTATAATTCTTGAGCAACTAAATTTAATCAACTTAACAAACAATAAAAATGGCTTACGATAAATTCACTATCTTAACTAGCACTGCAGTTCCATTGCCAATTGAAAATGTAGATACAGATCAAATTATACCTGCCCGCTTTTTAAAGGCAACCGAAAGAAAAAATTTTGGCGATAATTTGTTTCGCGATTGGAGATATAATAATGATGATACTCCTAAAAAAGATTTTGTTTTAAACAATCCAATTTACTCAGGAAAAATTCTAGTGGGAGGAACCAATTTTGGAAGTGGAAGTAGCCGTGAACACGCAGCCTGGGCCCTTTATGATTATGGATTCCGTTGCGTAGTATCAAGTTTCTTTGCTGATATTTTTAAAGGGAATGCCATCAATATAGGCATACTTCCTGTTCAGGTTTCAGATGCATTTTTAGACCAGATTTTTAAAGCAATTGAAGCAGATCCGGCTACCAGTATCACCATTGACTTAGAGGCCCAAACCATTAAATTAAATGCAACAGGAGCTACAGAATCATTTGATATTAATGGTTATAAAAAGCATAATTTGATAAATGGATTTGATGATATTGATTATTTGCAGGCCATGAAAGCAGAAATTAAAGCTTTCGCAACCACTCATAGCATCTAACTTACAACCGTTTAAAATATACCATTGAAACAGCAACAAAGACATATAGAAATAATGGACACCACGCTTCGCGATGGTGAACAAACTAGTGGTGTAAGTTTTTCGGCTTCAGAAAAATTAACTATTGCCAAACTGTTATTGACCGACTTAAACGTAGATCGAATTGAAATTGCGTCTGCGCGTGTTTCGGAAGGAGAGTTTCAGGCAGTGAAAAAAATAACTGACTGGGCTAACGAAAATGGATTTATCGATAGAGTAGAAGTGCTAACTTTTGTGGATGGTGATGTTTCTGTGAATTGGATGTTGGAATCAGGAGCCAAAGTAATGAACCTATTAACAAAGGGATCATTGAATCATTTAACACATCAGCTCAAGAAAACAGCTGAACAGCATTTCGCTGAGATTGCGGCTGTGCTGA
This sequence comes from uncultured Bacteroidota bacterium, assembly GCA_903927185.1. GTDB lineage: Bacteria > Bacteroidota > Bacteroidia > Chitinophagales > Chitinophagaceae > Sediminibacterium. The sequence goes on from CAIYLW010000007.1 coordinate 71,113, forward strand.
AATTAGCAAAAGAAAAAGGCTTGAAAAGTAATGTGTACCTGGAGGACTGGAGTAATGGAATGCGTCATTCCAAAGAATATGTAATTAGCTATCTCGATTTTATAAAAGATCAGCCAGTAGAAAGAATTTTATTACCAGATACATTAGGTGTTTTAACTCCTAGGGAAACATTTGAATTTGTATCTGAGCTGGTAAATAAGTATCCAGATATTCATTTCGATTTTCATGCGCATAATGATTATGACTTAGGTACAGCCAATGTGCTGGAAGCTGTAAAAGCTGGCGCAAAGGGCTTGCACTTAACTATTAATGGAATGGGCGAAAGAGCTGGTAATGCTTCCTTAGCTAGTGCAGTAGCGGTTTTGCACGACAATATGAAAGAAGTGAAGACTTCAGTGAATGAAAAATCTTTATACTCTGTAAGTAAACTGGTAGAAACTTTTTCTGGTTTCAGAATCCCTGCGAATAAACCGGTTGTTGGTGAGAATGTATTTACACAAACTGCAGGCATACATGCCGATGGAGATAAAAAAAATAATTTGTATTTCAACGACTTGATGCCAGAACGTTTCGGTCGTCAACGTAAATATGCTTTAGGTAAAACAAGTGGTAAGGCTAATATTGAAAACAATTTAAAGGAGCTAGGGATTGAATTAGCTGATGAAGATCTTAAAAAAGTTACTCAGCGGATTATTGAATTAGGCGATAGAAAAGAAACGGTTACGCAAGCAGATTTGCCCTATATTATTTCGGATGTCTTGGATAGTAATACTATCGAAGAAAAAGTGCAGGTTGAAAATTATGTTTTAACTCATTCTAAGAATCTAAGACCATCTGTTACTATTAGAATTCTGATAGGTAGCGAAATATTTGAAGAAAATGCACAAGGAGATGGACAATACGATGCCTTTATGAACGCATTGAAAAAAGTATATGCTTCAAAGAAAATTGCATTGCCACAATTAACGGATTATGCTGTTCGTATCCCACCTGGGGGTAAATCAGACGCATTGTGCGAAACGATTATTACATGGATGCATAATGGGAAAGAATTTAAAACCCGTGGACTGGATAGCGACCAAACCGTATCGGCAATAAAAGCTACTCAGAAAATGCTCAACACCATCGATTAAAAATAAATCACTATTCAAATATTGGAACACTATGGCAACTAAGAACATATTAATTGTACCAGGAGATGGTATTGGACAAGAAGTAACAGCAGTAGGTAAAAAAGTTTTGGATGCAATAGCAGCAAAATTTGGACATACTTTTAATTATGATGAGGCATTGATTGGTCACGTTGCTATCGAAGCAACTGGGGAAGCATTACCTGCAGAGTCTTTAGAAAAAATGCGCAAATCAGATGCCGTTTTATTTGGAGCAGTTGGTCATCCTAAATATGATAATGATCCTTCCGCAAAAGTAAGACCAGAACAGGGGCTACTTAAAATGCGCAAGGAGCTTGGATTATACGCCAATCTTCGTCCTATTAAATTATTTGATGAATTATTAAGCGCGTCTAGTATTAAACCCGAAATTTTAAAAGGCGCTGATATTTTATTTTTCAGAGAATTAACTGGAGATATTTATTTCGGAGAAAAAGGCCGCAAGAATGATGGTGATACTGCTTTTGATGTGGCAGAATATAGCCGTTATGAAGTAGAACGTATTGGCAGAAAAGCTTTTGAAGCTGCAAGGACCCGGAAAAAGAAACTATGTTCTGTAGATAAAGCAAATGTTTTAGAAACAAGCAGGTTGTGGAGAGAAGTGATACAGAAATTAGCTTTGGAATATCCTGATGTAGAAGTAGAACACCAATTTGTTGATTCTACTGCGATGATGTTGATTAAAAATCCTCGTCGTTTTGACGTGGTAGTTACTGCCAATTTATTTGGTGATATTCTTACTGATGAAGCTTCACAAATTGCAGGATCTATGGGAATGCTAGCATCAGCCTCTATTGGCGATGGCACAGGCGTTTACGAGCCTATTCATGGTTCTGCTCATGATATTACCGGAAAGGGTATTGCGAATCCTTTAGCTTCTATTCTTTCTGCAGCTTTGTTATTAGATATTTCATTTGGTATGAAAGCTGAATCAGATTTAGTAATTAGTGCGGTGGACCAAGTTTTGAAAGAAGGGTTTAGAACAGTGGATATTGCTGATGCAAATACAAAACCAGAAAACATTTTGGGAACCGAAGCAATGGGACAAGCGGTATTGAAATTCTTATAATTAAAGTTTAAACATTAATAAGAAGCCGTCTCAATCTAAATTGAGACGGCTTTTTGTTGCGATTATACTATTAGATTTAAATGGGTGCATAAATAAGGATGTAATACTTTTGTTTAATAATATTGATAATCTATTAAAATATAAAAAATGGATACTGCCAAACAACCGATCACTGATTTTGTGAACTTGCTGGACTATAGGAATAACACGATATTCAACATGACGGAGGCAGAAGTTTCTGCAGCAATCCTTTCTGGAGATGCAGAAAGAGTTCGTAATATAGAGGGCCAGTTTGCCATAGTTGAAAAAGTTGGTCAGCAAGTCTTTATGGCACGTTCTATTGGAAGACCCATGCGTTATTTCTTAGCTAAGCAAGTTTCAGGACCTATGTTGATAGTTGCAGAGCGAATCGATGAGATTTATAATTTCCTGAAAACAAAAGGACTTCATACGCAATTCCATCCTTCTTATACAAGAATGGTACCTGCACATTTTGTAGTTCGTTTAGAAGTAGTTGGTTGTCCAGATCCCAATCCGGTTTATACAAGATTCTTTGCCCCTAAAAGAAATGTCTTATCGGATAACCTGGATGAAATTGGTAAGACATATATGGAGGCTCTAGCAAATGAGTGTCAAAAATGGTTATTGTCTATTCCGGTAAATGAACCTATTGGTGTATTATTTTCTGGCGGCATAGATAGTGGTTCTGTTTTTTTAGTAATCTATCATCTGATGCTTAAACTAGGTCTTTCACCACAGCGATTAAAAGCTTTTACACTCTCTGTAAACAATGGACCAGATGTAGCTCAGGCCCATCAGTTTTTAGATCAGCTAGGGTTGTCTATTTTTCTAGAAGTTCTTAATGTGCCACAATCAGAGATTAGTTATAAAGATGCGATTAAAGTGGTGGAAGATTATAAACCGCTTGATATTGAGTCGGCTACTATGGCTCTTGCATTAAGCAAACAAATACGAAAGCAATATCCCGAATGGAAATATCTGGCTGACGGTGATGGTGGGGATGAAAATCTAAAGGATTATCCTATCGCAGAAAATACAGAACTTACCATTCGAAGTGTTTTAAATAATACGATGCTATATCAAGAAGGATGGGGTGTTGATAAAATCAAACACTCTCTTACCTATACCGGCGGACAGAGTAGAGGTCATGTACGTTCTTATGCACCTTCACAGTTATTAGGCTTTAGAGGCTTTAGTCCATATGCGCTTCCGAATGTGATAGAAATTTCAGAAGGGATACCATTCATAGCATTAACTAACTGGAGTGAGGATGAATTATATGCTTTAAAAGGTGAAATTGTTAGAAGGGGAATAAAAGCAGTTACTGGTTTTGATATGCCTGTTTTTGAAAAACGCAGATTCCAACGTGGTGCTGTAAGTGAAAACACATTCGGTGAAATGTTTTCGGATGATGAAACGGTTTATCGCACTTATTTCAATTCACTCTATGCCCGACAATAGTGAAATAGAAAAATTTCGAACTGCAAGAAATATAGTAAATCAAGATATCCCATTTCATTTTCTACATGAAGAGGAACCTGATCTGGAGGGAAATATACAATCGATAAACACTATTTTTCTTACAAGCAAAGAATGTTCTTTCAAGTGCTTGATGTGCGATTTATGGAAAAACACAATAGAATGCCCTACTCCAAAGGGTGCTATATTAAAACAAATTGATTACGCTTTAAATAGGTTACCTGATTCGAATTTAATTAAGCTTTATAACAGTGGAAATTTCTTTGATCAAAAATCAATTCCGCTCTCCGACTACCCTGGGATCATTGAAAGAGTTAAATCTTATAAAAAAGTTATCGTTGAAAATCATGCCAAATTATGTGGACAGGTTTGTGTAGATTTTAATAATCAATTGAATGGTAAGTTAGAGATAGCCATGGGGCTTGAAACTATTCATCCTGATGTATTACCCAAACTAAATAAACAACTAAACTTAGAAGATTTTAGAGTAGCTGCTCATTTTTTAAAAAGCAATGGAATAGATATGCGTGCATTCATACTTTTAAATCCTCCTTATTTAACAGATGAAAAGGAAAATATTGAATGGACAATTAAAACTGTTCAGTTTGCTTTTGATTGTGGGGTGAGATGTTGTTCAATTATTCCAACTAGATCAGGAAATGGAATAATGGAAATACTCCAAAAACAGGGACACTATATTCCACCCACATTAAATGCTTTAGAAGAAGTATTTGAAAAGGCACTTGAATTTAAAAAAGGTCTTGTGTTTGTAGATAGTTGGGATATAGATTTTTTATCTAGTTGTTCTCATTGTTTCGAAGAAAGAAAAGCTCGGTTGAATCAAATGAATTTATCTCAAAAAAGATATCAGCCGATAACCTGTAGTTATCATCAATAATATGTTAGAGACTTCAAAAAAGCAATACGACATTCTAATAGCAGGAGCAGGTTTTGCCGGCTCAATTACTGCCCTTATTTTACATAATTTGGGCTTAAAAGTTTGTCTAATTGAAAAGGGGCAACACCCTAGGTTTGCGATAGGAGAATCATCTACACCTGTTGCTGATTTGATTCTTCGTAATCTAGCAACAAAATATAATCTTCCCTGGTTACATGATTTCTCCAGGTATGGAACTTGGCAACAATCACATCCTGAAATTATTTGTGGAATTAAAAGGGGATTCAGCTTTTACAAACATAGTCCAGGAAAAAAATTTGTTACCAGTGAGGGTCATATTAATGAATTACTAGTTGCCGCAAGTTCTGATGATATTCAATCGGATACTAATTGGTTAAGAGCAGATTTAGATGCTTTTTTAGTAAATAAAGTAAAGGAATATGGGATTGACTATTTTGATTTAACTGAAATCGTTTCAGCGAAAAAGAATGCTAAATGGGATTTTTATGTGAATCATTTAAATAGCCATTCTATCATGGAAGTCGCCTATTATATTGATGCAACTGGGAGTGGCGATTTACTTGAAAAGCTTTTAGGAATCAAATCTTCTTCAGCTGATTTTTTGACTAATTCGTTTTCTATATTTTCACACTTCAATCATCTTCCTACTTGGTCAGGGATATTGCAAAAAGAAAATATTCCTTCTGATGATTATCCATACAATCCAGATAATTCAGCCCTTCACCATGTGCTTGACGAAGGGTGGATTTGGATGCTACGATTTAATAACAATCTAACAAGTTTTGGTTTTGTGCTGGAAGATAGTAATGCTTTGTACGATAATATAGAGACTGAAATTATTTGGGAGGAGAAGTTGAAAAAGTATCCTTCTGTTAATAATTTAATGACAGAAGCAACACTTGCTGAAAAACCAGGAAAGATATTGCGATCAAAAAGATTGCAAAGAAAGTTAAATAACTGTTTTGGCTCAGGATGGGTGGCACTTCCACATTCTATTGGTTTTATTGATCCATTATTTAGTTCAGGTATAGCTCATTCACTAGCGGGCATTGAAAAAGTAATTAATTGTATCAGCGAAAATTGGGGTGATGAAAGAAAACTTGATCAGAATATGAAAGAATATGAAAACGCTGTTTTCGAAGAGTTAAAATTAGCAGATTGCTTAATTGCAGGTTGTTATAAATCAATGCCATACTTTGAACTCTTCAATATTTGGTCGATGTTATATTTTACAGCAACAATTGCTCATGAGCAACGCAGAATAAAAAAACAAGAGCCAGGTTATTTCTTGAATGCCGATGATTTGGCAATTAGAGAAATAGTAAAATTGTCTTATGCCGATTTAATAAAAATTCTTGAAAATGCCCCGCCAACAGCTGAAGAAATTAATAGGTTTACTAGAATCATAAAGGAACGGATTCAACCATATAATATCGCCGGATTATTGGAGCCATCTTCAAAAAATATGTATTTGCATACAGTTGCAAAAATATAATTTGTTTAACTTTTACTATCAAGCCTTATTTATTTGAATTTTCTGAATTGGCATTTTTAATTGCATTTACAAATTCATGCGTAGTTACTTTACGTGTATTGTATTCTTGTAAATATTTTAGGTGAGTATTATCTGATGGGTATTTTATGTTTTTGCCATAAGGGTAAGAGGGCATATTATGAAATGGCAATGGCTCAACAGTTTGGCCATAAGCAATATTCAGGTCGCCATCTTTCACCCAGCCTTCACTATAAATTAAAAAATCTCTTTTCCAACCCTGAGGTAATACAGGCAAATGAGTTGCATCGAAATTGATCGTAATTTCATCTCCGCCATCTGCAATGATATATTGATCATCTGCTTTCTGGAGTAATGGTAAAACATCCCCAAATTTTGTATAATTACCTGTTAAGTCTCTCCATTTTTGCCCGGTAGTTGTGTTGTAATAGTCAAACCATTGAGGGCCATAAGGGCCACCTTTATTATAGGAAGCGGAATAACCGCGATAGTTTAAATTTGCTCCAACCATTTTCAAATCTTGCATTTTAATTGGTGCATTGATACTGCCAGTTGAGTAAAAAATTTGGTCCCAATAAATTTGCATATTAGTTCTAATTCTTACTCTTCGATCATTTGCAGTAAGAAATTTACCTGTCAGATTTGCAATAACCATTTTATCTCTACCCATTGGATATCCGATATTTTTAATTACTGTTTGCCATTTACCTTCTTTATTGATCACCTGCAATGACGGTGATTTTAATTGATATTGATTAGTTTGGGTAAGTTCTGTATTAATACTTGCGTCTCCTGGAAAAATCCAGCCTCTTAAGAAGAGGAATAAACTATCTACTTTCGCTTCATTTCCAAGGTCTAATATCAAATCGTGATCTGATGCCATTCCTTGAAATTTCCCTAAAGAAAAATTAGAAACATAATTGAAATCATAGTTACTGATTTTGGAAAGTAAATTATTTCCATCGCCATCAATAGCGGAAACAGGGAAGTGTTGATGGGATACTTGATATAATTTTTTTCCAGGATAAGGTGGAGCAACAAAACGCTCATCTACAAATGTCTGAATTGAATCGGGGTGATCTATAGCTACCAATTCAGCCTTATCAAAATATACAGCTTCCCATAATTCTTCTGTAATCTTTAATGTAAAGAGTCCATTTTGTGGTTGTAACTTTTCTCCTGGAATCATTAAGTACTCTTTTGATGGATTTGAATACGCATAAATAGTATCCTTACCATTTATCGCCACATTCATTCCAAGTGCACTTCTCCATAACATATCTTTTATGAATTCATATTTTTTACCATTCCAAGTAAATAGTAAAGGACATGAGCCTTTTAATTTTGCTTCCTCCAAAAGTCTTTCTTTGCGTGTAGGATCAGTAATAGTTTGTGGATAGCCATTAGGCCATATTATACGTAAAGCATCAATTTTAGTTCTTGATCCAACTCCAAAAATTGTTAGTGGACCTTTTACTGTTTTTAATTGATATAGATCACCGGATTTTAATTCTAACTGTGCTCCAATACCTAATCGATTATTTTTACTATTACCAAAAGAAAGTCCGGATAATTGTACCTGAACATAATTGTTGTTATTACCTCCATCATTCCTAGCTAATCTTGAACCTGTTGGGCCGGCGAAAAATATATCAAGGTCACCATCAAAATTAAAGTCTGCTGTTGATATACAATAAGCTTGCTGTATTTTTTCTGGTAATAATAAACTGGCATCTGTAAATTTCTTTAATCCATCATTATGAAATAATTTAATTCCCTTTTTTGTTAAATCTATATTTGTACCTGCTACTAAAATATCCTTGAATCCATCATTGTCGTAATCAATAAAAGAGAGGTCATTAATATGTATCCCTAATAAAGAACTATTTAATTGTTCCGACATTTTTTCATCCAATTTAAAATGTCCTCCTTCATTTGTAAAAAGGAAACACTTCCCTCCAGTTCCTCCTCCAATTAGCAGATCCAGATTACCATCGTTATTATAATCGCCAATAGTAATTGAGTTGCCGGAATATTTCTGATTTTTAAGTCCAGCTAATTCGGTGATATCATTAAAAATTGAATGTCGATTGTTATTGTATACCTCTATACTTCCATCTTCTCCAAGACCAATAATATCAAGGTCTCCGTCATTATCTAAATCACCAAAATCCATTCTTTTGGTACCTGCAATTGGTCCGGTCAAACCCATTGCAGCCGCATTTTCTGTAAATGTGCCATCTCCATTATTTCTGAAAAATTTATTACCACCCTTTCTTGCAGCTAACAGATCAAGATCTCCATCTTGGTCAAAATCTACAAATAAGATCTGATTGATATTGTCAGCATTATTGAGACCAATATTCTCTGTTACTTTTTCAAAACTTCCATCTCCTTTATTTTTGTATACTATGATTCCATTAGAGTTTGTGATGAAAAGATCTTGATAACCATCATTATCATAATCTGCAAAGTGTGCATCTAAATCTCTCCCTTTATGTTCAAACCCTCCATGAATAGTACAATCATTGAAATTGCCCATTTGCATCACAGATAAATGAGATTGAGATTCAGCACTACCTTTTGTCATGTAACTAGAATACAGATACATGTTCCCTGCAGCATCATAATCTGCTACAGCCAAAACTGCATTTTCAGCTTGGGGTCCATTTTCAGGTATGTTACCCGGTATGTCTGAAAAATCTATAAACTTTATTGGGGTAAATGAATTTTTATCTGTTCCACGGGATATTGGGATGCTTCCGTATGCGACAATTGGAATATTGGTGCCAAAATCAAAAAATCCTGCAATCATTTTAGGGATTACTAGTTCATCTATACCTGAAGCATATTCAGGTGTTGCTTTCATTAATGAATGTAATTTTTGTATATTTTCTAAAGCCAATAAAGGTTTAGATGCGTGAAGTAGTGATGTAGACTTTTGATAAAAGATTTCTGCAGAAACGGAAAAATTAGGAGCAATTTTTTTTACACTTTGTAGAAAAAATAAAGATGAATCCGTTTTGCCTTCTGATGCGAATAGTTCAGCTAATTGTAATCGTATAACAATATTAACAGGAATTAAATTTACAGCTTTTAATAAATAATATTTCCTTACCTCTTTGTTTGTAGAATCTAATTCTGCTAATTTATAAATTCCATTTATATTCTTAGGGTCTTTCTTTAGAATTTCATTTAATATCAGTAATGCATTTGAAGAGTCATTTATTTGACTATACAATTCAACCAACTGTAATTTCAAATCTATTAATTCAGGTATGTTTTTCAATCCTTGTTTAGCAATACTTTCAGCTTCTTTATAATTTTTTTGTAAAATATAAAGCCTGGTTAAACTAATATAGCTGGAAGTATCACTAGGATCAATTTTTATGGCTTCTTTAAAAGATAATGTTGCTTCATCTAATTTGTTCTGTGATAGATATAGCAGTGCTTGGATTTTTGGGTCATCTATTGTCGAATTGTCTTTCGGCTTTGTTTTTGTTCCACAGCTAGAAATAATCAACGCTATTAACAACAAAAAAAATGGATAGTAAATGAAACAAAAACAACTTTTCTTAGTATTAGGGTAAGTAAACATTGTTTTCTTTTTTAGTGCGATAAGTGAAAATACAGCTAATAGAAACGAAATTTAATTTGCTTTGTTAAAATGATTATGTACTTTAACTCTTGAATTAAGGACAATTTAGTCTTTTATTTCGTCTATTTCGAAAAAAAACAACTGTTTTGAAGAAAATAACTGCTCTGTTTTTAATTATTTCCTTTTTATTCAATTTGTTTGGATATAGGTTAGTAATTGAATATATGCAGTATAAATCAGACTATCAATTAGAAGCAAGTTTGAATAATAATTTATATGACAACTCACAGTTAGTTGAGTTAAAAGTTCCATTACAAATTCCTTATCTAATGAGCTGGTCGGCTTATCAGAGATATGATGGTGAAATCGAAATAGGGGGTAATATTTATAAATATGTAGAAAGAAAAATTGCGAATGATACTTTGTATTTAAAGTGCATCTCCAATGATAAAAAAATGCATTTAGAAATTATTAAGAATAATTATTTTAATGCAACTAATGATATTGTCCAAAATGGCATTCCCCAAAAAACTGGTAATTCAAAAAATGTTACATTAAAAAATCTTCATACTGATTATGAAAATTGTTTGATTGGTATGTATACACTTACTATTCAAGTTGATTTTCAATGTAATTGGCCGATTTTAATTAATGCTCATTTATTTTCTTGTCCTAGTTTATCTCCTGAACAGCCTCCTGATTATTGCAAAGCATAATTTATCTCCTTAATTGTTTATTAACCACAACTTGATGAATACCCAAATAATTGGTGTTCATCTATGTAACCTAGTTGATATTCAATTAGTCAAGTACCCACCTATAAATTATACCTAATTATATAAAAGGGTATTAAATATTTGAGTACTTCAATCTGTTCCACATATGGCATAGTGGAATTGACATTAATAAAATTAAGCTCTTAGCTTTTTTGAGAGACCTGGCATAAAATAGATAAACCTAAAAAGATTTGTATGGAGAAATCATCGAAAGAAAAATGGCATAGTCAACTAATGATATTTGTAGTTGGTATTTTGTTTTTCGAACTTATATCTGGATTAATAATTTACTGGGGTAATTTTAGTTTAACTACTCAGGCTTTTGTTGTGATACATACTGCATTTGGGTTAGTTGTAATAATACCTTATATCATTTATCAGATTCGACATTGGTTATCTTACCGAAATAATAATCTTACACAACATAAGCTGTTAGGTTATATTGCGATGGTTACTGCAGTTGTAACTGCTTTAACGGGTGTTTTTTTAACTTATCAAGCTGTATACTCAACACGCATTAATTATGTAATCGATAAGATTCACATTGTGGCAACTTTTGCTTTCCTTTTATCTGTAGTTCCACATATTGGTTTATTACTTATTCGCGATTATAAAGCAACTAAAGAAAAAAAGGAAAGCGCACTGGTTAAATATGAAAAAGCTTTTGGTATTAAAGTCCTGTACGTAATTGGAATTTTAATTGCTGTTGGAGTTCTATTTATTTATGCCTCAAATCCCATAGAGTTTCATAATGAATTTCCAAAAGATTATCAATTTTCTTATGGAAAGAATAAGCCTTTTGAACCTAGTCTTGCTACCACTAGCGATGGTGGAGCTATCGATGCACAACTTATGGGCAATTCGAAATCTTGTACAACTAGTGGTTGTCATATTAATATAGGTCATGAATGGGAGGCCAATGCACATAGATATGCTGCAATGGACCCTGCTTTTCGAGTTGTACAACATGCAATGGCGGTTGAAAAAGGACCAGTTTCTACCAGATATTGTGGTGGTTGTCATGATCCTATTTCTTTGTTATCTGGTTCTAAAAATCTGGATGATACAAAACTTACCAATCCAATGGGACTTGATGAAGGGGTGTCTTGTGTAAGTTGTCATTCCATGACAAAGGTTGATGTAAAAGGGAATGCGCAATATCAGATAACTAAACGGGTTCCTTATATGTACGAACTAAAAGAAGGAAAAACTGCCAAATTTCTGAGTGATTTTATTATTCGTGCCTATCCAAAATATCACGTGTCAGCTTTTAGTAAACCTATTTTAAAAACGCCAGAATTCTGTGGTTCATGCCATAAGCAATTTATTGATAAGCAAGTAAATGGTGTTGGTACAGTTCAGTTGCAAAATCAATATGATAGCTGGAGAAAGAGCCATTGGAATCATCCTGGAGAAGCTTTGAAAACAATTGAATGTCGTGAATGTCATATGCCATTGGATTCTACATTTGATCCAGCTAATGGTGATTTAAAAGATTATAATAGAACACTGGTTGACAATAAACATAGAAGTCATCGCTTTCTTGGAGGTAATCAGTTAATGCCTACTTTATTGAAACTTCCTGATGGTAAAAAACAAGTAGAATTAATTGAAAAATGGTTGAAGGGTGATTTAGAAATTCCGGAAATTAAAAATAAATGGCATAATGGTCCGGTTCTGCCGATACAATTAGGCACACCAGAAACTATTACTAATGGGCAAGAAGTTGTGCTAGATGTAACTGTTACAAATAATAAATCTGGACACCATTTTCCTACTGGTCCACTCGATTTAATTCAAGCTTGGATTGAGGTAACAGTGAAAGATGGAAATGGAAATATGGTTTATTCTTCAGGCGTATTAGATAAGAATCATTTTATACCACCTGGTTCAGTTATCTATCGTGCTCAACCCGTAGATCAGTTTGGAAGTGATGTTGACAAACATAATTTATGGAACCTTGTAGGAATTAAATTCAGCCGTGCATTATATCCTGGATTTAGTGATCAGCTGAAATATAATTTTATCTATAAGCAGGAAATGATGGGTTCAAAAAATACAAATGATACACTTTATGTTACAGCAAAATTGAATTACAGAAAATTCAACCAATTTGTATTGAACACATTTTTCTCTGATAATGGTAAAGTTGATATAACGGCTCCTGTTACGGTTTTGTCAAATGACACTAAGAAGATAATTGTTAAAAAATCAACACATCCCTGAGTATTATGTCTATCTCAAAAAGAAAGCGATCCCTTAAAATAATGAGTTGGCTGGCAACTGCTTCAGTACTGGCCCTTCTAATAGTTTTTTTTATAATCATTAAAAGGAATGAAAAGCAGTACGACCCAGGCGAACCTATTAATGGAGTAACGGTTGAATTATATAAACCGGTACCTAAAAATCATCCAGAAGTTGAATTCAAAGATGTAACCAAAATTGCTGGAATTGATTTCACACATTTTTCTGGAAAACGAACTGAGCAACTGCCGGAAGATATGGGATCGGGCGCTGCATGGATTGATTATGATCAAGATGGTAACGAGGATTTAGTTATCATTAATCAATCAGGGCCCTTAACAATGACAGCTGATGAAATTAAAAAATCAGCTGCTCATTGTGAGCTTTATCATAATAATGGGAATGGAACTTTTACAAATGTTACAGAGGCTTCAGGCTTAAATTTTCATGGATGTGGCATGGGTGTAGCTATTGGAGATATTGATAATGACGGCTTCCCTGATGTTTTTATAACTGCATTTGGTACTAATATTTTTTATCATAATAATGGGAATGGTACATTTTCAGACCAGACTAAAAAAACTGGTTTGGGTGGACTAAAAGGTTTTTGGGCAGGAGCAAGTTTGGCAGATTACGATAGGGATGGATTTCTGGATTTGTATGTATGTGGCTATGTAAAATATAAACGATTAAATAATCAGGTAATCACTCAAAGGGAGAACAATGCAGAACCAGCTGGCATTAATCCTTTATCGTTTCCTTCTCAACGAAACTTATTATATCACAATAATAAAAATGGAACATTTACTGAAGTAGCCATTTCGGCTGGAGTTGCAGATCCTGCGGGTAAAAGTTTATCCGCCTCCTGGTGCGATTTTAACAATGATGGATGGCCTGATTTATATGTTGCTAATGATGTGTCAGATAATGTGATGTATATAAATAAGGGAGATGGAACATTTAATGATGTGAGTCATCTTGCACATGTTGCTGATTATCGAGGAGCTATGGGGCTAGGAGTTGGCGATTGGGATAATGATGGTGATATGGATTTATTTGTAACTCATTGGCTTGCTGAAGAAAATGGTTTCTATATTAATAAACTAAATTCAAAAGAAAAGGCTCCGAATAAAATGCAATCCTTGCAATTCGAAGATGAAGCAGAAAAATATGGTCTTGGCCAGGTTTCATTGGATGACGTTGCTTGGGGTACTTCATTTTTTGATTATGATAATGATACCCGTCTTGATTTATTCGTAGTTAATGGAAGCACCAATCAACAGGAAAGGGATCCGCAATATTTAGTGCCTATGAAAAATCGGCTCTTTTGGAATGAAGGCCAAGAAAAAGGTTTTGCTGAAGTTAGTTCTGTAAGTGGAGAGGCTTTGGCTTATGAAAATGTAGGAAGGGGAGCAGCTTTTGGTGATTTTGATAATGATGGAGATATGGATCTATTTATCGTAAATAATTGTGGTAAAGCAGTTCTATTGAGAAACGAAGGAGGTAATAAGAATAATTGGTTAGAAATAAAATTGGAGGGTACTAAGAGTAATCGTTCAGCAATTGGTGCAAGAATCAAAATAGTGAGTGGTAGTGTTTCTCAAATCCGAGAAGTAAATAATCAGAGTTCTTACTTATCACAAAATAGTCTTACCCAGCATTTTGGTTTAGCTAAATATAATAAAATTGATACCCTTGAAATACGTTGGCCAAGTGGTCTAATTCAAAGTTTTCAAAATATTTCAATCAATAAGAGAATATTGATAACTGAAGGGATAAATAATATTAAATATCTAGAAACCCATCCTAATTGATAATATTTTATGAAATATAAAAAAAGTATTATAGTCGCTATAATTTTCATTGTAGCGTTCATAGGTATCACCATCGTAAAATATGGTGGGAATTCAATTAATACAAGTACCGCAGTCGATACAATCAAATCTGATTCTATACAGCAATTCTGGTTTTATTATAATACTGCTTCTGATTTTAGATTACAAGGTGCAGCTGATTCAGCATTCAGATATTATCAAGAAGCCCTCAATATTAACCCAAAACATGAAGACGCACTCTATTATATTGGGAATATGTTTATGAATTCAGATAAAAACGAACTGGCTCTAAGTTCCTGGAATAAATTAACAGAAATAAACCCGCAAAGTGAACGTGCTTTTATTCAATTGGGCAATCTTTATTTTTCTATCAATAAACCTGCCTACTTCCATCCGGAAAAGTCAAAGTCTTATTTTGAAAAGGCAGCCAATTTGAATAAAGAAACATTAAGCCCAAATTTAAAGCTTGGGGAGATTGCTTTATTTCAGAATCATACCAATGAGGCATTCGACATTTTCAATAAATTATCCATAATGGATCAAAAGAATGCAGAGATTTATTTTATTATCGGGTATCTTAATTGGCAATCCGGAAATGAAATGAATGCAATTAAAAATTTAGACCGAACATTTGAAATAGGGATAGCTGCTTCGGCAATTACTGAGCAAGGTGAAAAGACAAATGCAATTAAAACGGAATCAATTATCAAAAAAAAGGATAGTAATCTTTTTATGAATTGGTTAGTTGAAAATTTACTAGTTATCAAAAAACATGATACTAAAACTGAAATGCCTAAAGTGTATCAAAATTTTGATCAATATTTAAATAGCTATCGTAAGCAATTAAATAATAAATAATAGGTTGCCTGATAATTTAGCCCTTTTTAAATAGGTATTCGCCCCTTTAATAAACCAGTGGCAATATTTTGTACTTTGTTTACGCTTTTTGTGAAAGTATTATGAATTCAGTTCTATTCATTGCTATACTTGCCTTTCAGGGAACTATTAACTTATATTAACCTGGCCATTAACACCGCTTATCCCACTATTTATTGATAAACTGTTGCCAGTCATAATTGCCTCTCCCAACTTTTTAATGAAGCTAATTTTGATTTATCAAATTTTTTAAAAAAACAAAATAGCAAAACATTAAAACTAATACCATGAAAAAATTATTCTTTGCCGCATTAGTAACCATCTTAATCAGCACTAGTTCTTTTGCAGCAGATTCTCCAGAAAACGTTCGCTCTTTTAAAGAATTGAACGCAGTCAATAACGTAAATTGGAAATATGCTCCAAATTTTCAAAAAGCAATGGTGGGTGTTAATGCAGAAAAGATAGAATATTTCTATACTCTTGATGGAGAGTTCTTAGCGATTAGTAAATCTTTCGATTTTGATAAACTACCCAAAGCAGCTTTAAAAACATTAGCAAATAGTTATGCCTATCCAAATTATTCTTTAGAAGAGTGTATCGTTATAGAAAATACAGATCAAGAACTTAATTACTATTTGTCTTTGAACAAAGCTGGTAAAAAAATTATTCTCCAGATTAATGAGAACGGAACTATTTCTGAAATGTCTGGATTAAATTAATTGGCTCAGACGATCCGGCAGAAAGTAACTTTCGGCCGGATCATTTTTTTTATCAAGCAATCGAAATATCATTTTCTTAGGGTGACAATTGTTACAATATTCCACTTCTAATTGGTTTCTCTTTGCAATAGCATTAAAAGATAAACTATGAGATATATAATTGTAGGAGGAGTGGCAGGTGGCGCTAGTACAGCCGCAAGGTTAAGAAGATTGGACGAGCACTCCGAGATTGTATTATTTGAGAAAGGAAGTTATATTTCTTATGCCAATTGTGGGTTACCCTATTATATTGGGGATGTAATAACAGATAGGAACAAACTATTTGTTCAAACTGCTGCTTCTTTTAAAGATCGATTTAATATAGATGCAAGGGTGCAGAGCGAGGTTTTAGCAATCATGCCTGAAAAAAAGTTAGTGCAAGTAAAGGATTTGAAAACCGGCCTGGATTATGAACTTTCTTATGATAAATTGGTATTATCTCCAGGTGCGGAACCTATCCGTCCACCTTTAGAGGGTATCAATAGTGAAGGAATCTTTACACTTAGAAATGTAACTGATACAGATCGAATCAAAGCATATGTGAGCAAATTTCCAAATGGGAAAGCAGTGATTATTGGTGGTGGTTTTATCGGTCTGGAAATGGCTGAAAATTTACATAATTTGGGGATGCACGTTTCCATCATTGAAATGGGGACTCAAATTTTAGCTCCTGTTGATTTCCCTATTGCAGCTATAGCACAGCAACATATTCGTTCAAAAGGGGTTGACTTAAAATTAAAAACAACTGTTAACGGCTTTGAAAGAAATGAGCAGGGATTAAAGGTTTTCATGAAAGACGAAGAGCCGCTTGGAGCTGATATCGTAATACTTTCTATAGGAGTTAAACCAGATACCAGACTAGCAACTGCGGCTGGTTTAACATTAGGTACAGCCCGAGGGATATTAGTGAACGATTATCTGCAAACATCCGATGAAGATATTTATGCGGTTGGGGATGCCATAGAGTTTATCAATCCAATTACCCATAATTCCATGCCTACTTATTTAGCAGGACCTGCTAATAAGCAAGGTAGAATTTGTGCTAATAATATGGTTCTTGGAAATAAAAACAAATACCTTGGTTCTATTAACACAGCTATTGTTAAAATATTTGATTTGACTGTAGCCGTTGCAGGTGTAGCAAGTAAGCATTTAACAGCAGCCAAAATAGAACACTTAGTTTCTACCACACATAGTGGTTCTCATGCAGGATATTATCCAGGTTCTGAACAAATGACCATCCAAATAAATTTTGCACCCTCTAATGGAAAGTTACTTGGCGCACAAATTATCGGAACAGATGGAGTTGATAAAAGAATAGATACATTGTCTTCTGTAATTCAACGTGGAAGCACGATTGAAGAATTAACGGAATTTGAACATGCTTACGCGCCCCCTTATTCTTCTGCAAAAGATCCGGTTAATATGGCTGGTTACGTAGCTGAGAATATTCTTCAAAAACGTTTACATGTAATTCCTTGGTCGGCAGTAAAAGATATTTCACCTGAGGATATTTTAATAGATGTTCGCACGGCCCTTGAATATGTAGAGGGAAATATTCCAGGATCAATTAACATTCCTGTGGATGAATTAAGAAGCCGAATAGATGAATTAGGCAAACATAAAAACATATTTATCTATTGTCAAATTGGTCTTCGTGGTTATTTGGCACAAAGAATTTTATTACAGAACGGATTCGAAAAAGTAAAAAATATTTCTGGTGGCTATAAATTATGGTCTGCTTGCGATTTAGAATCAAATATTAATGAATCCTCCCTGGTTGTATAAGTTAGAATCGAAACTTATTCAGTAATTTAAAGTTCTGAATGAGTTTCGATAATTTAACTAAAACTGCCATATGTCCCTCAACGATTCCGGTTCTGCGATGATTAATCATCCAGGTAAATTAAAAAATAGTTACGATGCCATTGTTATTGGATCTGGAATTAGCGGCGGATGGGCTGCAAAAGAATTGTGTGAGAAAGGTTTAAAAACCCTAGTCTTAGAACGTGGAAGAGATGTTCAGCATATTAAAGATTATCCCTCTGCCAATTTAAATCCCTGGGATTTAAAGCATCGAGGAAATATTACGGATGCTCATCGAAAAGAAAATAAGCTTATTACAAAAGCTGCCGGTTACGGCGAAGACAATCAACAATTTTTTATAGAAGATAAAGATCATCCTTATATACAAGAGAAACCATTCGACTGGATCAGGGGTTATCAGGTTGGAGGCAAATCATTAACATGGGGAAGGGCATGCCAACGTTGGAGCGATTTTGAATTTACGGGTCCTCAAAGATTCGGCTACGGTTGGGACTGGCCCTTAAGATACAAAGATGTTGCCCCTTGGTATTCTCATGTAGAAAAATTTATTGGCGTCTGCGGAAATAAAGATGGTATTGAGTCGATGCCTGATGGAGAATTTCTTCCTCCCTTTGATTTGAATTGTGTGGAACAGCATTTAAAAGAAAGTTTTCTCAAAAATTACGGCAATCGATATTTAGTGCATGCACGATGGGCACACCTCACAGAACCCACTGAATTGCACCTGCAACAAGGTAGAGCAAAGTGTCAGGCAAGAAATCTCTGTATGAGAGGTTGTCCGTTTGGTGGTTATTTTAGTAGTAATTCTTCCACATTACCTTGGGCAATGAAGACGGGTAATTTAACAGTCCGGCCTCATTCAGTTGTACACAGTATTATATATGATCCAAAAACAGAGAAGGCAACTGGTGTGCGTGTGATAGATGCTATTACAAAAGAAAGTACGGAGTATTTTGCAAAAATTATTTTTCTCAATGCGTCTACTTTGAATAGCAATTTGATCCTCTTAAATTCCATCTCCAATAGGTTCCAAAATGGTTTAGGAAATGATAGTGATACTTTAGGTAAATATGTTTGTTTCCATAATTATCGTGGTTGGATGAATGGATCTATTGAAGGCTTTGAAGATGGATACACGTATGGTAGAAACCCTACTGATACCATCATTGCTAATTACAGAAATTTGCATAAAATTGATACTGATTTTGCTGGAGGGTTTACCACTTTTGCAGGTGCTTATCGCGAAAGAGGTGATGGGAATCGCTGCCCCGAACAAATTGGTGCCAATTTTAAAGATGCTATGACTGAAGCTGGCCCATGGCATATCTATGCCTATGTGCAAGGCGAAACAATTCCTAAAAAAGCGAATCATGTTCGTTTAAGTTCCGATCAAAAAGATCAGTGGGGTATTCCACAATTAATAACTTCTGTGGGTTACGATGATAACGACGATAGATTATTAAAAGACTTTTTTACGCAAACCGAAGAAATGCTTAGTAAAGCTGGAGTCAAAAATATTAGACACGCTGATTCTAAACAAGCTCCTGGTCTGGATATTCATGAAATGGGTGGCTGCAGAATGGGAAAAGACATTAAAAATTCGATGTTGAACGAATGGAATCAGCTACATGCTTGTAAAAATGTGTTCGTTACTGATGGAGCTTGTATGACAAGTACAGGAAATCAAAGTCCAAGTATTTTATATATGACTTTAACGGCCAGGGCAGTGGATTATGCTTTTAAACAATTAAAGGCTGGAACTTTATAATTCATCATTGTTAAAAAATTAAACAGTTTCATTCAATTTTTAATTTTATCGGATAAAATATTAAACAATGTAGTATATTTTATTATATAATTTGTTGTTTTACTACAAATTGTTCAAAGATTACTTTGCTAACTTTATATCGACCAAGAACTTATCTCCCAATGAGCCTGTTGATTTTTAGCAATTGATTGCTGAAATTTTACAAGCGATGAAATATTTGAAGTAAAAACTGAAAGTGTTGGTCAATTATCTTAATTCTTATTAATGATTGAGCCAATTAAACAACTGGAAAAAAAATTCTACCAACTACTCAGCACAGATGTAGCCATGCAGAATTTTTTAAATGATGAGGCATTTGTAGGGATCTGGTTTTGGGATCTTAATAATAGAAACCATATTTGGTTAAGCCAGTCACTTAAAAAACTCTTGGGCTTTGAAAAGGATTACTTATTACAGATTCCACTTTCATGGAATGAATTGCTTCCAATAAATGATATCGATACAATTTGTAGTTCATTTGATGATTATTTAGCTAAAGATCAAGAAGAAGCTATCGAAATAGATATACCATTCTTGCAAAAAAGTAGTCGGATTAATTTTTTAAAGTGCAGGGCAATAGCTGTAAAGAAAAAGTCTTATCTACTGGGCCTAGTTCAATTGCAAAATCAGAATGAAGGCATTCGATCGAATTCTATCACTGAATTTCCTTTTATTAATCAAGGATATAAATCTTTACATGAAATTCCATTAAAAGTAGTTGTAAAGGAAGTTGATTATTTTGCATCAAAATATGAAAGTTTAATAATAGCTGGAAATCTAGGAGGGTGGGAGTATAAAGTTGATTCAGGTGAACTTTGGTGTAGTAAACAATACTTTGATTTACTTGGTTATGATACTACTTCCATAAAAAGTTGGGAGAAATATAGTACTCAAAAAGTGTGGATTGATTTATTACATCCAGATGATGTAGAATATGCAACTTCCAAATTTGCAGATTTTTTAAAAAATTTAAAAGGAGGATATCGTCAAGAGTTTCGGATGAAACATTTTGATGGACATTGGATTTGGATATCAAGCAAGGGTTCACTTATATTAGAAGAAATAGATGGAGTAAAGACCTTAATGATTATTGGCACACATACTGATATTTCTGAAAATAAAAGATTAGAAGAAGAGTTGTTTGAAACTAATGCCATGGTTTTAAAGGATAATGCCCTTTTAAAGTCAATCATTAATAGCCCTGAAGATATTTTCGTTGTAAGCATTGATACAGAATATAGGTTTACCTCTTTTTCAAACAATTATCAAATATTTGTAAAAGAAAACTTCGGTAAGGATGCGATTGTTGGCAATAAGATTCTCGATGTATTTTCTGATGCCCAATTGACTATTTTCAAGCCTGCAATTGACGCTGCATTAAGCGGAAAGTATTTTGAAATTAATACACTAATACCTTCAAATTCAGGTAAGAGAACTTATGTAGATAATAAATATAATCCAATACAGAATGAAGCTGGCAAAATTATTGGTGCAACTATTTTCATACATGATATTACCAAAGAAAAAATTGCAGAAATTGAAAATAAAACTAATGAGTTAAGATATGCCAGTTTGTTTTCAGGAGCAAGCGATGCTATTTTTATTGCAAATTCAAAAACAGGGTATATTGTAGATGTAAACTTAAAAGCGGAAGAATTGATGGGCTATGCAAAATCTGAATTAGTTACCATGCATCAGTCTCAAATACATCCACCTGAATTATTAGAAGAAATAAAAATTAAATTTAGAGAGTTTACTTCTACAGATGAGTTTCATTTGTTGGAAACTTTTATTTTAACAAAAAACGGCAAAAAAATACCAGTTGAAATTACTACAGGTAGTTTATTCCAAATAGGCGACGAAACTTTTTCAGCTGCATATTTTAAAAATATTACAAGTAGGAAAATTATAGCAAAAGAGTTAGAAAAACAAAATCAACAATTAAAAGAAATTGCTTGGACTCAATCGCATAAAGTTAGAGCGCCACTAACTAGAATCATGGGTTTGGCAAATGCTTTGCAAAAAGGAATTGTACCCGATTGTGAAATAGCAACTTATTTAAAGTTTATAAAAAGCTCTTCGGATGAATTAGATACTGTGATTAGGGAGATTACATACAAAACAGTTGTGAATTAGTTTATAATCCTATTGCCTTTCTTTGCTTTACCATTTTGCTAACTAGGTATACTAATAAAATACTAAGGGTAGAAAGTAGCGAAATTAGTATTCCCAAAATATTATAATGTTCTAAGGGGCTGTACTTATTTTTTTGAACAACAATCAATCCTCCAACAATTGCTGCAACACCCCCTGCAATTTGTTGTAACGAAGAGTTGATACTCATAAATGCGCCTCGATCCTGCATCTTTGGTAAGCCAGAAGTTAATACAATTGCAGGAACCACTCTGCTCATCATACTAATCATGAACAGGATATTGAAAAGGAGAATAAATCCAAAAGGGATGGGATTAAGATTGGTATATATTAATACCATGGTTATCATCATCAGTGATGGCAATAAAAATATAACCAGTATTTGATTAGGGGTAAACTTATCGGAATGATGTTTTGTAGGTTTCTGTTGCAAGTGGGTGCATTAAATGATAAAAGGATCTCTTTGGCGAAGCAAAGAAATCCTTTTAAAGCTAGAATTCAAAACCTTCTATAAAAGAGACAAATATTATTTCACTTCTAATTCTAAGGAAGTCAATTTTATACCCTCTAAAAGTGCTTCAAAATGAAACTTGCCTTTTGTCTTACCAGATTGTACAATCACCTGACATTTTCCATTGAAACTCGACCTTTGCCATTTACCATCTTTACAAAAGTCTGCTTGATGACTACTCGGATCTCCATTACCAACTCCAATTATTTTGGCACCGCCGAAAATTTTAAAATCAATCATTCGATTAGCATTAGGAACTTCGCGACCATCTTGATCAAGTACCGTAACGTTGATCACTGAGATATCTTTGCCATCTGCTATTAGTTGAATTTTGGAAGGTTCTAATAATAATTTGGCAGCTTCTTTTGTTGTTTCAACAGAGCAGGTTAGTTTTTTTCCTTTCTTAAATGCAATTGCCTCGAGCTTGCCTGGTTCATAATTCACAGACCATTGCAAATGTCCATTTCTGGGCATTTCTTTTTTACCCAAACTTTTTCCATTTAAAAATAGTTCTACATTATCGGCGTTTGTATTTACCCAAACATCAATTGGTTTTCCTTCTTTTCCTTTCCAATTCCAATGAGGTGAAATGTGCAATACATCTTTATCGGTCCACCAACTTTGATAGTAGTAATAAATATTCTTAGGAAAGCCACATACATCCATGAGGCCAAAATGAGAATTGATATTAGGCCATCTGAATGGAGTGGGTTCTCCTCGGTAATCAAATCCAGTCCATACAAACCCACCAATCCAATAATTATTTATTGCAGCAACTTTCCACCAGGCTTCTGCTCTACTTGCCCAGAAGGGAGCAGTAATATCTTGGTCTGGCACATAGGCTTTAATTGAATCTTTTTCATAGATCCCTCTGGTAGTAACTGTGCTCCCCATTTCGGTTCCTAATATGGGTTGGTTAGGATGATCTCTATGATAATCTGCTACAGCATTATGCCGATAATTAAAACCTCTGATCGGAATTACTTCGTTAACTCCCTTAAAATAATTGGGTAAATCTGCTGCATAAGTACTTGTTCTGGTAGGATCTAATTCTATTTGCTTAGCTAATAAAGATTGAGCAATTCTTTTGCCGATGGATGTAGTTTGTATCCATCCTTCTTCATTGCCAATTGACCAAAGAAATACAGAAGGATGATTGCGATCGCGTTTGATTAATCTTTCAAACTGATCGATATATTCATTACTGCTATTTAATAAACGTTGTTCATCTAATACAAGCATTCCTAAACTATCGCAAGCGTCTAATAATTCCGGAGTTGGTGCATTATGACTAGTGCGATATGCATTGCTGCCCATTTTCTTTAATAAATCAACACGATAATATTGCATAGCATCTGGAAGTGCTGAACCAATTCCCGCATGGTCTTGATGATTATTAGTACCTTTTATTTTTACATGTACACCATTCAGAAATAATCCTTCCTTGGCATCAAAGCGAATAGAACGAACTCCAAATCGATGAACTTGTTGATCAATTATTTTTTCTCCTGATTTAATTTCAGAAACTACACGATATAAATACGGACTATCTATATCCCATAAATGAGGATTCTTTAATTGAATATTTTGTTTGAACTGTTGATTACTTCTAGATGAGAATGAAATATTCTGAGGAGCAGCAGTGGCTATTCTATTGCCATTTCTGTCGGTCAGATAAGTTAATAGAATTCCTTTATTACCTGCGAATCCTTTGTTCTCGATAGTAGTTTCAACACTTACTATGGCATTTTTTCCTTTAATATTTGCATTGACAAATATTCCATCATTAGCAATATGAAGATTATGCAACTGTTTTAACCAAACATGTCTGTAAATTCCAGCGCCCTCATAGAACCAACCTTCGTATTGAGTTGCATCCACCCGAACAGTGATTACATTTTCTTTTTCATAGTTAATGAAATCAGTGATGTCGTAATTAACACCAAGATATCCGCTTAGATTGTTTCCAGTATATATGCCATTTACCCAAATGGTAGCATTTCTAAAAATTCCATCGAATTGTAATTGAAACCGATTGCCGGAATCTGCCTTAACAATTCTAAAATGTTTGCGATACCAGCCGATACTTGTCTCGGGGAATAATCCACCAACTTTTCTAAAGCCATGTGATTCTACTTCAAAATTGGGATTATTGGCAAATGGAACTTCGATGGCCCAATCGTGTGGGAGGTTTAATGTAGTCCATCCACTATCTACATAATTGGGATCAATTGCAGTTTCAAATGCGCCACCTGATTTTGAAAAAATATTGGCTACTCCAAACTTAAAATCCTTAGTAGGGTCGGTGGCATGGCCAAAATGAAATTTCCAATGATCGTCAAAGTTGAGGATCTGCTGGGCCTTTGAAGATAAATTAGAAAGAATTAAAAAGCAAGACAACAATACAATCAAGCTAATTTTTTGATAATTCATAGCGGTTTTGTTAATAGCAAAAGTTAGAAACAGATTCTGATTAGAAGCTTATAAAGTTATTTAGAACAGTAGATAATAGGATGATTAATGTCAAGTTTTATTAAAAGTTGTAACAATTGTTATAACTAAGTTCCATTCAACAACAATATAGTAAGCATGGATTTATTGACATCCTTTCCTAAAAGCCTTAATAAATCATTTTTTATTTTGTTGGATGCTAAACCTTCATTAAATTTTGATGTCTTAATCATTAATATCTTATTTCCTCTTATGCCCCTGAAATTGTTGAGTTATAAAGTTTGGATTTTGGCACCCCATTTAATTACCAATGATAGTAATATTGATTACTATTACGACTATACCCAGAGTATTGCTGAGTATACAAAAGTATTCGCTGAATTGAAAATTGATTGGCAATGGCAACCGGTAACTTTAAATGATTTTAAAGAGAAAATAGATATCATCTCATCTTTCAATCATAAAAATAATCAGCTGGTACTAAATTTATGTGATGGGGATGAAATTAATGACACTCCAGGCGTATCCGTGATTCGCTATTTAGAAAAAAAAGGGATTTGCTATACTGGTGCAGATGCTTTTTTTTATGATATTACCACTTCTAAAATACCCATGAAAATAGCATTCGATGATGCGGGAGTTGCAACTGCAGCTTGGAAAACTATAAACGGCAATCAAAATAATCTGAATAACATTTTTGAGGAGTTGGGTACACCAATCATTTTGAAACCCGCTGTAAGTGGGGGTAGCATGGGAATTGGGATAAAGAATGTGGTCTCGAATTTGGAGGAGTGCGAAGAGCAGATTAAAAAAATGAAGATCGGCTATCGGGGTTGGTCATTAACTGTTGATGGAATTATTGCTGAATCATTTATAGAAGGACCAGAGTATACCGTGTTTATAACAGGAAACTATGATTGTGTTGATAGAGCCAAAATTTATACACCTATAGAGCGGGTATTTCATGATTCACTTCCAGAAAGGGAAAAGTTCTTATCGTTTGAAAGGCTTTGGGAAATATATGAAGATGAAACTCCAATGCCTAATGATGATTTCTTTTATGAATACCAGCAACCCGATGCTTCTTTAATCGAGTCGATTAAAAAATTATCCTGGGATGCATTTGTAGCATGTAAAGGAACAGGTTATGCAAGAGTGGATATTCGTAGGGATCGGCATACCCAAAAAATGTATGTTTTGGAAATAAATGCCCAATGCGGAATAAGTGAAGATGAAAATTTCACCTCTATTGGTGCAATTCTTAGAGTAAGTAATATTAGCTTCACTGATTTGATTGTTTCCATTTTAGAAGAAACCATTTATAGGAAAATATTAATGCCAATTGCATCATGAAAGTTTGTGTATTGCTTCCTGATTATTCTACTTCAAATGTTGATTACCAGAATTATGACCCTCCCCGAAATTTGTCAGCTTTATTACCAGAACATCAGGTAGATACTATTTTTTTAAATAAATTGATTACCTATAAACAACTCAAAGAATTAGGCGCAAAAGGGTATGATATATTCGTAAATCTATGTGAAGCATATTTAGAATGGGAAGTGCCAGGGATTGATGTAATCTATTCTTTAGAATTATTAAACCTGCCTTTTACCGGTCCAACTTCCATTTTGTACGATCCCAGTAAAGAGATCATGAAGTTAGTGGCCTATTATGAACAGGTTCAAACACCTAGGTATAGTTTGGCAAATGCCGATTCAAACCTCGAAGCATTAACACGTAACCTACATTTTCCGCTTTTTGTAAAGCCCTCTAAAGCGGGAGATAGTTTAGGAATAGATGATCGCTCACTAGTTTCTAATTTGATTGAACTAAAGAAAAAGGCAGATGCGATATTGCCAGAATTTAGTGAGTTATTAATTGAAGAATATATTAAAGGGAGAGAGTTTACGGTATTAATTGCTGCAAATACAGATGGGAAAACAGCCACAGCTTTCCGCCCGGTAGAATTTATTTTTCCGAAAGGAAATTCGTTTAAGACTTATGCTTTAAAGACTTCTGAACTACATACGGATGCTAATATTCCCGTT
This sequence comes from uncultured Bacteroidota bacterium, assembly GCA_903927185.1. Lineage (GTDB taxonomy): Bacteria > Bacteroidota > Bacteroidia > Chitinophagales > Chitinophagaceae > Sediminibacterium. The sequence goes on from CAIYLW010000007.1 coordinate 98,171, forward strand.
CATGATATAGTATTAGATCAGCGATTAAGATCAACAGCCGAAAAAATATTCCATTCATTTGGAGGGGTTGGTTATGCGCGCCTGGATTTTAGAATGAATGATGACGGCGAATTATTTTTTTTAGAAATTAATTTTACTTGTTCTGTATTTTATGAAAATGGATATGAAGGGAGTGCCGATTATATACTTAAATACGATGGGATAGGTCAAAAAGCTTTTTTACGTCATATTATCAATGAAGGGATTGCTCGACATCAGCGAAAGAAAAAAAATTATGTTGTCAGAAATAATGCGATTTCTGGTTTTGGTATCTATGCTTCAAAAGCCCTACAACCAGGTGAATTAATCTTTAAAGGAGAAGAAATGTCACAAAGAATCGTCACTAAAAAGTGGGTAGAAGAAAACTGGAATGAAGATGAAAAGTTAACATTCAGGCGTTATGCCTATCCATTGGGTAAGGAAGTTTTTTTATTGTGGAGTCATCTTCCACAGGATTGGGCACCTCAGAATCATAGTTGTGATGCGAATACAGCTTTTGATGGACTGAATATAATTGCTAAAAGACAGATACCGAAGGAAGAAGAGCTAACTTTAGATTATGCAACTTTTCTCGATGAAAACGCGGAGCCATTTAACTGTTTATGTGGCGCAGTGAATTGCAGAGGTATTATTAAAGGGGAGGGAACCCATAGCTTTAAATAATTAAGACATCACAAAGACGGTTAAAATATTATTAGTTGCGTCCAGCCTTTGGTATTTCGGAGAAGGTTTGTTTGGGCCTTTGTTTGCTGTATTTTCTCAGAAAGTAGGTGGTGATTTGTTAGATATCACCTGGGCATGGTCAGCTTATTTAATAGTAACTGGCTTGATGTATTTATTTGTAGGAAGAGCGCTTCAAAATTCAAAATACCAAGAAAGAGTCATGGTAATTGGTTATGCGCTTAATACTTTGTTTACTTTTTCCTATTTGATGGTGGATAGTGTAATGACCTTATTCTTTGTGCAAATTGGTTTAGGAATTGCGGAATCTTTAAGTACGCCAATATGGGATTCTCTTTTTGCCAACGATTTAGAAGGTAAGAATAATACTTTTCTCTGGGGATTAGCTACTGGACATACCCATTTTGTAACAGGAATAGCCGTGGCTATTGGTGGATTAATTACTTATTATATATCCTTTCATATGCTATTTATTATTATGGGCATTATTCAGGCTTTAGCAACCATTATACAGGCCAGACTCTTGTTTGTAAAGAAAACAGATAGCCCTAATTTCTAGTATATTTTGTGTATAATTATTGAGACACAGACGCAGTTTTGTTTTTAATTTTATGCAAAACCCACCCAATGGAATTTTCACCAGGCGAATTTTTTGGTGACTTTTTTGTGTTTGAAGCATTTATCCTAGTATACGTGTACATTGTTCACAATGCGCATGTTAACTTCCGTAAAACGCATCACAAAAATCTCATCGTAAAATAACTAGAACTAGTTTTGATTTAATCTGCCCTTGAACTTGTGTTTTCTTGGGTGGCTATACTGTCCCTTCTTCTGAAAGTCACTACTGATAATACTAATATTACCATCAATTTCAAGCATGGCAAGATCTACGCTTTGTATATCTTTTGAACCATGTTCTCTGGCCGCAGCTTCCAATTCTTCAATAGTGATTTCTGCTTTTTCACAGTTTAACATATTGGGTAGTCCTTTATAAATTAGCAGGATAGATTCACCTTGTACCAACTCACTTATTTTTTTGTTCTTGTACAAAATTCTTTTCAAAGTATAGTTAGCAAGGAATAAAGAACCTGCTGCAACAAGCCCGCCATCTAATGAAGTGTCTGGACCAATCATGGCATTCTGAACTGCATTACTGATAAGTAGTATAAATACTAAGTCAATCACAGATAACTGGGCTAATTCTTTTTTGCCAAAAACACGAATAGCAAAAATCATAAAAAGATAAACCGATATCGCTCTAAGGATAATATTGGGGTAGCCATCCTTTAAAAATGCCAAACTTGTTTGGAGAAAAGACTCATGCATGTGAACTTATTTAGCGGGTAAGATAAATAAATTCTGTTATCCTTTTCAATTAAAACAAGTTAAAATTAGCAGACTATAAGTAGTTTTTAATTTTATAAATGAATATTTATTCATTTATTTGCCATGTGAAACCTCGTGATGAACATAAGATCGATCAGATTTTTCAAGCCACTTTGCTTTTAGTGAAGCAAAAAGGGCTTGCGGGTATTACCATGAGTGAAATTGCCGGGGCTGCTAAAATTGCTACAGGAACACTTTATATTTATTTTGAAAGTAAAGAAAAGCTGATCAACGAGTTGTTTACCCAGTGCAGAAAATCTTCCGTTGATATTTACTTTAAAGATTACGAATCTTCACAGCCCTTCGCTGTAGGTTTAAAAAGAATTTGGTTTAACCTTCTGGAATTTCGAATGAATCATTTTAAAGAATCGGTTTTTATGGATCAGTGTTATCATTCACCATATATCACTGAAACAACGAAGGACTTGACAAAAAAAATGATTCAGCCACTGTATAAATTAGTGGAGAGGGGTAAAGCGGAAAAAGAATTAAAAGAGTTAGATACATTTATGTTGCTCATTTTTATGGTAAGTGGAATAAATGAATATGTGAAGCATAGTGTGTATAGTGAAAAAAAAATTACAAAGGCCTCTATGGAAGATTTATACAATCTGATGTGGGATGGTATTAAAGCATAATATTTAAAATAATTCGATGGCAAAATTTTCAACAGATAAAATTATCGTCATATTTACAGTAATCTCGGCTGCTTTATTACAACTGATTGATACTTCTATTGTAAATGTATCACTCACACAAATGATGGGAAATCTGGGAGCTACATTTGAAGAAATCGGATGGGTAATCACGGGCTACGCAGTGTCGAATGTAATTATGATTACACTCTCCGGATGGATGAGTAGCAAGTTTGGGCGGAAATATTATTTTGCCGGATCCATTGTGCTTTTTACTATCGCATCGGTGCTTTGTGGAATGTCTACTAATGTTTGGGAACTCGTTTTTTTTAGAATAATTCAGGGAATTGGAGGGGGAGGATTATTGTCAACTGCACAAGCAATTTTAATTGAAACATTTCCAAAAGAAGAGATTGGTTTGGCAAATGCGATTTACGGTTTAGGCGTAATTATTGGACCGGCATTAGGTCCAACTCTTGGCGGTTATATTACTGATAATATGAACTGGCAATGGATATTTTATATCAATGTGCCTTTCGGAATCTTAGCTACTGTATTAACACTAATGTACGTACAAGAGTCGCGGCATAAAGTCGTCGCACCCAAGATGGATTGGTTAGCCCTAGTTATGCTAATCTCTGCAATTGGTTCTTTACAAATTGTGTTAGAAAAAGGACAAAGTGAAGATTGGTTTGAAGCCAGATATATTACTATTTTGGCCATTATTGCAGTAGTTGCCGGGGTGATTTTTGTTGTGCGTGAATTAAAAAAAACAAACCCCATAGTAAATCTTCGCCTATTTAATAATCGCTCTTTTACAACGGGTACTGTATTTAATTTCGTGCTCGGATTTGGACTATATGGAACAACATTGGTGATCCCTATTTTTTGTCAGGGCTTATTAGGATTTACTGCCATGCAAACGGGTTTGATTATGCTGCCGGGAAGTATTGCCACAGCTATCATGATGCCTGTAGTGGGTACCCTGCTTAAGAAAAAATATATTCATCCAGCCATCTATGCGGGTATGGGTCTTATTTTATTTTTTATTTTCAGCTATGGGATGTCGCTACTGAATACTCAAATTGGCGAAGAAGATTTCTTCTGGCCTTTGATTATTCGAGGCTTAGCGATGGGGTTAATTTTTATTCCTCTCACTACTATTTCATTAGCGAATTTAAAAGGGTCTGAAATACCGCAGGGAACGGCACTTAGTAATATGGTGCGACAATTAGGAGGCAGTATCGGAATTGCGGTAATTACTACCTATATCAGTACAGATACTTATCGACATTATTCGGCATTAAACGATAATATTAATGCCATTCAACCCGAAACTTTAGATCGTGTGAAAATGCTTTCCGGGGCATTTGTTAGTAAAGGCTACGACATCGCATCGGCTACTAAAGGTGCTTATGGCATTATTTCTAGAAGCATCTATGCTCAGGCAACCTTCCTTACCTATAAAGACTTATTTGTTTACCTGGGTTTCTTCTTCCTTTTATTAATACCATTACTTGTGATGTTTAAAGAAAAGAAAAAGAAACTCATTGAGCACGATGAAGTAATGGAATGGGATGTGGTTGAATAGCTTTATTTTTTCTCAATAAAGAAGTCGAATTTTATTTGAACAATTATGTTTAGGAAGCAGTTTTTATATTAACTTACTCCCCTAACAAATTGCAGATATGAAAGATTCTAAAACAAATAGTCGTCGCCGATTTCTCAGAAACTCGGCAACTATATTGGCTGGATTTACCATTGTGCCAAGACATGTACTTGGAAGGGGCTTTCTTGCTCCAAGTGATCAACTAACAAAAGGAATTATCGGTGTTGGTGGAATGGGCAGAGGCCATATACCTTATGCTGGTACTAGAGTAGTGGCTATTTGTGATGTTGATAAAAATCATTTAACGGAAGTAGCAAATACTATTGGTGGGGGTGTTAAGACCTTTCACGATCACCGCGAATTAATTGCACTCCCTGAAGTAGATATTGTACATATTGCTACTCCTCCGCATTGGCATGCAATCATGGCCATTGATGCTGCAAAAGCAGGAAAAGATATTTGGTGCGAAAAGCCAATGACAAGAACTATCGGAGAAGGGAAAGCAGTGGTGGAAGCCATTACGCATTATCAAAAAATGTTTCGCTTAAATACTTGGTTCCGTTTTGAAGACAATTTTTATGGCATGAACACTACTGTTCGTCCTATTAAAAAATTGGTGGAATCAGGATTATTAGGTTGGCCTTTAACTGTAACAGTTAGCAAAACCACGGGTTTCGATTGGAAATTTTATTGGGTAGGTAAAACAAAATTAGAAACGCAACCTGTTCCTGCGGAACTCGATTATGATCGTTGGTTAGGACCAGCCCCTTTCAAACCTTATAATGCGCACAGAGTGCACCAAACATTTAGAGGATATTGGGATTATGATGGAGGTGGACTAGGAGATATGGGTCAACACTATATCGATCCAATTCAATACTTTTTGGGTAAGGATAATACAAGTCCAATTTTGGTGGAAGTGGATGCTGAACAACAACATCCTGACGCTTGTGGTACTTTCCGAAAATTAACTTTCACTTATGCTGATGGATGCAAAATAATTTTAGACGGGGAAGCGAAAGATCCAAATGCGGCCTATATCGAAGGACCTAATGGAAAATTGTTTGCTGGGTTTAAATCAACCATTCCAAATCTTAAAGAAAAATTAGCCATGATGCCAGACCCGGCTCCTCAGGTTACTAATTTCTTGGACTCTGTAAAATACAGAACACCATTTGCTTTGAATGAGAAAAATGGTTTCAGGTCATGTACCATTATTAATATGGGAAAGATCGCTTTACAACTTGGTCGTTCTCTGAAGTTCGATCCAGATCGTCAGGAATTTATCGATGATGTGGAAGCAAATTATATGATCAATCCACCGATGCGTGGACCATGGCATATTTAATCCTTCAAAAAATTAATGCAATTAGATTAAACAGATAGTATGAAAAAAATTTGCAGCGTATTATGGATCTTATCGTTTTTTGTTTTGCAGTTGTCTGCACAAAAATCGATGACCAAAGTAACTGAAACTATTCAGCCTTTTCCATACCAACACCCTATAGAAGTAGATGCAGCTCTTGCCTCAATGAAAACCTGGGATAAATCGGATTGGAAATCATTATACCAAATGCTTGATGATGATTCCTTGAAATTAAAAGCAACCTATGCCTTACATGCATTTGTAAATACAACTTCTTTGTCGGCAGATCAAAAACAAGTGACTAAGGAAAACCTGACTAAAGGACTTAAACAAGTTAAAACAGAATATGCTAAAACCTATATTCAAACAGAACTGAATCAATTAACTGAGCAAAGTACGGTATCTCAATATTTGTCCGGAATACCTCATCCAGAATTGAAGCAACAAGCAGATCCATTTTATGCGTCTAAGCAAAATCCTACACAACAACTTTTGTTGGCTCAAGATTTATTAGAGGCGAAAATAAATCCACTTACCATCAAACAATTCTTGAACAGGGTTTCAAGAGTTCCAGGAATAGCATCATTTATGTTAGCAAGTAAATATTTAAATGATCCTGTTTGCGATAAAGATGCAGCAATTGTAGTAGCTCGATTGGCATTAACTGATGAGTCTATCAAAGGTCCTGTAGTAAGGGAAGCATTAGAAAAAGCATTGCCCTTGATTAAAGGAGAAGACAGCGCTTTAATGGCTAATGGTTTAGATAAGTTATTGAAAAAAATGCCTTTCGATTATGGTTACAATAAGTTATTTAACGGAACTGACTTAAGTGGATGGAAAGCATTGGTGGGCAATCCAATTAGCAGAGCAAAAATGGGCGACTCATTATTAAAAATAGAACAGGCAAAAGCCAATGAAAAAACCAAGGGCGATTGGATTGTAAAGGATGGGGTACTTATTTTCACAGGGCATGGAGATAATTTGGCAACTGATAAAAAGTATGCTGATTTTGAAATGTATGTCGATTGGAAAATTACCGCAGCAGGTGATGCAGGAATTTATTTAAGAGGAACTCCACAGGTTCAAATTTGGGATACTAGCAGAAGGGAAGTAGGAGCACAAGTAGGTTCCGGTGGTTTATATAATAATCAGAAGAATGTAAGCAAACCATTAGTTGTTGCTGATAATAAAATTGGTCAGTGGAATACTTTTCATATTATCATGAAAGGTGAGAAAGTAACGGTTTATTTTAATGGCGTATTAGTTACTGATAACATCACTTTAGAAAACTATTGGGATAAAAACAGTCCTATTTTTCCAAAAGAACAAATCGAATTACAAGCGCATGGCACTTATGTTGCTTATAGAAATATATATTTGAGAGAATTGCCAACAGCAGAACCTGTTACTATTTCTGATGAAGAAAAAAAGCAGGGCTTTGTATCACTATTTGATGGAACTAATTTAGATCAATGGACTGGTAATACAACTGGCTATATAGTTAAAGATGGTGTGGTAGAAGTAAATCCAGAAGCTAAGGGTGGTGGAAATTTATATACGAAAGAAGAGTTCTCAGATTTTGTTTACCGCTTCGAATTTCAACTAACACCTGGAGCAAATAATGGAATTGGTATCCGAGCACCATTAGAAGGAGATGCTGCTTATTTGGGTATGGAAATTCAAGTATTGGATAGCGAACATCCGATATATAAAGACTTACATGAATATCAATACCACGGATCTGTATATGGTGTAATACCTGCTAAGCGTGGTTATCTTTTACCATTAGGCGAATGGAATAAAGAAGAAATTAATATAAAAGGAGATAAAATAAAAGTTACTTTAAATGGAACAGTAATTTTAGAAGGAGACATTAAAGAAGCATCAATTAATGGCACTATTGATCATAAAGAACATCCAGGCTTATTAAGAACCACAGGCCATATTGGTTTCTTAGGGCATGGGGATGTGGTTAGATTTAGGAATATGAGGGTGATGAAAGTTGAAGAGAAAGCAAAAGTAAAAAGTAAAAAGTGAGAAGTGAGAAGTGAGAAGTGAGAAGTGAAAAGTGAGAAGTGAGAGGTGAGAAGTGAAAAGTGAGAAGTGAGAAGTGAGAAGTGAGAAGTGAGAAGTGAGAAGTGAAAAGTGAAAAGTGAAAACTTGTAAGTTAATATAAAAAATAAGTACCCCTCCTATTCGCTTGCGAATAGGAGGGGCAGCCGATGACGCGCAAGCGGAATAGGGCGGGGAGGTTTTCATTTAGATAATCCTCCAATTTTTTTTTAAGACAAACCACCCCAGTCATCGCTAAGCCGCTCGACTTTCCCCTCCTTTGCGCAAGCGCCAGGAGGGGTGCATTTGGAATTATTTTATTAAATATATCTATTAATCAAATTCTCCAGATATTCTTGCTTACCACTTACAACTGCTGGCTCTCCGCAAGCTACTGCTAGATTTCTAAGATCTTCAAGACTTAATTTTCCTTCTTCAAAAGCTTTACCGTTTCCATCATTATAAGAAGCATAACGATCGGCTCTTAATTTTTTGTACTCAGATTTTTGTAAGATATTATCTGCAACAACTAAGGCTCTTGCAAAAGTATCAATGCCACCAATATGTGCATGGAATAAATCTGCTGAGTCAGTTGAATTTCTTCTACGCTTCGCATCGAAATTAATTCCGCCACCTGCAAAACCACCAGCTTCCACAATGATTAACATCGCTTCCACAATTTCATTGATATTGGTTGGAAATTGATCAGTATCCCATCCATTCTGATAATCACCTCTATTCGCATCCATACTACCTAATAAACCAGCATCCACTGCTACTTGTAATTCATGCTGGAAGGTATGACCAGCCAATGTTGCATGGTTTACTTCAATATTCAATTTAAAATCATTCAATAGATCATACTGGCGTAAAAAACCGATTACAGTTTCTACATCATAATCGTACTGATGTTTACTTGGCTCGCAAGGTTTAGGTTCGATAAAGAAAGTTCCTTTAAATCCTTGCTTGCGTGCATAGTCTTTTGCAGTATGTAAGAAACGAGCCAAATGCTCTTTTTCTTTTTTCATATTTGTATTTAGCAAACTCATATATCCTTCACGTCCACCCCAGAATACATAGTTCTCACCACCCAATGCAATGGTAGCATCTAAAGCAGCTTTTACTTGAGCAGCACCATGAGTCAAAACTTGAAAGTCTGGATTAGTAGAAGCTCCATTCATGTATCTGCGATTAGAAAATAAATTAGCAGTACCCCATAACAATTTAACGCCACTAGCATCCTGCTTTTCTTTTAAATAAGCTGTAACTGCTGCCAATCTTTTTTCATTGTCTACTACGTCATTGGTATAATCCACCACGTCTACATCATGAAAGCAATAATAGGGTAAACCTAATTTGGTAATAAATTCAAAAGCTGCATCAGCTTTGTCTTTTGCTCTGGAAACTGCATCTGCATTGGCATTCCAAGGATAGATATGTGTGGGCTCACCAAAAGGATCACCACCATTACCCACAAAACTATGCCAATAAGCTACTGCAAATCTTAGCCAATCTTTCATAGGTTTTCCGGCCACAACTCTGGTTTCATCATACCATGCATAAGCAAGTGGGTTATCTGTACCATGTCCTTCAAATTTTATTTTTCCAATGTTTGGAAAATAACTAGTAGATCCTGTAACGACTGACATAATTTTAATTTATTGTTTGATAAAAATTTATTAATCCATTTGTTTTACTAGGTAAGATTTCCATTCCAAATATAATCCATCATAAGCACTTGCGTTTTTTGGATTAATAACAGCTAATGGTTCATTAATACTAAATGCCTCTTTAGGTGAAGCATAAATACCAATACCAATTCCAGCTCCAATTGCTGCACCTACACTTCCATCTGTTTGATACAATTCTACAGGTACATTCGTAACATCCACAAAGGCTTGTTGGAAAACCGGGCTTTGAAACATATTGGCTTTCCCTGCACGAATTACTTTTGGGATGGTTCCATTTTCTTTTAAAATATCTAACCCATATCTAAAAGCAAAGGCAATACTTTCTTGAGCAGCTCTAAATATATGAGCGGCCCCATGAATATTTAAATCAATCTGATTGATATGTGCATTAATGTTTTTGTTTTCAAGCATACGTTCTGCACCATTACCGAATGGAAGCATCTTCAATCCATTAGATCCCGCACTTATTGTTGCAGCTGCTTCATTGATCTGATTATAGGATAATCCAGCGCCAGCAATCTTCTTAACCCAACTATTCAGTATACCTGTTCCATTGATACATAATAAAATTCCAATTCTATTTAAATGATCAGAATGATTTACATGCGCAAAACTGTTTACTCTTGAAAGTGGATCATATTTCAATTGATCACTCACACCATAAATAACTCCGGAAGTACCTGCGGTTGCAGCCACTTCACCGGGTTCAAATACATTTAATGAAAGTGCATTATTAGGTTGGTCACCTGCTTTATAGGTAACAGGGACCCCCGCTTTCAAAGAAAGTTCAGCAGCAATATTGTTACTAAGTTCACCATGATTAGTAAACACATCTTTGAGCTCAGGAATCAGGCTTTTTTCAAAACCATAATATTGAAATAGTTCTTCAGAAAGACTATTGGTTTTAAAATCCCAGAACATGCCTTCACTCAAAGAAGAAATACTTGTGGTTGACTTTCCAGATAATTGCATAGCGATATAATCTCCAGGCAACATGATCTTATCAATTTTTTCATAAACTTCCTGTTCATTAGCTTTTAACCAAGCCAGTTTTGAAGCAGTAAAATTTCCTGGAGAGTTTAATAAATGTGATAAACAATAATCTGATCCTAATTTATTAAAAGCGTCATTTCCAATTGATACAGCCCTGCTATCACACCAGATAATACTATTGTATAAAAGGTTTTGATCTTTGTCAACACAAACCAATCCATGCATTTGATAAGCAATGCCGATCGCGCCGATGTCTTGTGGGTTGTATTTTTTTTCAGCATTCGCTTTTTGAATAGCTAGTTTGGTATGATTCCACCAATCGTTTGGAGATTGTTCGGCCCACCCTTTTTGCAAAGCAATAATGGGCGTTTCCGTTTCTGGATACTGAACAGTGCAAATTGTTTTCTGGGTAGACGCATCTACCACCGCCACTTTGATTGAGGATGTGCCGATATCTATTCCTAATAATAACATATAGTTGCAATCGTTTTAAAACAGGGACACTAATATATCATTTTTATAGACCATCGCCTAGTGACAAAGCCAAATAGTCTATAAAGATTTTCGGAGTGTTATACTAAATGGAACTTCTATATGATTTTTTTCATTATTTAAGATCATTTGCGCTGTTAATTCGCCCATTTTCTTAAAGTCAGTTGAATCGGCTGCATTAGAATGTTCGTCTATATTGATAAAACGATATATGTTCTGTAAAGCCATCATTTTCTTTAAAAATTTAAGATATAAATTAAATCTTTTAAAATAGAACAGGATGGCCAAGATACATGCCTTAAATTTATCGTATACTTTTAATCTTCAATTGCCATATACATGAATGCATTACTCGGAGTCATTTTTCATTTTGTAGGAGGCTTCGCATCTGGAAGTTTCTATATGCCGTATAAAAAAGTAAAGGGCTGGAATTGGGAAAGTTTCTGGATTGTTGGGGGCTTGTTCTCCTGGCTAATCGTACCACCCATTGCAGCCTGGTTAACCATTCCTGGTTTTGTAGAGATTATTAAAGGATCAGTTTCTAGTACCCTTGGTATCACTTATTTATTTGGAGTGCTATGGGGTATTGGTGGATTAACTTACGGGCTCGGCGTTCGATATCTTGGTGTTTCATTAGGAAGTAGTATCATCCTCGGATTATGTATGGTGTTCGGCGCCATTATTCCTTCCATTTATTATAATTTTTTTCCGCAAGTTGGGAAAGATAGTTTTAACGCAATAGCTAGTAGTTATTGGGGTTTAACGGTATTGGCTGGTCTATTCGTTTGTATTATCGGAATTATTATTTCTGGTAAAGCAGGAGTAATGAAAGAAAAAGAATTAACTGATGCAAAGGCTTCTGATCCACATGGCATGGAACTCAAAACCGAATACAAATTTGCATTGGGCATGTTTGTGTCAATTGTGTCAGGTGTATTGAGTGCTTGTTTTAATTTTGGTTTAGAAGCAGGGAAGCCGATGGCAGATCTCGCCAACGAAATTTGGAAAGCTGCGAATCCTAATCAAGGGAATTTTTTGTATCAGAATAATGTTATCTATGTGGTATTACTATGGGGCGGATTAACAACTAACTTTATTTGGTGTATGATCTTGAATGCACGAAACAAAACTTTTGGCGATTATACCAATAAGCAAACGCCATTATTATCAAACTATATTTTCTCTGCATTAGCGGGCACCACATGGTTTCTGCAATTCTTTTTTTACGGAATGGGCGAAAGCAAATTAGGCAATGGTCCTAGTTCCTGGATTTTGCACATGGCATTTATTATTCTGACTGCAAATTTATGGGGACTTGTATTGAAAGAATGGAAGGGTGTAAACAGAAAAACAGCAACCACTATTATCATTGGTATCTTAACTATTGTAGTATCTGTTTTAATTGTGGGATATGGTAATTCATTAAAGTGATAAATTTTAAATAGAAATAAAGATGTCGAGTAATCAATCGAATTTTAAACACGTGAGTTATTTGTGGGACGAAGCTGCTGCCGCTAAAATGGCTGGCGATGAAGTTGCTTTATTAGTGTATCGTTCTAATTTATTAGGAGCTGATTTAAGATTGACCAATTATGGCGGAGGTAATACTTCTTGCAAGGCAATGGCAAAGGATCCATTAACTGGTGAACTAGTAGAAGTGATGTGGGTTAAAGGAAGTGGCGGTGATCTTGGAACCATGAAAAAAAATGGATTAGCAGCTTTGTATGTAGATCGTTTAAGTAATTTAAAAAATGTGTATCGTGGGCTAGAATACGAAGATGAAATGGTGGAGTTATTCAATCACTGTATTTATGATCTTGCTTCAAAAGCACCATCTATTGATACCGCTTTGCATGGGTTTCTTCCATTTAATCATATCGATCATTTACATCCGGATGCTGCTATTGCAATTGCGGCTGCTAAAGACGGCAAGCTGATTACAAAAGATTTATTTAAAGGAACCATTGGTTGGGTGGAATGGCAGAAACCGGGATTTGATCTTGGTTTACAACTCAAAGCCTGTTTAGATGAAAACCCGGGTATACGTGGAATTATGTTAGGATCTCATGGATTATTTACCTGGGGCGATACTGCTTATGAAAGCTATATCAACACATTGGAAGTAATTGAAATTTGTGCCCAATATTTAGAAGATAATTATGGAAAAAAAGGTCCTGTATTTGGAGGTACTAAATTAGGTTCACTCGAAAAATCTGAGAGGTTTGATAAAGCTGCTGCATTAGCACCCATACTACGTGGATGCTGTTCTTCAAAAACAAAAATGATTGGTCATTTTACAGATGATGAACGTGTATTACAATTCATTAATTCAAATGATCTTGATCGACTGGCACCAATGGGCACAAGTTGTCCGGATCATTTCCTGCGTACTAAAATTTCTCCTTTGGTGTTGAATCTAACACCTGATGAGTCTTTGAATGATATGAAAGCAATTCAAGAAAAAATTGCACCATTATTTGAAACCTATCGTAAAATGTATACCAACTATTACGATACTTGCAAACACGAAAATAGTCCTGCTATTCGCGATGCCAATCCTGTAATCATATTGTATCCCGGTATAGGTATGTTTAGTTTTGCGAAGGATAAACAAACTGCTAGGGTTGCTGCAGAGTTTTATACGAATGCCATCAATGTAATGCGGGGTGCTGAAGCGATCTCAACTTATATTTCTCTACCACATCAGGAGGCATTCAATATCGAATATTGGTTATTAGAAGAAGCGAAATTACAGCGTATGCCAAAGCCAAAATCTTTGAGCGGACGTATTGCATTAGTTACGGGTAGTGCTGGTGGAATTGGGAAAGCCATTGCCAAAAAATTTGCTGAAGAAGGGGCCTGTGTCATCTTGAATGATATCAATCAGGAAAGATTAGATGGTGCTGTTGCAGAATTTAAAAAATTGTTTGGCAATGATGTAGTGGCCTCAACCTTAATGAATGTAACAGATGCCCAAACTATTGAAACTGCTTTCAATGAAACTGCATTAGCATTTGGTGGTGTTGATCTGATTGTAAATAATGCAGGGATCAGTATCTCAAAAGCCATTGAAGAGCATAGTGTGGAAGAATGGGATAGATTATATGATATTTTAGTAAGAGGTCAATTTATCGTTTCTAAAAAAGCAGTAGAACTCATGCGCAAGCAAGGATTCGGTGGGGATATTGTAAATATTGTTTCTAAGAATTCTGTAGTGGCCGGACCAAACAATACAGGCTACGGTTCTGCAAAAGCTGCACAGGCTCACTTAACAAGATTATTAGCAGCAGAATTAGGACCTGATAGAATTCGTGTAAATACTGTAAATCCAGATGCAGTGATTTCTGATAGTAATATCTGGGCAGGCGGATGGGCTGAAGGAAGAGCGAAGGCTTATGGAATTACGGTGGAAGAATTACCTGCTTATTATGCAAAAAGAACGTTGTTGGGAGAAACCATACTACCCGTTGATATTGCCAATGCCTGTTTTGTTTTAGTAGGAGGTTTATTAAATAAATCAACTGGCAATAGTATCAATGTAGATGGTGGAGTTGCAGCTGGATTTTTGAGATAATAAAATAGATATTCATGGAAAAAGAATTGCTTAGAGTAGCCTTTAAAATGAAACTCATCAAAGGGTTTGAAGCTGAATACAAAAAAAGACATGATGAGATCTCGCCTGAATTACAAGCATTGCTGAAGGATTCTGGAATCAGCGAATATGCTATTTTTTTGGAAGAAGAAACAGGAAACCTTTTTGGATTTTTAAAAATAGAACATCCGATAAAGCTTGATACATTACCCTCTTATCCCTTGATGCAGAAATGGTGGCTATATATGAGTGATATAATGGAAACCAATCCTGATCATTCACCAGTTAGTATACCTTTAAAGGAAGTATTTTATTTGCCATAAATTAGAAAGAATAAAACGATTGTTATGCGTATAGAAAAAAATAGAATTGCTGATTATAATAACGCAAAGTTAGCTGCTCATAAAAGGAATTTTAATTTTGCTGCAGAAAATATTTCGAATATAGAATCGATCTTACAACAACTGATGGCATTTAATGTAGCCATTCCAAGTTGGGCATTGGGAACAGGAGGAACCAGGTTTGGTCGGTTCCCGGGTGGTGGTGAACCTGGAACCTTAGAACAAAAAATGGAAGATGTGGGATTATTGCATGCATTGAATCAATCGAGCGGTGCTATCTCTTTACATATACCCTGGGACATCCCAGAAAATTATCAAGAGATTAAAAGTTTAGCGGCCAGTTTCGATTTAAAATTTGATGCGGTTAATTCCAATACTTTTCAGGATCAGAAAGATCAGAAGCTAAGTTATAAATTCGGATCTTTACAACATACCAATAAAGCAGTTCGCAAGCAGGCGATTCAACACAATATAGAGGTGATCAAACATGGTGTGGAACTTGGTTCAAAAGCATTGACAGTTTGGTTGAGCGATGGTAGTTGCTTTCCAGGTCAGTTGAATTTTAGAAAAGCATTTCAAAATACGCTTGAAAGCCTGGAAGAAATTTATGCGGCATTACCAGCAGATTGGAAAGTATTTATCGAATACAAATGTGCGGAACCTAATTTTTATTCCATGACGGTAGGTGATTGGGGACAATCATTATTGTTTGCCAATAAGCTCGGACCCAAAGCAAAAACACTGGTAGATCTTGGTCATCATTTACCTAATGCAAACATCGAACAAATTGTAGCACTTTTATTAATGGAAGGAAAGCTTGCAGGCTTTCACTTTAATGATAGTAAATATGGTGATGATGATTTAACGGTGGGTGCTATGAAGCCTTATCAACTGTTTCTTATTTTTAATGAATTAGTGGAAGGAATGGATGCAAGAGGAATGAACCATGCGAATGATCTGGGTTGGATGATCGATGCGAGTCATAATGTAAAAGATCCACTGGAAGATTTATTACAGTCTGTGGAAGCCATCATGCTTTCTTATACACATGCATTATTGGTTGATCGGAATAAATTGAATGCCGCTCAAGAATCAAATGATGTGGTAGTAGCACAGGAAATTTTACAAAATACTTTTAGAACTGATGTGCGTGCCATTGTAGCTGAGGCAAGATTTAGAAGTGGTGGATCATTAGATCCCATCGGATTTTTTAGAGAACAGAAAATTAGGGAGCAGTTGATAGCTCAGAGAGGAAAGTCTACAATCGCAACAGGATTATAATGGAACCCATATCAGTCATAGCTATATTTGATATTGGCAAGACCAATAAGAAACTGCTTTTATTTGATGAACGATATAAATTGGTTTGGGAAAGAACTTTTCAATTCGAAGAAATAACGGATGAAGATGGATTTCCCTGCGAAAATATAGAAGCATTATCTAACTGGGTACATATTTCTATTGAAACGCTTTTAACAGAAAATCAATTTTCGATTAAAGCAATCAACTTTTCTGCTTATGGTGCGAGCTTTGTTTATTTAGATAAGGATGGAAAAACGATTCCTCCTTTATATAATTATTTGAAACCTTTTCCAACTGAATTAAGCAAGAAATTTTATATCGATTATGGGGGAGAGCAAAAGATAGCTAAAGAAACTGCTTCTCCCATATTAGGTAATTTGAATTCAGGGATGCAATTATACCGGATCAAACATCAGTTCCCCGGAAAGTATCAAAACATTGAGACCGCTTTGCATTTGCCACAATTCCTCAGTTATCTATTAACGGGTAATTGTTATAGTGATGGTACCAGTATTGGTTGTCATACGCAGTTGTGGGATTTTAATAAAAAAGATTATCACGATTGGGTGAGTGAAGAAGGAATAGATGTTAAGCTAGCGCCCATTAAGCAATGCGATACTATTGGGGGACATTTAAATAATTCAATTCCAGTGGGAGTTGGAATTCATGATAGTTCAGCGGCTTTGATTCCTTATTTGATTTCATTTAAAGAGCCCTTTATTTTATTATCAACAGGAACCTGGTGTATTAGTTTAAATCCGTTTAACCATTTTGATTTAACAGATGATCAATTAAAAAAAGATTGTTTGTGTTATATTTCATTCAAAGGGAATCCTGTGAAAGCTTCCAGATTATTTGCGGGATATGAGCATGAGGAAGCTGTAAAAAAATTAGCAGCACAATTTAATAAACCTCATGATTATTATACAACTGTTTCTTTTGATGCTAATCTATTAGTAACTCATGAAACGGAAACTTATGAATCTGCTTACCATCAGCTGATGGCAACTATCGTTCATCAACAGGTAACAAGTACCAACTTAGTATTAAGAGGAACTGCTGTTCGAAAAATATTTGTAGATGGCGGTTTTAGTAAGAATCAAATGTATATGCAACTATTAACGGATAGTTTTCCTGAAATTAAAATCTATGCGGCTTCAATCCCTCAAGCCTCAGCCCTAGGTGCTGCATTGGCTATTAACCAGTACTGGAATGAAAAGAATATTCCAATAGATATTATTGAGTTAAAATACTATGCTCCAGCTATTCGCTAAATACCCAACTTGATTCGTACAATTAGTAGGTGATATTAATAATAAATTCAAAGTAACGGGCTATTTATAAACAAAAATTCCTTAGAATTGTCATAGTTTAAATATCAAAATAAAAACAATGAAAAAATTAAGTTTTATTCTTACCCTGGTTTTAGGCCTTTGCCTAAGTTTTAATGCAAAATCACAAACCAATGATGAATATTTTCCAGGCAAATGGAAAGTAACCATTTTCGGAACTCCACAGGGTGATGTTACGATGGTATTTGTGATCGAGAAAAAAGATGGAAAATTTACAGGAGTTGTTCAAGATTCTACAGGCACCGAAATTTCTAAGATTACCAATGTAGAAGAAGCCCCAAAATCACTTACCGTTTATTTTTCTGCTGCTGGATACGATTTAAGTTTGCCGCTTGAACCAGTTGATGCAGATAATATAAAAGGTAGCTTAATGGGAATGTTCGATTCTAAAGGAATTAGAATTAAAGAGAAAAAAGAATAGTTACTTGAAATTAAATTATAAAAGGTGCCTGCTTCATAGTTGGCCGGCACCTTTTTATTTATAAGAATCTGGTTAGCTTTTTCTTACTAGAAATTTGTTCTTTAACCATTCACGAACTGGTTCATCATACAATTTTAAGCAAGCATAAGCTAGTGTAATACTTGTAATAACTAGCACTGCTCCCCCGGCCAAACTCTTTACTCCTATAGCCATTTTGTTATTGACTACCCATGCTGTATAGATATAAATCAATGGATAGTGTGTGATATATAATGGGTAAGAGATATCGCCTAAGAATTTATTAATCTTGGAAGACCGATTGTTTTGTAAACTTCCACCTGCACCAATTGAAACGATGATTGGAAACATAATAATTACAACCACGGCATCGTAAATGCCATTCATCCAAACATGTTGTTCATCCCCAATCCTAGGGATAGAAAGTACCAATATTAAAAGCAAACTGCTCCAAAAAAATGCATTTTTTACTTTAATCAGTTTACCCACACGTGAAAGTAAAACACCAGCAAAAAAAGGAAATAATAATCGGGTAAAACCTACAAAGAGTTGCTCTTTAGTTAAAGACCATCCTCCAATTAAATCACCTTGTGTTCCAGTAACTAAATAGGCAATCATCATGCAACCCGCTAATGCCACAAAAATGGATAGTAATAATTTTGAAAACTTACGAACAAAAACTGCGTACAAAATATTGGCGATGTATTCAAAAAACAAAGACCAAGCGGGGCCATTCAATGGATGCATTTCTGACCATCCCCTGATATCCATTGATAATGGAACAGGAATAAGAGTAGCTCCAATGAGCATGATTAAAAGCATTTTCAGCACTGAGGTCTCTGAAATAGCCGGGAATACTGCACCCGCACCAAAATAAAATAAAGCGGCCCCTATAATGGAACCCATTACTACCATGGGTTGTAAGCGCACTAAACGTCTTTTATAAAAATCCCATTGAGTAAATTGTCCCCAACGGTCATCATACGCGTAAGCCACTACAAAGCCTGAAAGCAGAAAGAAAAAATCAACTGCTAAATACCCGTGGTTTAAAATTTGAATGAAACGATTGCCTCCTGTAAAAATTTCGAATACATGAAATACAATTACAAAGACGGATGCTACACCACGTAATCCATCCAGGATTTGATAATGGTTTTTAGATTCAAGATAATTAGTGGGTTCACTCATAGGGATTGGCTGATTAATCGTAATTTTCAACTAAAATAAGTATATGAAATTGTATTTCAGTGTATTAACTATTTTTTTATCCATTATGGCCTTTTCTCAGACTCCAATTGTAAATACCAAATCAGGAAAAGTAGCAGGTTATATAGAAAATAAAATAGAAGTATTTAAAGGAATTCCTTTTGCTGCACCTCCTTTAGGTGCTTTAAGATGGAAGGCCCCACAACCTATTACCGTATGGAAAGATGTAAGAACTTGTACCGCATTTAGTGCAAGTCCTATGCAAGGTGATCCTAAGCCCTTCATGGTATGGAGTAAAGAATATTTAATCCCAGGTACTCCGATCAGTGAAGATTGTTTGTATTTAAATGTGTGGACTTCCGGTTCAAAAAGTAAATTCAAAAAATCTGTTTTTGTATATATCTATGGTGGAGGTTTTCAATCTGGAGGTACTGCCTGCCCAATTTATGATGGTGTTGCAACTGCACAAAAAGATGTTGTATTCGTTAGTATCAATTATAGAGTTGGCATATTTGCTTTTCTGGCACATCCTGAATTAACAAAAGAAGCGCCTTATCATAGTTCAGGGAATTATGGATTATTAGATATGATTGCAGGTTTAAAGTGGGTGAAAGAAAATATTGCAGCATTTGGTGGTGATCCTGATCAGGTAACAATTGGCGGACAATCTGCTGGAGCTTTTGCTGTTAACTTTTTATGCGCATCACCCCTTGCTAAAGGATTGTTTAAAGGAGCCATTGCAGAAAGTGGCGGTAGTATTTTAGCAAGTACTTTAAGGCCATCTTTGAAGTTGGCTGATGCTGAAAAGATCGGATTAAAATTTGCAAACGACTTGCATTGTAGTGATATAGCTGCTTTAAGAAATAAATCTTCAGAAGAAATTTTTAAAGCGATGGGTGGATTGAAATCGCCCATTGAAGATGGTTATTTCTTGCCAGCTTCTATAATGGACATTTATCAAACTGGTAAACAAAATGACGTGCCTTTATTGATGGGTTGGAATCAGGAAGATATTGTATCAGGTCCGCCAGTTTCTGCTACAAATTTCATCACACAAATCAACAAGCAGTATGGTAATGATGCATCTAAATTATTGGCATCATATCCAGCAACAAATGATCAGATAGCTGCTAAATCTCAAAAAGAATTGAGCAGAGACCAAACTTTTGCGATACAGGAATATGTTTGGTCTGCTAAACAATTAAAGACTGGCAAATCTCCTGTATATATGTATAATTTCAATCGTCAATTGCCAGGATATACTGCCGTTACAGCTTATGGCGCTTTTCATACTGCTGAAGTTGCCTTCGCCTATGATAATTTAAAATTTGTAGAAAGACCTTTTACTGTTGTAGATCATCAGCTTGCAAAAACTATCTCAAACTACTGGGCTAATTTTATCAAAACAGGCAACCCTAATGGGAAAGATTTACCTGTATGGAATAAATATAATACCAAAGAAAATTGGGTAATCATCCTTGATGAAAAAGTTAGCAATCTGCAATTGCCTAATAAAAAGCAATTAGAAACTTTATGGCAATTGTATAAATAAAATTAAGCTCCACATGGAATTAGGGTTAATGAGTTTTGCAGATATGGAGCCTGAGAAGCAAGCAGGTTCTGGCATTAGTGCAAATCAACGCATCAAAGACTTAATGGAAGAAATTCAATTGGCCGATCAATTAGATTTGGATGTATTTGGTATTGGCGAACACCACAGACCTGATTATGCAGTGTCTTCTCCTGCAGTTATACTCGGAGCTGCTGCTGTGCTCACTAAAAAAATAAAGTTAACCAGTGCTGTTACGGTTTTAAGTTCTGATGACCCTGTACGTGTTTATCAAGCATTTGCAACTGTTGATCAACTATCTAATGGCCGTGTAGAAATCATGGCAGGAAGGGGTTCTTTTATTGAATCGTTTCCGCTCTTCGGGTACGACTTAGAAGATTATGAAGGTTTATTTACAGATAAGATAGACTTGTTATTAAAAATAAATCAATCAACCAAAGTTACCTGGAAAGGAAAGCATCGAGCGCCCTTGAATAACCTGGGTGTTCATCCAAGGGCTTTTCTGGATCAAATTCCCATTTGGTTAGCAGCTGGTGGAACTCCGGCATCTGCTGTAAGAGCTGCAAAATTAAATATTCCATTGATGCTTGCTATTATTGGTGGGATGCCAGAACAATTTGTGCGCTTTATTAATTTGTACAAAGACAGTTGTAAAGAATTAGGTAGATCTAAAGAAGAGATTCAACTTGGTGTTAATAATCATTTTTATGTAGGAGAAGATTCTGAAATAGCCGCAAAAGAATTCTATCCCTATTATGCTACCATGATGGATCGAGTAGGAAGAGAAAGAGGATGGCAACCCCTTACCAGACCTCAGTTCGATTATTTAAGAGAACCTCGGGGAGCTTTGATGGTAGGAAGTGTACAGCAGGTAGTAGACAAGATTTTATATGAACATGAAATTTTTGGAAACACGCGTTTCCTTGCACAAGCAAGTGTAGGAACAGTTCCACACGATAAGATTTTAAAATCGATTGAGTTATTTGGAACGAAAGTGGTTCCACAGATTAGAAAAGCTTTAAACTGATTTTATACTTTTTTAATAGGATAAAACAAATCCTTTCTAAAAATTAGAGAGGATTTGTTTTATCAACCAGTTTAATAAATACAATTATGAAACAACTAAATGATCCATCATTGCCAAAGCTTTAATAAACAAGTGGTTATTCTCTAAGTGTACATGTTTGTGTAAATCTTCTTCAAACTCTTTCAATTCTGTAAGGCTTACCTTAAAAGTGGTACAAGCCCCAATAGGTGCTGCGTAATTATTAGTGAGTTCTCTAATTTTATATAATAGATTCCCGGCATGGTCATGCTCTGCCATCATTACACTAATTGGTCCTGCTATTGAACTTCTGGCAGCTTCGTTTAAATTTCCCTCATTAAATAAAGATTCTAATAATTTGATTCTTGGAAATAAAATGACTTCTTCCTTATGCATATGATTAGTCATTTCTTCCTGTATTTCTCTAAACAATTGTAATACTTCCACCATATAAGGAAACCTATCACCATGTTTATTGGCAACTTTCTCTACATGAAAAATAATTTGAGGCATTGATTGTTTTACATAAAAATGATGGTGAATCAGAATATAGCTAATCATTTGTTCTGCACTCATTTCTTCGAAAGGAAGTTGTGTGGCAATTCTTGGCTGCATTTGTTCTTTCAATTCAGCAGCGACTATGTTTACAGATAACCCCTTCGAATTACATGCCTCTTCTAAAGTTCTTTTTCCATTACAGCAAAAGTCAAGACTATATTTTTCGAAGACCGGAACAGAAGAACTGCTTTGAGTAACAATTGAAGCAAGTGTTTGTGTGGTAATATTTTCCATTTGATTTATTTTATACCACAAAGTTGCTTTGATAGCTATTCTCAAATTATGATTGAAATCATTTTATTTTTTTTATTCCTAAATTCAACAATGACATACCTAAAAATAATAGGAATGCTGCGAATAATAACCATTCATTTATATAGAGTATGGAATTTTCCAGAATTGCTGCTACGCCTTGACTCATTAAAAGGCATTCATTAAAAATAATTCCGAAAACAAAAATTATTATTCCAGCTAGTAAATTTTTAGTTAGCGGAACTAATTTGGAAGAAAGAAAATTTGCAATTAAAAATAAGGTGATTACTCCTAGTAATATCAAATGCAAATAGGCAATAACAATTGGCCTGAAGCCGAATGCTAGTGTACTTATGGAAGGAATAGTAGAAGCTGCTTGTAATAGGAACTTAATGGAAACTGCAATTCCGGAAAATAAGATTAGCCAGTTTGCTGGTTTTGAATATTGAGTTGTTAAATTTTGATATTTTGGTAATAGTTGTTTTAAAAAAAGTATCCAAGCAACAAGTTGAGAAAAGGCGGAAATAACAATGATAGCATATACCCAGCTCGGCATGGAAAGCCATAA
This sequence comes from uncultured Bacteroidota bacterium, assembly GCA_903927185.1. Taxonomy (GTDB): domain Bacteria; phylum Bacteroidota; class Bacteroidia; order Chitinophagales; family Chitinophagaceae; genus Sediminibacterium. Next base: position 121,340 of record CAIYLW010000007.1, read on the forward strand.
GGCTGATAAAAAATAAGCAGGTAGGCAGGATCCTGCAAATAGCCAAAATATTTGTTTTTGTTTTTTTATATAGGGTATTGATTGAATAACTTTTTCAATAAACAAACCCATGCAAGTAAAGAAAAACCAGCCATTGTATTGGAAATGTAAAAAGAAGTAGACAGCTAATAAATACCAATTTTGATGCACTATTTTATTTGCCATTAATATCGCTAAACTAAATGCACCAAAAGCTGAAATAGCATTAAAGAATAATGCAGCTTTGAACCAGAGATTTACAATTCTACTATTTTGAATGCTATTTAACTCCTTCCAAAAAAGAACAGAGAATATCCAGCTATTAAATATGGAGAGTGTAGAAAAACTGATAGAAAATAAACCATAACCCTCAAAAGGGAAACTAAACAGCATCCCATATGCCGTTATCAGGTTCCCCCATAAAAGCCATCTGTATTTTGGAAACAGGTCTATGTTTTTATGCCTTGAAGCATAATCCACCATAAATGCCATTAATGCCATGCTAATCCAACCTGTAAATGCAAAGTGAGAGTGAGCGTGTAATAAATGTTTCTGATCAATCAGAAGTAAAGTAAATGCAATTTTATAACGAAGTATTAACCCAATGCATGCAACTAATAAAAGATTAAAAAATGATATTCTTAACCATTGTAATAAGCGATAAGACATATTTGCCATTTGGGCAAAATAAAAGGAAGAAAAAGAGATGATTTATGATTTCAGTCACAACTAGCAATAAACTTTTCCTTTATCAACAATTACGGAACCTTTTTTATGCATCAATCTTATCGCTCGAATAACAGTTTCTACCCTTAGCCCTGTCATGTCTGCGATTTGTTGTCTTGTTAAATTTACTTTATTGCATTTGGTGCAAATATTCTTTTTAGACTCCTTAAAATATTTAAAAAGACTACTGATGCTGTGTTCTGGGTTGTGGTTGGCTAATTCCCTTACAATCATAAACTTAAACCTCAATCTTTCAGCTAAAAGCTTACTGAAAGCGAAATGTATTTCAGCATTTTCATGAATCATTTGCTGAAATGTATTCTTACTTAATCTAATTAAAATAGAATCTTCATTGGCAATGGTGGTTGCGGCATAAACACCATTATCAAATAATGGCAATTCACCAAAACATTCGCCAGGCTCGATCATTACCTGAAGTATTTCTTTGCCTTCTTCATTAATATTGGCCCATCGAATGCTACCGCTAACTAGCTGATAATAGAATAGGCAAATCCCTTCTTCCTGAAAGATAATATCTCCTTCTGCTACTTTTTTATAAGTGGCTCCCCAGGCTAATAAGGTATTGATATCTATTATCATGAATCAGGTTTAAAGAATTATCTGATGTGAAACTATCGGTATATGAAAACACAAACTATGATATAAATCATGTCCGATCACTTTTCCTGCCTAGCAGAAAAATAATTTTACACTTATGATTCAACGCATAAAATAAGGTAGTAGGGCTTTGTACACTTGCACTATCATTAAAAAGTAAACAAAAAGTTATGAAAAAAATGTTGATAGTAGGAATCTTGGCAATATTTATCACTGCTTGTGGTAGTAATTCACAACAGGCTTCTACAAAATCAGATGTTTCTACTTCTGAACCATCCAACTCTGCCAACCCATCATACGATCCTAATAGGGGTGAAGGGAAATTCAAATCTGTGGATATAAGCGGATCACTAGACGCAACAATGGCAGAAAGTGGTAATAAAATTTACTTGGTTAAGTGTGGAGCTTGTCATAAAACCACCGAAGAAAAATTAGTAGGACCAGGTTGGAAAGGCGTAACATCTAGACATCAGGCTCCCTGGATTTTAAATTTCATTACTAATACTGATGAAATGATCAATAAAGACCCTAAGGCTCAAGCTCAGTTAGAAATTTGTTTGGTTAGAATGCCTAACCAAAATCTAGCTGATTCAGATGCAAGAGCACTTTTAGAATTTATGCGTAAAAATGATGGTGTTAAATAATAAAGCTTCTCATTCTATATAGATAAAACAAACAAACATGAAAAATAGTCACTTCAAGTTACTCGCAACAGCTTGCCTCGGTATTGCGATTAGCTTTAATGCTTGCAAGCCGAAAAACGTAGGGGATGCAGTTAGTTCTGATGCTGCTGCAAAAGCTTATGTAGCACCAGGTAAATACGATCAGTTTTACAATTTTGTATCAGGTGGATTTAGCGGACAAATGAGTGTGTATGGGCTGCCGTCTGGCCGCTTACTTCGTGTGATTCCTGTATTCTCTGTTGATCCTGAAAAAGGTTGGGGGTATAGCGAAGAAACTAAACCAATGTTGAATACCTCACATGGTATTGTACCATGGGATGATTTACACCATACAGAACTTTCACAAACTAATGGAGAAATTGATGGCAGGTGGGTATTTGGAAATGCTAATAACACACCACGTGTTGCCAGAATAGATTTGAAAACATTTAGAACTGCAGAAATTATTGAATTACCTAATAGTGCTGGTAACCACTCTTCTCCATTTATTACAGAGAATACAGAGTATGTTGTTGCTGGTACTCGTTTTAGCGTGCCTCCAGATAATGTAAATGGAGATGTGCCTATCAATTCTTATAAAAAGAATTTTAAAGGAACCTTAAGCTTCATCAGTGTTGGAAAAGAAGATGGTAAAATGGATATTGCTTTCCAAATTCAATGTCCAGGTGTAAATTTTGATTTGAGTCACTCTGGTAAAAATGTATCAAGTGGATGGTTCTTTTTCTCCTGCTATAACACCGAGCAGGCAAATACTTTATTAGAGGTAAATGCTTCTCAACGGGATAAAGATTTTATCATGGCAGTTAACTGGAAAAAAGCAGAGGAATATATCAAAGCTGGAAAAGGCAGAAAACAAACTGTAAAATATGCACACAATAAGTGGAACGAAAAAACGCATAGCGCTACTTCTGAAATTAAAACAGAGGTAACAGTATTAGATGCTAAAGATTTCCAGGATCTGTGTTATTTTATTCCATGCCCTAAATCTCCACACGGATGCGATGTGGATCCTTCTGGAGAATATATTGTGGGTAGTGGAAAATTAGCAGCTTTGATTCCAGTGTTTAGTTTTACAAAATTGCAAAAAGCAATCGCTACTAAAGATTATGCAGGAGTTTATGATGGTATCCCCGTTATTAAATATGAGTCTGCTTTATATGGTGAAGTAAAAAAACCAGGACTTGGGCCATTGCACACAGAATTTGATGGTAAAGGAAATGCATACACCACCATGTTTGTATCATCTGAAGTAGTTAAATGGAATATTAAAGATTTGAAAGTATTGGATCGTGCTGCAACTTATTATAGTGTAGGTCACTTGTGTATTCCAGGTGGAGATACTAAAAAGCCGAATGCTAAATACTTGATTGCATATAACAAAATCACAAAGGATAGATATTTGCCAACTGGTCCAGAGTTAGCACAGAGTGCACAGTTGTTTGATATTTCTGGAGATAAAATGCAGTTGATATTAGACTTCCCTACAATTGGTGAACCTCACTATGCACAAGCTGTTAGTGCCGATTTGATCAAAAATAATTCTGTTAAGTTCTTTAAGATAGAAGACAATGCACATCCATTTGTATCAAAAGGTGAAGGAGAAACTAAAGTAGTTAGAAGCGGAAATAAAGTGGATATCTACATGACTTGTATTCGTTCACACTTTTCTCCAGATAATATTGAAGGGATTAAGGCTGGCGATGAAGTTTATTTCCATGTAACAAATTTGGAACAGGATTGGGATGTGCCACATGGCTTTGCAATAAAAGGTGCAAATAATGGTGAGCTATTAATTATGCCTGGTGAAACCCAAACATTAAAATGGGTTGCGGAAAAGGCTGGTATGTTTCCGTTCTATTGCACAGATTTCTGTAGTGCATTGCACCAGGAAATGCAAGGATATTTGAGAGTATCACCTGCTGGTAGCAATACACCACTCATGTTTAGTACAGGCAAAAATATGCCTCCGGTAGAAGCTGCATCAGCTAATGAGAAAAAATAAAGACTTATAAATACCAGGACAGGAGTAAATACCTGTCCTGTTTTTGGTTTATCGAATTGAAATCTTGCGAATGAAAAAGGATCAACTATCAGGGCTTGTAAGAATACTTCTGTTGCTTTGTGCTGCAGCGCTGGCATTGGCACTCTTTGTACCAATGTGGAGAATAGAATTAGATGCGCCACAATATCCTGAGGGACTAACTTTACTGATTTATGCCAATAAATTAGGTGGTAATGTAGACATCGTGAATGGCTTGAACCACTATATCGGCATGAAAACTTTGCATGCCTCAGATTTTATGGAGTTTACACTGCTTCCCTATTTAATTTCATTTTTTGCATTATTGGCTTTACTTGTTGCCTTTTTTGCAAGACCAAAATTATTGTATACTTTTTTTATCCTGTTTATGCTTTTTGCCATTATTTCGATGGTTGATTTTTGGAGATGGGAATATAATTATGGTCATGAACTTAATCCTGATGCGGCAATCATTGTTCCGGGAATGTCTTATCAACCACCATTAATCGGATTTAAACAGTTATTGAATTTTGGAGCATTCTCTATTCCTGATATAGGGGGTTGGATTTTTGTTGCTGTTGGATTGATTGGTCTTTTCGCTGTTGTGGTAACAAATAAAAATAAGTATTCTCCATCCGTAAACTTATCAATGATTGTAATTTTCATTTCAATTTTATTTAGCTCTTGTAATTCTGGGCCTGAAGCTTTGAAATATGGAACAGACAATTGTTATTCCTGTAAAATGACCATTAGTGATAGTCGTTTTGGTGCAGAAATTGTAACTAAAAAAGGAAGAGTATATAAGTTTGACGATAGTTATTGCATGTTGGGATATTTGAAAACAAAGGATCTTGCAAGTGCAGAAATAAAAAATATTTATATCACCAACTTTACTGGTAACCATCAGTTGATTGATGTGGATGAGGCGGTGATGCTACAAAGTGATCAGCTAAGAGGACCTATGGGAGGAAATATAGCAGCAGCTGACCAAATAGATAGTATTAATAAAATGAAAGACAAATTCCCAGGTAATCATTTGCTATGGTCTGAAATTATTAAACAGTGAGACGCCGAATTACTATAACAACTATTAGTTTTTGCCTGATGCTTTTGTGTGAGGCTAAAACAATTACTGTTGGCGTTTCTAAGAAGTGTAGCACCATTCAACAAGCATTGTTGCTGGCTTCTAAAGGGGATAGTATTGTTGTTTCCAGTGGGAACTATCATGAAAAAAATATGATAGTAAAAAAACAGATTACTTTAATTGGAATAGACTATCCCGTATTGGATGGTGAGTATAAATATGAGATTATTTCTATTAAAGCTTCAGGTACAATTATACAGGGATTTAAAATAATCAGGTCGGGCATATCAAGTATGGAAGACTTCGCAGGCATCAAAATTTATGAATGTAGAGATGTGATTATTAGAAATAATATTTTGGAAAATACTTTCTTTGGCATTTACACTCAATACGGAACCAATTGTACCATCGAAAAAAATAAACTCACAGCTTCTAATAGCGAAGAACAGCAAAGTGGAAACGGAATACATTGTTGGAAGAGCGATAGTATGAGAATTATAGGGAATACTATAACAGGCCACAGAGATGGAATTTACTTTGAATTTGTAACCAACTCTGTTATTTGGAGAAATGATTCTGAAAAAAATCTTCGTTATGGTTTGCATTTTATGTTTTCCAGTAACGACTCCTACATTGGTAATATATTTAAAAATAATGGAGCCGGAGTTTCGGTCATGTTTTCTCATGATGTTAAAATGATCCATAATTATTTTGAAGAAAATTGGGGAGATGGTTCTTATGGCATCTTATTAAAAGAAATCTCTGATGGCTATATTGAAAATAATCGATTTGTAAAGAATACAGTTGGAATTTATTTGGAAGGCACTAGCCGTATTAAGATGAGTGCAAATGTTTTTGAGAAAAATGGCTGGGCTATGAAAATTCAGGCAAGCTGTATGGATATTACAGTAACCGGTAACAATTTCATCAATAATACATTTGATATGGCTACGAATGGAAGCCTGGTATTGAATACGTTTAATGGAAATTATTGGGATAAATATGAAGGGTATGATCTTAATAAAGATCATATAGGAGATGTCCCATACCGACCAGTAAGTATGTACTCTGTGATCATTGAAAAAAATCCGCCAGCAATGATGCTATTCAGAAGTTTTATGACCACACTTCTAGATAAGACAGAAAAAGTATTGCCCTCCATTACTCCTGAGAATTTTAAAGATGCATTTCCACTAATGAAACCATTAAGTTTATGATTATTGCAAATAATGTTTCCAAAAAGTTTAATAATCTAGTTGCTCTCAATAATTTTTCAGTGACCTGTAACAAAGGAGAATGTATTGCATTAATTGGACCAAATGGTAGCGGTAAGACAACTTTTATCAAAACGATTTTGGGAATGGTGGTTTGCGATAGTGGTTTTGTAACAGTGAATGGTGTTAATATTAAAAATGATTGGAAATACAGAGATAAAATTGGGTATATGCCTCAAACAGGTCGGTACCCGGAAAATATGACTATCGGTCAGGTTTTAGAAATGATGCAGGATATTAGAGGTGAAAAAAATAGTACAAATTTAGACGAAGAGCTTATTGAACGTTTTGAAATTAAATCGTTAATGCATAAAAGAATGCGTACTCTCTCTGGAGGTACTCGTCAAAAAATAAGCGCAGCATTGGCTTTCTTATTTAATCCTGATTTATTAATTCTGGATGAGCCCACGGCAGGGCTTGATCCGGTTTCCTCTGAAATCTTAAAAGAAAAAATCATCGAGGAAAAGAAAAAGGGGAAACTAATTCTTATTACTTCACATATTTTAAGCGAACTAGATGATTTGGTAACCCAAGTGATTTATATGCAAGATGGCTGTCTATGCTTTCACAAATCAATTGAACAATTGAAAGAAGATACAGGACATTCTAAACTTGCAAAAGCTATTGCTCATGTAATGCTTAATAACTAATCATGAAAAAAATAATTAAATATGTGATCATCGATATTCTTCGAAATAAGATCATGATTGCTTATACTGTTTTCTTACTTGTTTTGTCTTTCAGTATTTTTAGTTTAGAAGACAATTCTGCAAAGGGGTTATTAGGCTTATTGAATATTATTCTAATTATTGTTCCTTTAGTGAGTATTATTTTCTCTACTATATATGTGTATAATAGTGCAGAATTTATCGAATTGTTAGTAAGTCAGCCACTGAAAAGAAAAACTATTTGGATGAGTCTTTTTACAGGTCTGTCTAGTTCAATGGTACTAGCTTTTCTAATTGGTACTGGTATTCCTGTTTTAATTTATCAGCCGGATATTACTGGTTTTATGATGATTATCATTGGTGTATTATTGTCTGTTATTTTTGTAGCTATTGCCATGCTTGCAACTGTAAAAACTAGAGATAAGGCTAAGGGAATAGGCATTGCAATTTTACTTTGGCTATACTTTTCATTGCTATTCGATGGGTTTGTGTTGTTTTTAGTTTTCCAATTTTCTGATTATCCAGTTGAAAAATTAATGGTAACTGTTAGTATGTTTAATCCGTTGGACTTAGCTCGGATTATGATCTTATTAAAAATGGATGTATCTGCCTTAATGGGTTATACAGGAGCTGTTTTCAAAGATTTTTTTGGAACTGAAATAGGTATGGGACTTTCCTTCACAGTATTATTATTATGGACGATTGTTCCTGTTTGGTTTTCAATTAGAAAGTTCAACACGAAAGATTTATAATCTAAAATTTACCAAATGTCAACTGAAGTAAAATCAAAAATTGGTAAAAAAGATATCAATAATCGACATGATATTGAGATTCTTATAAATGAATTTTATGATAGGGTGAAGATCGATGAAACAATTGGTCCGGTATTTACAGAAGTTGTAAAAATTAACTGGGAAAAACATTTGCCAGTTATGTGCGATTTCTGGGAGAATGCAATATTGTTTACTGGGAGCTATCATGGTAATCCAATGGATTTGCATACACATTTACATAAAGCGATGCCATTACTCCAGATTCATTTCCAGAAATGGAATCAGATTTTTATAAGTACGGTAGATAGTTTATTTAAAGGTGAAAAAGCTTTATTGGCAAAGCAAAGGGCTATAAAAATATCTGAAGTGCTTCAGTCCCAAATATTGGAACATAAATAAGCTGAATTTTTATAATAAAAAAAGTATGAATATTATTTCATACTTTTTTTATTATATCGGGGGATATTATTTCTTTTCAGTAGGAGGCAATAATACTTTGTCAATTACATACACAATACCATTTGCTGCTGAAATACTCGCTTTAATCTCAGCTATTCCATTGATTAAAATTTTACCATTTTTCTTACTAATAGTAATATTTCCACCATTAACCTGACCAATCACCTGACCATCGGTCATATTTTCTGTTTTAAATACACCAACTGAAACATGGTATTGTAAGATGTCGGCTAAAGCATCTTTCTGTTCAGGTTTTAAAAGTCCTTCCACAGTTCCCGCTGGTAATAAAGCAAATGCTTCGTTAGTAGGCGCAAATACTGTAAACGGACCAGCATTGCTTAATGCGTTGACTAAGTCTGCAGCTTTAACTGCGGTTACTAATGTGGTGTGATCTTTACTGCCAACAGCAATTTGTACAACATTTTTTTGTGATGCATCATCTTGTACAGCTGATTGTCCACCTGAACCTTCTACAGGTGCCGCTGTTTCTGTTTTTGATGCATTGCTTGCATCGTTATTACAGGCTGAGAAACTTAGTCCGAGTGTTGTAATACACAATACTGGTAATAATCTTTTCATATAGTTATCGTTTTTATTTGTGTTCCGATAACTAAAATTAGAACAAGGCAAATGCTTCAATTATGATTAGGGTCATAATTAGTAACCATTTTTTAAAAAGCAGCTTGTACAGTTATTTCCAACTCATCTGCAATTTCATCTGTATTAATTCCAAAATCTATTCTTTTAATTTTGAAAACACTTTTGAGTATTGGCTTGCCCGCAGAAATGATGAAAGATCCCGGTGCAGTAATCGTTTTAGAAACTCCATGAATCGTTAGGGCTCCTTCAGCAGTAACTTTTGTATTTCCATCTTTGTTGAAATCTATCAGCTTTATATTTTTAATGCTTCCTCTAAAACTAGCCTTAGGAAATGCAACGCTGTTCATATAATCGGGATCATTAAAATGCGCTTGCATCATTTCGTTTTCAAAAATAAAACCCTTTATTAATCCAGTGAATTTTAATTCACCATTGGTTTCATTAAAAGAACAGACAACAGAGGAATTTGTGGCTTCAATATCTTCTGCTGAACCCTTCGAATAAAAACGAATACTCGCCTGCCGAGTTAAAAGAATTTTTTCGACCGGCACAATCGAAGTAGTCTTTGTTTGTTTTGTACTATCTTTTATCAGTGTATGGAAAACTTTAGTTCCACTAGTATCAGTAGAAGTGGAATCTAATAACAGTTCATAATTTGGCAAAGCATTTCCTTCTGAAGGCAGCTTTTTAAAATGGGTAGGTATAAACGATATAAATAACCAAATATCCACGATAGTAAGAACAATGGCTGCAATAATAGTTGTGAAAGTAGATTTATGCTTATAAAAGAATCCAAGATTTTTCTTTCTTGCATTTTTGAAAAACACCACCAACACAAACCCCCAAAAAATTGCGGCAATGATAAACATCTGCGGCAATTCTTTCATTAACTTAAAAAACATAGGAACGATTTCAACAGGTAAAAAAAAAGCTCCCAAATTTTGGGAGCTTCAAAAATAAACTATTTTCCACTAGTACCATTTGCCTTTGGCCACTGTCCCGGTCCTTGTCCTGGTGGGGGAGGTTGTGGAGCTGGTAATGGTTTAGCAAAAGGTTTTGGTGCTCCACGATGGCAGGTATTACAAGTAACTAACTGCAATTTAGAGGTATCAGATTCTGTATGCTTAATAGTAGCGATGTACTTTTTATTCATCTCTTCGGTCATGCGTATCATATCACGTGCAATATCTTTGTTCGGATTTGCGTCACTCGGCATATCCATTTTTCTTGGATTATCTTTCTCTGGAGCATGGCAATAATTACATTTTACACCTAAATCAACCTTGAATTGATCCATCGCATGATCTACTTCATCGAAAGTAGCTGTAGATGGGAAGACTTTGATATTCATTAATTTTTTAGGCTTCGGTTGTTGGATGTTGAATGATTGACTGATCAATGCTCCCGCAACAGTTAAGGTAAGTAGGAGGTTAATTTTTTTTCGGTGCGATGATATCATATGGATTTATTTTTGCTCAATATAATTAAACTATATTATATGAAAGTATTCGGAGATTTACTTTCGGTAAAATAGCCTTTTTTATAGCTGAAAAGTTATTAAAATATGGATTTGCTTTTAAAAGAGGTATCTCAAATCGATACATGGATAAAGCAATAATTAACAATAATAAAGTTGTTTGTCCATTAAAAATTCCAACTTTGAGGCTATAGAATATGAATTTAAATGTTTAATTACTAAAATATTATTCATGAAAAAGAGTTGGCCAATACTATTAAGTTGTTTTAGTGTTGGCATTCTTTTGTCATTTACCTATTCATTTGCTCAAAAAAAAGAACGACCTAAAATTGGTTTAACCTTAAGTGGCGGAGGTGCAAAAGGTTTGGCTCATATCGGAATTTTAAAAGCTATTGATTCTGCTGGATTGAAAATTGATTATGTTACTGGCACCAGTATGGGAAGTATCATTGGATCTTTATATGCTATTGGAAATAGTGGAAATGAGATCGAGCAAATTGCCCGTAAAACGGATTGGAGTCTGATCTTTTCTAATCAAGTACCTCTTCGGTCATTTTCATTAGAAGAAAAAGATGAATATGGTAAATATGCACTTGAACTCCCATTTTCACAAGGTAAATTTTCTTTACCCTCTGGTGCAATAGAATCGGAAGAGTTATGGATAAAACTATCTGAACTATATTTTAATGTAAGTGATGTTAAAAAGTTCAATCAATTTAAAATACCATTTGCCTGTATAGCCACAGATATTACAAATGCAGAAGCAGTGGTGGAGGATAGTGGCGAAATAGTGACAGCTGTTAGAGCAAGTATGGCAATCCCTGGGGTATTTACAACAGTAGAAGACAGGGGTATTAGATTAGTGGATGGTGGTGTAATCAGAAATTTTCCAGTTTCTGACGCCATAGCAATGGGAGCAACTTATACTATTGGAAGTAATGTAACGCAGGGGTTATTGCCAAAAGAAAGATTGAATAATCCCATACAGATCTTATTGCAAATTGCTTTTTTGAAAGAAGATCAGGATAATAGGAAAGAAATAGGAATGACTGATTTTTATATACATCATAATCTAACAAAGTTTAGTATTGCAGGTTTTGACAAGGCAAATGAAATCATTGATTCTGGGATTAGTAAAGGAAATCTTCTTTTCCCAAAGTTTAAAAAATTGGCCGATTCTTTGAATCTTTTATACGGTGCTACAAATGATCAACCTAAGAATAGTACATATATAGATTCAGTTTTTATAAAAGGTCATGTTGTAAGGGGGCTCTCCACAATTTCAGAAGCGTCTTTTTTAAATAGTGCTAATTTCAAAGAAAATACAAAATATTCGAAAAGAGATCTATCCGAAATGGTAGGGCGTGCCTATGCAACCAGAGAATATCAGTTTATACATTATTCCCTGGAACCATTACCAGACGGAGGTTTCGGGATTATTTTTGATGTAGATGAAACCGAAGCTACTACTGCTAAAATGGGAATTCATTATAATACTTTTACTGGTATTAGCCTTGTTGCCAACCTTACATCACGTAATTTGTTATCTCCTACCTCTAAATCACTCATCACATTGAATCTTGGTGATAATATCAGAATCAAAGGAGAACATTATCAATTTTTTGGTGGAGAAAAAAGCCTTGTTGTTATTCCTTCATTTCAATATGAATCTTTTAAAGTAAATACTTATTCTAATTTCAAAAAGGATGGCTTAAATCGAATAAACTACTTTGTTAGCGATATAAAATTTCAATTAGCCAATCAACGAGTAATCAATACTGGATTAGGATTTAAATTCGAGTCTGAAGGATATGATCCCGAATTACAATCTGCCCTGGAATTAAAAGGCACTGACAATTATTCAACCCCATATGTTTATGTAAATATAAATACCCTTGATAGACCTGTATATCCCAAGAAGGGTTTTCGTTTGTATGGTGAATTTGGATATGTATTTGGTCAGGATCCACATCTTACTTATTCATCTTATGGTAGACCAATTACTAATCCAGATACTATTAATTTAAATGCCTCAAATTATAGCAGAGTAACATTTAATATGGAATATTATCATTCCATAAATGATCGATTTACTTTTTTATCACAATTGCAAGCTGGGATTAATTTTAGTACTGGTGAAAATGAATTCAATAGTTTTTATATTGGGGGGCTAAATAAAATGTATCGAAACCAAATTGTGTTTGCTGGTTTGCAAGATGCCACTTTGCATGCTCAGAATGTGGCAACAGGAATGATTGGTTTAAGATCAAAAATCTGGAATGGAGTTTACTTAATTGCTAAGAGCAACGTTTTAGTAAATGATTTTATGATGAACCGAAGCATATCGTCAAACCCAAAGTGGGTTACAGGATCAGCACTAACATTGGCATATAACTCTATCATTGGTCCTATTGAATTTAGTGCCATGTATAGTACTCAGACAAAGAGTTTGCAGACTTATGTGAATATTGGAATTTCGTTTTAAAATGTCTTTATGATTTCTCTAATCAATTACTTCATAGATGCTGATTGGATGTTGTTTGTTTTTTAAACTAACTTCTCCTACACTGATACAATTAAATGATTCTTTTACTTTTTGATAAGCTGATTCTGAAATGATAATCTGTCCTGCTTTCGCAATAGATTGAAGACGGGAAGCAGTATTCACCACATCACCTACCACTGTATAATCAAGTCTACGAAGTGTTCCTGAACCTATATTGCCAGAGATCAATTCACCGCTATTAATACCGATAGAAACTTTTGGTAAGAAATTAAGACCATTATCTAATTGCGGAAGTTTATCCAATAAATTGCGGATGGCCAGGCAAGCATCGATGGCTCTATCCAATTGATGTTTACCTCTAAATACAGCCATGATGGCATCACCGATAAATTTATCAATATGTCCATCCTGTGCAATGATTTCTTTTACCATTACATCAAAATAAGTATTCAGCATTTTGACAACTGTATTTGCTGGCGCAGATTCTGTTATGGCAGTAAAGCCACAAATATCAATAAAGGCAACAGTAGCTTCTATTGTTTCATTTACCAATAAGGAATCTTCGAATTGCTGAGTGGACATGAAATTGAGCACAGTCTCATCCACATACATGCGCAGAATATTATTTTCCTTGATGGCTTTTAATGTTTCAGTTATTTGAGCTACGTGCTTGATCGTTTTCTCAATGGTTAATTCCAGGTCCTCGAAGTTCACTGGTTTACACACAAAATCAAAAGCACCTTTATTCATGGCACTCCGAATGTTCTCCATATCACCATAAGCAGAAACCATTACAGTTTTCATCAATGGATTAGAATCAGTAATCTTGGTGAGTAATGTTAGGCCATCCATTTCCGGCATATTGATATCGCTTAATACGATGGATATATCTGGATGTTCTTCCAATTTCAAGATGGCATCTTTACCATTGATGGCAAAGACAAATTCGTATTTTTCATCACGGATCTGTTTACGAAATTTCTGTTTGATCAGGGTTTCTAAATCGATCTCGTCGTCGGCTACAAGAATTTTTGGCATTAGTTAATTTTTAGTTTTTCTTTTAAGAGACTAAAGTCAACTGGCTTTGTTAAAAAATCATCTGCACCTAATTTCATTGCTTGGTTATAATTTTCCTGATCACCGTATGCCGTAATCATCATCACAATGGGAGGTGGTGTATGATATTTAGTTTTGATTTTGTCGAGCAGTTCCAATCCACTCATGCCAGGCATGTTGATGTCGGATAAAATGAGTACAGCTTCATGATGATTGTGTTTCAAATATTCTAAAGCCATTTCGCCTGAAATAGCAAAAGCAAAATCAACGATACCATCTCTGATCTCTTTGCGAAACCTTTGCTGGAATAGGGTTTGCATATCCTGTTCGTCGTCTACTACGAGTATTTTCATATTAGGGGTTTAATAAATTTTTAAATGGGTAAAATTATTTTAAACTCAGTCTCTTTTCCTTCCTCCGAATAAACCAATAATTCACCACCATGTCCTTTAGTGATGATATCATAACTCATGGATAATCCTAGCCCTGTTCCTTCTCCTGTAGGCTTGGTTGTAAAGAATGGTTGGAATATTTTTTCTTTTACTTTCTCTGGTATTCCGAAACCATTATCCTTCACGGTAATGAATAATTTATTTCCTTCTTTTTTAGTGATTACAGTTACCGTAGGCTCATATCCTTCAATACCTTTCAACTTCTTCTCGTTCACAGCATAAAATGCATTTGTAATCAGATTTAGGATCACTCTTCCTGTATCCTGAGGGATCACATTTACATTTCCGATGGAAGGGTCAAAATCGGTGACCATAGTTGCATTGAATGATTTGTCTTTTGCGCGTAAACCATGATAAGCCAGACGCAGATATTCATCTGCCAGTGCATTGATATTAGTAGGCTCTTTAATGCCAGTACTGCTGCGACTATGTTGTAACATGCCCTTTACAATGGCATCTGCACGTTTACCGTGATGATTGATCTTTTCAAGATTGGCAGCTATATCATTTAGTAATTCATCTTCTATTTTTTCATCCCTTTCATTTTTTAATTTTGATTTTTCACTTTTCACTTCTTCTATCAATTCCAAACTCACTTCACTGAAATTATTGACAAAGTTCAAAGGGTTTTGAATCTCATGTGCAATGCCTGCGGTAAGTTCACCAAGACTTGCCATTTTTTCTGATTGGATCAATTGCGTTTGTGTGGAACGCAATTCTTTTAGTGCATCTTCCGCACGCTTTTTTTCTGTTTGTAATTTAATCAGATCCAGCTCTGCCTGCTCTGCATGATGTTCTGCAATTTGTAAGTCGTTGAAACGGGTATACGTGAGATTGAATACCGCTGCAAATCTTTCCAGTAAATGAATGGCCTCTTCTGGTTGCTCATCTGGTGAAGCCATGCCAATAAAGCCTTTGCCAAAAAATGCAATATTTTGGATGCGTTTTTTCTGAGATAGTCCTTGTTTAAAAGGCACATGCAAATCGGAACTGAGGTATTGAAAATATTCGGCTAATTCTTTTCCCTGCATTTCGATAGTCAAAGATTTTTCTTGTTCTTTCCAGGCCTTGTACATTTTATGCATACTGTCATTCTTGGAAGCATCAGCTGTAAACTGAGTAATCACTTTACTGCCATCTTCATCGGTAATCCAAAATTCAATGAGGTTATTATCTTCTTTGATGATCCCGATATATAGGCGGTTAGGTTCAATCCCTAAATTGATTAATTGTTTAAAAACCACCACAGCTGTCTCGGCTAATTCATCACTTTTCTGCATAGCAAGGGTGCGGCTTCTTACTCTTTCTAATGCAGCTTCTATCTGAGATTCTCTTGCTTGTGCTTCTGCTTTTTGAAGATCGAGATATCGTCTGTATGTCTGTCCAAACACACCTGCGAATCGCTTAAAAATAATGGTAGCTTCTTCAGTTAATATTTCATTAGTGAATGAAAAAATTGAACCTTCTGCAAAAAAGAAGTCTGAATGAAATTCCTTTGATGGCAATGCATTCAAATCAAAAACAGTTCTGTAATACTTTGTGTTGTTTATTGCCTGGTAATACGATATTAAATCATCGCCAATCATTGGATAAGTGAATACAGATTCCTTATTTTCCCAGGCATGGTATATCCCTTGCAAGAGTGGATGCATGGTTAAGTCTAACTTGCCAATGATTAATGTGGCCTTTTCATTGAGGTTTGATTTTGCAGTCCACACTTCAGCTATCATCGATTTACTATAAATGAGTATTCCGCACCGATTTGTTTTCACTTCGAGTTTCACCAACTCGTCAAACATCGAAACAACAGTATCACCAACGTCCTGACTATTATGCATCGCCATTGTTTTGCTTCTCACTCTTTCTAATGCAGCTTCGATCATTGCTTCTTTTGCCTGTGCTTCTGCTTTTTGAAGATCGAGGAAGCGGGTATAGGTTTGATTGAATACTTTTGTAAAACGCAACACCAATTCTTCCTGCGCTTTGGTTAACTGTACTCCCCCAATGTTGAACAGATATCCCTTCGTAAAATTGAACGTGTAGATCCAGGCCTTTTTGGGAGATACGGCTAAGAATGCTTCGACTGAAAAAGGAATAGAAGCATTGTTTTTAGTGATCTGCTTTAAAATATGCTCACCGATATAGGTTTGATGCTTCAGGGTCGCGTCCTCATCCATGTCAATCATATGAAAAGGTTTCTGCTTCTTCCAGCTGGATAAAATGGAGCGCATCACTTCCGTCTCGGTGTGGGGGAACACAAAGGGAAAGGAAACTACTTTGCCATCCACTGGATTGACGCTATAGTAGGAAGCGGATTTTTCCTCATCGTCCACAAAAGCATAGGAGACATTCATGCTGGTGATGCCCAAAGACGACAACTCTTTATGAACCAGTTCAGCCGCCTCAAGCAATTCATCCGGCTTATGCATCGCCATGGTACGGCTTCTCACTCTTTCCAATGCAGCTTCGATCTTTGCTTCTCTTGCTTGGGCTTCTGCTTTTTGTAGATCAAGAAAGCGGGTATAGGTTTGTTCGAAAACTTTGGCGAAGCGTATAAAAATATCATGTCCCTCTGGGCAAGATTCATAAGTAATGAACATCAAATTGCCGTGAGAAAAATTTGCAAGATGATTAATTTGAAATGTTGGAGTGGGTATACCTGCTTGTTCTTGGGCATCAAAAGCTTCTTTAATCCCTGGAAGTGCTTTAAAATATTTGTAATGATTTTTAATAACCTCTCCTTCCAACACATCTATAAATAATTTATCTCCTCGATTCCTCGATTCCTGAAAGTGAATAAAAGTAGCTTCCTCGGTTAAAGGAATTTCTATTGAGTCGAGAATTTTGCCCTCTTGCCCACTCATATTAGAAATAAAACTTTTATCACCTTTTCCCCAGATGTTAAATCCACAACTCCAGGAATGTATTCCTAATGATTTTATTTGCTGAAACATTAAAGTGGCTGCTTCAGGTAATTCATCACTATTTTGCATCGCCATAGTTCTTGCACGAACCCTTTCCATAGCCAGTTGAATTTGTGATTCTCTTGCCTGCGCTTCTGCTTTTTTAAGATCGAGGAAACGGGTATAAGTTTGTTCAAAAACTTGTC
>CAIYLW010000008.1 GCA_903927185.1 uncultured Bacteroidota bacterium
CAATTGTTGCAAAGCAAAAACATTATCCATTGTTTGCAATTCTACAATTGTTTGAGAAGGATCTAATAATTCAGATGCATTACCCTCAACCAATTTCATACCCTTGTCGATAATTAAAACTCGGGTAGCAATTTGTTCAATCTCGCTTAACAAATGCGAAGATACGATCACTGTTTTTTTAGACTCCCTACTTAAATGAAGGATTAAATTCCGAATGTCTGCAATACCCTGCGGATCCAGTCCATTAGTGGGTTCGTCTAAAATAATCAACCTTGGATTATGTATCAAAGCAATACCGATTCCTAATCTTTGCTTCATTCCTTGAGAAAAGGTTTTAACCTTATCATGGGCTCGTTGAGCAAGTCCTACCATTTCTAATTGATCCATGAGTTGCAGGCGACTAGGATTGATACCACTGAATTTTGCAAAAAGTTGGAGATTATCGTAGGCAGATAAATATTTATAAACATCTGGTTTTTCAATAACGGCTCCAATTTGGCTTAGTATTTCTCTGCGGTGCTTGGCTAAGCTCATGCCGAATATTTCGATATCACCACTACTGGGCTCAATCAGGGTAAGCATCATACGTATAGTCGTACTCTTACCAGCCCCATTTTGACCAAGAAATCCATACACATCTCCTTCATTAACAGAAAAGGAAAGCTGGTCTACGGCTTTGAGGTTTTTAAACTGTTTAGATAGGTCAGTTACCTGAACGATTTGTTGCATCTTCATATATAACCACAAAAGTAGAGAAGTGGTTCGGGTAAGGGTAAAAAATTATAAATAGTTGTATGGGGCAGATTTAACATCAACAAAAATATTTATATTTATGTCCTCTCCCCTGAATACTAATATAGTTGCATTAAAAAAGCCGAGTTGCCCCGGCTTAAATGTTTACACAACGGAATAATCCTTATTGTGATTTGCTTTCAGCATAAAATTATAAAGAAAAATCATATGAACAAAAAAATTTTAGGGCTTGATTTGGGGACAAATAGTATTGGGTGGTCTCTAATTGAGGTGAATGAAACTAATAAACCTATTGGTATAATTGCTATGGGCTCTAGGATTATACCATTAAGCTCTGATGATCGAGATGAATTTCAAAAAGGGCAAGCAATATCAAAAAATCAAAAAAGGACGACAGCCAGAACTCAAAGGAAGGGATATAACAGACTTCAATTAAGAAAAGACAATTTAAAAAGCTTACTCAAAAGACTTAATATATTTCCATCAGGGGAATTAATGAATTTACCAAGTTTGGATTTATGGAAATTAAGGAGTGAAGCTGCATCATCAAAAACGAATATTACACCTGAACAGCTAGGCAGAATATTTTATATGCTCAATCAAAAGCGTGGATACAAATCAGCTAGAAGTGAAGCTAATCTAGATAAAAAAGATACTGATTATGTAGCGGAAGTGAAAGGAAGATATGCTACACTAAAGGAAAATAATCAAACAATTGGCATACATTTTTATGATGAGTTATTAAATGCAAATCAGGAAGATAAATACTTCCGTACTAAAGAAAAAGTATATCCACGTGAAGCCTATATAGAGGAGTTTGATACCATCATTAATTTTCAGAAGCAAAAGCATAGTTTTTTAACAGATGACGTTATAGCAAATTTACGTAATGAAATAATTTTCTATCAGCGTAACTTAAAATCACAAAAGGGTCTCGTTAATATTTGCGAATTTGAAGGTTTCAATGTTTCCTACATAGATAAAGAAACAAATAAAGGAAAAATAACTTTTACTGGTCCAAAAGTAGCACCAAAAACTTCTCCATTATATCAGCTTTGTAAAATCTGGGAAAACGTAAATAATATATCTCTGAAAGTAAAAAATCTTGATGGTAGTAAATATAAGTGGGGTGATAA
Organism: uncultured Bacteroidota bacterium; assembly: GCA_903927185.1. Lineage (GTDB taxonomy): Bacteria > Bacteroidota > Bacteroidia > Chitinophagales > Chitinophagaceae > Sediminibacterium. Next base: position 1,890 of record CAIYLW010000008.1, read on the forward strand.
AATACCAACACTTGATGAAAAGAAACAAATAGTGATGCATCTAAGTAAAAATGCAACTCTTAGTTTCACTGATTTATTAAATATTCTGCAACTGAAAAAAGAGAATGTATTTGCAAATAAGCAAATATTAAAAGGCATACAAGGCAATATTACTTATTCTGAAATTCAGGGAGTTTTAAAAGAAAACAAGCAATTACAGTTTAACATAAATATTATCCCTACGAAGAAGCCAGCGATTCTAGTGGATAAAAAATCAGGGGAGATATTAGAAGAGAGGGAGGGCTTACAAATTGAATCCAAATTAGAACTGGAGCCTTTATATCAACTATGGCATACCATCTATTCTATAAAAGATCTGCAAGAATGCAAAAATGCTCTGATAAAACGTTTCGGATTTAGTGAATCAATTGCTGAAAAGCTGTCGAAACTAGATTTCAATAAACAAGCATTCGGAAATAAGTCAAATAAAGCGATGCGTAAAATCTTGCCTTATTTAATGCAAGGTTATGACTATTCAAAAGCTAGCAGCTTTGCCGGTTACAATCATTCAAACAGCAATACCAAGGAAGAGCAAGCAGAAAAGCATACTGCTGAAAGATTAGAATTATTACCTAAAAACACTTTAAGGCAGCCAATTGTAGAAAAGATTATCAACCAAATGATCAATGTGGTAAATGCAATACTTGAAACTTATGGTAAACCAGATGAAATAAGAGTGGAATTAGCGAGAGAATTGAAGCAAAGTAAAGAAGAACGAAATGATACAGATTTACAGAATACAAATAATAAAAAACTAAATGAAGAAGTTGCAAACCGGCTCACATCTTTAGGTTTACCAACAACAAAAAGGTATATCCAAAAATATAAGTTCATTTTTCCAATCAAAGACAGGAAGATAAAGGATGCTCAAGTATTTAATCAATGTATATATTGCGGCGAACATTTCAACCTTTCAGAGGCCCTAAGTGGAGATAATTTTGATGTTGATCACATTGTACCTCAATCATTATTGTTTGATGATTCACAAACAAATAAAGTTCTAGTTCACAGAAGTTGTAACGCTAATAAAACCGATAAAACAGCATTTGATTATATTAAAACTAAGGGGGAAGATGCTTTGCAGCAATATACTGATCGTGTAGACATTTGGTTCAAAAGAGGGATTTTATCCTATGGCAAAATGCAACGTTTAAAAGTTTCTTACTTAGATTACTTAGAAAGGAAAAGATCAAATAAAGAAACAGAAGCAGATAAAAAATTGTGGGAAAGCTTTATTGATCGCCAATTAAGGGAAACACAATATATAGCGCGAAAATCAAAAGAAATCCTACAGGAAATATGTAACAATATCACCTCTACTGAAGGAACAGTAACTGCTAAATTAAGAGGGTTATGGGGGTGGGATGATGTTCTGATGAATTTACAATTACCTAAATATAAAGAACTTGGCAAAACCGTAATAAAGGAATGGACAAGCGACCACGGCAATAGAAAACATTATAAAGAAGAAATAGAAAACTGGGGCAAAAGGGATGACCATCGACATCATGCAATTGATGCACTAATAATTGCATGTACACAACAAGGGTTTATTCAGCGCATAAATACACTAAGTTCAAGTGATGTAAAAGATGAAATGAAAAGGGAAATTATATCGTCTGCCATAAAATTCAATGCAAATTTAGATACACTTGAAAAATATTTAATTACAAAAAGACCCTTCTCTACAGCAGAGGTAGAAAAAGAAGCGGATAAAATATTAGTATCCTTTAAGGCAGGAAAAAAAGTAGCAACTATTGGAGTTAGAAAAGAGAAAAAAGATGGTAAGAAGCAAATAGTTCAATCAAATATAATTGTTCCTCGCGGGGCATTACATGAACAGTTTGTTTATGGTAGAATCAAAACAGTAGCTAAAGATTTCAAAACTGGAACTATTCTGAAATTCCCCGTTAAACATTTATTTGAAAATTCAGATTTAATTGCTGATAAAGTAATTAAACAAAAAGTTTCAGAAAGACTTTTGGCATTTGAAAATGATGCAAAAAAAGCAATTGAATCTTTGAAGAAATTCCCAATTTATCTTGACATAGATAAGACTATACCTCTCTTGAATGCACCCTGCTATAAAGATGAATATGTAATCAAATACAAAATTACCGACATAAAAAAAGAAGACGTTAAATATATAGTAGATAAGAAAGTAAAATTACTTGTAAACGAAAGGTTAGAGCAATTTCATGGAAAAGAAAAAGAAGCTTTTAAAAATACTTTGTGGTTCAATGAATCAAAACAAATACCTATTCGAACAGTAAGATGCTTTACAGGTCTTTCAAATGTTGAGGTTATTAAAAAAGATGAATTTGGAAACGAAATAGGGTTTGCCAAACCTGGCAGCAATCATCATATTGCTATCTACAAAGACCCTAATGGTAGCCTAACTCAACACTTGTGTACTTTTTGGCATGCAGTAGAACGAAAAAAAATCAACATCCCTTACATTATTAAAAATACAAAAAGCCTTTGGGAATCTATTCTTGTAAAAGATTTTCCGCAACCAATTCTTGATAAACTTCCAGAAGACAACTTGATGTTACAAATTAGTTTACAAGAAAATGAAATGTTTATTTTAGGATTATCAAATGAACTAGCTCAAGAAGCAATAAAAAACAACGATAAGCTTCTGATAAGTAAACATCTTTATTTGGTTTGGAGTATTTCAATAAACAAATATTGGTTTAGGCACCATTTGGAAACTAAAAATTCAGAATTGAAAAAACTTGAAGGTGCTCGAGAAAGTAAACGATTTCATGAAATAAGCAGCGTTAAGGGTTTAATTGATTTAAACCCAATAAAAGTGCGACTTAATCATTTAGGGGAGATAACAAAAATTGGAGAATAGTGATTAAACGAACCCTTTGCATAGAGTCCCCTTGCCACCTTAAATGTAACAACAGCCAACTTGTTGTGAGCTACAGTCATGTAAAGGGATTGGAAGATCGTGCAGATAGATCTGTTCCGATTGAAGACATTGGTATGTTATTATTAGAGCATCAACAAATTACAATTTCGCACTACCTTTTAGACACGTTAATGAATAATAATGTAGCGGTTATTACCTGTAATAATACCCACCATCCAAGCGGCTTATTTCTTCCTCTAGAAGGTAATACCCTCCAAAGCGAGCGATTCCGGGCACAGATAGAAGCTTCCGAGCCATTGAAAAAACAATTATGGCAACAAACAGTAAAAGCCAAAATCACCAACCAAGCTTTTATTTTTAAGAAATGGAATTTAAAGCATCAAAACCTAATCAAATTGGCAACAACGGTAAAAAGTGGAGATTTGGATAATAATGAAGCTGTAGCGGCAGCTTTTTACTGGCAAAACCTGTTGCCCGCAACTTGGCAATTTTTTAGAAGAAGAGAAGGACCACCTCCGAATAATCTATTAAATTATGGATATGCAATTGTTAGAGCCGGAATGGCAAGGGCAATTGTTGGCGCTGGTTTATTGCCTACTATGGGAATTTTTCATAGAAATAGATACAATGCTTTTTGCTTAGCAGATGATCTGATGGAGCCCTACCGGCCATTTGTAGATATGATTGTAAGATCGATGGTTGACAGAACGAGTAATTTTGACCCAATTACACCAGAATTGAAGGCAGAATTACTGAAAATCCCAACTGTAGATGTATTTCTGAATGGCGAAACTAGTCCACTTTTAATTGGTATGCAAAGAACAGCAGCTTCTTTAGCAAAGTGCTATTTGGGGGAACAACGAAAAATACTTTACCCTACTATGGAATAAAGTTTAAATATAACAGCATGAAGTCCGAACGTCTTAATTCCTATCGAATTATGTGGATACTCGTATTTTTTGACTTACCTACGGAAACAAAGGCTGAACGACGCACTGCCCAGGGCTTTAGAAAAAAAATTATGGGTGACGGATTTGCAATGTTTCAATTCTCAATCTACCTCAGGCACTGTTCTAGCATGGAAAATGCAGAAGTACATATTAAACGAGTTCAGAAAATCCTTCCGGAAAAAGGCCATATTGGAATTATGTCCATTACCGACAAACAATTCGGAATGATGAAGATTTTTCAGGGCAAAAAACCACAGGTTGCAACAAATGTACCACAACAATTAGAAATGTTCTAACCAGATACCACATAATAGAAATGAAAAACGACCCATTAGCAATGCCATAATGGGTCGTTATAATCATTTTTTTAGTCTTAGTTTCTTCGAAAACACTTACTATAGTTGAGTTTCAGCTAAACCTGTTGTTATCAAAGATCGTAAGAACTAAGATTGAAAGCAAATCACAACTGGATTAGGTCTACTAGCTGTATCACCAGCGTTGTTATCAAAGATCGTAAGAACTAAGATTGAAAGCA
>CAIYLW010000009.1 GCA_903927185.1 uncultured Bacteroidota bacterium
GAATTAGAGGCATTTGTAAAAACAGTAACTGCTAAAACTATTTTGTTGATGGATGAAGCGTATACCGATTATTATGATAGTCCTTCTATGGCGCATATGGTAAACGAAAATCCAAACCTGATCATCGCTAAAACATTTTCTAAAACCTATGGTATGGCAGGTGCCAGAGTGGGTTATGTTTTAGCACATCCTGATACTATTAAAGAATTAAGTTCCTTTATGGCCTGGGCTAATGCAGGACCTTCCGCTGTTTCTATGAAAGGAGCATTGGGTGTGATTAATGATCAAGCATTTGTTGATTATGTAAAAGCTGAGAATATCAAAGCGAAAGCCATTTTGTACAAAGGCTTTAATGATCTGGGTATAAAGTATATCGAATCCTTTACCAGCTTTGTGTATTTCGATACCAAGACCTATCCTAAAAATGTACCTGCTGTTTTACAAGCAAATAATATTATCGGGGCACGTTCATTTGAAGATAATAGTACTTGGTTAAGAATAAGTATCGGCACCGTACAAGAAATGACGAAGGTTGTGGAAGCACTAAAAGCAGGAGCTGCAAAAGCTTAATGTAAAACCCGATTCGATAGAGTCGGGTTTTTTTATATAAAATACTCTCGACAAAAATCCATGGCCGATGATTCAATAATTTCTATTCCAGGAAAACGGAAGGAAGGTGCGGGATTTGGATCCACTACTTTTATTTCTTTTCCTCTTCTCATGGCAGATTCTAATACCATATTCGTGATGCCCACAGAATTGGAAGTTCCCATGAAAATCACAGTATCTGCTTCTTTAACCCAGTCTAACGCAATCTCAGATTCATAGAGTTCACTATAATATTCATCGAAGAGTAGAATATGCGGACGATAAGAATGTTCAAAATCAATCTTTCCATTTTTGCCAATATGAAACAATTCAAACAATCCTTGTACAAGCGGGTCATTTATTCTTGGCTTTGTAGAAAGATCCGTATTTTCTGCTAACCCATTAACAGCATCCCAGTTTGCCAACACCAGATCTTCACGATGGGTAACAGGAATCTTTCGTTTGTAATTGATATTGCCGTGTATCTCGATTAATCTCTTTGTATCATGCCCTGCTTTGATGTGCAGATTGTCTACATTCTGACTGATTACACGAATTTGACTAGCTGCTAAAATTTCATGAGTAGCATTTGGCAATGCGTCTCTACAACTTACAAAGCGATGATAGTACCAGCTTAGAAAATGTGCCAGATCGTTACAGAACTTTTCATAACTAGCCATTGCAGTTGGATTCTCATTCCACAAACCATTCTTACCACGAAAAGGTTGAATACCCGAATCCACAGATATTCCTGCTCCTGTTACAACTACTATTCGATTATCCATCGATCAAATATAATAAAATCAATTCTTGCTTTAAATGCCTACATACCAAGCCCATCCACTATCGCCGGTATCGATAAAATGGTCAGATATAACAATGCGTTTTAAATACTTTACACTTTTATATCCGATCTGCGTTTCAACTCTGGCACGCAGTGGAGCTCCATGTTGAATGGGTAAATTTTTCCCATTCATCCCATAGGCTAATATTGTTTGAGGATGAAATGCATCAATCATATCAATGCTTTCCATATAATTATCGTAACCATAAAAATTTACAAATCTGGCATTTGGCATAATGCCTGCATGTTGTAATAATAGACCTAATGGAACACCCGTCCATTCTGCAATCGCTGTCCAACCTTCTTCACAGGTATGTCTTGTAATTTGAGTTCTTGATTTAAATTTTTGTAATGCATCAATGGAATAAAGCCCGGGTCTTGCTACGCTACCTTCAATCGATAGTTGATAGGTAGAAAATAAATTTTTATGCAACAATTCATAGTCTTTATTAAATCCTGGTTTTGATGAATCTGCAGGATTGATGGAACCTGTTGCTGGAAAAGAAGAAATATCTCCCTGATTATATTCTTTCGAAAGGGCTCTCTTATCAAGCAATGCCCTTTGTGCTTCATAAGTAAAAAGATCGCCCATCCTTAATATATTTCCATAAGTAGGTGGAGCAGGCTTTGTACAACCATTTAATAATACAGCACCTATTGTAGAAAGCCCAGAAATAATGGCTGTTCTTCTAGTAATAATATGCTTCTTCTTCATTTTAAATTTTAAATAGTCAAAACTTATTTATTAAACAACATTCCATTCATCTGCTTTTTAAATCCAGACTTAACAATCATCAATACATGAATTAACACAAATAATAATAAAAGTACCGCTGCAAAAAAGTGAATGGTTCTTGCCGATTGAGCTCCGAAAAATAGTTGCAATAAATAGGGATGCGAAGCTGTTACAGCAGGTGACATCGTTATTCCAGTTAATGCAATGGTAGGAAGCAAAAAGAATATCACCATCAGATAGCTAATTTTCTGCATCAACCCATATTGAGGGCCTTTCAGATACACGATAGTTAACCTTAAATGCTCTTTGATCTCTTTTGAAAAAGTAGCAAATGTGAGCTCATTTAATTTTGGAAGCAACTGGTTTTTAATATGGCCAGAAAATAAAGCAACCACTAAATAAAAAATGCCAATGATCACTAAGACCCAGGCAGATAAAAAATGAAGACTTCGGCCCCAGCCGTTTTGATTAAAGATATCGTAGGTACGACTAGCTGATACTGGTGAATTTGGTTGATTAAAAAACGACTGACTTTTTTCCCATCCTCCATGCTGAAAGTTTCTGCTAATGGGCAATTCAAATAAAGCTGGTGTTAAATCATTACCAGTATTGCCCCAATATAATCTTGGGTGCACCATTAAAATTTCAATCCCAGTAAATAGGAGTAATATAAAAGCCAAAGTGCCCACCCAATGGGAAACTTTTACCCAGGTACTGTGGTAAGTTTTAAATTGATTGGCAGCGTTGTTAAACATAATATTTAAAAAAGGGATAGAAAATGTTGATCTATCAATAGACATCTATTTTAAATATATACAATTTTAAATAGGTTAACTTCATTATTTTTCAATAAAAAAGTCTTATAAATAGTAAAACCCACATTTGAGTGGGTTTTACTGTCTATCCTTTTCTAAGTAGTTCTAGAATCTTATCTAATTTATCCATCTCGATTTTACTCAATTGAATTTGCAATGCTTCAATTTCTTTTTTTGCATCAATATTCGTTTGATAGTCGTGTTGCGCCTGTTCACGATCTCTTTGGTTCTGTCTGTTTTGCGACATCATAATAATCGGCGCTGCATAAGCAGCCTGAGTGGAGAAAATTAAATTCAACAAGATAAATGGATATACATCCCAGTGTTGAATAAAGCCTACTACATTTAAAATCATCCACATCACTACAATCAGACTCTGCCAAATAATGAATGCCCAAGATCCCATTCCGTTTGCTACTTTGTCGGCAAGTCGATCACCGAAACTTAAACTGTCTTTGTGTTTTTGATGCCAGGTTTTGTTTTCCATTTAAACTCATTTAATGTTATTTCTAAATTTAAGGAAAGATCAATAATAGTTATGATATGATTTTTTATTTTAAAACATATCCCACTTTATATTTCAAGGCTTCTATAGCGTTGGCCAGATAAACCAAGGGTGAATTCCAGTTGATCGCAATTTCATTGGAAGCATAAGAACAGGATTGATCAGTGTAAGCTGTTTCTGGTTCTTTAAATTGGTAAGAGCATTTGTCTTGCATGCCAGGATTTGGCCCACCTACTAATAAACCTGGTACGGGTTCTACAATGCCATCAGAGATAGACTGACGGTGATGCGGATTCATTGGCGACTTTGATCCGAGCCCTGTGATAAAACAATAACCTGTGGCGTTTCTTCCTAAAATATAATCCACATTGGATAAAGCATAGTTGATATATTTTTTATCTCCAGAAATCAAGTAAGCCTTTACTAAAAGTATCCCTTGATTGGCTGCGTTTGAATTGCTGCCCCAGTTAAACTCTTTTGCACTTTGCCCCATCACAGTTTGAAAAGCATTTGCATCAACCCTATCAATATATTGGTTAGCAATATTAATGACGATACTTTTTAACTGATTAATTTCTGTAGAAGAAAACGCTAATAGGGAATTACTAAAATGTAGTAAACTATAATAACCCAACATGCCTACATTATTCCAGGAAGGTAAACTGACTTTATAATTCGCATTATATTTTTTGAAACTAGTAGCGAATTTTTTTTCTTTTGTAGTGATATATAATTCAGCAGAAGCCCAAACCCATTCATCGTTTACATTATTATCGCCATAAGACCCAGTAGTAATTGCCGGTTTAAATATTTGATTCATTTTATCTTGTTCATACAATTTGTTAGTATTGGCAAGAGACCAGTTCCATGCTTTTTTAGAAGCTTGTAAACAACTATCTGCTAAGCCTGGAAAATGTTTTTCAAAACTTTTTAAAATTCTACTGGCCTGTGCAGTAACTGCTGCAAAATCTAAACTTGCAGCCGTACTTTTTTGCACTACGTAACGGATCTCTTTAGTTACCCCAGGCATTACCATACCATCAAAAACAGCATTGGTACATTTATGATACACACCACCATCATTCGGATCTTGCATAGTTAACATCCAGCGTAAATTATAAATAGCTTCATTGAGCAAATCCGGTATGCCATTATTCGATTCAGGGATTTGTGTTTTTAATTTTTCAAAATAAGCAGGGAAGTCTTCATAAGCCGAAAACAAAGTGCCATTCGAGATCCCAGAGTTTACAATGTATTTATTATAATCTCCTGCATCATACCAGCCACCTACAGAAGAGATCACAAATCCTTCTGGTCTTTCTTTACTGGCAGCAGAAGCATGCACCTGCACTTTGTTGTCTGGATGAAATCCTGTTCTCTTCCATTGACCTGCAAATTTTTCTTCCAGTGGAATTGAAGAGCGTTGAAAATAAAATCCTTTCAAAGAAGCAATCGCAGCAACCTTGTTTGCATCATTGCTAATTGTAAAAGGAAAAGATTGTACGGCACCAATTTTTATAACGTAGCTCCCAGTTTTTTTAAGTCCTGAAAAATCTAAAACGCTCGTCTTGGTATTCGAATAGGCTGACTGTTTTTCTGAACCTGCACTACCAATGAAAAATGTGTCTTTCAAATTTTGAGATAATACATAAAATTTACTGACATTGGAAGAAGCAGTTAACACAGCTATCTTCGGTGCATTCGGATAAAAACCAAGTTGGTTCAATTGAATAACAGATTGAGCCCCTCCCAAAAAAGGGAGGAGACAAAAAATGCTATATGAATAGATTACTCTTAAATATTTCAAGACTTTTTATTAATAGGGCTCTAAAATATTTTTGATCCTTAAAAGTTCATCATTCGTAAAAGAAGTATTAGCAAGACAGTTGATAGAATCTGTTACTTGTGAGGGTTTACTTACACCAATCAACACAGTTGTAATCCTGTCATCTTTTAAGATCCAGGAAAGAGCCATCTGAGCTAAATTTTGCCCACGACTGATCGCGATTTCATTTAGCTTGATTACTTTTTCTATTTTCTCTGGCGTAATGGCGTTCTCTTCCATTGCACCATTACCACGATGTGAGGCAGCTCTTGAATCTGCAGGGATTCCATTTAAATATTTATTAGTTAGAAGTCCTTGCTCTAATGGAGAAAAAGGAATACAACCTATGCCTTCTCTACCCAATACATCCAGCAAACCATTCTCTACCCAACGATCGAACATCGAATAGCGCGGCTGATGAATCAGGCATTTGGTTCCGAGACCATTCAACACTTTAATCGCAGCTTCTGTTTCTGTAGCACTATAACTGGAGATGCCTACATATAAAGCTTTACCCTGACGAACAATCAGATCCAATGCACCCATGGTTTCTTCCAATGGTGTGTTCGGATCCGGGCGGTGGTGATAATAGATGTCTACATAATCAAGACCCATGCGCTTCAGGCTTTGATCCAAACTTGCCACCAGGTATTTTTTAGACCCATGATCGCCATACGGACCATCCCACATACCCCAACCTGCTTTGGTAGAGATCACAAGTTCGTCGCGGTATTTTTTAAAATCATCTTTGAAAATTTTTCCAAATGTTTCTTCGGCCGATCCTGCTGGCGGTCCATAATTATTAGCCAGATCAAAATGAGTAATTCCACTATCGAAAGCCAATTGTAAAATAGCACGTGCGTTTTCTAAATTATCAATTGCACCGAAATTATGCCATAAGCCCAGCGATAATGCTGGCAGCATTAAGCCGCTTTTACCACATCTGCGATAAGGCATGTTTTTGTAACGGGAAGGATTTGCTTCGTAACTCATTGTATATATTTAATTTTTAGTTCGTTGTATTGGTAAAAAGGCAATTTATCAATTCTTGATGTCCTTATAAATATTTTTTCTAAACTCATCCCCAAAATAGAATCCATAAGGATTGCGGTTGGGCATAAAGCCAATTTGTGTCATGAACACGGCCACTAATTTTTGCGTGGGGTTCACAAAGAAATGTGTGGCATTGGCGCCACTCCAGAAAAATTCTCCTTTAGCTGCATCGTCTCTTTTAGGAAGAGATGGATCTTTCAATACACAAAGTCCTAATCCAAAATCATATCCGGGTTCCAGATTTAAAGTTCCTATTCCATCCACTACTAATCCATTGCCGGCATTGATATAACCGGAGTTTAATTTTGGCTTGGTTGAAAGATCATCAGTTACAGTAGTAGTCATTAAATTAACAGTAGCTGGTTTCAATATTTGTACACCATGTAAGCTTCCTTTATTCAGCAACATTTCTGCAAATACCATATAATCATGAGTGGTACTAAACAACCCATTAACTCCCGCAAAAATGGTATTCTTATTTGGTTTGGGCTGACCTAAAGCTCTTGCCAATAATTTATTTGGCATAAAATCATACACCATCATTTCTCTTTTCGATTGCACTTCATTTAAGTTATAGCCCGTGTTGCTCATTCCCAAAGGATCCCAAATATTCTCTTTGAGATATACATCTAAAGATTTACCAGATACTACTTCAATAATCCTTGCAGTTAAATCAACTGAGAAAGAGTAAGTAAATTTTGTGCCAGGCTGAAACATTAATGGTAATGTAGAAAGTTTGGCAACTCTTTCAGCTAGTGTTTTTATGGTAGGATCAAAGAGCGAATTCAATATCTCTCTATCGTAGGCAATGGGTGATATGCCATGAGATAAACCACTGGTATGACTTAATATTTGTCTGATAGTGATTGATGCATTGGCAGGGTGCGATCCGCTTTTAGTACCAATTTTTGGATCATTCACAACCTGTATATTTTTAAACTCGGGTAAATACTTTTCGATTGGATCATCCAATTTTATTTTACCAGCTTCAACCAATTTCATTAAACCTACAGTAACAATGGGCTTGGTCATACTTTGAATAAAATACTCTTCATTGCCTTGCATCGTATCTTTTAATTCCACATCCCGATATCCATAAAAATGATCATATACTAAAGAATCATTCTGATATACAGCTGCGTGAACTCCCTTTAATCTTCCCTCTTTAATCTCTGTCTGTAAATAATGATCTAAATTATTAAATGCTTTTGCTTGTGCTGCTAGATGATTGCTATAGCTAAAAAGTATTACTGTTAAGGCTAACATCATAAGATTTATTTTTTTCATATGTCTTTGCAGTTTGGCTTTTAAAATTATCACAATAAATTTCAATAATCCATTATCCCTCCGTTTAAAATATTAATCATTACTTCTGTCCCAAAATAATTCGTAAGAAATGACGATAGAAAGCTTAATATAAAATTGTTGTAAGGAATTAGGGAGAACATACAAACCTTCGTACCCTTACCATTTTATGCTTATTTTGTGTGTACCTATTATGATAAATAATTCCGAAAAAAAAATTAAGCAAAGTCAACTTAAAAAATCATTGAGCCCCATCATGCTTTGGGGGCTGGGCGTTGGCTATGTAATTTCTGGTATGTACTTTGGATGGAACCTGGGACTGGAGAAGGGCGGTACGCTTGGATTAGGCATTGCCACATTATTCATTATTATATTATACATCACGTTCACATTTAGTTATGCAGAATTAGCAAGCGCCATACCCAAAGCAGGTGGCGGTTTTGATTATGCCAATAAAGCCCTGGGAAAGGATTGGGGATTTATAGCAGGCATGGCACAAAATATCGAATTCATTTTTGCACCTCCCGCAATCGCTTTTGCCATTGGCGCTTATTTTAATTTATTTTTCCCTCAGTTACCCATTCTATACATTGCTATATTTAGCTACTTTGTTTTTACCATGCTCAATATCTGGGGAGTAAAAGCAGCGGCTACTTTCGAATTAATCATCACCATATTTGCAGTATTTGAATTACTACTTTTTTCGGGCATTGGTTTCACTCATTTTGAATTTAAAAATTTACAACTACACGCTCTTCCAAATGGTATTAGCGGCATATTCGCAGCGCTTCCATTTGCCATTTGGTTTTTTTTAGGAATTGAAGGTGTGGCCAATGTAGCTGAAGAAACCATTCGTCCGCAACGAACCATCTTAATAGGATTCGGTTCTGCTATCCTTACCTTGATCTTATTATGCCTATTCACTTTCACAAGTGCCGTTGGTGTTGCCGGCTGGGAAGCTATTGTATATAAAGCCGACGGTACTTCATCCGACTCTCCGCTACCATTAGCACTAGCCAGAATTGTTGGTAATAATAATTATTTATACCATCTATTAATTACGATAGGGCTATTGGGATTAATTGCCTCTTTTCATGGTTTAATGCTGGCGGCAGGAAGGTCAACCTATGAATTTGGAAAAGTAATTTTTAAGGATTCGGTAATCGGAAAAATACATCCTAAATATAATACCCCCAGCTATGCGTTACTTCTGAATATGGGCATTGGCATCGTGGCCCTGTTTAGTGGAAAAACAAACGAGATCATTACTATGGCAGTCTTTGGTGCACTTAGTTTATACATCATCTCCATGGTGTCGATGATACAACTCAGACGCAAAGCACCAGAATTAGATCGCCCTTTTAAAGTTCCTTTTTATCCGATATTTCCAATTGTCGCATTAATTATTTCCATCGTGTCTTTTATTTCCATGATCATTTTTAATATTACACTATCTGCTTTATTTCTATGCACCATGTTATTTTGTTTTGTGATCTATAAATATTTCACAAGAAAGAAAAATAAAAAATCAACCACACTTGTATGACAAATAAAGAAATTATCCAGTATGTAAAAAATCATCCATCTGGAAAAGTAAAAATTGCTATCGCCGATATCGACGGAATATTAAGAGGTAAATATATTTCAACAGAAAAATTTTTGTCTGTTGTAGAAAACGGTATGAGCTTTTGTGATGTGATTTTTGGTTGGGACCTGCAGGATGCACTATATGATAAAGAATCCATAACAGGTTGGCAAAACGGTTTCCCCGATAATCCAGCATTACTTGACTTATCAAGTTTTAGAAAGATCCCATGGGAAAATGACCTGCCATTTTTTTTAGCTGAACTGGTAGATGCAAAAGGAAAACCTTCTCCCATATGTCCCAGACAATTATTAAAAAGTCAAATTGCTGTTTCAAAAAAAATGGGCTATAACCCTGTGTTCGCACAAGAATTTGAATGGTATAATTTTGCTGAAACACCTCAATCGGCACAACAGAAAGACTATAAAAACTTGCAGCCACTTACACCAGGAATGTTTGGCTATTCTATATTACGCACTTCTTTAGAGAATAAATTTTTCAGCGAATTGTTTGAATTACTTACAAAATTCAATATTCCAATAGAAGGTTTGCATACCGAAACAGGACCAGGAACTTTTGAAGCCGCTATTAAATATGCCGATATATTGGAAGCTGGCGATCGCGCGGTATTGTTTAAAACAGCCGTAAAAGAAATTGCTTATAAGAATGGCGTGATGGCAACTTTTATGGCGAAAGTAAATGAAAATTTACCCGGCTGTGGCGGTCATGTTCACCAAAGCTTATGGGACCTCGAAAATAAAAAGAATCTTTTCTTCCATGATAAGGATCCAAAAAAATTAAGTGAAACAGCAAAGCAATACATAGCCGGACAATTGCATTGCCTGCCCGTTATCTTACTCATGTTCGCACCTACTATCAATAGTTATAAACGATTAGTGGAAGGCGCCTGGGCTCCTACTACACTAACCTGGGGCTTTGATAACAGAACAGTAGCACTAAGGGTTTTAGCGGGAAGCGATAAAGCAACAAGAATTGAAACAAGAGTTATTGGAGCCGACGTAAATCCTTATTTAGCAATGTCGGCATGTTTGGCTGCAGGCTTATACGGTATAAAAAATAAATTGAAATTAAAAACAGCAGCCACCGTTGGAAATGGATATAAAAATGAGACGCACGGAAAAATTCCTTCCACATTAATTGAAGCCACACTGCAAATGAAAAATTCAAGTGTTGCCAGAGAACTATTTGGTGAAACATTTGTAAATCATTTTACCATGACAAGGGAATGGGAATGGAGACAACATTTAAAAACAGTGACCGACTGGGAATTTAAAAGATATTTTGAAATTATATAACTAAACAAACAATGAGATTCGACAAAGTATTTCAGTATAATTTTCCTACAACAATCCGTTTTGGTGCAGGAGCAATAAATGAATTAGGCGATTATTTAAAAACAAATGGTTTGCAAAGACCGTTGATCGTAACCGATCCTATCATTGCACAATTAGACTTTTTTAAAAAAATAGTACAAGACCTAGGAGTAAAGGGAATTTCAGTAGAAGTGTTTTCTGATATACATAAAAACCCGGTAAAATCTGATGTATACAAGGGAGGCGATGCTTACGATCAAACCAAAAGAGATGCTATCATTGGCATTGGAGGTGGTGCAGCACTGGACGTAGCAAGAGCCATCGTGTTAAGAGTAAACCACCGC
>CAIYLW010000010.1 GCA_903927185.1 uncultured Bacteroidota bacterium
AGAAAATGTTTTAGCGATGATCAGGTTTGGATTTTCGTTTACCATATGCGCCATAGAAGGACTATCATAATAATCGGTATACGCTTCATCCATCAACAAAATAGTTTTAGCAGTTACTGTTTTTACAAATGCCTCTAATTCGTTTTGGGGCGATACAGTACCTGTTGGATTATTGGGATTACACAGATACACCATTTTCGTATCTGTATCGATATTACTTGCTAAAGCATTAAGATCATTATGCTTAGTTGCAGTGAGGGGAACTAATTTGGTAGGCAACCCCAATTTTCTGGCAGCAGGCAACCACACTTTGAAAGTAGGTTCCGAAGCTACAATATTTCCTTTTTTATAAGCAGTCCAAGAAGTAACAACTCCTAACAATTCTGAAGAGCCAGCACCTAATAAAATATTGTCTTTATTATGTCCGGTTAATTTTCCAATGGCTTCACGCAATTGTGCATTGGTATCGAACTGATACCTATTTGAAATAATTACCGCATCGATCATGGCTTTTTTAGCTGACTCAGCAGGGCCATGCGGATTTTCATTGGAGCTTAATTTTATGATGCCACCATTTGAACCTTCGAAACTTTTTTGGATCCCCCTTTCTGCTTCTGAGGCAAATAATTCTTTTGAAAAAGCAAAAGCTGCTACTGCAAAGGCTGATTTTTTAAGTAATTGGCGGCGTTCCATTGTATAAAGTTTTTTGTACCTTAATAATACAAAATATTTCTAATCTCTTTTGGACTAAATCGTCAATTTTATCTTTATTCAAACAAGTTGATGAAATTATTTTGCAGCATCCATTATATTCAATTATAAATCATACTATGAATATTCGATCTCTATTGGTATTGATCATCATATGCATGGGCTCCGGTATTTCAACTGTAACGTATGCTCAGCCTACTGAAAAATTGGTATACCATATTATTAAGACTGATAAAAAGGGGAATATTATTCCATGGTATGATGCTAATCCGAGTATTGCATTTAATCATGTGATTAATTCGGTATGGAATTTTTGGGATACGATGCGCAGAGATTATAATGGTCTTCCTTATTATATGAATCACCAAGTTTGGAATCCTAATTTTAATGATCCAAGGGGTATTGGTGGAGATCAGTTTGCGATGGCATTATCTTCCTGGAGGCTATACTATCATTATTCGGGTAATGAAAAGGTAAAGGAGAATATGTACTTCATTGCTGACTATTATCTCTCACATGGCTTTTCTGCTGCTGATAGTAAATGGCCCAATCTTCCTTTTCCATATAATACTTTAATTTATTCGGGCAACTACGATGGAGATATGCGTTCGGGAAAAAATGTATTGCAGCCTGATAAAGCTGGTTCATTTGGATTAGAACTATTGCATTTATATAAAATTAGCAGTGGATATAATGTTCCTGAAAATATTAATTATTTAGGTGCTGCCATAAAAATTGCGAATACACTTTCGGATAAAACTAAAAGAGGTAATGTAGAATATTCTCCCTTGCCGTTTAAAGTAAATGTGCTTAATGGAGAGACAGTGCTTCTTCGAAACCATGATTTTACCCATACCTGGATTGATACTGCTGGATATACTTCCAATTGGGCACCAACCATGCAGTTATTTCTAGATCTGATAGCTATGCATCAGGGCGATACAACATCCTATAAAAAATCGTTTGACATTATTTTGGAATGGATGAAAACTTATCCGATGAAAGAAAATAAATGGGGTCCATTTTTTGAAGACGTGGATTGGTGGAGTGAAACACAAATCAATGCCATGACATTCGCCAGATTTATTATGGAACATCCTTCTTATTTCCCTGATTGGAAAAATGATGTGCAAAAAATCATTAATTGGGTGCATACTAATTTTTCAAACGATACCTGGAAAAAATATGGGGTTATTGTAACCAATGAACAATCGGTTTATAAAGCACCTGCGAATAGTCATTCCTCTCGTCAGGCTGCAGATGAGCTTTTATATGCTGCATTAACGAAAGACACTAGTTGGTTTACGAATGGAGTGCGAGAATTATCCTGGGCAACATATATGGTTGACGTAGATGGTAAAAATTGTTTTCCGGGTGATGAACCTTGGTTAACTGATGGCTATGGGGATTATGTGCGACATTATCTGAGAGCGATGGATGCATTTCCAGCACTTGCTCCGCAACAAGAAGATCATATGCTATCTTCTACTTCTGCCATTCAGCAAGTAGATTACGCGGGGAATCTTAAAAAGTTTTTTGGACTCAATTTCGAAAAAATAGATAGCAACCAGGTTAAAATGTTTTATCGAACTTTTGATTCTACTGGTATTGAAAAAATAAAATTAACCAAAAAGCCCACTTCAGTTTTATTGGATTATCAGAAAATAAAAGAACAAAAAACCGGAGAAGGGTTTGAATGGATTCCCTATCAAAAAGGTGGTGTATTAATTGTTCGTAGACTTCAGGGAAGGAAAGTACTTTTGTTGAAATAGAAAAACGTCATTATAATTTATTCGGTAATTAATGTCTAACACATCAAAGGGAAGGTTTCCATCACTTACGGGCATTCGTTTTATTGCAGTCTGCTTAGTTTTTATTTATCATAATAGAAAATATTGGAGAGATAGTTTGCATCCTGAACTGATTAGATTGTTCAATGAATTTCATGTGGGTGTGTCTTTGTTTTTTGGGTTGAGTGGATTTCTGATTGCTTTTACTTATGAAGACAAGCCATTGCAATCTCGATCTTCGTATTTAAAATATATACTGGTGAGGTGTGCCAGGATTATGCCTTTGTATTGGTTAATTCTAACCATCTATTATCTGGATAAACACTATGGAAATTTTCAGTTCTCAATACTAACTTATTCTTTAGTACATGGGTTTAGTGATGCGCACAATTTGGATGGGATAGCTCAGGCATGGTCGCTCACTGTTGAAATGTCGTTCTATCTATTAGCTCCATTGTTATTCTTTATCCAGAAGAAAAATATTTGGTTGCTCTTGATGGTATTGATTTTGCTGTATGCCATGTTTTGGGGGATGGGCATTTTTTGGCATTATTTGAATAACAATCCTCAGCGATTCTTTAGTCCTTCTGAGTTTCTATTATTAAATAGTTTTCCAGGAAGAAGTACTGAGTTTTTAGGTGGTATGATATTAGCAACTTTGGTAAAACAAAGATCAGCATGGCTTCAAAAATTACCGTATAAAACAGTTATTGGATTTTCTTCGATGTTCTTAACAATCTATGCCATTGGCTGGTTTCAAAAAGACATTTATGATCATGGTTATTCAAACCCTATGGGGATGTTGCTTTCTAAGACGCTACTTCCAATTAGTATGGTGATGGTATTAGCGGGTTTAATTTATGAAGATACCTGGATCAATAAAATATTAGGAAGCAAGCTCATATTATTATTGGGAAATGCTTCTTTTGCATTTTACCTAGTACATATCAGTTATGTGAATTTAAAAATAAAAGACTGGTACACTTTTCCGGATAGGAACTTCCTTGCACTTTGGATTATTTCCATTTTATTATATCAATATTTCGAATCTCCTATTTACAATTGGTGTCGAAAATTATTACTAAAATAATTTCTCAAACATTACTTGTATATTGAAGTTCAGATATTTACTTCCAGGAAAGTTTATAAATGATTTTTTAAGAACAAATATCTTTAGGAAAGTATAAAAGTTAAATAAGTATTAGCAAAAAAAACACTCTAAATTCAAGAGTGTTTTTTATACGTATAATTCTTTGATTTTAAAAATTGGAATTTGCATTTTTCCCTCCTGGTCCAATATATAAGGCATCACCAAAAGCAAGTATTGGAAAGAAGATAAAACTTAATAAAATTAATCCTACAGTAAAACCAGCATCTTTCCCAAATGATAAGGATAGTTGATTGTACATAATAATTAATAGAACAATGTTTACAATTGGAATAATCATTAGAAGTAACCACCACCAGGGTTTACCAACAATTTCTAGTAAAATAATAAAGTTGTAAATCGGAATAATACTTGCCCATCCTGGTTTTCCAGCTTTTGTAAAAATAGTCCACATCGATGCAATCAATAAAATAATGAATGCTAATAAGATTAGAATAAAAAAAGTCATGGTTATAAATTTATTTCCTACTCATTTGGCTTTTCGGGGACGCCCGTTTTTATAGTGGTTTCTAGCTCCACTTGCTTTGATAATTTAATGTAATATTTTGGCTATAAACCTGATTGGCATTGTATTGCAGATTGTGTGTAAGGAATTGACGAATTCGAATAAGTACAAATTTTAGAATGCTGAGTTAGTTAGATTTTAGGGTTGTAATTTTCTAAACAAAGTAATAAAGCATTAAATTTATTGCAAAGACAAAATAAATATTGGTCTCTAAGTAAATACCAAATTATTACTAAAGCAATTTTTCAATCTATTAAAATATTTATATGAAATACATATTGGCCATTGTTGTTTTAGCAATATTGTATGCATCAAATCCAAATTTGGATGAACATCAAAGAGCTGTGAAGGATAAGGTAAGTCAACTTATCAGGAGAGAAGTTTCATCATCCGGAAAATCAGTTAGTTCATTGGGAGATATTGGAACCGAATTAGGAGTGATGTTTGGTTCTTCTTTAGCAGATGGTATTATTAAAGATGTGGTAAGAAGAAAAGATTATTTCTTCTTTTCTTTAACAAGTATAGAATTTGAGGGCAACAATAAAATAATTGGATTGGGTATTCTTGGAAAAGTATTTATAACCGATCAGGTAGATTATGAATTAAATAAGGGGACTCAAAAAGTGAAATCCGCTTGGAATGATTTAATAAAACCAAACAATGAGAACTCTGCAAGTAATAATACAATTGATACCACTTTTGCTACTGACAATTCCAGTCATTCAGCTTCAACTGCAACTACTACAAGCGAATATTATGTAAACGCTAGTGAATCAAATCAGGTACATTTTTATAATAGTCCAAATTATAACAGCATGCGAAATTCCTATTTTAATTCAAGAGAAAAAGTAACAGCTCTTAGAATTGAAAATGGATTTGCGTATATTGAATTTATCAATACAGACAATCAATCGAGTAAAGGTTGGGTTGCATTGAGTGATTTAACACCTATTTCAATTTATTAAATTCTTTTTCCAAACTGATTTGAATCAAAGTGATATTATTGGATGGTTACTTTCTTTAAATAATATCCAACAGGGTCAATAGTTGGCGGAAGGTTACTTTTTATTTTAATTCCATCCTTGCCAATAACTAACTTTTCTTTTTTTCCATTGATTAAAATATCAAAAGGCAGATCCATAAAATAATTGTTGACTTTGATCAGGTATTGCTGGTAGCCAGTTTCTTTTACAGAAACTTCTATTACATTGGTAGTTCTTAAATAGAAATCAAAAAATGGCTTTAATGAATATCCGGCTGCTTTACTAAATAATTGCTCTACGTCGGTACTGGTTACAAAATTGTCGTAAGTAGTTGCAGGATCGGTAGCTAGTTTTTTGAGTGCCGGGAAAAAGATCTCTTCACCCAATACATAGCGCAGGCTATGCATGAAGAAAGAACCTTTCACATAAATATCATTTTTTGCATAGGTTTCATCTTCTGATAATTCTTCTCCTCCCACTAATGGTTTAATGTACTTGATACTTTTTTTATGATTAGCAATCATTTCGTTGTAGGCTTCTTGTCCGCCTAATTCATACATACATAAAGCTTCTGCATATGTGCCAATTCCTTCCTGGATCCACATATGCGCCCAGTCTTTATTGGTTACTTTATTGGCCCACCACTCGTGTGCATACTCGTGAAATAAATTATCGGAATAATCATGTCCCCCAACTTTTCTGTATTCGAATTTATTATTGAACGTGATCATAGTTTGGTGTTCCATACCTGAATTTGGCACTTCTGCAATACCGATTTTTTCTTTGACCCAAGGATACTCTCCAAAATATTTTTCTAGAATTTTGCTATCACGAATTTTTGTTTCGATTACTTTTTTAGCTTGGGCGCTATCTTCTTCTAGCACATAAAACTCAATGGGCACTTTGTTTCCATCAATTGTGGTATAGGTATCTTTTGCCACAAAGTATTTTCCAATATTAAATACCACGCAATAATTACTGATGGTATAATTGGTTTTCCAGGAGAATGTGCTTTTGTTATTTTTGGTGATTACTTTTTGTAATAGCCCCGGGCCTGCAACTGATAAAGCTTTTGGAACAGTGATATTCATATCAACTCCTTCATTAGGTTCATCGCTTGGATGATCTTTACATGGGAACCATAATCTTCCACCTTCTTTCTGACAGTTAATGGAGATCCAGTCGTTACCGCTTCGATCTTTTGCCCAGATAAATCCTCCGAACCAAGGTGCACGAACTGCAATAGGTGGATTGCCACCGTATAGAATATCAACCGAATGTGTTCCTTCTTTAAATGTATTTCCGGTGATATAAATTTTATCATCGCCCTGTTCAAATTTTACAGGCTTATTATCTACTTTAATTTTTTCTACAGTTAGAAGATGAACCAAATCAAATAAGAGGGTATCCGTTTGTTTAGTCAGGATTAATGTAACCACTGTATTTCCGTGTATTGATTTGTTGGCAATATCAACATCCATATTGATGGTATAGTGCCTGATATCCATGATAGCCTGGAGTGGTTTTAGTTTTCCCCCAGAAGACATATAACTGATGTCGAGGTTTTGGGCTATAGACACTTGAATCAGTAATATTGAAATGCTGCTAAATAGTAATTTCTTGGAAATAAAAGTAACAGTGGGAATACGCATATATCTATGATTGAGTTGTCAATTTAAGGCTTTTAATTAAAATTAGATTTACAATAACATATAAATATGATGCTAAGTGAATTTTTGAATCCACTTAGCATCTACATATATTTATTTATCTAATGAACCAAAAAAAATTCAAAGCTTCTATAGCAACAAAAAATAAAATAAGATTATAAAAAAATAGTTGCCTTTGACTTGGAGGAGCTGAAATAAAATGAAATCTAGATTGTTCAAAGGCTTTTGGTTTAAACAAAATATATATCATTTTTAAAAAAGCAACTACTCCTGAAATAATTATCCCAATTGAAAAAATGCAATCAATAATTAACTTCATAATTTAATATTTTAATTGTACCAACCAACACAATTTCCAAATTCATATACCGCAACAGCGATACCTATATAGCCTATATATCTTTTTAGAACTCCTTTTAAAATTGAAATCATATCCATTGCAGTCATTAAAGAAGCAGTCCCTGAAAATAGTTTCTCAAAACCCTCATACCCTGAAAGTGCCGACAATGCACAACTTAGAGCTCTGGATGTAGAAGTACTAGTAGTACTTACCTGATACCTAATTAAACTATTATTCCCACTATTTTTTTGTTCATGAATTGCAAGAACCAGTCCACCTAAAATAATGTTGGCGGATTTCCCTTCTGATATTCCACATATGGTATCCTGGTAATTTGCTTTTATATAATCATAAATAACTAATGCCTTTTTATCTAGGTATGCTTTAATTCTCACCTCATCGCCTGATTTTAATATTTGAGGATCGAAGGTTTTGTAATAGCTTAATAAAGCACCCTTTGATGGAATTGCTTCTGAATTGATGGCGATAGTATTTGATTTTTTGCATGAGAAAAAAATGATTCCTATTAGCAAAACAATGCCGATTGAGGAAAATATATTTTTGTTCATTTTAAACGAATTGTTTTTACGCATTCTTTTCTCACACCTAAGAATGCATGTTCAGCGGTTTTTGACTTGCTATTACTGCAAGACGCAGGTACTGAATAAGTACTACACAGTTTGCGGTGCCGTAGTAGTTTCGTTTGCTACCATCGTCCTTCATTCCATTATGCCGGCATTATGCGAGTTTAATGAAGGAATAAGACTCTTGATCAACTTTGAAACAATTATGGATGTCTATCATACATAATTATTGCAGTTTTCATTTATTAGAAATTCAAAGGGGGGGGGGTAGATAAGTAGCTACTTTAATCTTATCACAAGATTGAGAAGAGATTTGAATTTTGCAAGAGCTAAATACTAAAATAATTCTAGGCACTTGATATATCGAAATTGTAAGAATAAAATGTAGTAAATATCCGACATAGAGTATAAAATAATATTATAAAGATGGAATAATACAACAAAAAATAATTATCATTTATGTTTAAAATATCCTACATTAGTGCTATAAATTATATATAATGATGGATATATACAACATAAATTACAATGCTAATAGCGATAAAGCAATTTTAGATTTAATAGGAGGATGGCTAAAGGAAACCCGGTTGCGTAAAAATAAGACCCAGCAGGAATTGGCCGATGCTTCGGGAATAAATCGATCAACATTGATACAAATGGAGAGCGGCGGCGGCGGCGGGCTAATAACTTTTATACAAATTATGAGAACACTTGATCAATTGCATCATTTTAAAATTTTTGAAATATCTGATCAGATAAGCCCACTCTTACTAGCTAAAATGCAGAGAAAGAAAAGACAAAGAGCAACAAGTAGTAATAAAACAGATCCATCAAAATAGACTCAAATTAAAATTGCAGCGAAATGATTTCTATAGCTGATGTAAAAATTTGGAATAAGAAAGTAGGAGCTATCGCATATGATACTGATAAAGGAGCAGGAGCATTTGAATTCGAAAATTCTTTTTTATCAACCAATTTGAATTTATCACCCATCAAAATGCCTTTGATCGAGGCGAAGGGAAAGATATTTGTATTCCCTGAATTGAAGAATAGTCAAACTTTTAAAGGAATACCCGGTCTCTTAGCTGATGTATTACCGGATAAATATGGTAATGCATTGATGAATGCATGGCTTTCTAGAAACGGCAGGCAAGCTGGTAGTTTAAATCCTGTTGAAATGCTTTGTTTTATTGGAAAGAGAGGAATGGGCGCATTAGAATTTTCACCTGTGCAACCAAAAGTTACTTCTTCGAGTACGCAATTAATTATTGGCGACCTTGTTCAAGTAGCCGAAAATATTTTATCAGAACGACAAAATTTTTCTGCAAGCTTATCGATAGATGAAGAGCGTGCAATGACAGATATTTTGAAGATTGGTACAAGTGCTGGGGGAGCCAGAGCAAAAGCTATTATTGCGTACAATCCATTGACCAAAGAAGTAAGAAGCGGACAAACATTTACTGAGCCTGGTTTTCAGCATTGGCTCATTAAATTTGATGGGATACATGATAAACAGTTTGGTGCAAGTAGCGGTTATGGGAAAGTTGAAATGGCTTATTATAATATGGCAACTGATTGCGGAATTGAAATGATGGAAAGTAGGTTATTAGAAGAAAATGGTCGTGCACATTTTATGACAAGAAGATTTGATCGGCCAAATGAAAAAGATAAATTACATGTACAAACATTTTGCGCCTTGATGCACTATGATTTTAATGAGGCGGGCATGTTTAGTTATGAGCAGTTATTTGAGTTGATGCGAATTATGCGATTACCCTATCCCCAATATGAGCAATTATATAAAAGAATGGTATTTAATGTGGTGGCAAGAAATTGCGATGATCATACCAAGAACTTTGCATTTACCATGAATCAAAATGGAGAATGGAAATTATCTCCTGCTTATGATATTTGCCATGCATATCGACCTGGAAGTACATGGGTGAGTCAACATAATCTCACCATCAATGGTAAACGCCAAAACATTTCTCGAACAGATTTATTAGAAGTTGCCAGCAATATGAATATTAAAAAGGCGAAGTATGTAATTGACCAAATAAATAAAGTTGTAATAAATTGGAACTATTATGCAGAGCAACAAAAAGTAGAAGTAAAATTGAAAGAAGCGATTGGAAATACTTTATTACCTGTATTATTGTCTTGAAAAGTTAAATCATGTGTTACGACCTTTCTTTTTTAGCAAAACTAACTGCCATTTTGGAGCAGTTTCCTGCTATTAAGTTTGATGAACAACTGCAAATTAATTACGATGCTACGATGCATATTGTGGGGCATTCATTTGGAGAGCATCCAATTATTTACCAGAATAGAGAAGACCAGCTTCTGCATGTAAAACTGATGGAATGGGGCTGTATTCCTTTTTATATTAAAGATGAAAAAGCTTTTTTGAAGCAAAGATCTAATATGTTGAATGCAAGAAGTGAACGTATCCTTAGTGATGCTGCCAGCTATTGGTTTAAAATTAGAAATCGACGTTGTTTAATTCCTGTGACTGGCATTTTTGAACACCGCAAAATTGAAAAGTGGACAAAGAAAGTTCCTTACTTTATTCATCAAAAAAATACAGAACTATTTTTCTTACCTGGTTTATATTCTGTAGCAGAACTTCCGAATCAGGAAACAGGAGAAATAGAAAAAAGATGGACTTACACTTTGATTACCCGGTCAGCCAATGACTTAATGAAACAGATTCATAATGAAGGTGATAACAAATGGAGAATGCCATTGTTTCTTCCCAATCAACTTGCGAAAGAATGGGTGAAATCAGACTTAACTACAGAAAGTATGCAGGCAATTCTGAATTATGAATTGCCTGAAGCAGAGTTAGAATGCTGGCCAGTATTTACCATTCGGTCATCAAAAGAACGGCCCGATGGAAAACAAAAAATAGAACCCTATGTCTGGGAAAATTTACCGCCATTAGATTGATGCATACATAGCCATCAAATCTGCCCACCAATGCCATTGTCCTACAAAATTCAAACTGATGAGTTGTATGAAAAACAAAACTATGGCAATCTTATAAGGGAGATAAATGGTTCCTTTTCTTTTATCATCTATTAATAAGATTCCTGTAATGATGATAATGATAGAATAACTGATATTCAAGCTTTTTTCAAAACTATTAACCCAGGGAATATAAAATAACATTCTTCCAATAGCCGGAGGCAACATAGCC
>CAIYLW010000011.1 GCA_903927185.1 uncultured Bacteroidota bacterium
ATAAAGGGTATTAGGAGGGTAGAGACAAACAATTTTTTCATGTTAAATATTTTATATGTAAAAGATAATAAAATATAGATAACAATTTGTCAAAAACTGCTGAGATGTTTATTAATCCCAGACATATTTCCAGGAACCATCTGATGCTTTTTTCCAAACAGTATGGAAGATTCCTTTGTAAGTTGTTTTTTTACCTGTTGAGTCAGAAAATGTCCATTCATATTTTCCAAAAGTATATGCCAAAGTTCCATCAACAGAGATATCAATAAAATCGGGTTTCCATATTGCAATTGCATTTTTGTAGATCGGATTTGAATAGAATTTCTTTATTGCTTCTTTACCAAAAATCAGGGAGTCATTTTGTCTTTTAATTACTGCACTATCAGCTGCGAATGCATAAAATGCGGTTGCTGCACCATCGGAAACTAATAATTGTTGAAAGCGGGTTTCAGTTTCTATGATTGTATTTTTTGTATCAGATTGCTTTTTATTGTTATTGCATGATAATATAATTACAATAAAAAGCAACAAAAAAAGATTAAAAATTTTGACCTTACCTGTTGGCGAAATGTGTATCATAAAATACTATTTTTTCTCTTGTAAGATTTTTACTTTCTTCCTGGTGTCTGGATTATCTTTAATTGATAAAGCCTTTTCATAATATTTAATGGCATTAGGTTTATCCCCAGTAGCATCATAATAATCTCCCATGGAATCATACACATTGAAACTTTCGGGGTAGGTCTCAATATTATATTTAAAAAACCGTTCCGCTTTTTTGAAATGTTTACCTCCTAAAGCCTCATAACCCATGCCGTTAATCTGGTCTTCAGGAAGTTTTACTTTATACCCCATTTTCTTTGAAATAGTAGAAAAGTGCTTTTCGAATTTATCTAATAAAGCTGTAGAAGTATCTGTAAAGTCTTTTTGAGTTAGTTTCAAAGGGTAGAAATTAAATATAAAATGTAACGCGTCATATTCTGTAATCAAAGGAACAGATCCATGTGAGTCTTCATTGTAATATTTGCTATTAAATTTTAAACCGTTTTGTTTACTCTGTTCAAAATAACTCTTCAATTTTAAAATGGAACGGATATGCCTGGTATCAGATGTAGTATCATTTATAACTTTATTAATATTCATTCCATCTTGCATTGTATTGGCAATACCAAGGAAAAGAGAAGTGCCTTGAAAATTCTTATCTTTTAAAACCATTTTAGTTTCTTTTAAAAGCGTTTGTTTGTCCCACCACATACTTGGGTCAATACAGATATAAGAATTGAATAGATTAGTATGGTGCACAAAAGTCTGCATAACAGTTAAGCCACCAAAGGAATGTCCTATAAGCATTTTATATGGTTCAGTAGGATAATTACTTTCTATGTAGGGCATTAGTTCTTTTTCAATAAAAGAGATAAATTTTTCACCACCACCTGATGTTTTGGAAGAGGCACTATCCATATAAGGCGGATCAACATCAATATGTGTTGGAGTTAAATCTCTGGTGCGATCAGTATTCGGAATGGCAACTACAATCATCTCAGGGCAAATCATGTTTCCATTAACAGTGCTTAATTGTTGAATCATACCAACGACTGATGAAAAATGTCCATCTCCGTCTAATAAGTAAACTACAGGATAGTGTTTTTTTGCATAAATATCAAGAGCGCCATCACCAGGAACATAAATCCAGATTTTCCTTTTTTCATTCAATATTGTAGATTGAATACTATCAATTCTTCCAATGATAATTTTATTATCAGTTTGAGCTTTGGTAGATAGGAATAAAGTCATCATTAGGAAAAAAAACAGAAGTTGTTTCATGATGTTATTTTTTTTAATTGACAATTAGTGATTTGGTATTGCGTAATTTGAATTTCTCTTTTGAAGCCCTTGAAATGTATAATTTCTGCTCAAGCTTTTTTCGATTTAGACTTGATGTAATTTTCTCTAATAGCGCGAAGATCAATTTTTGAACAATCTGTAATAAGGTCTTTTACTATTTTTAGTGGTATTTCTTCTTTTTTATTGAAATTGATGCAGCCTTTTTGAAATTTTGCGTCTTTCAAAAGCTCTTTATATTTGTCGTATATCGTAGCTGAAACATACATTGGCAATACATGCAATGACATGTATTTTTTTACACTTGATAGTCCATATTTGAAAGTCCCGGGCGCATTATAAATAATCATCTCTTTCCCCATCATTGGAGCAATTTCTGGTATTACAGTTTTATCTTTTTGTATGATAATTTCATGCAGTTGCGATATTAGTTTTTGTCTATCTTCTGGTAGGGTAGATATAAATTCTGATATTGACATAGTTATTTTGTTTTACAATTAAAAAATCAGAAAACTGGTTAACTGTTGATTACTTTATTTCAGAAAATTGAATGTTCCCAATGCGATAAGACTTCCAATCGCTAAAATCGAAATGCCACCATTCATATTCGTAGACGCTAAAACCATGAGATTCCATTTTGGTTCTTAATAAATCTCTCATCTTGCGTTGTTCTACTGATCCGCCAGTATAGTTAGGATAAGACCGTTCACTCATTTCATCATATATTCCTGTCATTTGTACCTCTTTTCCTGTTGCAATCTCATACAGACTTAAATCAATAGCACATCCTCTGTTATGCTTGGAGCCCTCTTTCGGGTCTGCAACAAATCTTTTATTTTCTTTGGGAGTTAAATCCCAAAATAATTTAGTAACACTCCATGGGCGGTAGCCATCAAAAATGAGAAGTCCATAACCAAGCGGTATTAATTCTTTATTTACTTTAACTAAAGCTTCAGCTGCAGGCCTTTGCAGAAAGGCTCTTGCTTCATCATAAACAGGTCTGCCTTCCAAATTGTTACTCGTTGCATATCTTATATCTAAGTGGAAGGAAGTATCCAGTTTTGCTAACTCCACTAAATCTGATACTTTGAAAATTCCGGTTTCATGAGGTGGTTTAGTTCCGCAGCTATTAAAGATAATAACACAAATCACAGCAATTATCCAATATGATTTCAATTCGTTTTTGTATGGAATTAAATTCTTTTTCATCTTTCGAATAATATTAGTTTGTTATTGATTGCACCACTAAATGCATGAAGTCGCCCATTTTATTATCATCAATCCATCTTGCTACCACAACCAAATCATGTTCATTATCAATCACAATATAATTACCACCAGCTCCAGCAGCATAATATATTTCAGATGACACATCTTTCCACTTTTTACTAGCATTCGTCCACCATAAATAACCATAATCTTTATTTGTTGTGGAGGATTGATGTACAGCTTTGACCCAATTCTCTGATAGTAGTTGCTGAGTTTTCCATTTGCCATTTCTCAAGAAAAGCAATCCAAATCTTGCCTGGTCTTTCGCACTAATAAAAAGACCGCCACCATGGTGCCCACCACCACTAACTGATTGCATCATTATGCCATCCATATTTACAAATGAGTTTTCGTATCCAAACCAACGCCAAGTTGTTGAAGCACCAATTGGGTCCATAATTTTTTCTTTAAGTACTATTGGCAAAGGCCTGCGCCAAACTTGCAATAATGAGTATGCAAGAAGATTTACTCTTACATCATTGTATTTAAAAAAAGTACCAGGTTCGTTCAATTTCCTATTTTTCCAATCATCAATATTCCCTTCTTTGGGTGGACGATCTGCCCAATCGTGCTGATCAAATAGTGTTCCACTCCAATCAGATGATTGTGTCAATAAATTATCCCAAGTAATTTTTGAATTATGTGATCCAGCATAAGTATCATCCCAAACATATTTGTTTACTTTATCAGCAACATTTTTAATGAGCCCTTTATCAATTGCTAGCCCTGTAGTTGTAGAAAGAAAACTTTTTGTAACACTAAATGTCATATCTACTCGGTTTATATCGCCCCATTGTGCAACTAGGTAACCATTTTTTAAGATCACACCTGCAGGGCCTCCTCTTTCTTTTGTAGGACCTACAATTTTAAAGTCGGGCTCATTAATGTAAGACTTAAGAATTGCTATACGTAAATCTCTATCATATTTGTTTTCATTTAATTGAGCAAATTTCACAGCACTATCCAGTAATGTTTTATTCATCTTCATTTCCGCAGGTGACTTTATCTGCCAAGCCGTATCAGGGAAATAGTCAGTTTGAGCATATCCGACAATTAATAAGAAACTCACAAAAGCTGCTAAAATGATTTTTTTCATGATTACTTTTTAAATTAAAGGGGGTCTTAGGATATTTACACATTCAGCCCTTGGCTTTCAACTATTATGCAAAATATATATAATAATCAACGATTAATAAACGGCTTTTCAAAAAACTCGGTCACTTTTTTATTGAATTCATTGGTGTATTCCAGTAGCGTTCCATGACCAGAATTTGGTAATATCCATAAATTAGCTTTAGGAATATTTTCATAAATTTTTAAAGTGTGTTCTAGCACAATAAGATCATGATCACCACTTATGATTAAAGAAGGGCAATCAATCTTGTGTAATGCATTTAATGGAATATTTGGTTCGAGCCAGTCGAGCATGAATATCTTCCAATCATTTTTTTCTTTTGAGTTAGCAAATGTTTTTGAATGAAAGGAATCATACCGCTTTTTTTCATCTTTCCATAATGATGGAATAAGCGCTGTTGAATCTGGCCAAAGGTTAGCGCCTGTAGAAGCAAGTTTTATTACTTTTTCAGGATGTCGCATAGCAAGAACTAAAGCAACTATTCCACCATCACTCCATCCAATTACGTAAGCTGAATCTAAATGCATTTGTTCCATTAGTGCTGCATTATCGTCTGCCATCATTTCAAATGTTAGTGAATCCTTATTGTCTACCGATTTGCCATGAGCACGACTATCTATTGCTATTACTTTGTACTTCTGAGAAAAGAAGGGGATGATCTTTGCCATTGATGAAATGTTTCCTCCATTTCCGTGTATGAGTAATAAAGGCTTCCCATTTCCATATTGCTCTGTATAAATATTTATCCCACGGACGTTAAAATATTTACCAGCAGATTTGTTATTGCCATAGTTGATTTTAGACTGACAAAACGTTGAATTTGTAGCTAATAATAGAAATAAGTAAATGATTTTTTGCATAATTCTAACTTTATAAGTTGGCAGAAATTGGGGTGCCTTCACTTAAAGTTATTCTAGAAATTCAATAATTCATATTATTTGGTAAGCTAAATTTTGAACAAGCAATCGGAATTCGAAGATTGCCTAAAACAAGTCACTTTATATTATGTGCGTATACTTTTAGCATTCTGCCTGTTTACATTTTTCATTTTCGAATTCCGTTTCAAGAGTAGTATGATGAATGTTCAGATGCTCTAATTGGTGTTTAAGCTGGTCTTTAAGATTTGCTATTTCTATATTTGTAAGTGATTCTGAAACTACCAAATGCGCTGTCATAGCATTTTGAGTGGTACTTATTGCCCAAATATGTAAATGGTGAGACTCATTTACACCATTAGTTTTCAATATTGTTTCTTTCACTTTTTGAATATTCACATTGTCGGGAACACCATCCAGCGAAAGTCTTAAACTGTCTTTGAGTAAAGTCCAGGTGCTTGCGATGATAACCAAACAAATGATGATACTTAACAATGGATCTATCCAATACAAATGTGTGTGGTAAATTATTATTCCCCCGATTACTAAACCCAAAGAAACTAAAGCGTCGGAGGCTAAATGTAAAAAAGCGGATTTGACGTTAATATCCTTGTCCTTGTCATTAAAAAACATAAATGCTGAAATGCCATTTATGAAAATTCCAATAATAGCAACAATGGCTATGATTTTTCCAGGGATAGGTTCTGGATATCTAAATCTAAACATAGCTTCAAAACCTATTGCTCCAATTGAAATTAATAAGATAACAGCGTTCAATAAAGAAATTAAAATAGATGCTTTTCTACGTCCATAAGTAAATTTATCAGTAGGTTTTGAAGAAGAGAGTTTAAAAGCTACCATTGCCAATGTTAAGCCAGCAACATCTAGAAAGTTATGACCTGCATCAGAAAGAAGTGATAATGAATTTATTTTTAAACCAATTGCAATTTGGATGATCACATAACCTAGGTTCAAAACAATGCCTATAATAAATGCTTTGTTTAAATTAGTGATAACTGGTACATGACTGTGGCTATGTCCTGCATGATGATGATCGTTATGATCGTGTGCCATTTTCTTTATCCCTTTTAATCAATAATTACAAAAATGTGTAGACTTTAATAGTCGCGGGAAAGATAACAAAAGGCATTTACTTTCAACTGAAGATCTCGAAGAATGTTTGCAGTGTTGTTGCAATTGAAATAAAAGAGATTACTGCTTTTTAAAAATCGATTTTAATTCTTTTATTTTATCTAGGGGAGGATTTATCCATTGGGTCTTTTGACTTTCCTTTATAATCCCTGTATCAAAAGGTTCGGTGGTTTTTTTATATTCAGTTTCAAATTCTTTACCCCAGTAATTGAATGCATCATGTATAATTTCGGAATAACTGAGTTCAATGATGTTTTGATGGGAATCATTAGTTGGTTCTGCTACAAAATCAGGTAGAGCCCTATATGCAAATACAGGACCTCCTTCAATAATATGATCGTTTATTAAATTTGTTACTTCAATTCGTTCATATCCCAACTCCCAATCATCATAAGTAGTGAGGTCTGCTTTTGGAACAATGTAAAGCACCCCATTGATGGTTGAGTTTGGATCTTTCTTGATATTGAGAAAATGTATTTTTTGAGGATAAATAGTATCTCCTTTATTCAAAATATAGTCCTTATAATAATTGCCATCTGGTTCGAGTGAAGGCAAATTTGAAGGCCACGCAAAAGTCCAGGACCTTTTATAGCCTTTTAGGTGAGCCAAAAGAAATGGTCCTTTATAATTTTTCTGTAAAAGTCCATTTTCAATAAAGTTTTTTGACATTAAGGAACCATATCCAAACATGGCAACATGGCCTTCTGGAATTCTCAAAACGGGCTTCTTTTTTTGGCAACTACCCATCAGAATTATCGGAAAAGTTAAAAGTGCGAAGTAATTTATTCGTTTCATATTTTTCTCTATTTGGGATTATAATCTCTGTTTCATTACTTACGATAATTTCGTCTAAAGAACTTTCCGATTGCATATTTATCGGATTGTTTAAATGTTCTTGGTCTAGATTATCGCTCATTTATTTTAGTTGGAAGTGAAAACAATCAAGTGGCAATCAAAAAAGAGGCAAACCTCCATTTGGTGTATTTTTTCTAATTCTGTGATTTATTAGTAAGCCTTTTCAATATAGCTTTTTTAATCATTGCCACTACTTCAACTTTTGGGTCTGCAATTTCTGCAATTCTATATTCTATAGAAGAGCCAATAACCTGAGTTGCTTCCTCGAGTGTCAATTGATAATCCTGTTGAAGCCAATCAAGCAGTCCTTTTGTTGCGATCTTCAAAGCATTGTCCAAAGTGACGTCCAATCCCACCGCCATGAAATACGTTTCGTCTTCAATTCTTGGAAAGTCAAGTTTAACTTTTGGTTTTTTAATTATTTGTACTGTAAAAGCGATATTCATAGAAGTTTCAAGAGCTGCTAAATTTATCTCACCCTCTCCCTGAGCTGCGTGTCCATCACCCATATACAAGAAAGCACCATCGTGAAAAATTGGCAAATAAAGTTTTGATGATTTTGTTAAACGATTAAAATCTAAGTTTCCTCCATAAGGTCCTGCATCCTCGGTGGTTATTGCACTATCTTTTGGGGCAATACCCACATCACCCAGAAACGGATTTAAGGCAATGTAAAAATCTTTCAAGTGCTGGTATTTCAATTTGGGAGAACCTGTCATTTTTTTTAAATCGAGCTCCCAGTCAAATGGTTTGTATTGATCCTTAAATTTAGTAACGATATTCTCTGGTAAGCTTCTTGGAACAAAAGATTCAAAGCTCTGAGCACTGGGTCGGTTAAGCGAGATATCAATGAATGTTATGACCAGGATGTCACCTTCTGAAGCACCATTAATATAGAAAGGGCCGGTCAAAGGGTTGCCGTCATTTCTTTCGGTTAATTTTTTACCACTCTTATCAATACCTTCAGCATCAACACTTTCTGTATAAATAGTGTCCCCGGGTGACACATTCAATACTGGTTTAGTCTCAGACGAGAACGTCGAGTAAAAAGTAGTTGGATGAAAAATAATTTTCTTTTTATTTTGTCCAAAGGTTATTTGCGAAAATATCAGGAGAAGAAAAACAAAATATTTTTTCATTGTTACTTTTTTAATATTAATTCTGATAGATTTTAGCATAAAGCCACATGTTGTTAGTAGCTCTGGCTTTCTGAAAGATCCTTGTTTCAATTATTCAGGGTATTCTTTATTTATTAATTTTAAAATTTTCACTTCTTGAAGCTTGATTAAATTGTAATGCGATTTTATGTCATTAAGTAGGAGTGTGACTTGCTCTAATCTTAAAACAAATGCTAAAAAAACAGCCTTATCGTACGTTTTAAGTATTATGTCGTCGGGAATATCCTTATCGGTAATAAAGAATTGACCATCTTTTAAAGAAGCCTGATATTGCCTCCCTAAAATATGAATCACATCATTATATTTGAAAAACGATAGAGAACTAGTGTCAACTGTATGTTGAACACTGCTAAGGAAGTTGCTATAATTTGAATAATTTTTGATAATAACGTCATATCCCAGAATCTCTTTTTTTAATTCAGAATTTTCTATAAGATTATAGTAGCCAGAATTCTTCAATATATTCATTGCAATCTCAGGGGTTGAATACAATTGCCAAGCTGTAGCATTAGTTATAATTGTAAAGATTGTTTTTTCATTTCCTTTCAATTTGTTTGCATTAATTAGTGTAATGGCAGAATCGGTCCAAAAATTATGAGCTGGTGTATAAACGTTTATAAGTGAATTTAATATTGCCGTGTCTTTTTGCAATTCATTTTTAAAAGTTGCAATAGTTTCTATCTCTTTTTTTTTCTCTACAAAATGTTCTCTAATATTTTCCGCAAAAAAACCAAGTGTTACAGCAAGGAAAATCATTATAAACTCCAGAAAATATTCTTTCCAGGGCTTAGGTTTATGGTGAAGATCGGGATGATGATGTACTTCCATATTTTCTGTTACTTGATTTGGGTTAATAGTTGCCGTTTCTTGACTATAAATAATATGATCCGATAGATTTTTCGAATGAGTGTTTGTCGGATTATCTATAGGGTCGTCGTTTGTATTATCTGTCATTTGTTGTTACTTGGCAATTTATTAAAGTTTTAAACCACAAGATGCCCCTCGCATTGAATCAAGTGGGGAATGTCTTTACTGCAGCTAGAACGGGTGCAGCATGAAGTTACAAAAGATTAGAATATGTTTTACTGCTTGGATTTATCGTGACAAGCTGAGCATTGTTGTTGGGAAGTGTCTTGCCTGAAGAGTTACTATAAAGCACCAATTACTTAAATTCACTGTTGTTCAAAGGAAATGAGAGATGCGTTTTAAGTCATTGACATTTATGAGTAATATTTTTATGACATCGCTTTTGCATACCCCACAGTTTCCCTATACAGTTGCGGTGATACATCTGCATTTACTTTAAAGAACCGACTGAAATAATATTCGTCTTCATAACCTAACTCATAAGCTATCTCTTTAACAGTTTTATTAGTCAGATATAATTCCCGTTTTGCTTCTATAATAATGCGTTCATTAATTAAACTGCTGAGTGTTTTATTGAAATGTGCTTTGGTAATTTTTGCCAAAGCTTTGGGAGTGATGTAAAGTAATTCAGCATAATCTGCAGGGGAATGCTTGCTTTTAAATTTTTCTTCAATGGTATCTTTCAGCTTTTGCAAAATGAATGGTTCTTTCTGATCCTTTAAAACCTCCGCTGCTTCCGGTTGCTGCTGCGTTTTTAAACGGGCTGCAGTAATTAAAAATATTTTGAGATATGAAACCAGTAATTCATATTGCGCCAGCTCTGTATTCTGCATTTCCGATTTTATCTGCTCGGTGAGCATTTGGAAAGTAGCGACAGATGGTTCATCTACTTTTACAAAAGGTGGATTGTAAATATTATTATACAACACCCCATTGCAGGAAATTTCTTTATGATGTTTAAAAATGCAAAAAAAATCTGAATGAAAATAAATGGCAACCCCTTTGATAGATCCTTTGGCAGTAATCATATAAGGCTGGTAAGGAGAAAAGGCAAATAAAGTGTTTGCTTCAAAATCATATTCAGCAAAATCGGCTTTTACTTTTCCTTTGCCTTCCTGCACCCAGATCAATGAAAAATAATTATTCCGTTGAATATGATCGAAATGAGCATTGTCTTCAAATGAAAAAAGTTTAAAAGCCAGGTTTCCATTTTGCGGATTCACCAACGTGAATGCAGATTGATTCATCATGAATAGGTTCTTTTAACAATCATTATTTAAATTTTCTATCTTTTTCCTCAATGGGTAAATCATTGATACTGGCATATCTTTTTCTCATCAATCCATTTTCATCAAACTCCCAGTTTTCGTTTCCATAAGCTCGAAACCATTGCCCTGCCGCATTGTGGTATTCATATTCAAAACGCACAGCCATCCTGTTTTCCCGGAAGCCCCACAATTCTTTTTTCAGTTTATAATCCAGTTCCTTTTCCCATTTTCCTTCTAGAAATTTCTTTACTGCTTCCCGACCGTTGATAAATTCTGTTCTGTTACGCCATTCTGTATCTATGGTATAAGCCAGGCAAATTCTTTCGGGATCTTTACTGTTCCAGGCATCTTCTGCCAGTTGTACTTTCTGTAAAGCAGTTTCCATTGTAAATGGTGGAAGAGGAAGTTTTTGTTCCATGTCTTAAATTTTTATTTATGATAAACAATCGGGACAAAATAAATTGACCTTTGTAGTAACTTTGGAATTGACCTTACTCCATTGGTAAGATACGCAATCATCATCTCCTTGTTCTGTTCACAATTTGCAGGTAATTTTTAAAATCCTGCTTAGTATGCGACTTTTTATTTAGGATTGCTGTTGTCATTTTACTTGAATTTATAAAGCAAAGTTCCGTTTAAACGGGGCTTTTCAGAATGGATGATGAGCGCAAAGGGATGTACAAATTTCCCGGAATGGATAATAACGCAATAAAAGCCGGCACAACATACCGGCTTTTGACTTTCATTATCATTTTAATTAAGGCTTACTGCTGCTAATTCCAACGAAGGAGCCAAGGGAAAATCAACAGGTACTTCGGTTAGGTTGTGTATATAGTTCATAGCAATTTTATCGGCCACTTGCAAGATTACATCAATCAGGTTTTCGTTTGTGTAACCTTGTGCAAAGAACGCATCAACTGCGGCCACATCTGCTTTACCTTGTTTTTTGGTAATGCTGGCAGCCAGTTTTACCAATGCATCCAGTTTTGGATTGTCTGATTTAGCACGACGGAGGTCTAATACCTGTTCATCAGTAAAGCCATTCATTTTACCAATAACAGTGTGGGCACTTTGGCAGTAAATACAGCCGTTAATTTGACTTACGATTAAATTAACCGCTTCTTTTTCCCGGTTGCTTAAAGTTGTTTTTGCACTTTGAAAAGCCAGGTAACGGGAAAGGCCATTTTCTGAATAGCCGATAGTAGCGTAAAGGTTGGGAACAAAGCCAAGGGCTTTTTGCAGGTTGTCGAAGATGGCTTGATTGGTTACTGATACTTCATCTCTTGTAGGAACTGTGAATTGTTTCATTGTTTTTATTTTTTAATTTTTGATGTCTCTATTGACAACACAAAAGTGCATCAACATCAAGCCTTAAAAAATGGATGATGAACGCATATGGATGGATAATTTTCCATGAGGAGTGTCTCATAAGGTATATCCTTTTTCTTGTACGTTCATGCTCAGTATTAAATCTTTATTTTAGTTTGTATTCATTTCGTAGTTCTTCAAGTAGTTTAGCATTCAAAATTTCATAGTCATGATATTGCTTTCTCCAGGTTCCTCTGCGGATACCCTGATAAATGAAAGATTTACTTTTAATCTCATTACAAAATAGGAGTCATGCTTATCAATAGTTGCCATTCGATCAAAGTTAATGTAGCCGCGGTCCATGATATAATAACCACCAGGCTCGTAAGTGATAAAATCTAATCCATTGACATCATGTATACTAGCTGGAGTGGTATGCATGAAAACTGGAATAGCAGTTCTAACATCTAATAATGTGGGCAATTTAATTGCTGCTTTTGCTCTTCTAAAAGATGCCCACCAAAACACATTTAAACAAAGGTCGATGGTGGTAGAATCGAAAGTATACACAATACCTGTAATTGATTTATCAAAATCAACATTTGACACACACACTTTTTGAGCTTCTGCAATCAATTCATATGCATACATTTCAAAAATTTGGCAATCTCTTTTTTCGTTTGCTTCTGCTAGATTGGATCTTGAAATATTTTTTCCAAACCCTAAATGATAATGCTTTGTTTTATGTGCGGTTAAACAAACAAGTAAGTCACGAAGACTATCACGATTACTAAATTGTCCAAACATCATGCACATAAACTGGTTCCAACAAGTAAAATGTTTAACCCATTTATCTCCTTGGAAAGAGTTAACACAGCGATCAAAAATGCGAACAGGAAGAAAAGTAACAATTTGAGAAAAAACATATTTGCTTTGATTCAAAAACAAACTGATATTCAGTAAGTTATGAAATGCCCCATTTCAATTCGTCACCGACCTATTTTCCTATGAAACACAAGTATACCAATACTTTCAAAGAACTATTAACTATTTTTACCGGACACTAATGAACCAAATTATATTTAAAACGTAAAGCCAATTATTAAACGGTTAACCCTATAGCCAATGATTGGAAGCGATAAAATGCCGAAGAAAGTTTGTCCAGGCCAGCTTGAGATAAAACCAATATTACCAGCTGTTTTTTAAACAGATTTTATGCTAATAACATTGAAATAATAAAATAAATGTGATACAAAATGGTAATAGGTATTTGCCTGGCCCGTCAATACATTAATGAAACAAATTTTAATCAAAGTACAAGCAAACCAAAACCTGGGTTCATCACTTAAAATAATGTACCTTCTCGTTTCTATTCAACTCAAGTTTATGAAAAAATTGCTCATTTGCTTATTTATCATTACTTCCTTAACATCAAATGGACAGAACGCTGATTCTGCCTGGATCAGGGATCATTATCAAAAGAAGGAAGTTTATATATCCATGCGTGACGGTGTAAAATTATTCACCTCGGTTTACATGCCAAAAGATACAACCACAAAGCATCCGGTTCTGATAACAAGAACACCTTATTCATCCCAGCCCTATGGAGAAGACAAATGGACGCCCTATTGGGAAACTTATTTAAAAGATTATTTTAAAGAAGGCTATATCATGGTAAAGCAGGATGTACGTGGCAGGTGGATGAGCGAAGGGGAATTTAAAGATGTGAGGCCCTTTAATGCAAATAAAAAAGGAAAAGAAATTGATGAAGCAAGCGATAGTTATGATGCTATTGACTGGCTGGTAAAAAATATTCCCGGTAACAATGGCAAAGTCGGAGTGTTTGGAATTTCCTATCCAGGGTTTTACTCTACTATGGCAGCGGCAAGCAACCATCCGGCATTAAAGGCAGCCAGCCCTCAGGCTCCTGTTACCAATTGGTTTATCGGGGACGACTTTCACCACAACGGTGTTTTCTTTCAGTTGGATGCAGTTAATTTTTACTCAGCTCTAGGATCTGCATTTGGGGTGCCACATCCAAAACCTGTTGCGGTACCTGCAGAATCCAAAGGATATACGGTGTATGATAATTATAAATTTTTTCTGGAGGCAGGTACTTTAAAAAACCTTACCAAATATATGGGCGATAGTATCGCATTCTGGAAAGACCTTATGGCACATCCCAATTACGACGCCTGGTGGAAGGTAAGGGATGCACGACTGGCCACACAGCACTTACAACCTGCTATGTTGTGGGTAGGCGGTTTGTTTGATGCAGAAGATTGCTGGGGTGCATGGAACGCTTATAAAGCAGCCGAACAAAATAATCCCGGTAAAGCATTTAATAAGATTGTTGAAGGCCCCTGGTACCATGATCAGTGGGCTAA
This sequence comes from uncultured Bacteroidota bacterium, assembly GCA_903927185.1. GTDB lineage: Bacteria > Bacteroidota > Bacteroidia > Chitinophagales > Chitinophagaceae > Sediminibacterium. Next base: position 14,137 of record CAIYLW010000011.1, read on the forward strand.
TAATGATGGCACACACCATGGTAATATACAGTTTGGTTCCAATACCAGTGCTTACTACCAACAACATTTTGAAATACCATTCTTTAATTATTTTCTAAAAGGGAAAGGCGACATTTCAAAAATAGCAGAAGCCAATATTTATATAACAGGTGCCAATGAATGGCGGTCTTTTTCACAATGGCCGCCCGCAGAAAAGAAGGATGAAACCTTTTACCTGCAGGCCAATGGAAAATTGTCTGCTGCAAAACCTTTGGCAGAAAACAGTTTTACAGAATATACAAGTGATCCCGCCAAACCGGTTCCTTACGAGGAGCATGTACATTTTAACAGAACAAGAAAATACATGACCAACGACCAGCGCTTTGCTGCACAAAGGCCGGATGTGCTGGTATTTCAAACAGATACACTAACAAAAGACATAACCCTGGCAGGAAACGTTATTGCCGATATCATCACAAGTATTTCAACTACCGATGCCGACTTTGTAGTTAAGATCATAGATGTGTTCCCCGACTACCTTGGATATAACAATGTAGATGTTTATGCCGAAACAGATCCTGTTGATCCTTACCCGATGGGTGGTTACCAGATGCTGGTGAGGGCAGAAATATTCAGAGGCCGTTACAGGAAGAGTTACGAAAACCCTTCAGCTTTTACGCCGGGTAAAATAGAAGAAGTAAAATTTGAATTACCATCCATTGCACATCGTTTCAGCAAAGGCCATAGAATCATGGTGCAGGTTCAAAGCAGTTGGTTCCCGCTGGCAGATCGTAATCCCCAGCAGTTCATTGATATTTATCATTGTAATGAAAAAGATTTTATTAAATCGGATATAAAAATTTATCATAATAATAAAAATGCTTCAAGTATTATTTTGCCAGTGTTAAATTAGTGGAATGAAGAGTAGGTAATTTCTTAAAAACATTTTAGAATATAAGTTGTTGATTAAAATGGCAGGTAACGGTCAGGGCTTTAAGCAGTTGGGGCATGCACTTCCGTCCAGCCTGGCAACTGAAGCTATTAAGAATTACTGATCTTGAAGATAATACAATTATGAAAAGTATCCCTGTCGCCCAGTACAAATGCTGATAGTACCCCAATGCTCATTATTATTGCGTCGCGCCAGCATAGCAGCAAACCGCATGTTAGCGGTTCGTTTTTCTGATTTTAAAAGTGAATGAGCTACTTCTCAGAATTTGTCCTTTTTCTTGAATTAATAATCGGGAAAATGATTCCAAAAAGCGTTGCAAAACGAAATGAAGTTTCTAAGTCAATTATTGCAACTCCATAAAAAACCAAACTCCATAAAAATGTTACTCCGAGTGTCACCAAAAGGGTAATTGTAAATACAAGAATAAATTCAGTCGCTATTTTTTTTATGTCCATTTTATTATTGTTTTATGCCTTTTGTGGCTTTTATAAAATGAACGCCAATGCAATGTTGCAGGCAGTATTAATGAGTTTTCATTTTTACTAAAACTTGGTTTTTGTCAGGATTTATAATTTTAAGTGTGTCATTATAAATTATATATAGTGAAGATTTCCAATTAAATAAATTATTACTTATATCGGATATAGTTATGGTATTATTGGAATTGGTTTGATAACTACCAAAGTAAAGGCTGTCTTTATTGTCTCTGATTACAAAGGTCTTACCCTTTTCAAAATATACTCTTTTAATCTCTGGATGACCATCTAACATCCAAGAACCCTTGATTTTATTGTCTTGTATTATTTTAAATTTATTGTTATACACTATTAAAGAGGCCAAAGAAACCCCAATGATAATCACAACTGCTTTTGGGGCTATGTTTCTAAATAGAATTTTATTTGAAATGGCAGGATCTGGTTTTTCGAAAAAATAATTACTGTAACTTTTGAAATTGATTATAAATAATAATATTCCAGCAGCAAAAAGAGGGAATGCCGAACCCAAAGCTCCAACACTAAAAACTAAATTTAGTAAAACCAAGTTTGCCATTACGGGCAAAAAAAGCAATACTCCCAGTTTAGTTGTTCTCTTAAAAAAAACTAACAAACCAACTATTACCTCTATAATTCCAAGTATCGTTTCGTAAATAGGAGAGTAACTATAAAAAGACCAAACTAACTCCATTCCGCTCAATTGTGCAAGGGGAGTGTCTTTCCAGTAATAATCTGTATAAAATTGACCTTGAAATACTTTTACAAATCCATAGATCAACATCAATAGGCAAATAAAATATCTGCAAACGATATCCGCCCATTTAATTGTCTTATTCATAATTATTCAGTTTCTATTTTATAAGTGCCCCATATTGCCTACAACACCCCACGCATTGAAGCATTTGGGGAATGACCTTACTGCTGCTGGAACGGGTGCAGAATGAAGTTACAAAAGATTAGGATATATTTTACTGCTGGGATTTATTGCGACAAGCTGGACACTACAGTTGAAATATTTATAGGGCTGATGAGCTATTCTGAAGTACCAATTGCTGCAATGCTGTGTTAGTGGAATATGCCTTTTGAGCTAAAGCTGAAGAGCTAATTTTAAACTATTATTTAGAGATGCTGTTTCTAATAAGTCGAGTTTGCCAAGTAAGCCTTTAGCTAAGGTCTTATCTAGTGTTGCAATTTTATTGATACGAATCAAAGAGATTTTCCTTAGTCCGTTTGTAGTTGTAGGTGTAATTAATAAGTCATTATTTTCTTGCCATTGAGTTTGAGTTGTAATAAAGCAAACTGTGAGATCATCAGGGGAATCTATTAATACAACTGCAGGCCTAAGTTTAGTCCCGCTTAGATCTGTAAAAGGGAAAGTAATTAGTACAATATCACCTTTTGCCATTGTATACTTCTTTTAAATCTGCAACAGTATATAATTCTTCTTCAGATTCAAGGAAGGCAAAAGTATTACTATCAGTAACTATTTGATGAATAGCATCTGTAAGTTTTTGATCTTCGTATTTTTTAATTACGAAATCTGCGAAATCAGAAATTTCTTCTGCTTTATTTTCAGGAAGCAGACTAATTGCCTTAAGAGTCTTTTCAATAATTGCTTGCCTAGTCATATAATAAATTTACAAATCAAATATAGCAATTTTAAATTATCGTAATGTTTTGATGGCATTTACGCTAACGCCCCTCGCATTGAAGCAGTTGGGGAATGTCCTTACTGCTGCTGGAACGGGTGCAGATTAAAGTTACAAAAGATTAGAATATATTTTACTGCTGGGATTTATTGTGACAAGCTGAGTGCTGGTGTTGGGATTTGTAATGTGCTGAAGAGCTATTCTTAAGCACCAATTGCTTCAATGCTCTGTTAGCTGATTTTTTTAAAA
>CAIYLW010000012.1 GCA_903927185.1 uncultured Bacteroidota bacterium
AAGGTTTGGCACCTCGATGTCGGTTCGTCACATCCTGGGGCTGGAGAAGGTCCCAAGGGTTCGGCTGTTCGCCGATTAAAGTGGCACGTGAACTGGGTTCAGAACGTCGCAAGACAGTTCGGTCCCTATCTGTGGTGGGCGCTAGTAAATTGAGTGGACATGACCTTAGTACGAGAGGACCGGGTTGTACGTACCGCTGGTGTATCTGTTGTGCCGCCAGGTGCAATGCAGAGTAGCTATGTACGGCAAGGATAAACGCTGAAAGCATCTAAGCGTGAAACCTTCCACAAGATGAGTTTACTTTTAAGGGTCGTCAGAGACTATGACGTTGATAGGCTATAGGTGTAAAAATGGTAACATTAAAGCCAAGTAGTACTAATTACCCGTAAGCTTTATTTTTTTATTCTTGTTTTTACTTTGCTCCCAATATGAATTTATTAAAGTCAAAAGGAAAAAGTCAAAAGTAAAAAGGCTGTTGTTATAAGACAGACTAGATACTGTATATCTTGATTTTCAATTTTGAATTTTGAATTGCTTATGGTGGTTTTGCCGAGGGTGTTCACCTCTTCCCATTCCGAACAGAGAAGTTAAGTCCCTCATGGCCGATGGTACTCGCGTTAAGCCGGGAGAGTAGGTAGCTGCCATATTTATTATAAAAAACCCGTTCATTAATTTGAACGGGTTTTTTTATGTCCTTACTTGAAGTGAGAAGTGTGAAGTGAGGAGTGCAGATCCGAAATCATCTGTGTTCCATAAAACATTATAATTGATTCGATTTATCTTAGTTAGAAATATTTTAGATTAAAATGTTTTTACTTACAACACCATTAGTGAAGTCAATCTAATCAATAGATAAGCATTTACGAAAACCTGTAAAATCAATTATTAGGTTAATTATTTTCAAATAGATATAAGTGAAAACATGCCCAGTTTTCATTTCTCACTTCTCACTACTCACTCCTTCCTACATCATCCCTTCATCCGCAAAAGAATAGTATCCTTCCTCACTAACGATGATATGATCCATTACTTGAATGTCTAAAAATGCAGCAGCATTTTTTATCTTATTTGTTAATAACTCATCTGCCTTACTCGGTTTTAAATTTCCACTTGGATGATTATGACATAATATGATGGAAACAGCATGATGATCTAATGCTTTCTTTAAAATTATTCGTGGATCTGCTACCGTTCCAGTGATTCCACCTTCACTAATTGTTTCCTGTTGGATTATTTTGTTAGCTCTGTTCAAATACACAACCACAAAGCTTTCTAGCTGCTTGTGACCAAACTCGGCTTGTAAATAAGCCGCAATATCACTACTTTGATTGATTGTACTTTTTTTATAGTACGACATATTTCTTCTAACACTCAATTCTAATGCTGCAGCAATACCCACTGCTTTTGATTCGCCCAATCCATTTATTTTGAAATTCACTATTTCTGCCACACTAAGATGAGAAAGTGTATATAAATTGTTATGCACATTTTGCATGAGCTGCATAGCAATTTCAACAGCAGAATTTGTTCTATTTCCATTATTAATAATGATGGCTAAAAGCTCCACATTACTCAATGTTTCTGCACCTTTCCTTAATAATTTTTCCCTGGGTTGATCATCTAATGACCAGCTTTTGATAGATGTTTTAGGCATGTTGAAATTTATTCTCTTTTCAAAATACAATTTCCTTTGCTTATATCTATCTTTGCCGCATATTCCCAAGCAAGCTATGAATCCTAATGTCAAGATCTTCTCAGGTAATGGATCACAAAAGTTGGCTGAAAAAATAGCTCAGCGTTTTGGTGCTCCAATTGGTAAAATCAATATTCAAAAATTCAGCGATGGGGAATTTCAACCCATATTTCTGGAAAGCATCCGCGGCGACTATGTTTTTTTAGTACAAAGTACTTTTGCGCCCACCGATAATTTAATGGAACTCCTATTGATGATCGATGCAGCTAAAAGAGCTTCAGCCTATAAAATTATTGCGGTAATTCCATACTATGGTTTTGCCCGCCAGGATAGAAAAGATAAACCTCGTGTGGCTATTGGTGCTAAACTAATTGCCACTTTGTTGGAAGCTGCAGGTGCCGACCGTATCATTACGATGGACTTGCACGCGGCTCAAATTCAAGGATTCTTCGATGTTCCCGTGGATCACTTAGATAGTTCGGCCATCTTTATTCCATATATCGAACAATTGAAATTGACTAATCTGGCTTTTGCTGCACCAGATGTTGGTAGTACTAATCGTGTACGTGAAATTGCCAGCTATTTTAATGCCCCAATGGTTATTTGCGATAAACATCGTAAACGTGCTAATGAAATAGCTAGTATGGTTGTTATTGGAGATGTAGAAGGAAAAGATATCGTTTTGATCGATGACATCTGCGACACAGGTGGAACCCTTGCTAAAGCTGCTGGCTTACTCAAAGAAAAAGGTGCAACTAGCGTTAGGGCTCTTATTACTCACCCGGTTTTGAGCGGTTCTGCATACGAGAATATCGAGAAAAGTGTCTTGGAAGAATTAGTGGTTTGTGACACCATTCCTCTTCGACAAGATTCGAAAAAAATCAAAGCTATTTCAGTGGCCGACCTTTTTGCGATAGCTATTAGAAATGCCTATGAAAATAAGAGTATTACTAGTCTCTTTATCCATTCTCAATTGAAAGGAAGAGAGAAGATTTAAATATTTCTAATGTATATCAGCCCTTTTTAGTACTAGCCTACTAAAAAGGGCATTTTTTTTAGAATTAATTCCTCTGAATGTCCTATTTCTATTGATTTTTCTTACCTTTGCCGTCCAAAAAATAATCAATAATGAAAACAATTACAATCGAAGGACAACTGAGGACCGAACATGGCAAAAAAGCCGCCCGCCAGATTCGCTCTCAGGAAAACGTGCCAGGTGTAATTTACGGGGGTGCTCAGGAGGTTAATTTTTACGCTCCTGCAAAGGCTTTCAAGCCTTTAGTGTACACTGGTGAATTCCAATTAGCTAATGTTAATGTTGACGGTAAAACATACCGCTGCATTTTGAAAGATTTGCAATTTGATAAAGTGTCTGATTCTTTGATCCACGTAGATTTACTAGAACTGGTAGAAGACAAAAAAGTAATCGCTACTTTGCCATTGAAATTCGTAGGAACTTCTATTGGTGTGAAAGGTGGTGGTAAATTGGTTATCAAAATGAAGTCACTTAACGTAAAAACTTTACCTAAGTACTTAAAAGAAACCATTGAAGTAGACATCACTAATTTAGAATTGAATGCAAACATTCGTGTGGAAGATGTAAAAGATCCAAACTATGAGATCATGAACTCTCCTCGTATTCCAATTGCATCAGTTGTGATGACACGTCAGTTAAAGCAAGAAGAAGCTACTGCAGAAAAGAAGAAATAATTCTTTTTTTAAAAATATATATAACGTCCCCCCGAGCACTCGGGGGGACGTTTATATTTAACGAAGATGAGTGCAATCATTTTGTACTTCATCGTCAAGCAACTAAATTTGACGAATCGTATGAATAAATTTTTAATAGTAGGATTAGGCAATATTGGTGATGAATACCACCATACCCGCCATAATATCGGGTTTGATGTGGTATCGGAATTTGTATTGAAGCAGGGAGGATTTTTTAAAAACGACCGTTTAGCAGATGTAGCCGAAGTTAAATGGAAAGGAAAAACCTTTATCTGCATAAAGCCTACTACTTATATGAACCTGAGTGGTAAAGCGTTTAAGTATTGGATGGACAAAGAGAAATTAGAAGTTGCCAATACGCTTACAATCGTAGACGATCTGGCCCTGCCATTAGAAAAAATTCGTTTAAGAGGCAATGGCACAGATGCTGGACATAACGGACTCAAAGACATTCAACTCATACTCGGTACGGATCAGTATCCCAAACTAAGATTTGGTATCGGTAATAATTTCCCCAAAGGCCGCCAGGTTGATTTTGTTTTAGGGAAATGGCAAGCTTCCGAACAGGGCATTGTAAATCAGAAGGTTGCAAAATGTGTGGAGATCATTGAACTCTTCGCATCTATCGGGCTCGAAAAGACGATGAGCCAGGTAAATAATTTAATATTTATATAATAAAATAGCCCTATTTACAGTTATAGCTAGAGCAAATATAATTTAAGTAATCCGCCGTACCCAGAACCTTCATTCTATAAAGGTTCTAACTCGATTATTTAGTTACTATTTAAACGCACGAGCTATGAAAATTTTCTGTGTGGGGCGTAATTATGCGGAGCACGCGAAAGAATTAGGTAACGAAATACCCGAAGAGCCGGTGATATTTATGAAGCCTAAATCTGCATTGCTTCAAGCTAATACACCGTTTTATTACCCAGAGTTCTCCAACGAATTACACTACGAAGTAGAGTTAGTGCTACGCATCTCCAAGAACGGAAAATACATTCAAGAACAACAAGCAGATAAATATTACGATGCTATCAGTGTTGGAATTGATTTTACAGCTAGAGATATTCAAGCTGAGCTAAAAAAGAAAGGACTGCCTTGGGAAAAAGCCAAGGCCTGGGACAATAGTGCGATCCTAGGAAAATGGATTGAATTGAATCCTACAATACTAAATCACCCAATTCATTTTTCGCTTTTACAAAACGGAAACATCGTTCAGTCTGGTGATTCAACACATATGATCTTTTCGTTCAATAAAATTATTGCCAATATATCTAATTATTTCTCACTCAATATCGGTGATCTGATTTATACAGGAACACCCTCTGGTGTAGGAGAATGTGTTACTGGTGATTTGTTAGAAGGATATCTGGAAAAAGAAAAAATGTTTGACTTAATTATTAAATAGTTCGAGAAAAAAATAATGTTGACCACTAATATTTTAACAAGTGCATACAAGCTGATGGTTACGGCCAAAGCTATGTCTGACACATACGATACAAACAGAAACGTTTGTAAATATGTGCATAGCACTTCACGTGGTCATGAAGCGATACAAGTAGCAACAGGATTACAATTGCAGAATTGCGATTGGGTGAGTCCTTATTATAGAGATGATTGTATGATGCTTTCTATTGGTTTTAGTCCTTATGAAATGATGTTACAATTACTTGCGAAAAAAGAAGATCCTTTTTCTGGAGGACGCTCTTATTATTGTCATCCAAGTAGTAGAGATAAAAACCGCCCATCAATTGTACATCAAAGTAGTGCAACAGGTATGCAGGCCATACCAACAACGGGTTTAGCGCAAGGCTTACAATTTTTGGAACATTATAATAATACTCATTTAAGAAGGGGTGCAGATAATGAATTGCCGATAGTTCTATGTTCTATGGGCGATGGTGCGATGACAGAAGGAGAGATCAGTGAAGCTTTACAATTTGCAGCATTAAAACAATTACCGGTTGTTTATTTAATTCAGGATAATCAATGGAGTATTAGCGCACATTCAGACGAAGTTCGATCCATGAATGCGTATGAATACGCGGCAGGATTTAAAGGATTAAAAAGGATGCAATGCGATGGCAGTGATTTTATTCGTAGCTATGAAACGATGAATCAGGCCATCAGTTATGCAAGAAAAGAAAGGAGACCTGTTTTGGTGCATGCAAAAGTTCCATTATTGGGGCATCATACCAGTGGTGTAAGAAAAGAATTTTATAGAAGTAGGGAAGATTTATTAAAGCATGGTTTATACGATCCGATTCCAAAGATGCGGATGGTGTTGAGTGGAATGGGGATTACCGAAAGTGAGATTAATGTTTTAGAAGCAACGAGTACAGAAAAAGTAGTGCTTGATTTTAATAAAGCACAAGCGGCAGCTGAACCTGATATAAAAAGTTTAGAGGATCATGTATTTGCGCCATCTATCATTAAGGATGAAAGAGGAATCAGAGATCCGAAGAAAGGCGAAAAAATTATGATGGTTGATGCGGCCGTTCATGCGATTGAAGAAATTATGGACGAACATCCGGAAGCGATAGTATACGGACAGGATGTAGGTAACAGATTGGGTGGTGTATTTAGAGAAGCGGCAAATTTAGCCAAGAAATATGGAGATCATCGGGTTTTTAATACGGCAATTCAAGAAGCTTATATAGTTGGTTCAACAGTGGGAATGTCTGCTTTGGGATTAAAACCAATTGTTGAAGTTCAGTTTGCCGATTATATTTATCCGGGTTTGAATCAGTTGGTATCTGAAGTTTCAAAAAGTTGTTATCTATCAAATGGCAAATTTCCAGTGCAAGTTTTATTACGTGTACCTGTTGGTGCTTATGGTGGAGGCGGACCTTATCATAGTGCAAGTATTGAAAGTACTTTGTTGAGTATAAAAGGGATCAAAATTGTCTATCCTTCCAATGCAGCAGACATGAAAGGATTGATGAAGGCAGCATTCCACGATCCTAATCCGGTGGTGATGTTGGAGCATAAGGGATTATACTGGAGTAAAGTGCCAGGAACTGATGATGCAAGAAGCGTAGAACCGGCAAAAGATTATATACTTCCATTGGGTAAGGCAAATGTGGCATTACAAGCCGATCCTGCTCTTGTTAAGCAAGGAGAAACAGTTTGTATCATCACTTATGGGATGGGCGTTCATTGGGCCAAGGCGGCTGCGGAAATGCATCCTGGACATGTGGAAGTGTTAGACTTAAGAACTTTGTATCCATTGGATGAGGAAATGATCTACGATTGCACCAGAAAGCATGGGAAAGTGCTGGTATTAACCGAAGAACAGTTGAATAATAGTTTTGCTGAAGCGCTTTCGCTTCGAATTTCTAATAATTGTTATCATTTTCTGGATGCCCGTGTAGAAGTGATGGGCGCCAAAAATCTACCTGCAGTGCCTATGAATGTGGCATTAGAAGCAGCCATGCTTCCAACAGCGCTAAAAGTTGCTGATAGAATCAGCAAGTTATTAGCATACTAATTTTGTCAATTTACGGAAACCCCTATATTTGCACCCCGAATACGAAATTTGTATTCATCAGGCGAGGTAGCTCAGTTGGTTAGAGCACAGGATTCATAACCCTGAGGTCTGGAGTTCAAATCTCCATCTCGCTACACTTAAAGTGAATTAGCCCATAAAACATTGATTTTGTGGGTTTTTTTATGGCCTTTAAGCAATAGAAACCAACAAAAAAGGTAGCAAAATCACTGGTATCATTTCAAAAAAGGAAACGAATCCAAATTGCTCCAAACTCTATCTAGTCATGCTTTCTAGGGCTTCAGATTCAATTCCAATACCGCTATTTATTCCTGCTACCTTTTTTAGCACTAACTAATTTAAAATCAAACGATTATGAAAATATTGTTTTGGCTCTACAAGTCTAGGGTCAATGTTAAAGGGAAATCCCATATCATGATGCGTATTACCCTAAACAATGAAAGAATTGATTTCAGCACATCTATAGAAGTGGCCCATGATAAATGGGACCAGACAGACCAACGTGTCAGGGGAAAGGATGCTCTAGCTATTCAGTATAACAAAACCCTATCTATACTGCGATCTTTAGCCTGGGATTGTTACAATCAAAAAATAAGGAGTAAGCAGCCTGTAACAGGCGAAATCATTAAGTCAGATATTCTGGGTAGAGACAAACCTAATTATACCTTGCTACAGGCTATTGAATTTCAAATAACTTCTTTAAAAGCAAGAGTGGGCAATGATGTATCAGAAAATACCGTCAAAAAATATCAAACGATCAAAACAAAGGTAACTACCTATTTAAAAACAAAATTAAAGCGTGATGATTACTTTTTGTTAGAGCTTTCTAATAAGTTCATTTATGATTTTGATACTTATTTAAGAACGGAAGAAAAATTAAAACACAATGCGGTGGCAAAGAATATGCAGCAATTTCGAAGGGTCATTACTATTGCTATTCAAAATGAATGGTTGCCTAAAGATCCCTTTACCAATTACCGTATTACTCCTAAAGAAACAGAAAGGGGATTTTTAACGATGGAAGAAATGTTCTTACTACGAAAAGAAATCTTACCCGAAAGATTAGATAAGGTGCGAGATATTTTTTTATTCTGTTGTTTTACAGGACTAGCATATGCTGATGTGTCAAAGTTTAATAAAGAACATTTGATGAAAGGCGAAGATGGAAAAACATGGATCATTTTGTCAAGGACAAAAACCAAGTCCCAGTCTATGATACCCATTTTACCTGAAGCAATGACCATCCTTTCTAAATATGCAGAAATTATGAAGTGGGACAAGAAAGAAAGATTATTACCTGTGATTTCGAATCAGAACTTGAATAAGTATTTAAAAGAAATTGCTACACTTGTTGGAATTAAAAAGCGTGTATCCATGCATTTAAGCAGACACACTTTTGCTACCACAGTTACCTTAAATAGGGGAGTGGATATTGTTTCCGTTTCTAAGATGCTAGGGCATAAGCATCTACAGACAACTCAAGTATACGCAAAAACTGGAATGCTACGGATAAGCCATGATATGGATAAATTGTTTCAAAAAGACTAAGTTTCCAGTTCTCGAAGTACATTAAGCCTGAATTATTATTTTTTCTGTTAGCATTCAGAAAGTTCTTCACAGTAGAATAAGGAAGCTGTTTTTTCTCAGAAGCTTCTTTCACGCTTTTATATGTTTTCCAAGTTGTACAATCAATTACTTTCTTATAATGTGCATTTATTGGAATCAATTGGTTCTTGTAAGCATGTTGCACGTTCTCAGCATGAGTCACCCATTCTAAATTAGCTACAGCATTATTTAATTTATTTCCATCCTTGTGATTTACCTCTGGTTTGTTATAGGGATTGGGAATAAAAGATGTTGCAATAAGACGGTGGATATATTTAGTATGAGTTTTGCCGTTCTTAGATAAGCGAACAGTTTTATATCCCGCACGATCAACTCTTGTAGTTAAGGTGTTAGTTGAATTGTTATTTATATTTTTAATCGTACCGTCCAAATTGATAACATAAATGTTTTCAAATCCAACAATTGGTTTAAACTGCTCCAGAGAGGCACTTTTATGTAAGTAGGTAACTTTCGCTGTTGTTTTAACTCCATGCTTCAAAACAACTGTATCCATTACTTGTTTTACTTTAGGGGTATCTGTAGCTTTACAGAATAATGCATCATATACATAGCCTACATAAATACCTTCTTTGTTTAATTGAACAATCACTTCTGTCATAATCTCCACTTCTTTTTTGAACAGGTTTCTGGAAGTCGTTTTGTGCTTATAGGGGCTTTGGTGTTTCTCTGTTATAATCTTCTTCATCATGGAAGGATCTTCTGTCATGTAGTAAGTGTATAACGGAGATTGTTTCATCTGCCAAACCTCTTTATTGAAGAAGGACAAATGTTCCACTTTTACGGTAGATACATCAATGCCTAAATCCGCAGCAATATCTTTGTGTTGGATAAATTCTTTTGAACCACCATATAAGTATTGGGCAATATTGGGATGAAAGCAGACTAAATCACATTCAGCAAAAGGTTGTCCATCCACTTTCACCAAGTTTCTTATCCAACTGGGCATTAATGTGAAAGAATCCACCACTCTGCCACCA
>CAIYLW010000013.1 GCA_903927185.1 uncultured Bacteroidota bacterium
CGTTTTGCAACAGATCCAAGTTTTCAAAGAACGAGGGAGAATGGTTCTGAATTTGGAAGGGCCGCAAAAGCAGGCAAGTTATTGCGTACTGCTTTTAGAGGTCAGATCCAAAATGCTATGGATAGCGGTGTTGTTGGCCGATTAACGCAACAAATGATGGCAGTGCTTCAAGAAGATAAGGTTAGTACCCGCGGACAGCGTAATGTGATTGACGGCGAAGCGGCCCTATTGCAAGGCTTTGAGTTTAATGTGGATGGAAAATTAACCACCAGTCTTTTTGCTAACTATGAGGCAACAATTGACCGTGTTACGGGAGATTGTATTGTTAACCTTCCCTCCTTTATTCCTTCGCAGTTAATTGCTGCTACAGGTGGAACCACACATTATAAAATCATCAGCGCGGCAGCTGCGATTGATTTTGAAAATGAAGCTTTTGTGGTAGACAATAAGGAGTCTGTTTTATTGCCATGGGATAATACGGCTAGTGCTATCATTAACCTGAATAATTCGGTGGGGGCTAATAGTACCCATCCTATATTCTTAGTGTTGGGCATTAGCTTTTTCCAGGAAGTAAATGGTATGCAATATCCATTAAAGAATGGGGCATTTAATCCATTGGCTATTGTAAAAGTGGAGGGACTATAAAATGGAACTGGTATTAATTAGAACCTATTTACCAACTGCAACCAATGGTAGTCTGATGCATAGCGGGATGCTTATATGTTCATGTATTGAACTCCCCTGGAGGGAAAACAGACATCAGGTGAGTTGTGTGCCCGAAGGAAGGTATGTTTTAGTTAAGCGATACAGCCCTCATTTTCAATGGCATTTTGAAGTAGAAGAAGTACCTGAGAGAGATGGAATTCTCATACATCCTGCTAATGATGCTTTATTGGAATTGAAGGGTTGTATTGCACCAGTTACCCAATTGACAGGAGCTGGAAAGGGGCTGGAATCAAGATTGGCTTTTGAAAAATTGAAAACCCTCCTTTTTCCGGTTTTTGATAGCGGGGAAACTGTATTTATTCAAATAAAAAATCAAGAAAATGAATATTATTCAAAGGGCGGGAGCGCCAACGCCGGGGTTCTTTAGAAGACTGCGCAATATCGGACTAGCTATTGCTGCAATTGGTACTGCAATTGCCACAGCGCCGATAAGTTTGCCTGCTGCGATAGTAAGCATTGGAGGCTATTTAGTAGTTACAGGAACTATCATTGGCGCAGTTAGCCAGATCACCACTTATCGTGAAAATTAAGTATGGATAAAAGCACTTATACCGGAACGATGAGTGGTACTTTACTCACCATTTTTTACAACTTACCCAAAGAAAAGCTGGTACAAACTGCTGCCTTGGCTTGTGTAGGAGCGGTAGTTAGTTTTTTGGTGACCTTGGGTTTAAAATGGATCGTAAAGTTTTATAAGAGGGGCAGCTAGGCTGCCCCCTTTTTAGTGCAAATATTTGAACCAAAATAATCTATATGAAAACTTTACCAACACGTGTTTGTATTTACCCCAAGGATATTCAAAGAATTACGGGCAAGAGCGAACGTTATGGAAGAATTTTAATCAATATTATTAGAAAAGCTTACGGCAAAAAAGCCCACCAGTTTGTTACTGTTCAAGAATTCTGTTCTTATACCGGCATTGGGGAAGAGTTGGTTAATCAGCTATTAGATGATTGATGCTTTTACCCCTCCCAGGAGGGAATGGAAATAGCAAATCCGGGTACGCTTTTTACCAGAAAACCGTATTTAAAAATTCTTTTTAAATATCAAGGTGTCAAAAAATTATACCCTTGCAAAATGTAAAATATTAGCAATAAAGTTCCAATATTTATTAGTTTTAAGGTTCGAGCAATAATATTCTTAATTTTGTCAAAAGTGATGTAATAATATTTTGGCATAAGCTTTAATTTATGCCGAAAGTATTTGAATATTTAGGTTTTATATTTTTCTTTTATAGTAACGATCATGAACCATTTCATTGTCATGTTAAGAAGGGGGATAAAGAAGTAAAAGTTGATTTTGTAATTAATAGAGGTAAACTTGAATCTGTTACCATTCGAAAATATAAGGGAAGTAAAAAAAGCATAACACCTGCTGAAAGAGAAAAGATAAGAGCGTTTGTTGAAGTATATTACTCAAGGATAAAAGTAAAGTGGGATGATTTTAGAGCGGGTAAAGAAGTTAAATCTGAAAAAATAATTAGATTGTAGATGTTACTTGATAATAAAATGGAATCATTATTAGTAAATAAAGCTACCTATATTGAAGGGTACAGGATTTCTGTAGAATTCAATGATGGGAAGAATAAGATAATTGATTTTGGGCCTTTCTTAGCTACAAAAAAAGAAGGTTTCTTGAAAAAATATAGCAATACTCAAATATTCAAAAAATTCCACATCGAAAAGGGAAATTTAGTCTGGGGAAAAGAGTGGGACCTGATATTTCCAATTCACCAACTATATAAAGGTGAAATTGAAATTTAAGGTTGCAAATACATATTTCTCTTTGATGCCCTTACTCACCTCATATTTCCGCTATCACA
>CAIYLW010000014.1 GCA_903927185.1 uncultured Bacteroidota bacterium
ATAAGTGACTTGGATTTCCTGACCTGCTGGTCTATTAGGAGGTAATTCCAGATCACCTTTCCAAATTACACGGACAAACCTTGGGTCAGATTCATTATTTGGGGATTGTGTAATCGTACAATCCACCCCAGTTTGATTCTCGTAAACCGTATAGAAGCTATCCGTTTTTGAACATGGGATCTTGTCGTTTTTATTAATAATAATATTATTTAAAGATGCTTGAACACCCCTTGCTGCTTTTGCTTGATCTCGGGAAATAGTTCCAAAATACGCCGGCGCAACTTCTTGAAATTTCATAGCAGATACTGCTTGAGCTTGTAGTGGATTTAGACTCTTTTTATCCGTTTTATAGCCTGCATATATAGCGGCTCCTAAAGCAATAGCCTCATCTGGATTTCCAGTTGTGACTGGTTCTTTGCCAAATAATTTGGCCAATGTTTTCTTTACCAATGGTATACGAGAACTGCCTCCCGCTAAAAACACATCTTCAATATCTGAAACGCCAACCTTAGCTTCAAGCATTGCCGTCTCACATAACATTTCTGTTTGCGCGATGTATCCTGATATTGATTCTTCAAACTCTTTGCGAGTTATAGATAAAACTGTTGGCGGAATTCCCTGACCAAGCAATCTAATCTTCTTTTCTTCAACAGAAGATAAAGACTTTTTAACATCCTCAGCTTCACTCTCTCCAAAACCGAAATCTTCTGTATTAAATTCTAAGCCATGTAGGGCTTTGAATTTTTTACCTACAAGCTCGATAATTTTATTATCAAAATCTGTACCACCCAACTTCTGAAGCCCTACAGAAGCCAGCACCTCAACATCTTCACCCTCAGCTTTAATGATTGAAACATCTAGAGTTCCGCCACCCAAATCATATACGACATAAATCCCATTCAATTTCTTACCAGAATTATGTGCGTAATATAGTGCTGCAGCCGTTGGCTCATTGAGCAACATATCGGTATTAAACCCTGCGGCTTGTGCTGCAGCTAGTGTTGCTTCTCGCGCTTCATTTCTAAAGTTTGCTGGGACAGTAATAACAACAGTATCTGCAGTCCCTACAGATTTTTCAAAGTCTTTTTTAATCTGGGCTAATACGAGTGCACTTAAATCTACTGGTGTTAACTTTCGATCCCCAAATGGGTAAGTAGTAGATGTTCCCATGTCCCTTTTGAACAAATCGAATACATTCTTTTCAACTTTTTTATTATCTTTAGCTTCTTGGCCTACTTTTGATTTATTTTCTGCATCAAACCAAACAACTGATGGCGTTAAGTTTGCTCCATACGAATTATGAACAATTTGAGGTCTACCCACCTTGTCTAGCTGTGCTGCCAACGAATTAGTTGTTCCTAAATCAATCCCAATAATTGCCACGTTATTCTCCAAATTTATTAATTTTTATTGCAGCGGCTTTAATGACCTTACCTTTGCCATTAGCAAAATTGAGGTAATAACCGGAATCCAATAGCTCAGCTACCGTCTGATTTAAAACAACATCATCGACTCGAATTATTTCTTTAACTGCATACCCTTCTACTGGCAAGTTTTTAATTGGAGTCAATGGCGCAGGATTTATTTCTGTAATATTAAATTCAACAAATAAATCAGCTAACTCATCTTTTAAAAAGCTAATCGCAACATCATGCTTAACACCACCAGCCAATACTTGTTCTTCTAATGTCTTAAGAAACGAGTGGAGCCTAACAAGCTTACTTATGATCTTATCCTTTTCTTTGGATAAAGCACCAGATTTAAAATAACTTAATTCTTCATCTTTAGACTCCAATTCTTTTTTAAGTATTGTTATAGATTGTGCATGATCTAATAGTGACTTTGAAATTACCGAAACTTCCGATTGAAGCCATTTTGCAAGTTTGTTCTGATTTTGACTTACAATCCCCAAGCTATTTATAACGTCAGTCGGCACAACTGCCATCATTCCATTAGCCGCTGTTTTTCGCCAAGCTAGTACCTTTAATAAAGCCATAACAGTAATTAAATTCAGGCATAGCAATATCAAAGTGATAACCAGATAAGTATTCACTTGAATAGGCTTATCAATCACCTTAGATGGCTCTGTAACTTTATCAGTCTGAACTACGGGAGTTTTATTAACTTCTGGGCTGGATTTTTTCGTGCCCATAACTGCCACTATCACTCTTTCAAGAGCAGGGCTATTAGTATTTATGTAATAAACATAGGAAGAAAGGGTAATTATTATCGTCAAAAGCACGAGGTATATACTAAATTTTTTTATATTCATAACAGCCTTTAAGCAAACAATAGGTTAATTACGTAACTAATCAAATCCTATACCTTTTAATTAAAAGTGCAATGATGCGAATCAATCTAAATCAAATTAGATTTATTAAGTTATTGCCGCCTTTTTCGGGTCGAAAGTGACGTATCAGAGGGTCGCGTAACACGACGCTTATGTAAAAAGTCTATGCATTACTTTTCACCTAAATAGCAGTACTATATAAATTCTCAGCAAGCCGATTAAATTAATCTGAAAGCACCATATATGTACACCGATGAGAACCTATCGTCAGCAGTCAAAGCAGGTATCTTCACTGAAGACGCCGTAT
>CAIYLW010000015.1 GCA_903927185.1 uncultured Bacteroidota bacterium
CAGATGCTATTGCACTCTTAAAAAGATTAGGGCTCGAAGATCGAATGGAAAATAAACCCCAACAATTATCAGGGGGTGAGCAGCAACGTGTAGCGGTTGCTCGTGCTTTAATCAATCAACCACTCATTGTTTTTGCTGACGAACCCACTGGTAATCTCGACAGTAAGAACGCCAGAGAGCTTCACGAATTATTTGTTTCGTTACGCGATGATTTTAAGCAAACATTTTTAATAGTAACCCATAACGAAGAACTCGCTTCTATGAGCGATCGAAGATTGTATATGAAAGATGGACAGATAGCTTAATTAAGCGCCTAGTCTGGGTTTCCAGGCAATATCAGCCACTTTTAATTGATGTCCAATATATCTTGCCAATACGAATAGATAATCGCTTAAACGGTTTAGATACTTTATTATCAATGGATCCACAAACAGTTCGTGCTCCATCATATTCACGCAACAACGTTCTGTTCTTCTACAAATACATCGCGCCACGTGTGCAGTAGAAATGGCAACATGCCCTCCGGGTAGTATAAAAAATTTCATAGGAGGCAACACATCATGCATATGATCAATTTCCTTTTCTAAAAATACAATATCTGATTCCCTTAAATCGGGGATTTTCATGGTTGGTTCTTTTTCAGGATCACAGGCTAATGAGGAGCCAATAGTAAATAATCGGTCTTGTATTTCTTTAATAACTGTTTTGCTATGCTGATCAGCTAAATGATCACCTAAAAGTCCAATATAGGAATTCAATTCATCCACTGTTCCATAGGTATCAATCCGTATATGGCTTTTCAATACTTTGGTCCCTCCTATTAAACTTGTTTTACCTAGGTCACCTGTTTTAGTATATATCTTATTAGCCATTATCTGCAGTAATTTAATTGATCTTTCTTCCTAACAAAGATAAATTCGAAAGGTTCATTAAAAGTAAAAAGTCAAAAATCAAAAATTAAAAATTAAAAAAGTCTCGAGAAACATTTCCTCGAGACTTTTTCCTTTCAGTGCTAACAAATTAATAGTTAGCATAAAGTATTTAAAAAATGTTGGTTGCCCAACTTATAAAAATCGAATCCCTTTGAATTTTGAATTTTAGTGACTATGTGTCACCATATCCTTATCCTTCACCCGATCACTTTCAATTAAGCCATCTCTCAATCGAACAATACGGTGAGCATAGCCTGCAATATCTTCTTCGTGAGTAACTAATACTACGGTATTTCCAGCTTCCTGAATTTTACCAAAAATTCTCATTACTTCAACTGAGGTTTTTGAATCGAGGTTACCTGTAGGTTCATCAGCCAATAAGATAGAGGGATTATTTACCAAAGCACGAGCAATGGCCACACGCTGAATCTGCCCACCACTTAATTCATTGGATTTATGGTGACCTCTATCTGCCAGATCTACTTTTTTTAAAGCTTCCAATGCTCTTTCTAAACGTTCTTTTTTACCAACTCCTGCATATACCAATGGCAGAGCCACATTTTCAACTGCAGTTAAACGAGGTAATAAATTAAATTGCTGAAATACAAATCCAATCTCTGTATTTCTTACAGTTGCCAAATCATCATCCAGCATCTTGCTCACATCTTTACCGTTTAAGATATACCTGCCACCAGTAGGTGAATCTAAACAGCCCAGGATATTCATCAGGGTGCTTTTCCCACTTCCCGATGGACCCATTAGTGCTACATATTCATTCTTCAAAATATCTAGCGTAATGCCCTTTAAAACGGGAATAGCCTGGCTACCCATAAAATAGCTTTTTTCAATATTTTCTAACTTAATGATTGATTCGCTCATATAAATGCTTTCAATTTTAGTAATGATCTTATTTTTTGATCACTTTAGGAACTTTAAAAAAAGCCTCATCGGCCAATGGAGCATTACTCAAAGCATCAGTTCTGCTTACAGACCCATTTAAGGTATCCTCTCTTAACACGTTAGACGCATCACCCATATGTAACAAAGGTTCCACGCCTGTAGTATCAACAGTTTCTAATTCAGCAATAAATCCCACCATTCTCTGAAGGTCTTGCTGTATTGCCGGTTTATCGGCTTCCTCAAATTGAAGCTTCGATAAATTCGCCAAATTTTCTACCAATGCAATTGATATTTCCATCTGAACAAAAATAATTGAAAGAGGCACAATTTAGAATAGTTATTGTTAAAAGGCAATTTTACCCAAACAATGGTCAAAAAGATTGATGTTTTAAATATTATCATCGAAATCTTGGAAAAGCTTCATAAATTATTAATATACATATTTGTCATTTTATGGTAAAAATTCGTAAAAAAGCAAAAAATAATATTGATATGTCGTTTTTTTTATTTTTAAAAACTATATTGCTAATACAAAATCCCCCCAGATTATGCTATTGTACGTATTGCTTTCCATTTACTTTGTATGTTTATATATAGCATATAAAGGCGCCGCCACGTCTGAAGAATAAAGGCTACAGACTACCGCGTTATCCCCGAAAGGGCAAACCTCAGTAATTAAATTGCTGAGGTTTTTTTTATTCATTAAGACCTAAATAATTTATTTTCCAACCCTAAATTCTGAAAAGGATTTCCCCTATCTTCGATAAATAGTTGCATAACTAACTAATTTCTCGAAAGTTTAGCTATAAATATTAATTAATAGACACATGAAACGTTCCATCAAAAAAGTTGCCGTTCTAGGTAGTGGCGTAATGGGTTCACGTATTGCTTGCCATTTTGCAGGAATTGGAGTATCCGTTTTATTATTAGATATGGTGCCCAAGGGTGCAGAAGAAAGTACTAAACCCGTTGAAAGAAATAAACTGGTTAATGATGCTTTATCTGCTGCCATTAAGAGCAACCCCTCTCCTGTTTTCACGAAAGAAGTGATTAAAAAAATTAGTACTGGAAACTTCACAGACAATATGAAAGATATTGCACAGTGCGATTGGATTATTGAAGTTGTAGTGGAACGTTTGGATATTAAACAACTCATTTATTCGCAAGTCGAAAACTTTCGTAAACCTGGCACCCTCATTAGTTCTAACACCTCAGGCATACCTATTCACCTAATGGCAGAGGGTCGTTCAGAAGATTTTAAAAAACATTTTTGTGGTACTCACTTTTTTAACCCCCCTCGTTATTTAAGGCTATTAGAAATAATTCCAACCGAACATACCGATCCGGAAATCGTTGATTTTTTGATGCACTATGGCGATTTGTTTCTTGGAAAAACCACCGTACTCTGCAAAGACACGCCAGCTTTTATTGCAAATAGAATTGGGGTATACAGTATGATGAGTATTTTCAATATCATGGATAAACTCGGATTGAGTATCGATGAAGTAGATGCATTAACTGGCCCAATCATTGGTCGCCCAAAATCTGCCACCTTCCGAACTGCAGATGTGGTAGGAATTGACACATTAGTTAAAGTAGCAAAAGGGGTAGCCGATAATTGTCCGAATGATGAAGCAAAATCCATATTCTCCATTCCATCATGGCTCGATACTGTGGTAAATAATAATTGGCTGGGCGATAAAACCGGACAAGGATTTTTTAAGAAAACAAAGACGGCAGCAGGCAAAGAAATTGTGACGCTGAATTTGAAAACCATGGAATACGAAGCAAGAACCAAACCAAAATTTTCGAGTTTGGATGCTGCTAAACCAATTGAAGATTTAAAACAACGAATTAAAATGTTGTCTGCAGGCACAGACAAAGCAGGCGAATTTTATCGTGCATTTCATTTTTCTTTATTCTCTTATATTTCCCATCGCATTCCAGAAATCAGCGATGAGGTTTACCGTGTTGATGATGCCATGAAAGCTGGCTTTGGCTGGGAAATAGGTGCATTTGAAACATGGGATACTATTGGAGTAGCTAAAACAGTGGAAGCCTTGAAAGCCGCTGGTCATAGCGTTGCTGCATGGGTGGAAGAAATGTTGGCATCGGGTGCTACCAGTTTTTATAAAGTAGCCGATGGCAAACGCATGTATTTTGATATCCCAACAAAATCCTATCAAGCAATTCCTGGAGGCGAAGCCTTCCTGATTTTACAAAATCATCGAGATAAAATTATCTGGCAAAACAGTGCTTGCAAATTATATGATATTGGTGATGGAGTGGCAGGATTAGAATGGAGCACAAAAATGAATAGTATTGGAGGGGAAGTATTAGAAGGATTGAATAAATCAATCGGCATTGCTGAAGAAAAATTTAAAGGCTTAGTAATTGCTAACGACGGACCCAATTTTAGTGCGGGCGCCAATGTGGGAATGATATTTATGTTGGCTATTGAACAAGAATACGATGAATTAGATATGGCCATTCGGATGTTTCAAAATTCCATGATGCGTGTTCGATATTCTTCTATTCCAGTTGTAACTGCTCCGCATGGATTAACACTTGGCGGAGGATGCGAAATGAATTTGCATGCCGATAAAATTTGTGCGGCGGCTGAAACCTATATTGGCTTAGTGGAATTGGGAGTTGGTTTAATTCCTGGAGGTGGCGGTACCAAAGAATTCGCTTTACGTGCCGGAGACGATTTACACGAAGACGAACCAGAAACTGTTACCCTAAAAAATCGTTTTTTCTCCATTGCAACAGCAAAAGTAGCAACCTCTGCGCAAGAAGCTTTTGATATGGGTATCCTTCGAAAAGGTCATGATGAAGTAGTGATGAATATAGGAAGAAGAATTACGGAAGCCAAAAAATCAATCATTGAAATATATGATCAAGGATATACCATGCCAACACAACGAACTGACGTGAAAGTAATGGGCCGTGCAGGGTTGGGAGCTATGCTTGCAGGTATTAATGGCATGTGGAGAGGTGGCTATGCAACAGATCATGATGCTTTTGTTGCGAAAAAATTGGCCTACGTTTTATGTGGTGGAGACCTCAGCGAACAGAGTTTAGTTTCTGAACAATATTTACTCGACCTGGAAAGAGAAGCATTCCTAAGTCTTTGCGGCGAGAAGAAATCTTTAGAGAGAATTCAGGCAGTTTTAAAAACTGGAAGACCGATAAGAAATTAAAAAGTAAAAAGTAAAACGAAAATTACTAAATCAAGTCGACCTACTACAAGGTGAAGCTCTTTTTACTTTATTAAAACCCCTCCTGTCCCGATTCTCGGGATAGGAGGGGCAGCCGATGCCGTGACAACGGCATACGGCGGGGTGGTTTTCTTTAAGTAAATCTTGCTTTTTTGTTTATGAGAGTAACCACCCCGGCCATCGCTCAGTCGCTCGGCCTTCCCCTCCTATCCGCAAGCGGCAGGCGGGGTTCATAGAATCGAATCTTTACTTTAAATTTTTTACTCTTTCTCCAACTGATAGATCGCCCAATTCGGACTTTCATACATGAGTAATGCTTTCAATCCTTTTAGTCTGAATTTTATTAGATTAAATTCATTCAGGACTGTTAAGTTTTGTGTAGGATTTGTTTGCTTGGCAATGAGTATATACTTAACAAATTTTGCAGGATTTTCAACAATGGTTAAAAAGGTTTTCTGATGAGGCAATATCATACCATTTAGGTTTCCAATATGCACAACAATCGGATAGGCAGCTGCATCATCAATTAATATTTTATTATCGTCTGTAACAAGATTACTAATGTATTCTGCCACCTGTTGAGATTCACTATAGATCCTTGGTCCCTCCCAATTATTATAAACGGAACTCATTTCTTTTGAGAATTCCATTTCTTCATCACTAGCAGAATGTTTAAAGAAATAGAATCCCATAACTATAGTTAGCAATGCAGAAATTCCGAAAATCCAGGATGATGTTTTTAAACTATACTTACTAGTACCGTAGTAACAAATCGATACCAGAGCAATGGGTATAAACAATAAATAATAACTGAGGGTTAATGTGTATTTATAACTCAATAATAAGAAAGAATAATATAGCAACATGGCTAAAATAGTAAACAATTCATAGAGCTTACCTCTGAACAAAACCACCGCCGCAATATAGAGAGGGGTTAGAAATAAAATAAATCCTTGTATTACAACCTGCGTTTGGTAAAGTACATTATCTCTTCCTGCACTCATCACTAAACTTCCTATACGCTGATTACCGGTGATTCTCCAGTTGGCATACTGACTATCTAAAAAATAAGTTGGCGAACCTGCATACTGAGAATTTAGAGAACGAAATAAGAGTACCGCCATTAATGGCAATAGAAATATAACTAAATAAAGTGCGGCTGTTCTATTCGCCAGCTTTCTTCTTTGAGAGCGATTGTTTAATGCTTCATAATATTGAAATATCGGAGATTCTGTTCGAGCAATTAACAAACCATCCAAAGAAATTAAAAATATGAAAGGGAAGAAAGCCAGCACCACCCAGATAAAATCAAAATTTGAAAAAATAAAAGCGCCAATATATAAACTAGCCATAGAAATATGGTAGGTAACAGGTTGTTTATAATACCTAAAAAAAGATCGGAATATCAGGAACGCAACTAAAGCTATCACTGCATTTCGCCTACCAGTTACTGCAGCAAAAACAAACATTGGATGAAAGGCAAACAAACAAAAAAGAATGGGAACATATAATTTCCAGGAAAACTTCGACTCCTTTTTAAATTCATCCACCAACATATAAAATAAGAATGCCGTCATCACCAATGATGCAGCTACCGGAGCATACAGATATCCAAGTGGTACAAAAAATAAGGAAGAGAAAAAAACAGTAGTAGGGAAAGTAAAACCAAGCGTTAAAATCGTGTTTTGCTTAGCATTAAAAAGTAATAATAATTTTTCCGAATAAAAAAGTCCGGATGAATGCTCAAACCCATGACGCTTCAATAGCCAGGATATCACTATATAATAGGCGATGAGAACAATGGTTAATATTTTTGTCAGTTGCTTAGGCATAGTTCATCATTGCACGGGTTCAAGTGGATTTGCAGATGTACCGCTACTACTTAATTTGGTTAATCCGTGGTTTGTTTTTTCCCAATAAAAAGGTTTGTAAATTAATTGCCATAATCCTTTGTATGCTGCAATGGAATGCATAATCCAGTACAATGGATTAAGGGCACCAAATAATATCAGCTCATAATATCTTCTTTTAAATACCGAAAGCATGTTCACATAAATCATCATGGTATTACCTGCCACTAAATTAAAAGTAGCGATATACAAAACCCAGTCTGGAAATAATGAAGCAACAAATGTTAACTTAACAATGGCATAGGTTAAAAGAAATAACAATAGTATGGGATACAATAAGAAAGTAATAGAAGTGCCTGCAATAAAGAAGTTAAAGCCCAGGAAACCTCTCCAGCCAATCCTTCTAATCAAACGCGCCGGATTACGCATATGCACCAAAGTAGTTTGCATATAACCTTTGATCCACCTGCTTCTCTGGCGAATCCAGTTGAATGGTTCATTGTTCGCTTCTTCCAGAGTAGTACTATTTACAATACCCACTTTAAACCCTTTTTCAAACACACGTACTCCCAAATCGGCATCTTCTGTTACGTTAAATGGATCCCAGCCTCCTAATTCCATCAACTTATCAAATTTAAAGTGATTACTGGTGCCTCCTAATGGAATGGGAATGTCGAGCGACATTAATCCTGGCAACATATAATCAAACCAATAAGTATATTCTAATGTGAACATACGCGTTAACATGTTCTCATTTTTATTAAAGTAATTCAATGCTCCCTGCAATACCACAAACTCTGGAGGAAGCTTTCGGAATAATACCACACATTTTTTTAATTGATCCGAATCCGGAACATCCTCTGCATCATAAATGGCAAGATACTCTCCTCTACAAAAATGCAAGCCATAATTACATGCTTTAGGTTTTGTTTTAGGCATGTGAAACGGAACCACAATAGTTTCGAAGTTGGCAGGAAAGTCAAGGTTACGTACCGCATTTAAGGTTTTATCATCATCTTCTTCAATCAACAACTTTACGTCTAGTTTTCCTCTCGGATAGTCTAAGCTTCTCAGATTCCAAATAAGTTTACGAATCAGTTTATCTTCTTTATACACCGGAAGCAAAATAGTATAAATGGGTAAAGTATTTTCTTGTAAAGCTTTTACCTCTGCTTTGTTCACCAACTCTTTCATTTCGGCTTTCGACCCGTTTAAGGAAAGATAGAGTTTGAACAATATGGTTCCAAAAAAAGCCACACTAAAAACAACATTCAGTACCATGGCAACTTTAAGAAAACTGATAAACAGTAATATCACTAAAATGGCAATACTTCCAAAAATAAAAATCAGTTGAGGGTCGGTAAATGTAATCAGGCCCGACTGTTCCGGGTCTTTTCTCATCAAACTAAATACGGCCTCTTTTACATAATACTCCCCTCTTTTAATGTGCACAAGCCAGGTAATATCCAAGTCAGATGCTGCTACAAATCGCACTGGCATATTAAAGCGTATCGTAAGAAGGGTCTTTAATTTTTCATCTTGTGGATCAGCTGCAGCAACTAATAAAGTACCATCCGGCATCTTGCGTAAGGGGGCATATAAAATGGAATTCAGTTCAATCAGTTCACACTGTTCAATATACTGCATATCCATTTCCTCATCGCGAACAGCAATTAATTCAAATCCTTCCTGTTCAAGAAATGCTACATATTTTTTTCTGGTTAGAAATCCGAAGTTCAATGCAGTTTTGATATAGGAATAATTGAACTCACTCGCAATGACTTCAATCTCCTTCAGTTTATTTTCATCAAATAAACCTACCGACACCATATTATCAAGGGCACTGATTGGCATAACTATATTTCCTCAAAAGAAAGATTTGCATACAACAAAGCTTCCATAAAACAGTTCCGGCATTTGTAATACCGGAACTGAATAAATTATTAAACGATTTCTTGAGATTTTTTAACTCGTCTTCTCACAAAGAAGAAGCTCCACAAAATCAGCAATAAAACAACCACTAGAATATAATATTTATAATTTTCCCAAAGTGTTAAAAAGGTGTTTTTATCTCCTTTATAGCTCACCATTTTTTCATCATCTCTCAATTTGAAAAAGAAGTTGCTCTTTCCATCACTGGTTGATATACAAACGTTACTCTGTATGGCAGATGATTGTCCACCAAAACTTTTAATCACACTTTGTAGTGCTTCTCTGGTAGTGCTATCACCCAATGAAGAGATTAATAAGAAGGTGCTATTCGATTGCCGGAATATTTGTGCTATTCCACTTCCCGAGAAATCATTAAAAGAGAAACTGGTTTCCCCATCCAGATTTTTATACAACTGAAAGTCGCGATTAAATTGGATCGGCATGCTGGTAAAATTCTTGATAAATGGATCTGTTCTGTGCATCAATCCAATTACATTAAACCCACGCATATCAGCCATGGTAGTTTTATCACTCTGCACCAAAATGGGTAATATCATAGAAGCATTCAAGAATGATGCTGCATTTATTTGATAAATTAATTCTCCTACCGCAGAAGTAACATTCGTATTCAAGCCTGGAGAGATCAAGAATTTTAAAGGACGTTTTCTGAACTCACCTGGATAATTAAAGAAGTTATAGAACTCAGTAGCTTGCTCTCCAGAGAATGTGATACTGGAAGTTCGGCTATTAATAAATCCAAAGAAGCTGGCAAATCCATCTTTACAAACACTTTGACTAGGATGAAAACGCATTTCGATCACCAATGAATTTACTTTTGTCAACAGATAAGTAGGCAAATCCACATCATTATTAAAGGTATTTAAATCCTGCAGTGATGTTGTATATACCAGGTTATCGTTCAAATACACATTTAAAAAGCCTCGGTCGTTCTCTCTTAAATGCGAGAACAAAGCTTCCAGGTGTAAGGTTAATTTTTTAGGAATTGCATTATAGTCGATCAAGTTAAATGGATAATTGGTTTGCAGCGCTAATACTCCTTCCATCAATGCAGAGGGAACTCCCAACTGATCGAGGGTTAATACTTGTGGCAACACATTATTTTCAACAGATTTAATAGTGGTATTATCAACAATTAATTTTTTAGAAAAAGAGCTATTTAAAATATTATAGTTACTCAAAACAGTTATAGCTTTCTTATACCCTTCTTCATCATACCCGGTAATAACTAATACAGCATTTCCTTCTGTTCCTAATAATTGAATCAGTCCTTGTCCTTTGCTTAGTGTAGGAAGCTGACGTTTAATAGCTTCTGGCAAACGACCCTGTAAGCCTACAACCAAAGTATTATTCAATGAATCGTTTGAACCATAAGTTTTAGTAGTAGTTAGGTTTTCTCTATTCATTTGTTTCACCAATGAATATAAAATACCACCAGCTAACACATCATTCAAGTCGGGGGTAGCAGGACTTGAAATTGAACTGAATTCCTGGATACTTTCTTTCATACTGCGTTCGTAAGAAAGAAACGGTTGTTTAGGCGCGCTGAAAAAAGAACTATTTCTGATATTAATCCACACGGCAGGATTATCAATATCCTGACAGATTTGATCAGACACACTCATTTTGGCAACCAACTTTACTTTTACAAAACGGCCATCTGGTTGTAGGTATTTTTTATTCATCGGAATGATGATCGTAATCAAGGAATCCATAGTGGATGCAATAATTTTCTGTGTAAACACAGGAGCATCTTTCAAACTGATGGTAATGGTAGATGTATTGGGATTCAATACTTGTGAAGGACGAATATACAAGACCAACTTACTTTGATCCATATCATCATCCGGCTTCACCTTAACGAAATAGGTGATCGAACCACTAATACCAAAGATGGATTGATCTCGATAGCCCATATCTTCAAAAGTTCGCTGAATAGTTTGCGACCAAGCACTCGAAAGCGCTAGGATGAAAAGAGCAGATAGTAGGATTCTTGTTTTCATATAATTACTGTTTATACTAAGCCAGATTGAATTTTATTTTAAAATAATTACCATAAGTATCATTGCTATTATAGCTTAATTCACCACCCATATCTTCTATCATTTTCCTGGAAACAGAAAAACCCATGCCTGATTGGCTGGTTGCTGCTTCGTATTGATTGGGTGAACTTAATCGATTGAAATATTCATTCAATTTGTCAATACCAATGGGCCTCCCTTTATTAATAAATTCTATCACACAATAATCTTCCGATTGTGTGGCATGAATACTAATAACAGAAGCTTTCTCTGCAAATCGAATAATATTTGATAACAATTTGAAAAAAATATGTCTGATAAAAATTTTATCCAGATCTACAAATAATGCTGCCGGTGAAAGGTTTAATTGTAGTCCTATTTGTTTAATGCTAGAAGCATCCACTAAGCCCACTGCACATTTTTCTAATTCCGGAATGATATCAAAAACTTCAATTTTATAAGCTACTTCGCCGGTATCAGCTTCAGCGGAGTCAGATAATTTTTGGGAGAGATAATGTAGTTTCTCATTTCCCATGGTGATATAGCTAAGAATTTCTTTTTGATCAGTGGTAAGGTTGCCAGAGCTGCGATTAATGATATCGATAGAAATCTGATTTGATCCAATAAAATTTTTCAAATCGTGAATCATGATGTTCAAAGTATTCTGACGATAGTCGTTCAACTCTTTCAATCTTCTGTTCACCTCTTCAATCACTTGATGCTGATCATTGATCAATTCATTTTGTTCTAATAATCTTTTATTCGATTCTTCTATAATCAGATTTTTTTGAATCTCTCTCTTTACAATCAAATACCGATTATGTGCTATCAGACAAGAAAAAGCAGAAATTAAAAAATAAACGCCACCTCCGTTTTTCACTAATCCTGCATATCCATCTTCCCTTCCCGTAAATGAATAGAGTAGAATCAGAATCACATAAGTGATGCCAACTTGCATGATTGAATAAATTGGTTTCCAAAAAACCATGGTATTCAACAAAAGAACCATAACAGACAAAACCATATAATAGGGTAAGGCCTCAGATAAAGGAAGAATGCCACAATTAAATGCACCCAATCCTAAATTCAATGCCACTACCAAATTCAAATGAACTAAGTGATTCCAATTATTTTTATTGCCTACCCAGAAAATAATATAAGAAAGTGCAAAGCACGCAATCCGTATAAACAGATAGTTTAGCCAGTGCGGTTTAGAGAATAGAAGGTCTAGCACCCAGAAAAGTGGTAAGGAAAAAAGCAGGGTCCAAACAGCCACATTTGAGTAAAATGTTCCGTTTTTATCCATTTCCTCCTGATACTGCTCGGGCGCAATATTAACATAAGGAATTTTATGATAATTGATCATTTTTTCAAAGGGTCCAACAGGTTCGTCAATACGCAGTGAATTTAACTCCTATAAGACTAAAACAGCCTTATTTTATGCCCACTTTACTGACAATCGACAAGTTGATTTTTTAGGTAAACGTCCAAACCATGTCGAATATTAGAAATTTGTAAAAAAAATAAGAGAAAATCTTCATTATATAGGACTTATTCTTTGATGGTGCGTAAGAATCGCTGTATAAACGGTAGTAAGTTTTAAAAGGATGGTTCTAACTTCGGATAATTGCAAAGTGAGCAAGTAATTAATACAATTTTTTATGGAACCCATACTTTCAATCGAGGGAATTTCAAAATCTTATGGCAACATACAAGCACTTCAAAATGTAAGTTATGAAGTGCCCAAAGGCGCAGTATTCGGATTACTCGGACCCAATGGTAGCGGCAAAACCACCATGCTGAGTATCATTCTAGATATTTTAAAAGCAAATACGGGAACATTCAAATGGTTTGGCAATTCTGGCTCTCCTGAAACAAGAAAAAGAATTGGTTCTTTATTAGAGACCCCCAATTTTTATCATTACTTATCGGCAGTTGATAATTTAAAAATAACCAGTGCCATTAGTGGCAGAGGAAACGACCAGGCAATTGAGGATGTATTGAAAATAGTAAAGCTCTATGAAAGAAAAAATAGTCGCTTTAGTACCTATAGCTTAGGGATGAAACAAAGATTGGCCATTGGTGCAGCATTATTAGGTAACCCGGAAGTGCTTTTGTTCGATGAACCCACCAACGGATTAGACCCGGTGGGCATTGCAGAAATCCGCGAACTCATTAAAGTACTGGCAAAACAAGGAAAGACCATTATTATGGCGAGTCATTTATTAGATGAAGTAGAAAAAGTTTGTACGCATGTCGCTATCATGAAACGTGGAAAGTTATTGGCCGCCGGACCCGTAAACGAAGTATTAGCTAATGAAGATATAGTAGAGCTTGCTTCAGAAAATTTTTTGAAATTGAAATCGGTTTTGGAAATTTTCCCAGGCTATCTCAGTATTTCAGAAAACGATTCTTTCATTCAATTGCATTTTCCATTTGGCACAGCACCCATGGAAGCCATAAACAAGCACTGCTTTGAAAATGGAATTGTACTAAATCAAATAATACTTAAAAAGAAAAGCCTCGAAAGCAAATTCTTTGAACTTACGAACGACTAATTACAAAACTCCTTACCATGTTTTCTTTAATAAAAATAGAGTGGTTAAAAATTAAAAAGTATCCGGCATTCTGGTGGATGCTAGCCATTGTTACACTTACTTATCCTGGAACGAATATGATGTTCTACTACATCTATTCAAAATCAATTAGTGGAAAAGAAGTAGCAAACAATGTGGCAAAAATGCTTTTGGGAAATCCTTTTGCTTTTCCCGAAACCTGGCATACAGTTGCATTCCTTTCTTCTGTCTTTATTATTATTCCTTCAATTCTGGTTATCATGCTGGTAACAAATGAATATAATTATAAAACCCATCGCCAGAATATCATTGACGGCTGGAGTAGAAATCAGTTTGTAACCAGCAAATTATTTGATGTATTAATTATTTCTTTGGTATCAACCATTATGTTCACATTGGTAGCAGGTATTTTTGGAATCTATGCCGATCCGGATAATTTTAATAGATGGGCAGAGCAATTACAATATATCCCACTTTTTTTTATTCAAACCTTTGCTCAATTAACGGTAGCTTTTTTAATGGGGTTTCTGATTAAAAAAGCTTTTATAGCTTTGGGCTTTTTTCTTTTCTATGATTTGATTTTGGAGAAAATTGCAGTTGGTTATTTAAGATTCAAATCAAACGATCTCGGGCGTTTTCTCCCATTAGAAATTTCAAACAGAATTTTACCTTGGCCTGCTTTTACCAATCGTTTTGGTAAAGATGCCAAAGATTGGTACGTAAAATCAGTAGCTGCCATACCAGAATTTCTGATATATACTTTTATTCTAACAGCTGCTATCTGGGCCTTCTGTTACTATTTACACAAACGTAGAGATTTATAAAGGATGGATTAATTGTTTAATCGCTTCAGTAAGTGTTGGATATTGATAATGATACCCAGAGCTTTGGATTTTATAGGAATTCACTTTGGTAGATTTTAGTATCTCAATACTCATTTCACCTAATATCCATCTTAATAAAAATGCGGGTACTTGAATTGCAATAAAAAAACGTCCCCTCATCGATTTAGCCACTGCCAATGTTAATTTCCGATTGGTTACCACATCTGGCGAAACTGCATTATACACTCCCTGCATTTTTTGATCTTCAATTGCTTTTATAAACATGCCACAGAGATCATCAATTTGTATCCAGCTTATATTTTGTTTCCCATTCCCCAATATTGCTGCAAACCCAAAACGTATGGGCTTTTTGAATTCCACCAATGCGCCTCCTTTATTACTCAACACAATCCCAATTCTAAAAATCACCAACCTCTTTCCTGCAGCACTTACTCCATGAATATTTTGTTCCCAAATGCTACAAGTCTCTCCAAGAAATGCAGTATCTGCTGGAGCATCTTCTATAAAACCATTCTTTAAAGAACTATTTGTATCAGCACCATACCAGCCAATACCTGAAGCACTAATCACTGTCTTAATTTTATTGGGAAGCGTTTGCATGGCATGAACTAAAAGTGCACCACTATCCGCTCTGCTACTTTGTATTTCTTCTTTGCGTTTTTTATTCCATCTTTTATCGGCAACACCTGCCCCGGCAAGATGCACAATATGGTCTGCTGCAGCGAATGCTACAGGATCAATCAACTTTTTAGGAATATTCCAGCTAGCATGTGAAACTCCCTTGGGTAAATACTTAGCTGATAAAGGCTTTCGTGTAAGAATAATTACTTCATGGCCTCCCTTAATTAAAATTTCTGTTAACCTGGCACCAATCATTCCTGTACCGCCTGTAATGAGTATTGTGGACATACTGTAAAGTTAGGAAAGATGTAACTAGTAATTTTTGTTATAAAAAAAGCCCCGGGAAAATTTTCCAGGGGCTAACAACTAAAATCACCAAGTTTAAAATCAAATCTATAGCTAGCAATCGTTAATCAGGTTTTTTCCCATCTAGGAAAGTATTGATGGTAGAGAGCTGTGTGTGGTTATTGGAATCTTTACCAACTGTTACTTTACTGTAGAAATTTTCTACAGATTCAAAAGAAGTTCCAAATAACTCCATATTCCTGCGAATATAGGCAGGTACTGAATCGAACTCGTTATTCGGATCAGTAGTATTCATATTAAAAGAAAGGTTGCGTAATTTTTGTATACGTTCTGCTGCTCTTCTTTTCTGTTCTTCATTCTCATCTATATAAGTATCTTCTTGTGGTATAGCTGCTTGAACATAAATAGGTTGCTTCGGTGCTTCTGGTACAAAAGCTTCACGCATTACTAATTGCATCTCCTCTTCTTTTTCTATCAATCTAGGCGCAGGTTCTGTAACAGGAGTAGGGATAACTTCTTCTACTTTCGGCGCTTCAAAACGTTCTGGTTTATTCTCCTCTGCAACAGCATAAATATTATTCGGTTTATGTAAACCTCCGAATCTATTTACCTCAGGTTGTGAAGGTTGTTCAGTTACAGTAAACTGTACCAATTGTTCCTTTTCAGTTTTAACTACTGGAGCAGGTTCCGGCACTTGTTCTTTTTCAACAATCGGAGCAGAAGTAGCTTCAGGAAGATCCACACTCAATTCAAAATGACAGGTTTCTTTGTCTACTGACGTCTCTGCTACAATCTTTTCTTCATCATAAAAAATAGCGCGGCTATGTTCTACCGTAATAGTCATTTCTTCTATTACTGATTCTTGCATATGAGGTTCAAACGGATCTTTTACAGGCTCTATAACAGGTAGCTGTAATTGCACTGCTGTAGCTGGCTTTTCAGTTTCACCTAGAACCATTACAATTTTATCTTCTTTTACTGCTACTTTTTTTGAAGGAACAGGTTTTGAAAATGGATCTTTATGTTCAAATCCAGTAGCGATAATTGTGATTCCAATTTTCTTATCCAATGTTGGATCGTAGCCCATACCAACAATTACATCAGTAGCTTCACCAGCTTGCATACGTAAGAAATCGTTTACAGTTTCTACTTCATCCATAGTACATTCATGGTCACCTTCTGCACTATTAATATTTATTAAAATCCATTTCGCACCTTTAATATCATTATCATTCAATAATGGAGATGATAAAGCTTGTTCAATAGCACGTTGAGCTCTATCCTCACCTTCTACTTCACTCTTACCTAAAATAGCAACACCACCATTCTTCATCACGGTACATACATCTGCAAAGTCAACTATAATATGACCACGACTATTAATGATATCAGTAATACATTTAGCTGCAGTTGCTAATACATTATCAGCTTTACCAAATGCTTCTTTCATTTTAAGATTACCATATTGCATACGCAACATGTCATTGCTAATTACCAATAGTGTATCTACATAAGGTTTTAATTCACGAATACCTTCTTCTGCTTGAAGCATTCTACGAGGCCCTTCAAATCCAAATGGCGTAGTAACTATACCAACAGTTAAAATACCCAGGTCTTTACAAATCTGTGCAATTATCGGAGCACCTCCAGTACCAGTTCCGCCACCCATTCCGGCGCAGATGAACGCCATTTTAGTATTAACTTCTAGGATACGTTTAATTTCATCAAGCGACTCTTCAGTAGCTTTTTTTCCAACTTCCGGATTTGCTCCAGCACCAAGCCCTTGTGTAAGGTGTGGTCCAAGTTGAATTTTATTCGGTACGCGACTTTGTTCAATGGCCTTAGAATCTGTATTACAAATAATAAAATCAACACCCTCAATATCTTGAGCAAACATAAAATTAACAGCGTTACTTCCACCACCTCCAACACCAAGAACTTTGATGATGGACGATTTTTGTTTTGGAAGATCAAAATGGATCATAAGGTACGGTTTAATGGTTTGTCTATTCTGTTCCTAGGGGTATTAACTTTAACGAAAAAATCAGTAATCTTATTTTATAATCTGGTCTTCCTCTTCTTTAAACATATCAATCAAATTATTTTTGAATTTATCCCAGAATTTTTCTTTACGCTTTACCATATCTACAACTGGCTCTGGAGTAGGCGTAGCAGGTGTTGCAACATTCAAAGAATTGGTCAATATTTTAGGAACTTTTACTTCCTTGTACTTCTCACTAAATTCTTTATAATTGTGCTCATAATCACTATATCCTTTCAAGATCAAACCAATACAGGTTGAATACATTGGTTTTTTCAACTCATCTATATGATTCGGTGCAAGGTGTTCATTTGGAAGACCGATACGTGCATTTAAACCTGTGGTATATTCAGTCAATTGAATCAAATGTTTCAATTGAGATCCACCACCAGTTAAAATCACACCACCATTCAATGCCCTGCTATCAAGACCAACTTGCTTTAAATGATAACTCACAAAATCCAGAATCTCACTCATACGCGCTTGAATAATCTGTGCTAAATTTTTAACACTTATTTCTTTTGCAGGCATGCCTTTTAATCCAGGGATGGTGATATAGGCGTTAGCTTTTGCTTCATCTGCCAATGCACTTCCAAACTGAACTTTCATAGCTTCAGCCTGACTCTTTAATACGCCCAATCCTAAACGGATATCGTTTGTAATATTTTCTCCTCCAAAAGGAATTACAGCTGTATGTTTAAGGATGCCTTCATAAAATACAGCTAAGTCGGATGTGCCACCACCAATATCTAAAATAGCTACACCAGCTTCCATATCAATTTCGCTCATTACTGCACTAGCAGAAGCAAGTGGTTGTAGTACTAAATCTTTAGTAGACAAACCGCTTCTTTCAACTGCACGATTGATATTGCGTATCGCATTTCGATCTCCTGTGATGATGTGGAAATTTGCGCCCACTTTCACCCCATTAAATCCTACAGGGTCCTTGATGTTTTGAATATTATCAACATGAAAATCCTGAGGAATCACATCAATGATCTGATCACCAGCGGGAATAAATGTTTTACGTTGATTGTTAACAAGCAGATCAATTTCTGATAACTGAATTTCGTTTTCCGGATCCTGACGAACGATATCTCCGCGAGTTTGTAAACTTTTTATATGATGGCCTGCAATACCTACATATACTTCTGATATTTCTAAATCGGGATTACTTTCGTAACAATTAGCTAATGCTGCTTGAATGGCTTTAATGGTTTGGTCGATATTTAAAACCTGACCATGTTGTACCCCACTACTTTTGGCTAAACCAAATCCTAG
>CAIYLW010000016.1 GCA_903927185.1 uncultured Bacteroidota bacterium
ACCACGCTCTCCTTTATAAACTGTAATTCCTTTTCCCATTTCATTCACTAAGCGATGCTTTAGTTCCGCACTTTTTCCAGATATAATGGTTACACCTGTATATGCTTCTAATCCTTCAATCACATAATCAATCGTTTTTGAGGCAATAAAATAAGTTAACATCGAATATAGAGCAGTCTTAGGCCCAAAATGAAAAGCAGCAAAACTGAAGATGATAATATTAATTCCAAGAATAATTTCACTAATTGTAAAACTGGATCTTCTCAAAGTATAAAGTGCTAATACTTCAATTCCATCAACGGCACAACCAGCCCGCATGGTTAAACCAATTCCAATGCCTAGAAAGAAACCACCAAAAATTGAAATCAACAGTTTATCATCAGTAATTGTAGGAAAACTTGGATATAAAAGGCAAATACCCAGAAATGTTACAGCAAAAAAAGTTTTGATAGCAAATCCTTTATTTATCGAAAAATAAGAGATGATAACAAATGGAATATTTACCGCAACAATTACATAGGCTAAATTGATATCGAAATATTCGTGAATCATCAATGAAATTCCTGTGATTCCTCCATCGAAAAATTGATTGGGTACTAAAAATCCTTTTAATCCAAATGCAGTGATTATTACACCAGCGATTATAAAAATGATATCCCAAACCGATGATTCATGGTGCTTAATGGTATGCGGACTTTCTATTTGTGTGGCTAATACTAACAAGTTTTTCTCTTGTATTGGCCCCAATTTTTTTCTTGCAGTTTTTGTAAAATATTGATGGCTCTTCAAAAAGGTAGTCTGCTGTTGTTGCCACTGCATTTTATTATGTAAAATATCTTCTTCAAGGAATTCTTCAAATAAAGTCTCGGCTATCGCCTCGTAATTAGAAGTACCTAAATAATATAAATCTGCATCACAAAGAATTTTTCCCAAAAAATCGGTAGGTGTTTGCGGAATTTTTGTAGCCATAATTATTTCACAAACTGCATCAATATCTGCCTCATTAAAATTGAAGCCTGGCAAATATTCCCTTGCCATTCTGCAGGATACTTCTTCATGTCCAGTATATACCTCAATAAAACCGGCATCATGAAAGGCAGCTGCAACTAATAATAGATCACGCTGATGTCCAATAACACCCTCCTCTTCTGCAATTACAGAAACATGTTGAATAACACGCTCGGTATGACTCAAATTATGATATGTCAATGAACTACTTAATTCACGAGCCAACTTATCTAATATAAAAGAAATTGCTGCAGCCGATTGCATAATTGAATTCGCTTTGAAATGAGTTTATTCAACAATATAAATAAAGATGAGAAAGAAAATCATCAGTTAGTCACATTTTTTCGTAAACAGTTTTAAAATTCAATAAAACCATTCAAAATTATCCTCAAGTGATTTCAATTCTGAAATTTATAGTATAAAGCTTTGGATATTATATATGCTAATTAATACAACTATTTATCAAGTTTCTTTTTTAATCTGAATATGACATTGCTCATGTTCCTATATGCACAAAGTCATTGTTTTGAAAACCATCGGTTGCTAATTTCACACTATAATTTGATGAAATAATGTTTAAACAGCATTTAGTAACCCATTTGAAATTCTGAAAAAACAAATAATATGCCTGAGAACGACATTACAAAACCAGTAGACCTTACAACCCACTCAGAAGGTACTGGTGCATTAAGATCAAGACGTCCGGTTTATATGGATTTTATGCCGCCTTGTAACAGTGCCTGCCCTGCAGGTGAAAATATTCAAGGATGGATGGCATATGCGCAAGCCGGAAATTATTTCGAGGCTTTTCAAACAATGATGGAAGACAATCCTTTCCCGGGAATCATGGGTAGGATTTGTGTAAAACCATGCGAAACAGGCTGTAACAGAAACCATATCGACGATACCGTTAATATTCATGCGGTAGAACGATTCATTGGTGATGAAGCAATTAAAAATAATTGGCAATTACGTACTAAAGTCCAACACACAGGAAAAAGAGTTTTAGTTGTAGGTGCTGGCCCAAGTGGGCTTTCTGCCGCCTACCATCTTGTAAAAGCTGGTCACGAAGTAGAAATCCATGAAGCAAGTGGTCATATCGGTGGCCTGATGTGGTCTGGCATCCCTGAATATAGATTACCCAAAGAAATTTTGGATTCAGAAATCAACCGTATTGCACAAATGGGCGTTACCATTCGACTCAATTCTAAAGTTGAAGACTTAATTGGACTTAAGCAGGACGGAAAATTTGATGCCGTTTACCTTGGCATAGGAGCACAAAAAATTCAGGACGAAATTTTTGATCACGACAATTCAGTATATATTAAAACGGCGTTCGAGTTCTTTTCTGAAATTAAAATCAATCCAAGTGCTTACCTGCATAAGAAAGTAGTTGTTTACGGCGGTGGTAAATTAGCAATGTACCTCTCCCGAATTATTAAGCGTTTTGGTTCAGAAGCGCTTGTATATTTTCCTGGAGATAAAAAAATGATGCCAGCTTATGACTATGAAACCGAAGATGCGCTGGCAGAAGGTGTTGATGTTCAATTATACAAGAAGATTCATAAAATTGGAAATAGCAAAATCACTTTCGAAACACTAAAAGTTGAAAAAAATAAAGCAATTGGAACGGGTGAATTCGAAACCATCGAAGCAGATATATTAATTATCGCTAACCGTCAGGCAGCTGATACTGAGTTTTTGAAAAACATTGATGGTATTCAATTAAATGAAGATGGCACCATCATTATTGATGGACAAAGAATGACTGGTCACTCAGGTATTTTTGCAGGTGGTGATACACTTCCAGGTGAAAACAGAAGCTCCACTATTGCTATTGGTCATGGAAAAAAAGCTGCAAAAACAATTTGCAGTTTTCTAGAAAATCAATCTTATTCAAAAGGCGAGAAACACCCTACTGCAGGATATAGAAAACTGCATATGTGGTACAAAACAGAAGCCCCACAAAAAGAACAAGATAAATTAGCCCCATCAGAAGCCATCAAATCATTCGAAGAAATCAATGCTGGTTTCTCGGAAGCAGAAGCAAGGTTTGAAGCACAACGTTGCTTAAGTTGTGGTAACTGTTTTGAATGTGATGGATGTTTTGGTGCTTGTCCAGAAAATGCCATTATTAAATTAGGAAAAGGCAACCGCTACAAATTCAATTTAGATGCTTGTACAGGATGTGCTGTTTGTTATGAACAATGTCCTTGTCACGCAATAGAAATGATTTCAGAACCCATAAATGAAACTACTAATGCCTAATAAAAATATAATCTCTACCATCGACGGAAACGAAGCAGCTGCGTATGTGGCATACCGCGTCAACGAAGTTTGTGCTATCTACCCTATCACTCCTTCTTCAACGATGGCAGAATTGGCCGACGAATGGGCCTCTAAAGGAACCGAAAATATTTGGGGCGGCGTTCCGGATATCATGGAAATGCAAAGTGAGGCTGGTGCTGTCGGTACCGTTCATGGTGCCTTACAAACCGGATCTCTTACCACTACATTTACTGCATCACAAGGTTTAATGTTGATGCTTCCAAATATGTACAAAATTGCAGGAGAACTCACTGCTACCGTATTTCACGTAGCTGCACGTTCACTGGCTGCTCAAGGGTTATCTATATTTGGTGATCATCAGGATGTAATGGCAGCAAGAACTACAGGCTTCGCTTTATTAAGTTCTGCTAGTGTTCAGGAAGCACACGATTTTGCATTGATTGCTCAAAATGCAACTTTAAAATCTAGAATCCCATTTGTACATTTCTTTGACGGATTCCGCACTTCTCATGAAGTAAATAAATTGGAATTACTTACTGATGAGCAAATCAAATCCATGATTCCTGATGAGTTAGTAATTGCTCATAGAAATAGAGGCTTAAATCCTGAACATCCTTTTATCAGAGGTACTGCTCAAAATCCAGACGTTTATTTCCAGGGAAGAGAAACAGTAAATACCTTCTATAATAATCTTCCTCAAATTGTTGAGGACAGTATGCGTGAATTTGAAAAACTCACTGGAAGAAAATATGAATTATTTCAATACACTGGAGCTCCTGATGCAGAACGCGTAATTATCGTGATGGGATCTGGTGGAGAAACAGTAGCAGAAACTATGGAGGCATTAAATGCTACAGGAGAAAAAACTGGGGTTATCCAGGTTCGTTTATATAGAACTTTCTCATTAGAGCATTTTATTAATGCTTTACCTGCATCAGTTAAATCAATTGCTATTCTTGATAGAACAAAAGAATCAGGTGCAGCAGGTGAACCCATGTATCAAGACGTATTGTCAACTTTAGTAGAAGCATTCCAACAAGGAAAAATTAAACATCTTCCAAATTTAGTTGGTGGACGTTATGGTTTATCTTCTAAAGAATTTACTCCAGCCATGGTGAAAGCGGTGTATGATGAATTGAAAAAAGAAAAACCTAAAAATGGTTTCACAGTAGGTATTAATGACGACGTTACCCATTTGAGTTTAGCTTACGATCCTTCTTATAAATTGGATGAATCAGCATGGAGACAAGGTTTATTCTTTGGTCTTGGCGCAGATGGTACTGTAGGTGCTAATAAAAACACAATTAAAATTATTGGAGAAAATACAGATCTATTCGGACAAGGTTACTTCGTGTATGATTCAAAAAAATCTGGTGCAAGAACAGTATCTCATTTACGTTTCGGACCTAAACCAATTCGCGCGCCATACTTAATTTCTAAAGCCGATTTCATTGCTTGTCACCAATTCAATTTCACTGAAAAAGTAGAAATGTTGAGCTATGCAAGTGAAGGCGCTACATTCTTATTAAATAGCCCATATAGCAAAGAAGAAGTTTGGGATAAATTAACAGGTCAGGTGCAGAAAAGTATCATCGACAAGAAAATTAAATTCTTTGTGATTGATGCAACAACAGTTGCTAGAGATACTGGAATGAAAGGTCGAATTAATACCATCATGCAAACTTGTTATTTTGCATTATCAGGTGTATTACCCCGAGAAGCTGCAATTAAGCAAATCAAAAAAGCAATTGAAAAAACTTACTTTAAAAAAGGACAAAAAGTAATCGATCAAAACTTTATTGCAGTGGATGCCACATTGGCTAACATGTATGAAGTAAATTATCCAGGTTCTGTTTCTGCTGCCGACAATAACTTACAAACAGTTTCTGATAAAGCACCCGACTTTGTAAAGAATGTTACAGCAGTTATGATGGCCGACCATGGCGATACCTTACCAGTAAGTATGATGCCAATAGACGGCACCTATCCTAGTGGAACAACACAATGGGAGAAAAGAAATGTAAGTGACCTTGTTGCTGTTTGGGAACCGGATATGTGTATCCAATGTGGAAACTGTGCCTATGTTTGTCCGCATAGTGTAATCCGCTCTAAATTCTATCATAAAGACAATCTAAAAGGTGTTGGTGATGGATTTAAACATGCCCCAATTAATGCAAGAGGATTTCCTGAAACTCAATATACTTTACAAGTTTATTTAGAAGATTGCACAGGCTGCAATTTATGTACCGAAGTTTGTCCGATCTCAGATCCAATAAACAAAGAACGCAAAGCCATCAACCTGAGTGATAAAGAATCCATTTTAGAAGTTGAGAAAGCAAATATTGCAACATTTGAAAATATCACTTGGAATGATCGTTCAAAAATAGATTTCTCAACTGTTCATGGCGCTCAATTCTTAGAACCATTATTCGAGTTCTCAGGTGCTTGTGCAGGTTGTGGTGAAACACCATACTTGAAATTATTATCGCAATTATTCGGACAAAGATTATTAGTTGCAAATGCAACTGGTTGTTCTTCTATCTATGGTGGGAACTTACCCACCACTCCTTGGACTGTAAACAAAGAAGGTCGCGGACCAGCTTGGTCAAACTCTTTATTCGAAGACAATGCAGAATTTGGTTTGGGTATGCGTATTACTGCAGATAATCAATTGAATATTGCCAAACAATTGTTGAACGAATTGAAACCTGAATTGGGAGAAGATTTTGTAGATGAGATTATCAATGCAAAACAAACTCACGAATCAGAATTGGCTATCCAACAATTGCGGGTTCAATTATTAAAAGAAAAATTATCAAAACTTAGAGAACCTGCAGCTAAACACTTATTATCTGTTTGCGATCAGTTAGTTCGCAGAAGCGTTTGGTTAGTTGGCGGTGATGGATGGGCTTATGATATTGGATATGGAGGGCTTGACCATGCATTAGCAAGCGGAAGGAATGTGAAGATATTAGTAATGGATACAGAAGTGTATTCTAATACCGGAGGACAGTCTTCCAAATCTACACCAACAGCTGCTACTGCAAAATTTGCATCAGCTGGAAAAACTGGAGGAAAGAAAGACTTAGCGATGCAAGCCATGTCTTATGGAAATGTTTATGTTGCTAGAATCGCATTTGGCGCAAACCCGCAACAAACATTATTAGCATTACGTGAAGCAGAAGCTTACGATGGACCTGCTTTAATTCTTGCCTACAGCCATTGTATCGCTCATGGTTATGATCTGAAAAATGGTCTAACACAACAGAATATGGCCGTTGCAAGTGGTCACTGGCCATTATTGAGATATAATCCAGTATTAAGACAGAAAAATCAAAATCCATTTGTATTAGACTCTCCAAGACCAACGATTAACTTAAGAGACTATGCATACAATGAGTTAAGATATAAAGTGCTTACACAAACAAATCCGGTAGAAGCCGAAAGATTAATGGTGCATGCCCAGAATTTAGTAAACTTAAAATGGAAAACCTACGAAGAATTGGCTACGAAAAAAGCTAGCGACTTTGTTCCACTTGGATAGGATTCAATTGCTTTTATAAAGAATGCCACCTCCTAAAACAGGTGGCATTCTTTATTTTAGAACAGATTCTTTCTCTTGCAATTTTTCTAAAAGTTTCATCTGATTAGATGCTCTTACAAAATTTTGTCCCTCATATTTTGCGCCATAATAACAATCACTATTTAAATGATCTGTTAGAAATCTCAAAGCTTGCATATAAATCATGAATTGTGCAGCATAAAAAAAATATTGAATCTCCGTAGCCGATAATTCATCACCCATTGCATCTGCATAACCTCGAACAATAGCTCGATAAATTTCTGACCGAATATTTATTTTATCGAAATCTTTTTCTTCTTCACTTACTGGGCATAAATAAGTTCGCATCATATCCCCGACATCGCTTATAAAAAAACCGGGCATTAAAGTATCTAAATCAATCACACAAATCCCTTTATTATTCTCGTCGAATAATACATTGCTAATTTTCGTATCATGGTGTGTAACACGCATTTTAAAATCCGGATTCGTTAGAATTGATTGATAGGTTTTAACAATCCCTCTATTATCAATGATTTGTTGAATGATCTGTTTTGAATCTGCAATTCTATTTGCATCCCCGGATATTAATGCCTCTTCAAATTGATGATACCTAAGTGCTAAGTTGTGAAAATCCGGTAACGTTTTTTGTAGTTTATTAGTTTCAAACTCACTCAACAATTTAGTAAATATTCCAAATTGTTTGGCAGCTTCAAATGCTTCAGATGCATTCCTTACAACAGTTTTTGCGTGCGACCCTATTACATAAGGAAACAATCGATAATATTTATGATCAAAATAAAACATCGATTTCGAATCAGTTGTTTTAATTGGATACACAAAAAAATATGCAGGATAATTAAGTGAAAGAAAATCTCCCACAGCCTCTATATTTTGAGCAATCATTTCTGGAAAAGGAAACACGTTTTGATTAATCGTTTGTAAAATAAAATCTCCTTTTGAAGATTTCAATTTCCAGGTATGATTAATTAATCCAGAACCAAAACTTTGCTGTTCTAAGCCTTTCAGCTCGAATCCGTATGCACTTAATACCTCTGATGGAATATAGCCCATTATTAATTATTAATAAGAATCATTTAAAGCAAACACTGGTTTTCGATACATCCACTGACCACCTGTAAAATCTGGGAACTCAACTGTTTGACAACCAA
This sequence comes from uncultured Bacteroidota bacterium, assembly GCA_903927185.1. Taxonomy (GTDB): domain Bacteria; phylum Bacteroidota; class Bacteroidia; order Chitinophagales; family Chitinophagaceae; genus Sediminibacterium. The sequence continues at coordinate 8,032 of CAIYLW010000016.1, forward strand.
GGTCAATCGATTTCTCACTTAATGGTGAAATAGCACTCCAGGTTGCTGCATCATATACATCCATTGGAGTTGCTGTTTTATGTTTGATACTTTCAACTAATGCATGAATAACAAAAAAGTCCATTCCACCATGACCAGCACCAGCAGTTTCTTTACTCCAGCGTTGCCATAAAGGATGGTCGTATTTATCGAGCCATTGTTTTGCATCATCCCATTGATGTGCATTCGCAGACTTATCTTGAATATAAATACTTTTATTAACATCCATCCAAATACCTTCAGTACCCTGCACTCTAAATCCTAATGAATAGGGTCTTGGCAAATTCGTATCGTGTTGTAATAAAATGGTTTCTCCATTTACACAATTAATGGAAGTAGTTACTACATCACCTAATTTAAAATTCACTTTTGCATTCGGATGATTTTCTCCTCCTTGTTTTACAATATGATTATGTAAACCCCTTGCTTTCGATGAAAAAGAACAAAGAGAAGTAAACCTATTCCCTCTATTGATATTGATATAATTGGCAACCGGACCAACACCATGTGTTGGATACAAATCCCCGTTTCTATGTACAGAATGTTCTGTTCTCCAATGTGCTTCTGAATAAGCTTTTTCTCCAAATTCAACACCGTGCCCATAAACTTCTATCCCATTATTGAATTTAACTTCACGCAAATCGTGTTGATAGCCACCTTGCAAATGAATGATTTCTCCAAATAAGCCCTGACGAACCATATTCAAAACTGCCATCACATCTCTTCGATAACATACATTTTCAAGCATCATCACATGAGCTTTATGCTTTTCAGCAGCGCGAACTACTTCCCAATGATCTTCTAAACTAATGCCTATTATTACTTCCGACCCTAAATATTTTATACCCGATTCTATACTTCCAATAATCATTTCTTTATGCCATTCCCAGGGAGTAGCTATCACAATTCCATCCAATTGCCTTTTCTCAAGCATTGTTTTCCAGGCAAGATTATCACCTGTAAATATTTCGGGCATTTTTTTACCACTCTTAGCAATAATTTCTTTTGCTGAGTTAAGTGTACGCTCATCAATATCACAAATTGCTAATAGGTCAACATCCTCTCTTCGTAACAAAAGATCTAGATGATTCAACCCCCTTTGTCCAACGCCAATAATACCCATTTTGACTCTGGTATCAGTTGGTGAAGCAAATAATTTATTAGGAGAGGTAATTGCTAAAGAAGCTGCTGCAAATCCAGTATTGCGTAAGAAATCTTTTCTATGCATTTTTTTTGTTTTAGAAGGGGTTTGTAATGCTAATATATCGGTAATAATATTTAAAAGATAAATATCAGGCAAAAAAAAACAAAGGCCGAATAAATCAACCTTTGTTTTTATCAATAAGTAACTAATCTTATTTTTCTATTTTTGCCAATTTTTCGTTCCGATGTCTTGCAAACAATAATATGCTAGCAAATAATAAGGAAGTAAAGGCAAATAAGAGTCCTACTGCAATAAGAAACCAATCATTAATGAAATTAATCACTAAAAGGATGGTTGCAGTAATTAATAGTAATGCTACAGTAATCACTTTATGTTTCATACGATTCAATTAGGGGTTGCTTTAAATTCTTAGACAAATTAACAGCATTAATGGATAGCATGATCCGTTGAAAACACTGAATTTTTTATAAAAAACACCGTTTTTTATTTTAAAGACGAAATCCCCTTTTGTATGGCTACATCATATTTATTGGCAATTTCAAAATATCCTTCCATACGCCAAAGTTGCTTTGCCATCAATATTTGTAATCTTTGACTAATTTGAATTTTCTCCTTATCAGTAAATGCCAGGATATTTATACCATCGTGAGATAATGCAAAGCTTCTAATTTCTGCCATTTCTTTTTCACCAGGGATAAATGCAGTTAATATATTTTTAGGTTGAGCTATTGTATCAAATTTGGCTCTATTTTGTAGGTAGTATTTGAAAACATAACTACTAAGCGAATTTCTATAATATAATTTCAAAATATTATCGCTAATATTTGCTGTGTCCAAAGGGATAAATATATCTGGGGTAATTCCACCACCATCATACACCAATTTCCCTAATGGAGTTTTGAAGGCTTTTCCTTTAGGCTTGGAAGTATCTTCTTTTAACATCGAACCATTATGAAATCTTGTCAGAAGTTCTTCATTGTATTCTTGATGATCTTTACCATACGGTTTCTGAATATTTCGCCCTAAGGGTGTATAATAACGGGCAATAGTAAGGCGTACAGCACTTCCATCACTCAATTGAAATTGTTGTTGTACCAAACCCTTTCCAAAAGTTCTTCTACCGATAATTGTAGCCCTATCCCAGTCTTGTAATGCACCCGCCAATACTTCACTAGCTGAAGCAGAACTTTCATCTACAAGAACCGCTAATTTTCCAGTTTCAAAAATGCCATCCCTTCTGCAACGATTATCAATTCTTTGCTGATGATCCCCTTCTGTATAAACAATTAATTTATCGCCACTTAAAAATTCATCCGCTATTGCAATGGCTTCTTTCAATAATCCGCCACCATTTCCTCTTAAATCGAGAATAAGTTTTTGCATTCCTTGTTTCTTCAAATCGCCCATGCTCTCCATAAATGCTTCATATGATCGATCCGCAAAGCGATTGATTCTAATAAAACCAGTCTCCTGATCAATCATGTATGAAACATCAATAATGGGTACTGGAAAAGAGGCACGCTCCACTACTTTGTCAAACATTTTACCAGACCTTAATATTTTGATTTTTACCTTAGTCCCAGTCTCCCCCTTCAACAAGGATCTTACTTTATCCACTATAAGAAATTTACCAGCAATTTGAGCTGTATCATTGATGGTAATCAATTTGTCGCCTACAAATAACCCAGCTTTTTCTGAAGGCCCCTTTTTGATAACATTCATTACTGTTACAGTATCTTCAATCACCTGAAACTCAATTCCAATCCCTTTGATATTATCTTGTAAATGCTCATCTGCGGCACTCAATTGATCTGTTGGAATTAAAATAGAATGAGGATCAAGATGCGCAAGTAATTGATTTACAGCTAATTGATTAATACTATCCGAAGCCACTTTATCAACATATCTACTTTTTACCAGGTCAACAACTTCCTGTAATGAGGTTCTTTTAGAGAAACCTAGAAATTTACCTCCAGTAGTTTCTTCCCTCAATTGATAACCTATCAACATTCCTAAAATAATTGTCACCGCAAACAAAACAGGCAGCCAGACTTGCAACTTTTTACTTCCCATAAACTGTACTTCTTTGTATCTTGAAATAGAATGCGAATATCTGTATTAATGCTTGAAACTAAGATAAAGGTTTGTTGTTTCGAATGAATGGTATAAGTTGCGCTTAGTTTTTACAGATAGATGAATAAAAGAATTACAGACTAGAAAAATAATAATATGTCAGTTAAATTAATTGCCGATAGTGGTGCTACTAAATGCGAATGGTGCCTAATTGCAGATGGCAATAAAAAAAAGATCATAACAACAGGGATTAGTCCCTATTTTTTAAATGAGGAACAGATTTACTTATTACTACAAAAACAATTAGTTCCCAAATTAAAAGACGCCGTTATCAATGAAGTGCATTTTTATGGTACTGGATTAAGTAACCAAAACAATGTAGAGATGCTAAAAGCGGTATTGAAAAAAACATTCAAGAAAGCAAAAATTTCAGTTGAAACAGATTTAATGGCAGCAGCCAGAGCTCTATGTGGCCGAGAAAAAGGTATTGCATGTATTCTTGGAACTGGATCAAATTCTTGTTTTTACAATGGCCGGAAAATGATCAAAAATAGCCCTGGTATCGGATATATTTTAGGTGATGAGGGCAGTGGAGCTTATTTAGGTAAAAAAGTAATTCAACATTATTTATATCAAACTTTTGATGAAGAATTGATGACTAGTTTTGAAAAGAGATTTCTGACAAGTCCCATAGAAATTTTAGAGAACGTTTATAAGAAGCCAATGGCTAATAGGTATTTAGCCTCATTTGCGATTTTCTTGGCTGAAAACAGAGGGCATTATATGATTGAAAATATTATTGAAGACGGATTAAACGAATTCTTTTTTACGCATATTTATAAATATAAAGAAAGCTGGACCCATCCTATTAATTTCATTGGTAGCATAGCTTATGGATTCAAAGACATTTTACAAGAACTATGTAATGGATATGAATTAGAATTGGGAAAAGTAATGAAAGCCCCTATGAAAGGGTTGATTGTGTATCATAGTTAAATGGATATTATGTCAGATTTTATCAAAGTAACGGAACAGGCTTCTACCTACAACCACCTTGAAAAAATGTCGATTCAAGAGTTGCTAGTGAATATCAATCATGAAGATAAAATAGTACCTCTTGCAGTTGAAAAAGTAATTTCACAAATAGAAAAATTAATTGCGGTTATCAGCGATAAAATGTTGGCCGGCGGAAGATTATTTTATATCGGCGCAGGAACTAGTGGCCGCTTAGGAATTGTTGATGCCAGTGAATGTCCCCCAACTTTTGGTGTTCCTTATGGTTTAGTAATTGGCATTATAGCAGGAGGTGATAAAGCCATCACACAAGCGGTAGAGTTTGCAGAAGATAGTGAAGAAGATGGGTGGTCTGATCTTTTAAAACATTTCGTATGCGATAAAGATGTAGTTGTAGGCCTTGCAGCAAGCGGATCTACTCCATATGTAATTGGAGCATTAAAAGAATGTAATAAAAATGGAATCGTTACTGGAAGTATCTGCTGCAATCCCAATGCACCGCTTTCTCTAGAAGCAATCTATCCAATTGAAGTTGTTGTAGGCCCGGAATTTGTAACTGGAAGTACCAGAATGAAAAGTGGTACAGCACAGAAATTAATTTTGAATATGATCTCCACTTCTATCATGATTCAGTTAGGGCGTGTGGAAGATAATAAAATGGTGAATATGCAATTAAGCAATGTGAAATTGGTAGACCGTGGCGTAAAAATGCTCATGGAAGCTATTCAGCTTTCTGATTATGAAACAGCCAAAGACCTTTTATTAAAATACGGTAGCGTAAAGAAAGCCGTTGAATCTTTTAGTTCTTTTTAACTATGCAGGATATAGAACCCTTTTTTAATTGGAGACATATTTATGTAGCAGAGGAAGATCCTTTATCTCCATTTTTCGGTCGCACTTATAGCGAATTCGAGTATTCCCAAACTGTCTACAATTATTATATTCATCCTCAGTGGGATGATTTTGGAAGCAGAACGCTCTATTTAAAAATCATTTATGTTGATTACGAGTTGAATTTTGCCATCATAGAAATGATTGGAGAATGGAATGATGCAATAGAGAATGATATAATGGAACTAAAAAGAGAAATTTTTGATTTGCTTTATACGTTGAAAATTTATAAATACATATTAATTGCTGAAAATGTATTGAACTTTCATAGCAGCGATAAGGAATATTATCAGGAATGGTATGAAGAATTAAGTGAAGTAAATGGTTGGGCCGTGCTATTGAATATGCCTGAAGCAACCCAGCAAGACTTTAAAAAGAAAAAATTACAGTACTATATCGAATTAATGGAATTATTAGATTGGCGTGTATATAAACCATATCACCTCTTTAAAAAAATTGATGATCAACTCATGAAAAGATTGGATTAAACGAAGAATTCACAAAAGCTCATTATATTTAACCAATTAAATTACTGATATGTCATTACCCGTAAACAATAAAAACAGCGGAAAACCCGGCAGCAAAGGACCCAAAGGTTCTGCTCAGGGTTCGAAATTTATTGCTAAGCCAGGTGCTAAAGCAGTAGGAACTACAAAGAAACCCATTAAAACTGGCGGATCAAGAGGAAGCTAAAATCAAAAGTTAAAAGTAAAAATTCAAAAGAATCTAAAAACTAAGATGAAAATTGGTATTTATATTTTTTGAATTTTCACTTTTGATTCTTTTTACTTTTATTCGAAGTGATTTGTTTAGTGACCAAACAAATACACCTAAATCCAAGCCATTTATTAGCAGAGGAATAGGTATAAGTTTCTTTAATCTTACAGTTTTCTAGTAATGCATCGTAATGCCCACCTTTTGCTAAGCCTTTTTCAAAAACCATTTCACAAACATTTCCAAGCATATTATATAGTCCATAACTGTTCGATTTGATATTTTGTAAGGTATCATTAGTCTTTCTGATATAGTTTAAAGAAGTCATTTCAGGATAATAACAGTTTATAGATCGATATTTATTAACGTCTAGTGTATAATAAATATCAATCCCAAATGGATATTTTATGGAATCAAGATTGCCTTGAGCCGCTATTTCCCATTCATGTATAGTTGGAAGCCGATATTCAAGTTTAATCAATGGATTATTTTTTCTCTGCTTTATTATCTCATTTACTTTTTTTGTTCTCCATTCACAAAATTTTAAGACTTGCTCATAAGTAATACCAACAACTGGATATTCATCAAAACGGGGATCATTAAAATACTCCTTCATTTTAATTTTACCATAATTTTTTAATTTTATTGAGATTGTAGAGTCAGGAATCAACCTAATATATTCATCTGAACCAATAAGCATTTCATCCATATTTGATTGAATGAATTCTTTCCATATTTCATTGGAGATTTCAAATTTATCGATGAACAGACTATCAATTATTAAAATAGTACCAGGGGGAGAGAAATTATTTTTGGGAATTTTTTTGAATCCCGAAAAACATATAATCAGGAATAATAAAAGTGCTAATATAAAACGCATTTGAGTTTTATAATGATAATTAAAAGTCATTATAATTTTTAAAAGCATAGATAAAAGATGAAATGAAAAATCAATTAAATCTATTATTAATTAATTGTTATCAAAAAAATCACTTTATTTAATCTAGTACAAAAATTAGACGATTTTGTTCAACAATAAAATGATTCTAGAAATAAATTCTGCTTATATATTTACAAATATTAAAGTAATAAATATTATTAAAAACAAAATCATACTACAAATATTCTGACTTTAAAAATTGAAATAAGTTTCCATACCTCTTTTATTATTCAGTACACAAATGAATTGAATGAAAATAAAATTGTTGAAAGAAACGGTAAATATTACACAAGGGATTTCTTTTTTAGTGATCATCAAAAAGATTTTTTTTGCATGATCTTTATTACAAACAGGGATTACAACGAAAATGAATATGCTAAAATATCTTTAGAAAAAAACAATAAAGTAATTGAAATACAATCATTTCATATTTCGAATTTGACTCCCTATGATGGTTGGTATTTATTTGAAAAAAATATTTAATGGAACTTCCTTCAAATAAAATTGATACTTTATTGAATTTTCAGATAAAAGATATTTTACCTATTATAATATCATCTGAAACATTAATAGTTGGAAATATTTCTTCCTCAAATTCTATCCGAATGGAAGGAATTATTGAAGGTGAAATTTATAGTAAAAAAAAAATAATAGTAGATGATGCTGCCATAATAAATGGAAATATAATGGCAAATAATGTTGAAATAAGTGGACGTGTAAATGGAAATATATATTGCATAAATAAAGTTATTTTAAAAAATGGAGCAGAAGTTTTTGGGACTATTTATTCATGCCAATTTAAAAATGAAGAGGGCTCAATTTTCAATAACAAATTGAAATTATTAAATGAGGATGTATTAAAAAAAATAAATGAATTAAACGAAGAAATAATACCCAGTGTCAATTTTTACAAATCAGAGACATACATTAAATTAATCTCATATTTTACAAAATAGATGTTCCCATATAACTTTATTATTAAATCCCCCAAGAAATGAAAACAAAATCTATTGCTTTCCCAAGTGTGATTGAAGCAACTTTCGGAGACTCTGAAAACACCGCATCAAGTCTATTATCAGGCACTAAAATTAAACATGAAAATTTGTGGTTTAATATTGGAGAACTAGCAAAAAATGAAGGAACCAATCCACAAAAAGTAATTAATTGTGCTCCTGATGAAAGAGATTTCGAATTGCTATTTAAATCTGCATTATTAAATGTAGTAAATCATGTACAGCAACCAATAACAATTACATTGGGTTTACCATTTTCGACCTATAATAGCTACAAACCAATTCTTTCAAAATTTTTAGAAAAAAAGTTTTTTTCTATTGACTATTCTACAGAGCCCTATACTCTAAACGGATCAGAAAAAAGGATAAATATTGAAATAGCTAAATTTGATATTATACCTGAACTAGTTGCAGATGTAATCGGTATTAAGAAACTAAATACACAAAAAGAACCTAAGAACTTTATTGTTCTAAGTCTTGGTTACGGAACTTGTGAAGGTGGTATGGTTACTAATGAAGGTCTTTTGCAAAGAACCACTTTCAGTACATTCGGAATAAAATATGTTGTTACAAACCTATATAAAGAATTGAACAAAACTCATTACCTAAATTTAAAAAACGAATGTTATCTAAATGATTCACTAATAAATGGCTTTTTGATTGCTAATCGCAAAAGAATCGATTTAAAACAATTAAGAAAAGATTTGCTTACTCAATATTATTTACAAGTTATCTCTCCAGCAATTAGAAGTCATATTACTGATAGAGACTTTGAACGTTGTGAATGTATTTATCTAGTTGGCGGAGGAGCCTATTTTGAAGATTTAAATGCTGCTTTCGTAAATGAATTTAATAATTTTATAAAAGTAGAAACTTTACCAGAATCTCAAAATATTGCATCTGTTGGATATTTGCATAACTCACTAAGCTTAACTAATGAGGACAAACAATGTATTGGCGTAGACTTAGGCAATTCAACAACAATAATCTCACATTTAGATGTTTAGTTTAAAAAATATATTTAAATCTGTTAAGGAGTCACAAACCAATTTGTCAAATTCAGTTTGTGATTCCTTATTAATATGTTCAGGCAAAAGCATAACGGGAGATATTTGTTTAAATACAGATTGTATTTTGGAAGGTGACTTTTCAGGAAAAATGGTTACAACTGGAAAAATTATTATTGCAAAGACTGGGAAATTTAAAGGTATCATCTATGCGAAAGATATTATGATAGGAGGCTATTTCGAAGGCACTATCATTTGCAAATCAAATTTATTAGTAAAAAGTGAGGCACAAATTTTCGGAAAATTGAATTCCCATACGTTTGAATTTGAGGGGAATGTAAATTTTGATGGCGAATTAAACCAAATCAATTTTGATGAATATGACAAAAGTGTAACTATTCTGGATACTCAGAAATTGATGGCCAATTTTGAATTAAATAATTCAGAAAATAAAATAGAAGAAAATAAAGTAAAAGAACCAGTTTTAGTAAAAGAAAACTTTAAACCCGACTCAAAAATCAAAGTCGTAAAATTACTTGCTTCAAGAAAAGCTAAAGAAAACTATACTGATAATAATAATTCTGAAAAGATAAATATTGAACCTTTAGTTAGACAAAGTTGGTTTTAAATTTAAGATGATACTTTAGTAACGCCTTTCAAGACCTAAACCAAATTTCCTTAAAGTATCTAGCGCAATATCGTATCCAGCATCTGCATGACGGATAACACCCATTCCTGGGTCATTCCTCAACACCCTTCTAAGCCTTGCAGCTGCTGCTTCTGTTCCATCTGCAACAATTACCATTCCTGCATGAATACTATACCCCATTCCTACACCTCCACCATGATGTAAACTAACCCATGATGCACCTCCTGCCGTATTGATCAATGCATTAAGTATTGGCCAATCAGCCACTGCATCAGAACCATCCAACATTGCTTCAGTTTCTCTATTTGGTGAGGCTACGGAACCAGTATCTAAATGATCGCGACCAATAACAATTGGAGCTTTTACTTTTCCTGTGCGCACTAATTCATTAAAAGCTAATCCTGCTTTCTCTCGCTCGCCCTGTCCTAACCAACAAATTCTGGCTGGTAATCCTTGAAATGCAATTCGTTCTTTAGCCATTTTCATCCACCGATGAAGGCTTTTATTTTCAGGAAATAATTCTAAAATCAAAGCATCTGTAATAGCTATATCCTGAGGATCCCCACTTAATGCTGCCCAACGAAATGGACCTTTGCCCTCACAGAATAAAGGTCGAATATATGCAGGCACAAATCCCGGAAAATCAAAAGCATTCTTTAGCCCAGCCTCCTGTGCTCTAGCTCTTAAATTATTTCCATAATCAAAAACAATTGATCCTTTCGTTTGTAAATCAATCATCAATTCAACATGCATTTTCATACTATCATAACTAAGCGCTATATATTTTTCGGGATCGTTAGTTCTTAAACTATTGGCTAGTTCATTATTCAATGTATGCGGCACATATCCTATCAAAGGATCATGAGCAGATGTTTGATCGGTAAGTACATCTACCACTATTTTTCTTTCTATCAATCTTTTCAAAAGTGTAACTGCATTACACAAAACGCCAATACTCAAAGCTTCTCCAGATGTTTTGGCTATTAATGCTCGATCAATTGCGGCATCTATGTCCAATATTTTAACATCCAGATATCTAGTTTCTAAACGTTTGTCGATACGCCACTCTTCTACTTCAGCTACCAAACAAACTCCATCATTCATAGTTACAGATAATGGTTGCGCGCCTCCCATTCCACCTAATCCTGCTGTAACAGTAAGTGTTCCTTTGAGTGATCCATTGAAATGTTTATACGCAACAGCTGAAAAAGTTTCATAGGTTCCCTGAACAATTCCCTGTGAACCAATATAAATCCAGGAACCTGCAGTCATCTGCCCGTACATCATTAAACCCTTCTTTTCCAATTCTGTAAAATGCTCCCAAGTGGCCCATTTAGGAACCAGTTGTGAATTAGAAATCAAAACACGGGGGGCATCCACATGCGTTTGCAATATCCCAACGGGCTTTCCACTTTGTACTAATAAAGTTTCATCGTCATTCAAATCTTTTAAGGCTTTGATGATTAAATCAAGACATTCAAAATTTCTGGCAGCTTTTCCCCTACCTCCATATACGATTAACTCTTCAGGTCTTTCCGCTACTTCAGGATTTAAATTGTTCAATAACATCCTTAATGCAGCTTCTTGTATCCATCCTTTACAACTTAACTGATTTCCAGTTGGCGTTGCATATTTAATGGGATCGTAATTATTAAATGACATAAGAAATTTTTAGAACGTTGAAGTTAAATTTTGTATTGATAAAAACCTATTAGTATACCAAATCTTCATGTGCAGCCTGCAACTCATTATAAGCATGTTGATCTTTTGCCAATTTTGCTTCAGCCATACCTTTCTCATACCAACCAATTGCCAATTCCCGCTCTTCTAGTTTTTCTAACAATTTCGCAAGGTGATAATATGACCCAATATAAGTTGGCGTTTCCATTAACAATGCTTCAAAAAGACTTCTTGCTTGCTGATCGTCGCCAGTTTTTATTAATTCTAAAGCTAAAGCATGTCGTAGAAAATTATCCTTTGGATTTGCAATTAAATATTCCTTGATTTTGGCTATTCTGTCCATTATTCAAAGTTAATAGAACCGAAGAATCTTTGTTCAAAAGATAACAAATTAACAAGACGAGAAATATTCATAAAAAAAAATATAAAATAACTGTTCAAAATTTGCAAGTTCAATTTCATTTGTATATTTGCTAATAGTTGCATAAACAACTATTTATTCTTTTTATTTAAAACTTGTGCGTATATGAAAATTTTGGTCTGCGTAAGTAAAACACCCGACACCACTTCAAAAATTGCATTTAAAAATGCCAATACCCAGTTTGATGATGCTGGAGTTCAATGGATTATCAATCCTTATGATGAATGGTTTGCATTGGTTAGGGCTATTGAAATCAAGGAAAAAGACCCTGCAACCATCATCCATTTGGTAACTGTGGGTGCTGCAGATTGCGACCCAATTATACGCAAAGCATTAGCCTTGGGTGGTGACGAAGCATTTCGCATCAATGCCGATAGTAATGATAGCTATTATATAGCAGCCCAAATTGCTGAATTAGCAAAGCAAAATCAATATGAACTTATTTTTACCGGTAAAGAAGCAATTGATTATAATAGTGCTGCAATTGGCGGAATGATAGCAGAATTAGTTGATTTACCATATATATCATTAGCTACTCTATTTGAATTGAATGCAAATACTGCAACAATCACCAGAGAATTAGAAGGCGGGGAAGAAATTGCGGAAGTGGTTCTTCCTTTAGTTGTAAGTTGTCAGAAAGGAATTGCAGAACAAAGAATTCCAAATATGAGAGGTATCATGGCCGCAAGAACAAAACCATTGAACATAATAGAACCTATTGCAATTGATACGCTAACCAGTATTGTAAATTTTGAGTTACCCACTCCAAAAGCAGGATGCAAAATGGTGGCAGCTGATAATGTGCCAGAACTCATACGTTTATTACACGAAGAAGCAAAAGCATTTTAAAGTCAAAAAGCAAAAGTCAAAAGTCAAAAAGTTTGATTACTGACTTTCCATTTATTTTTTGAATTTTTAATTTTGAATTTTAATTTTTATTTATGTCAGTATTAATAGTTTTAGATCAATCAGATAATCAGATAAAAAAATCTGCTTTTGAAATACTCAGTTATGGATCTCAATTAGCTGCGCAAATGGGCATATCTGCTGAGGCATTGGTGCTAGGTACTGTTCATGATGATTTAGCTGCATTAGGAAAATATGGAGTTACAAAAGTGCATCAAGTAAATAACGAAACCTTGAATCATGTAGATGGACAATTATATGCTAAAATTATTGAAGCAGTTGTTTCACTAACAA
>CAIYLW010000017.1 GCA_903927185.1 uncultured Bacteroidota bacterium
AGCCACAGGTATAACAGGAAATACAGGATTAACTGGCGCAACGGGTGTCACAGGACAAACAGGTGCTACTGGTCAAACCGGAGCCACAGGTATAACAGGAAATACAGGAGTAACTGGCGCAACGGGTGTCACAGGACAAACTGGAGCTACTGGAATAACAGGATCAACAGGAGCTACTGGTCAAACCGGAGCAACTGGTGCCACAGGAATAACTGGTGCTACTGGTCAAACCGGAGCGACAGGTCAAACTGGAGCCACTGGATCAACAGGTGTCACAGGAATAACAGGACAAACCGGAGCTACTGGATCAACTGGAGTAACAGGAAATACAGGTGTCACAGGTCAAACTGGTGCAACAGGCGTAACTGGAGTTACTGGACAAACCGGAGCAACTGGCTCAACTGGTTCTACAGGAGCCACTGGATCAACCGGTACAGTAGGTGTTGCCATTGCAACTCCACCTTTAACTTTAACGGGTACAACACTTGCAATTCCAAAAGCTACAGGTGCTGTTAATGGATATCTTAGTAGTGTTGATTGGACAACCTTTAATAATAAAATTTCATCTATTATAGTAACCGGGGCCGTAAGTGGGCTTTATTCTGGAGGTTTTATTGCTACTAGTTTAGCACCAGTAACCGGAGATGTAATAATGTCATATAGTGCAACCCCGTCACCTTCAATTACAACAACAATTGGAACAGGTGTGGTTGGAATTGCAAATTTATCTGCAACAGGAACAATTGATGGAACAACATTCCTCAGAAGTGATAATACTTGGGCGTCAATACCTGCTGGCGCGACTGGAGCCACAGGTGCTACTGGTTCAGCAGGAACTAATGGAACCAATGGAGCAACTGGTGCATCTGGTACAAATGGTACTAATGGAGCAGCTGGAGCAACTGGCCCAACTGGATTAAATGGTGCAACTGGTCCTACTGGTGCATCTGGTACAAATGGTACTAATGGAGCAGCTGGAGCAACTGGAGCAGCTGGAGCAACTGGAGCAGCTGGAGCAACTGGAGCAGCTGGAGCAACTGGAGCAGCTGGAGCAACTGGCCCAACTGGTCCAATGGGTACAATTGGCGTATCAGGATCTACAGGAGCAATTGGATTGAATGCGGCATTGCTACAAAGTTTAACGTCTTCTATTTACACAGCTGGCGTATCCGGTTCTACAGGTTCCACTGGAATTACAATAATTAATTTTTCGGCTGGTACTAATAATACTACGAACGTTTATTTTCCTATTAATGTAAATTATCTTTACAATATCGCTTCTTTCAATACAACCACGTCCACTGCTCTGACTTTAAATCTACCTTCACCAGTTACTTATAATGGAAATGTATTAATCTTCAAATATTTCACAACTAATCATACATCAACGACTATAACTTTAGTTCCTACAGGGGCAACATTGGATAAATCATCTTCATCTATACCAATAAGTCCAAACTATACTGCAGGATTTCTAGGGCGTGTGATTGTTACTTTACAATCGGATGGTACCACTTGGTGGTTAACAAACGTTTCCAATTTCTAACTATTTAACTTACATTATAAATAACCCTACTTATTTAAAATTAAGTAGGGTTATTTTTTTAGATCAGTAATATTTTTATTCTAGTAACTTTAAAAAATATTATTTTTATCTATATTGATTCTCTTGTAAAAATCCATGATAACAGCATAAAATTGAGCGTCTTATTGTTTTTAATTACATTTATTTAGTTAAATTATTTCTTATGAAAATCAATAACAAAAAAAGGCTAATTTTTTTTACAGCTATTCTTGGGATGGCATTAGTAGCATTTACAAATTTACCCGATACCTTGACTTTTAAGTTTTCAGAGTCTGAAATCAATACGCATTATCAGAATCTGTCTACCATTAAAGCAATCGTAGACAAAAGTAACCTGCCACATCAGGAAGTGATTTTTATCGAAAAGAGTATTGATAGTTTACAAGGCGAGATAGTTCGTCAGATCAAATTACAAGTTCCGCCGGTTAAAAAATAGTGTGATTTATTTTATTGATAGCGGCCGAATTACTAAAAAGTGATTCGGCCGCTTTTTATTTATAAATGGATAAAGACTATTTCAAATCAACTTAATTGCAATTATTCTTAATATAGGTTTCTGCTCCCTGATAATTTTTTTCTTTTGCTTTGTGCAGCCATTCGCATCCTCCGGATTTATTTCCCAAAACAATTAATGCCAATCCCTTAAATAATTCCGATTTGCCATTCATGGCTTTATTACTACTTATCGCCTGATCGAAAAAAGGTATGGCTTTATTGAATTCTTTTAAATTGAAAAAACTTAATCCGGCATTTTCATAAAAGGTATAATTGTTAGGATTTAATTTACTTGCTTTAATAAATAAAGAGGCAGCATTTGTATAATCCTTTTTATTATAGGCTGCTATGGCAAGCTCTTCTATAGTAACTATTGATGGCTCTTTATTAACTGCGACAATTTCCTTATTTGCTTTCGTAGGCATCGAATTATTTCTATTCCATAATAGATTGCGGTATCTGATGATGTCTTTTAAATTTAATGTATCAGCTGGAAATTTTTTAATAGCAGAGTCGGCAATTTTTATGAGCCCCTGATCATTAGTACTTGTTAAATCAACCATTGCATTTAAGTAAATCTTGTAAGGGTAAGATTCATCCCTGAACCTGGTATACAAATGAAATGCCTTGTTTAATTCAACAGTATCTTTGAGCCTATACGCTGTTATCATCATATTAATAAAATAGGACTGATCCCTGGGTCGATTGTAAAAAGATAGCTTGCAATACTTATTGGCACTGTCTAATTGATTGGTTTGTATATAAACCAGACCTTTTAGAAATTCATTATAATATAAATAAGGATTTGCCATTTTACTCCTATCTAACAAAATGAGTGCACTATCGTATTTTTTCTCCTTTATATAATATCTCGCAATAACAGCATCAATTGCTAAATCGCCACTACTCGTTAAGTTAGGGATTTGGGTATTGGCATTAGCAAACAAGTTCTGCACTTTTGCTAAAGGCATTAATTTGGTATTATTAATTTCTTCCATGATGTATAGCTGCCCCTTCATGGATTGAAAAGTAAGATAGTTAATACCAATGCCTGGAATAGAAAACAACAACATCAAACTGATATAAGCAGTTCCGCACCAAGAAATAGAAATAGTTTTTGATGGATGGGTTGTTATTATATTTCCCTTCGACAGGATGGATATTACGATAATAAATGCGAAGATAAATTCTAGCAGTAATTGCATCTCTGATCTCTCGCCTGGAAAATTCAAAGCTGCATCAATCATATAGCCCACTAGTCCCATCAATAAAAAAGTAGCGATTGTTTTAATTTCTGAACTCGTTTCAGAACGCCAGATTTTAAAGATGTAAAATGCCAAACAAATAAATATGCCTAGGTACAATAGGCCCCCTAAAATTCCCAATTCTGCTGTAGTTTCGATAAAATCGTTATGTGAATGATGAGGTACATTTAACTCATTCAACCATTCAGAAGTGTATTGATTACAAAACACTTTCCAGTTTCCATATCCGCCTCCTGCTATGGGATGTGTTTTTGTAAATGCTATGGCAGCTTTCCATAATTCAGTACGTCCACTGGAACCTTCATTAGAAAAACCAATGGATTCAATTCTTTTACTTACTGTGCCATAAGCGCCCTTAGTAGTGTTCGATTGACCAATGATATCTAAAGCAGTTGTTAAGACGATTTGAGAAGTGATGAGTCCAGCAATTAAAGGAATCAACAAATAACTGGTACTCCACAAGAGTTTTTTTATTTCTTTTTTTTGTAGGTAATTGACGAAACAAAAAACTAAGTATGTGACAACAATTAAAATGAGTGAAACATAAGTAGATCTTGTATTTAGAATGAACAAAGCCAGCAATACAAAGAATAGTGAGATTCCATGTAAAATTTTCCCTTCTACTTTTGAACTATAGATGCAATACAAACAAAAAGGAATTTTAACTAGTGTACTTGCTGCCAGAATATTTTTATTCCCAGTAAAACCAGCTAATTTACTCACCACTAAAGCGGTCAGATCCGTTGCTTCGGGCAAGGCCTGAAAAAAACTATACAGGGTATATATAGAATCCCCAAACAAAAGGATCGAAAAAATGATAAAAATCTTTTTCAAATGATCCAATCTTCCCATTGCTAAAACAGCAATATTGATAAATGCAATCACATGGGTTAACAAACGGGCCAAACAAACTAAGGTTTCTTCTTTATTCAGCGCATAAGTAATTGAAAAGCTTGCCCATAGCAGAAATACCAGAAAAAGAATGGTCGCTTTGTGTTGTAATACCAGAGAAAGGTAATTGCCAAATCTGTCTTTTTTAAGAAGAATCAATAAAAGCACAACTACATTAAGCACACTTAAATACAGCCACTGTGGGCCAATGATGGTGATACTTCCAAAAATAGGTATATATATCACTGCCAAATAGATAATATATATCAGGAAATAAAAGTCAAACCCAGTTTTCTCTTTTGCCATTTTTTGGGTGGCCTTTCTAGTGCTTGTACTGCTCATAAGTATGCGGCGGTTAGTTTTTCAAATCTATTTCAAAAAAATTAATATATCACCGCTTGTCAGCTACTTTAAAAACATCCATTTTTCTCAAAATTGGGCCTCGAATCCCTCTTTATGCCCCCTAAAAGCCCCAAAATTGACGAAATAGTTATAAAAAAGTGATTAAAATACTGATTTGTTGGTATTTCCCAGGGGTTTGCAGAATCGCAGTTTTACATCGTCGTCTGAACGCAACGAGAGCGGGTGACAAAAAATCAAAAAACTTAAAAAAGAAACGGCGTGAAAAATTTTTACAAACTTCTACAGGTTATCACCATCGTAACAATCTGCTTTTGTTTTGGAAGCTCAAAGGTAAATGCTCAAACTGAGCCTTTCACAATGAGTAGCACAGGTTCTTTTCCAGATGTACCAAGTGTAAGTGCAGCCGTTCAGTTTACAAGTTCTAATACTTGTATCGACGTTCAAACTGGAGTTGCCGTTTTAGAAGGTGAAAGAGGAACTGGTGTTTTTGCAATCAACTGCGAAATGCCTTCAAATATCAATACATTAGGCATCAACGTATATCCTAACCCAGCAGTAAGCAGTGCTAAGATCAAATTTATCCATACCCCTCCAATGACTGAGACTTTCAATGTTTCATTAGTTAGAGTAGATGGTGTAATCTTAATGCAAAGTGTGGAAACTGGTTATAACCTATTTGTAGGCAAATCAATCGATGTGAGCAGATTGCCAGCAGGAAGCTATATCGTTAAACTGGAATCAACCCATTATGTTGA
>CAIYLW010000018.1 GCA_903927185.1 uncultured Bacteroidota bacterium
CCAGCCACCATCTGTTGCATCACCTACAATAAATAAATTAGTAGGGATGGTATTTGTAAATGGTGTTACTGTATAAGTACCAGTTTGGAAATTAACCACGATAGAATATAATCCTGCAGTTGCAGGAGATGGTGTATTAGAACCAGGAACCGCATTATCAGCTAATAAGGCACCACCTGTTGCACTTGTGCCTCCATATTTATGACCCCAATCTCCATTAAGCGGTAAGAATAAATAACTATCACCCGCTTTTAAGTTTACAACTATGCCATAAGATACTGCATCAATTCTTGAGAATTGTTGAGATGGCAATGGAACTGGATTTGACCAGCCTCCATCAGTTGCACCACCTACAATATATAATGCAGGAGGTACTGGAGTAAAGGTTGTTACATTAATGTTTGCAACGTTTGAATTTACCATTTGGGTAGTATAGGCAGTACCTAAATAACTAACTACTCTAAACTCTAAAGTTTTTGTAGACCCTCCAATTACTCCAGCCGCAATTGCTAAAGAATTCAAATCATTAACAGTAAAACTGGTAGTTAAGTTAGTCCCAGTTTTTAAAATCTGTGGATGTGCAAAGTTGCCTCCAACAGTATCTACTTGCAATGCATAGTTGATAGTGTTTGTACCATAAGAAGTGGCTGTCCAACCTAAGGAAATAGCATTATTGCTAGCTTTAGCTACCAACAATGTTAGGTCTGCAGATGAAGATGACGTAAGGGTAATTGGTACCAAGT
This sequence comes from uncultured Bacteroidota bacterium, assembly GCA_903927185.1. Classification (GTDB taxonomy): domain Bacteria; phylum Bacteroidota; class Bacteroidia; order Chitinophagales; family Chitinophagaceae; genus Sediminibacterium. Next base: position 744 of record CAIYLW010000018.1, read on the forward strand.
AAGAAGAAATCTTAACGGTAACAGTATTCGACTGCAACTGCTCATTATTATTTCCATAAGAGGAAGTAACTCTAATATCGAAAGTGAATGATTGCCCCGGTGTAAAACCGAAAGCAGCTAACATATTATTAAGCTGTTGACCAGTAAAAGTAATAGTTGGCTTACCAATAACAGTAGTTACAATTTCTTTTGAAAAATTACGCCCGGTAGAATCTATTTCTAAAGTGAATTTTTGATTAGAGGAAGCTGTAGCATAATTTGGGTTAGTCCAAGTAAAAAAAGCAACAATTTTATCAGAATCTCCTGGAGCGGGATTGATCTCACTTGATGATGGAATTAACTTTACCGGAGTTCCATTTCCGAATATTTGCAAGGGTCCCACTTTGTTACATGCCGATAAAATAAAGGCGAGAATCAATGTGAGAATACCAGTTTTTATTATGTATTTCATAAGTTTTTTTTTAGTTGGAAGAATTAATAATTGCATATCAAATCTTCTTTTAAAAAATTATTGTTTGGTTACTTTGAATATTCCTTTTTGGAAATCGACATCTATTTTATAAGTGCCGCTAACCGATGGTGCAAGTATATCATTACCACCAGTTGAAGTAAAAACGCCTCCATTTACTTCTGAAGGATCATTCTTTACCGGTATACCACATTGCCCATTCCAATTTCCATTATTTGGAACAAATTGATACGAACCTCCTCCAACTAATCCAGTAGTAAGTGTATAAAGCGTGTTACTTACTTTTGTAAACTGCTGCAATGCAACCTGGGATGCGCCTCCTGTTATTGGGTTATTCCATCCACTAACTCCTGGTACCGCACTTCCAACAATAAATAAAGTTCCTGAAGAGGGTGGTGTTACTTTTGGAGGAGGATTATAAGTAGTTACATTAAACGTCAAAGTATTTGAAGTAACTAATGTTGCTACGTTACCATTCATCGTAGCATTTAAGCGCACATCAATACTGGCAGCAGTTCCAACAGTTAAATTCAATCCTGCTAATAGCGTATTGAATTGGTCCTGTGTATAGGTAACAGCTAAATCTTTTGCAATAGAAATAGTGAGCTTATTTGGACCTGCAAAATTATTACCAGTAATATCAATTTCAAGAGTATATGCCACATCTTGAGAACTGATACCGCTTGCAAAAACATAATCAGGATTAGTCCATGAGAATACCACGCCAGTCAGATCTTTTGTAGCATAATTCAGCGGAACAATGCCGCTAACAGAAGCTTTAAGTGCCGGAACATATCCACCTGAGTAGAATTGTTTTGCTTCATCCTTTTTACAAGAACCTAGCATCATTGCTATAGCGCTTATAAAAAACAGTTTTGAGATAATTAATTTCATGACAATTATTTTATTAAGTTAATATTTTAATATCCTGGATTCTGAACTAGATTCACATTTGAGGAAATATCAGAAGATGGAATAGGATATATTTTGCGATAAGCGTCTACACTTGTTCCGCTTTTAACTCCACCTTTCCAAGGCCATAAATAAGAAGACTCTACAAATTTATTATAACGAATCAAATCTGTTCTTCTATGACCTTCCCAATACAATTCTCTAGCTCTTTCATCTAAAATAAAGTCAGTAGTTAACTGATCTGAAGTTATATTTCCATTAGCATTCCCATATGCACGAGTGCGCAAATTATTAATATAGGTTAAAGCTAAAGCAGCATCACCGCCAGCGCCTCCTCTTAAAGTAGCTTCTGCATAAATCAGATATTCTTCGGCAAGACGGAAAATTGGAAAATCAACATCTGAAAAAGATAAACTTTGACCAGCTGCTCCTGCTTTTGTAACATTTCTATACTTAGCAATTGCATAACCATCTGCGAAGCTGGTTAAATCAGAAATATCTAAGTTTTGACCAGGAGTATAAAATTGTGACCTTGTATCAATTGTTCCGGTTACATCAGGAAATAAAGCAGGAATATTTTTTGTTGTTCTCACACCAGACCAGCCTCCAGTAATACCAAAGTTATCAGCTGGCATACTTCCACCAACAGGTGCATGAGTTAAAAATGTTGTTCCGCCATAACTTTGTGTTTTTAAACCATCGTAGTTAATCGTTAAAATAAACTCACTGGTGTTTTGATTATTATCAGCTAACATCAATTGAGTATACTTTGGAATTAATGAATAACCGGCATCGATTACTTTCTTTGAATAAGTAACTGCATCAGCATATCTAGGAGAACCTGTATATACTTGTGCATTTAAATAGAGACGAGCTAATAATGACCAAGCAGCAGCTTTGTCGGCACGACCGTATTCATTTGCTTTTGAAGCAACCAGACCAGCATCGATAGCTTTTAATTCAGATTCGATATAAGAAAATAGATCTGTTCTAGATGCCAGTTTCGGTAATACAGATCCTAATGCATCTTTTTCAGTTGCCATCGGACCAGTTCCAAATAAATCCATGATAACCCAATACTGATAAGCACGTAAAAATCTCGCTTCCGTAGCATATACTTTAATAGCATCTGCATCAGCACCTGTAATTCCTCTTGATGCTAAATTTGCAGCAGAAGATTGGTTGATGAAGTCGTTACATAAAGTGATTTGATAATAAGCTCGATAATATAAACCTGTTAACATTGGATTATTAGAAGACCAGTTCATGTTATGGAAATCCTGGATTCCAGGGTCACCCCAAGAAACTACTGCTTCATCAGTACTTAATTCTTGTGCTTTCCAATACAAACGTAAAAAGTCGGAAGTACCTTCATCAATTCCTTGTATATCTCCATTTCCTGCAGGTCCTTGATTACCTGTTAAGGCAAAGCTTCCGTAAACTTTAGCGAAAGCTTGTTTATAACCAGCTGGTGTGCTATACACTTGTGCAGCAGTTACGTCGTTTGTAGGGAGAAGATCTAACTTCTTGGTACAAGACGCAAAGCAACTTACAAGAAAGCCCGCGATTATAACGATTTTAAAAATATTCTTTTTCATAATTATTTTTTTGTGTTATTACTTGTATTTAGATCAAAAATCCAGATTTAATCCTAGTACGAATGTTCTAGGTCTAGGGTATAAATTATTATCAATACCACCATTGATTTCAGGATCTAACCCTTTGTATTTAGTAATTACAAATACATTCTGAACATTTGCACTTATACGAAGAGAAGCTTTATTATGAAAAACTTTTCCTGCGTTGTAGCCAAAGTTGATATTGTCCATTCTTAAGAATGAAGCATTCTGAACATAGTAGTCAGACAAGTAATAGTTAGTTCCATTTCCGCTAAAGTTGGTATACAATAAATCTTTGGAACCATTATTCACATAGCCAATTGGATTAATGATATTACGGATAGTACCAGAGCTGGAAGCTACGTTATTGTATAAGTAGTTACCAATATTTGCTCTCATCACAAATCCTGCATTCCATTTTTTGTAATTCACATTTGTACTAAATCCGAAGAACATGGTAGGATCAGCACCTTTGTATTGGTACAAATCTTTTTCATTAATCGCTCCATCACGATTTTTATCATCGAATAAATTATCGATAGGTTTACCAGTTAGTGTATTATACACTTGCTTATATACATAGAAAGCGCCGCGATTAGATCCAACAGAATTAATTAATATAGTATTACCAGTACCACCAGAAATCCCACCGAATCTTGCACCTGGATAAGAAGGATCATCAGAGATGGTTAATTTAGTGATATTGTTTTTGTTATAAGTGGCGTTGAATGCTACATCCCAAGTAAGCTCTTTCCCTTTAATTACTTGATAATTGATAGAAAATTCCACACCCTTATTTTGCATACTTCCTACGTTAGCAACAATCTTGTTTGAGAAGTTTGTTCCTGCAGGCTGATTAATTTCGTTCAACAAATTGGTTGTATTTTTTTCATAATACTCAATACTACCTGTGATGCGATTATTTAAGAAACCATAATCCATCGCAATATTTGTTGTGGCAGTTTGTTCCCATTTCCTATTGTAGTAATAACCACCCGGGCGATACATTTGATAAAAAGAATTTCCTAATTGATAGGAAGCAGTTGCGCTACTTAAATTATAATAAGAAATATAATCGTAGTTACCGATACCGTCTTGCTGACCAGTAACACCATAACCTACTCTGAATTTCAAATCAGAAACAGCGTCAACATTTTTAAGGAAAGTTTCGTTTTTGGCTTTCCATGCTAAAGCAGCAGAAGGAAATACACCGTAGCGATTATTTGGATTAAACTTAGAAGAACCATCTCTACGAACAGAGGCAGTTATGATATAATTATTGTTGTAGGTAAAGTTTACGCGTCCTAAATATGATAACAACACATTCTCTGGTTGATCAAAAAGATAGTTAGGAGAACTTACTACAGTATTGTCGTAGGTAAGGTCTGAGTAATTATAGTTCTTAGTTTTATAATCCTGGAACTCATAACCAGCAATAGCTTCGATCCGACTTTTAATTGATTTTAATTCTTTGCTGTAGTTCAGATAGAAATTTAAATACTGATTATTTCTTACCTGTTTGTATTGTGTATTCTGTCCACCATGTAATACGCCATTTGGATCTTTAAATCTTCTGTACGACATAGCAGCGCTATCATTAATTACAGTAGTTCCAGTTCCTTGTGAGTAATCATAACCCACATTTAAGATAGCACGAACATCAGGAAAAAAATGAAGTTTGTAATCAATCACTGCATTAGCTATTGTTCTTTGTGTATTACTTAAATCCTGCTTTTGCATTAACTGACCTAAAGGATTTCTTGGAGCCAATGCTTCTAACCCTGTTGTAGCGTTATTATTAGCATTCAACCATTCCCAGTATCCACCGTATCTCGCACTGTTTGAATGCACTTGTTGTGTTGGATCGAAAAATACAGCAGCACCAATTGCGCCTTGATTCGCAAATCGGCTTTTGCCAAAAGATCCTTTCACATTGATATCAATTTTCAAATGATTATCTAGCAATGTTGGATTTAATGTTAACCCAACAGAAGTACGTTCTAAATTATCTGTTTTAAGAATACCATTCTGATTTAGATAACCTAGAGATAAACGATAAGGCAAGTTTTTGAAACCGCCTGATATACTTAAATTATTATCAGTACCAATTGCATTCTGATAAATTTGATCCTGCCAATCAGTATGAGCAGTTCCTAATTTTGAAACAATTGCAGCAGGAGCATTTGCTTGTACTATTGCAGAAACTTGATCAGCATTTAAAATATCTGCTTTCTTTGCAATTGATGCTGAAGATAATTGTGTGCTAAAATTAAAAGTTGGAATTCCTTTTTTACCTTTTTTGGTGGTAATTAAAATTACTCCGTTTGATGCTCTTGAACCATAAATGGCAGTTGCAGATGCATCTTTCAAAACAGAGAAAGTTTCAATATCGTTCGGGTTAATCATGCTTAATGGATTAGCCACTCCCGAAATTCCATCATTACTCAAAGGCATTCCATCAATAACAATCAAAGGATCATTACTAGCATTCAAAGAAGCTCCACCACGAATACGGATAGTACTTCCAGAACCAGGTGCCCCACCATTTGATGTGATAGCAACCCCGGCAATTTTACCAGAGATCAATTGCTCAGGAGTAGTAATAGCTCCCTTAACGAAATCTTTAGAGCTAACTGTAGAAACTGAACCAGTTAAATCTTTTTTCTTTGCAGAACCATAACCAATAACAACTACTTCATTTAAAGAAGCATTTAATTGATCTAATGTAATTTGAAGATTTCTACCAGTTCCGATAGAAATCTCTTTTTTTGAATAGCTAATTGAACTTATTACTAATGTATTAGCTGAAGCAGGAACTTTCAGACTGAAAGCACCATTTGCATCTGTTGACACACCAATTGTAGTTCCCTTAACCAAAACAGAAGCGCCCACAAGAACCGCTCCGTCTTTTGAATCTGTTACCTTACCGGTAACCACCCTGTCTTGTGCTAAAGCCGGCATAGCAAATGCGATCATTACCGTAACCAAGGCTAATAGCAATCGTTTAATGTTCATAAATAGTGGTTTTTTGATATAAAATTTTGACTATACATATTTGGAATTATCCAACCAAGAATTCTCAACCTGGGGGATGAAATAAGAAACTGATATTTGATTTGTTGCTCATAGGATTTATTTTTCGATGATTAACTTTTCAATTTTTTGTTTGCCATTTACCAACAGCTGCACCAAATACATGCCGTTTGAAAATGTAGAAAAGGAATTACTCAAAGCCATACTATGTAACCCTTTTGTTTGGTAACCATTATAAATACTAAGAATGCGGTTACCATTTATTGATAACATATTAATTGCCACTTTCCCATTTTCTGGTAGGTCGTAATTTATAATTGCATTTTGACGAGAGGGGTTTGGCGAGATAGTCATCGCCATTGTAAGACTGATTGAAGCACTCGGCATTATAGCAGTAGCAATTGTATTCTTTACGTCTTTATTAGTATACACATAATACTCTCCTGGTTGGAGATTGATTGTTTCTGCATTACCTGTTGCCGTTCTTGTTGAGCCAGTTAAATAACTATACCAGGTGCCTGCATTGGGGAAAGTAATGCTCGCGCTATTTGGAACAACATCAAAATTTCCAACTACCACCACATTCAATGAATCAGTAGTAAGCTTTAACCATTTTACATTGCTTGCCATATCATAAGCTGAATTGGCAGTTGTAAATGTGCTGAAATAATTTGGAGTCAATTTTAATTTAATTAATTGAGCATACACATTGTATAATGATAGCCTTGCCGGATTTGAATAATAATCCCATCTAATTGGCTTAGGGCTTAGTCTGCAATTATTTGGATCAATCGTTACTCCATCACTACAAGTATTAATAGAATAACTATATCCTAATTCGCCAAACTGCCATAAAAGTTTAGGGCCGGGAATCATTGCCCAAAATGCGGCAACCATTTCATTTCGTTTTAAAGCAGTAATAGAATCCTTGATATTATAGGAACCCGAAACATTTCCGAATGCAATATTTTTATAAGCAAGACGCTCTTCATCATGGCTCTCCATATAACCTACTAGATAAGGTTTTGTCCATCCTCTTGTTGGGCTATTGAATAAAGTGCTTTGTAAATCAGAACCAGTGGTATATCCCATTGTGGCCTGATTAAAATTATAATTGGAGTTACCCCATAATAACATTCCGTAATTAGAAAGTTCAACCTCTTCTTGATTTACTGCAAAGTGTTCAAGTATACAATAAGAGTTTGATGAAATGCTTTGCATCTTATCATAAATTCTTTTCCAAATAGCTATTCTACTCGCATCATAATTTCCCCATAGACCTACATCAGTTGGATTATTGGTTTGAGTAAACCCTTTGGATAAATCCCATCTAAATCCATCCACTTTATAATTGGTAAGCCAGTGATTCACTACACGATCCACAAAATCTTTAGTGGCTTGTGATTCATGGTTAAAATCATAGCCTACACTATATGGATGAGTTGCATATTGATTAAACCAAGGGCTATTTGTAGCGGGTATATTATTTACTGGATCCCAATATAATTGTACCATTGGTGATTGACCAAAGGAATGGTTCATCACCATATCCATGATTACAGCGATCCCCTGTTTATGGCACTCATCTATAAATGCACGAACAGCAGTTTCTGTTCCATAAGCTTTGTCTGGAGCAAAATAAAAACTTGGGTTATACCCCCAACTATTATTTCCTTCAAATTCATTGAAAGGCATTATTTCAATTGCATTCACACCCAATCTTTTCAAATAACTAAGGGTGTCTTTTACAGTTTGAAAATTTTGTGTTGCCACAAAATCTCGTATCAATAATTCGTATATAACTAAATTACTTTTATTAGGTCTCGTAAAATTGGTAACCTGCCAATTGTATGCAGGCTTTGCAGTTTGTAGGATACTTACTATACCAGTTGTTTTACCTGAGGGATATGCTTTTAAATTAGGATAAGTTACTGTAGAAATAAACTGATCGTTATTGGGATCAAGAATTTTCTCCGTATTATAATCAGCCACTAATAAACTGCCATCCACGTTATACTGATAGGCATATTCAGTTCCAGGAGTGAGTCCTGTTAAACGTAACCAATAAGTAGTTGAATCAGGTGTTTGATTCATTTGATATTGACTACTCTGTGTCCAATTATTAAAATCACCTAAAACTGTTACTATTGATTTATGAGGAGCATATAAAACCAACGTACAAGCAGTTGCATCTGTTTCGTAATTTATTCCCTGTTTCAAACCTGCAGGTACTGGAGCAATCGTATTTCCACCGGCTACAAAAAAACTTAGTGTATCCTTTGTGGTAACTCCTGTATTAGTCGAAGATGCAATAATTGTTTGAGTGCCTGTACTTGTAATCTTCGCTTTAGTAGCAATAGTGGTTGCTGCTGTTGAACCCGCTACCTGTAATCCATTAAACAGGAGATTTAAATCAGAGGTTAAACTACTTGCAGCAGAAATAGAAACAGAATCTCCTACTAATTTTGTAATAACTTCTGGAATCGGAACATAAGTAGGCTGTATGAATGGATTGGTAATATGTACGTAATTTGCATTGTCATAAACAGGAATGAACATATCAGAAACATCGGTATTTGCTTGTTTAACAGAACCTGTTCCATTTCTGAAGAGAATCGCAATTTTTAATATTTTTTCTGCGGAATTTGTCATTCCAAAAAAAGTTCGAAGGCCTCCCACAATTGTAAACTTCCATTGATTATTTCCCAAATAAGAGCAAAGTCTGTCTGTACCAGGTGAATCCCAAGGATATTTCACATATTTCCAATCACCAGAATTTGTGCTAAGTGAAGTAATCACACCTATATAAACATACATATCAGAACTAGGCGTGTAATTTAGAATTGCTTTGTTTCCATAATTCCCATCACAAACAATATCAATATTGTTGGCATTATCTAAAACAAATTCGGGAGTAGTTTTTAATAGCTGAGCATAACTGCTTATAGTAGTGTATAATATTACAACAAGCAGGCAAGCCTTTTTCATATAGCAAATCAATTCAGGAAACAGAGTGCAACATTAAAATTGCAAACGTTTGCGATTTTAATGTGTTAATTTAACACATTAGCAACAAAGATGTGTAATTTTTACACAAAAAAGAAATTTATTTTATCTTTTTCTGTGCAGCGTTTTTCCTAAAAAATGGTCCCAAAGATGAACAAATGGCCTAAAAATCGATTCCGATCCATTTACGTTTGCTCTTTTCGTACTTCTCAAAATTGAATTTGTACAGCTTTCCTGGGCGGTGCGGTACATCCTGCTCCATCTCATTGATATCTATTAATAGATCCATGGAGGCGAACTTTTTGCGAAAATTTCTTCTATCCAAACTAACACCTAAAATGGCTTCGTATAAGTTTTGTAATTCCCTCAGCGAGAACTTCTCTGCAAGTAAATTAAACCCAAGCGGGTGCTCCTGAATCATTTTCTGAAGCCACCTATAGCATTCATCCACAATTTCTTTGTGGTCGAAAGCCATGTCTTTTAAAGTTGAAATGGAATGCCAATTCAAATCGTTATCATGAATTTTAAGCTCGTGATGATTAATATTCAATAAAGAACAATAAGCAACTGTAATTACTCTTCCTCCTGGATGGCGGGCGGGGTTACTAAAAGCCCTCACCTGATCTAAAAAGACATCGTTCATTCCTGTTCGCTCTTTTAAAACCCTATAAGCTGCCTGGTCTAATTCTTCATTATCTTTTACAATATCACCCAGGAGAGAATAATGCCCTTGATAATATTCTAAATCACTTTTGATCACTAAAACCTTTAATTTATTTTCTTCGAAACCAAATATCGCGCAGTCTACCGTAACTGGCACTTTAGGATAAGCCTGTACCAATTTTTTAGCATCTTTTATAAGATGTTCATGCGGTTTCTCGTAGGGATTTTTTTTGATCATGGTACTATAGTTAGTTTCAACCTTTGGTATTCTAATATGCAATCGAAACGTCAAGATACAAAGTTTTACAATATTGTGTCCTTTCTACATAGTTGATTTCCATCATTAGCATTCTGCACCTAACTTTAACGGCCAATTAAAGTTGCATGTACACATCCGAACAATTACAAATATTTCAAACTGCCACTAATCAGTTTCTACAATCACCGATAGAAGCTGATGCTTTTTTAGCTAATTTAGTACAACTCAAAGACCTGCTTAGGTTTCACGAGTATCGTTATTATGTTTTGAACGATCCCCTAATTGCTGATTTTGAGTACGACCAACTATTTAAACAACTGCAACATTTCGAAAACAAACATCCTGATCAAATTACCGCAGATTCACCTACGCAAAGAGTTGGAAACAGTTTAAACCAAAGCTTTCAAACTGTGGCGCATTTGGTTCCAATGCTTAGTCTTGATAATAGTTATAACGCAGAAGATTTAAATGATTTTGATCGGAAAGCGCGTGAACTAAGTGGGATAGACATTATTAGTTATTGCATCGAACCAAAATTCGACGGAGCAAGTATTTCATTGGTTTATGAGAACGATCAATTAGTTCGCGCTATCACAAGAGGTGACGGTGTGGAAGGAGAAGAAATAACCAATAATGTAAAACAAATCCGATCAATTCCACTAACTGCAAGATTCTCTCAATATGGTATTTCACAAATTGAAATCAGAGGAGAGATTATCATGAGTAAATCATCCTTTGATAAATACAATCAATTACTAGTGTCAAAAGGTGATTCACCATTGGCAAATCCCAGAAACGCAGCCAGTGGCAGTTTGCGCATGAAAGATCCTAAAGAAGTTGCACTAAGAAATTTAGACGCCTTCTTATATCATATCAGCTATTTTCAAACTATCGATGGTAAAAAAGTGGAAGAACTTAGTTCACACGCTGGGTCTTTACAACTCCTTTGGGATCTTGGTTTCAGAAGTCCGCAGAAAGAAAAAAGAGTTGTTCAGGGTATACAACCTGTTATTGATTATTGTCTCGAATTCGAAACCAAACGCGATGATCTACCTTATGAAATAGATGGCATGGTAGTAAAAGTAAATAGCCTTGCCATGCAGGAAACACTGGGGATGACATCACATCATCCGCGTTGGGCTATTGCTTATAAGTTTAAAGCTCGACAAGCAACCACTCGCTTAAGAAATATAGAATTCCAAGTTGGAAGAACAGGAGCAGTAACTCCCGTAGCAAAATTAGATCCTGTTTATTTAGGGGGTGTCACTGTTTCAAGTATTTCTGTTCACAATGAAGAATATATTAGAGAAAAAGATTTTAAAATTGGAGACCATGTGCTCATTGAAAGAGCAGGAGATGTGATTCCACAAATTGTTAAGTCGCTCCCTGAACTTAGAAATGGAACAGAAACTACTATTCTTTTTCCGAAGCAATGCCCTGTTTGCAAAAGCGAATTATTTAAAGAAGAATCAGAAGCAGTTTGGCGATGCATCAATATCGAGTGCGAAGCACAGGTAGTTGAAAAAATGATCCATTTTGTGAGTAAAGATGCGATGGATATTAAAAGCTTCGGCGAAGCAAATGTTCGGAAATTCTATGAGTTAGGTTATTTGAAAGATATTCCAGGGATTTATAATTTACCCTATGATTTAATTGGATCAATGGAAGGCTTTGGTAAAAAGAGTTTGGATAATTTACAATCTGCCATTGAATCATCTAAACTACAACCCTTACATCGATTGATTTATGCATTGGGCATCAGATTTGTTGGTGAAACAACTGCAAAAACATTGGCTAATGCAGTGGAGAATATTTACGATTTCATTTCTAAAGATGAAGCTTCTTTATTAGCCCTTGAAGATGTGGGTATTAAAGTAGCCAAAAGCATCCATCAGTTTTTTCAAAACGATCAGAACATCGAAATACTGCATCAATTAGAAGCCTTAGGCCTTCAATTAAAAAATATAAAAAAAGAATCAACAGGTGTAGATAGTTTAAATGGACAAACATTCCTATTCACTGGAACGCTAAGTCAACTCAAAAGATCGGATGCCGAAGGAATGGTAGAAAAGAGTGGGGGCAAAATCATGAGCGGAGTTAGCAGTAAACTAAACTATTTAATTGTTGGTGAAGATGCCGGCAGTAAATTAGAAAAAGCAAAAAGAATCAACAGTATCCATATTATTTCTGAAGATGAATTCATAGCATTAATTCAACAAAATCAAGCTTAACATGCTACAACCTACTACTTTAAAATTCTTAGTGAATCTAAAAAAAAATAATAGTAAAGAATGGTTCGATACCAATAGAAAACTATACGAATTAGCGAAAGTTGATTTTGCTAATTTGGTGGAATCTGTGATTAAGCAAGTTGAAAAAAAAGATACTAGTATAGCCGGACTTACCGCTAAAGATTGCATGTTTAGAATTAATCGTGACGTGCGTTTTAGCAAGAACAAAGAACCCTATAAAACAAATTTCGGAGCTAGTATCACGGCAGGTGGAAAGAAGTCAATCCTTGCTGGTTATTATTTTCATCTTGAACCAGGTGGAAAGAGTTTTGTGGGAGGCGGTCTATATGTGGCAGAGCCTGATAAGCTTAAAAAAATACGTCAAGAAATTGATTATGGTTGGAATGAATTTTCTAAAACAATCCAACACAAAAAATTTAAAGAATATTATACTGATTTAGACAAATCAGAAGGAATGAGTTTAGTGAGAGAACCTAAAGGATATGAAAAAGATAATCCAGCTATCGACTACATCAAATTAAAAAGCTGGATTGCATTAAGACCTATAACAGACAAACAATTAACTGAAAAAGAATTGGTTAAAATAATCAGTTCCTCCTTTGAAGCGCTTCAACCATTACTTGTTTTTTTAAATAGAGGTTTATCAGAATAAAGTAAGCTGCTATGATTACTATCTTTCTAATTCTTTAAAAGCCTTACTCAATTGCTCAATAGTATCAGAGGCAAGTAATGATTCCGTCGATTGTTCAGCTAATGCCAGATCTGCTGCTAATCCATGCAGGTACACACCAAGTAAAGCTGCCAGTGAAGAAGGATATCCTTGTGCGAGTAATGCTGTGATGATGCCGGTTAATGTATCACCAGAACCTGCTTTTGCCAATCCAACATTTCCATTAATATTAAACCAGCCTTTCCCATTGGATGCAATTAATGTATGATGTCCTTTTACCAGAATTACCAATTGATATTTTTCAGAGAAATGAATGGCTTTCTCCCATCTTTCAAATTCATTATCTGACACACCAAATAAACGATCAAATTCTTTAGGATGTGGAGTAAGAATAGAATCGCTTGGAATTTTTGATATCCAATCTGGATTATTGGAAATGATATTTAATGCATCAGCATCTATTACTATTGGCTTCTTATAATTTTCAATAAGGGTAAATAGCAATTTTTCTGTTCCCTTATCTGTCCCCAAACCTGGCCCAATTCCGATAGTAGAAAATCTTTCAAAGTTCATTGAATTTAATTCTCTTGAAATTACCATTGCTTCGGGTAAAGCACAATGTATAATGATTTCAGTATGAGAAGGAATAGAAACCGTTAACATACCTAAGCCTGCTCGCATAGCGGCACGCGCGGAAAGAATAGCCGCACCCATTTTACCCCTGCCTCCAGCAATGAGTAATGCATGACCAAATATTCCTTTATGTGCGAATTCGTTTCTTGGTTTGAAAAAGGATTTAATATTCGATTTGCTTATGAGCGAATAAATAGCTGGCAATCCATGTAAAAATTCAGAAAGTAGTTGAATGTTTATTACTTGTATTTCCCCGAAATATGCTTCGTTTTCAGCAGCCAGAAAGCAAAGTTTAATAGCTTGAAAGGCAAGAGTGGTAGTAGCTTTTATAATTGTATTCCCTTTTGAAGAATGATCTACACATAAGCCTGAAGGAATATCAATCGAAATAATTTCTGCACCTGATAAATTCATCGTATCTACTAAATCTTTCGAAAGAGCTTTGAGAGAATCTTTTAAGCCAGTGCCGTATAAAGCATCAATTAAAAGGTCTGATGCTAGTATCGTGGGTAATGCATCAACCGATTGAATAAAATGTATTTCAGTTGTGTAAGCATGCAGACGATGTAAATTTATTTGAAAGTCATTCGTTCCGATTTTACCCATCTCTAAAATATATATCCGAACTAAATATCCTTTTGCAATCAAAAGTCTTGCAATAGCTAATCCATCACCTCCATTATTTCCTTTTGCGCAAAAAATTAAGATTGACTGATCAATAGAATATTTTTTAGAAATATATTCCACACAGTTTATAGATGCACGTTCCATTAAATCGATGGAATCAATGGGTTCATGCTTGATTGTATATGCATCCCATTCACGAATTTGTTGTGCAGAAAGAAGTTTCATATTATTCATTCTAGCTTAAAGTTACTAAAGCAAATCCTGAACAGTTATAGATAAACTACTGAACCTTCATGATTGTGAATATTCTATTTTGAATTTTTACCGAACCTGCATCCATTCGCCATCGAATATTAATTGCTTCTCCGTCTGCAACTTCAACAATACCCTGCAGGTCAATGTCTTCGCCATTCATGGAGCTTAATCTTGACCTTGTTGAATTAGGTACCAGTGAATTCCCTTTATAAATACTGAAAAAAGCTTTAGCACTAGTTACGGATTCAGCTCTTGTAAAAAGAGTACCAGTTGTAGAACTTCCGAAACCGGTAATAGCACCAGCTAGATCGTCAGTACCTAAATCTCCACCAACTGTTGATGATCCAACCGTTGTAACATTACCCAGTATGGTGAACATTGCAAAACTGGATAATGAACGAAGTATAAAGCTTGGTAAAGTAGGAAGTGTAATTGTAGAACTATTCAGACTTACTGCTCCTGAAATGGTTAGCATTCTTCCATTTAATGTACTACTAAGGCCCATCGATACAGCACCAGCATGTGATATTAAGGTCCCTTGCCAGTTAGAGTTAGCACCAGTAGACATAGCCCCCTCAGCAATCCAATAAACATTATTGGCAGTAGCACCGTTAATTAAAAGAAGATTACTTCCTTCTGCTGTACTCCAGGCTGCAGCAAACTTGAAAATAAATAAAGCGTCGGAATGACCTTCTCCATTCAACGTAATAGTACCAGTATTAGTTGCTGCTGCTGCTGTTGATTGTGTATAAATGCCAGCTTTAAGTTCTTCATTTGCATAACCAACTTCATGCACATTGGTTCCAGGTCTACCAATCAGATCATTATACAATAAGTTTAAATCAATGGTGGCCTGAGGGGTACGAGCTACCGGTACAAGTGTGAATTGGCTATTAAAACTTACTGCATATTTTCCTGCCACAGCTGGTGTAATTGTCATTCCCTGTATTGCCGTATCTACCGTTGCAAAGGTAAAAATTTCGTCTCCGGCAGATACCATATTAGACTGACCGGCACTATTTGCCAATACATAAGCCTCAGTAGCCAGAGTACCTGATATTGGGAGTGTATCAGTTGTGATTCCTGTTGTTGTAAATGTGATTGAATTTGCACCGGATAATGCTAATGTTGATGTATTGTCATTGGCTATTCCAGTACCTCCATTAATTGGTAAGACGATACCTCTTAAGTATTTACTCAACATAACTGCTGTATCCGCTTTTTGTAATAAACTTACCGTATCGGTGATATTTAATTTCCTGATTCCTAAATTTAATGTATCCGCATTCAATGCAACTATGCTATTCAAATATGGATTTAGCATCGAAGTAGTATCTAACTTTCGCAGGTATGGTAACAACATCGATGTTGTATCCCCAACAACTCCCGTTTCCCCTTTTGCTCCAGTTGCGCCATCAACTCCGTTAGATCCTGCATTGCCTGCAGCTCCATTAGTTCCAGCACTACCAATATCACCCTTTGCTCCGGTAGATCCATCTATTCCATTTAATCCTGCTACTCCAGTTACACCTGTTAATCCTATTAGTCCTTGTAAACCAGTTGCTCCATCTACTCCATTTGTTCCATTTATTCCTGCATCACCTTTTGCGCCAGTTACTCCTATCGATCCTTGTAAACCAGTTGCTCCATCTACTCCATTCGTTCCATTTATTCCTGCAACACCATTTACTCCTGTTACTCCTATCGATCCTTGTAAACCAGTTGCTCCTGTTAATCCTATTAGTCCTTGTAAACCAGTTGCTCCATCTACTCCATTCGTTCCGTTTATTCCTGCAACACCATTTACTCCTGTTACTCCTATCGATCCTTGTAAACCAGTTGCTCCATCTACTCCATTCGTTCCGTTTATTCCTGCAACACCAGTTACTCCTGTTAATCCTATCAATCCTTGTGAACCAGTTGCTCCATCTACTCCGCTAAATCCTGCTTTGCCTGCAGCTCCATTAGTTCCAGCACTACCAATATCACCCTTTGCTCCGGTAGATCCATCTATTCCATTTAATCCTGCTACTCCAGTTACACCTGTTAAACCTATTGCACCAGTTGCTCCTGTTACTCCTATCGATCCTTGTAAACCAGTTGCTCCATCTACTCCAGATATTCCAATTTCTCCTTTTACTCCTTGAATTCCTTGTAAACCCTGTTCACCTTTTGTTCCTGTTGTTCCATCAACTCCATTGGTTCCATCCTGACCTGTTACGCCTATTGCTCCAATATCACCTTTTGCTCCATTATTACCATTGTTTCCGTTTGATCCATTAGTTCCATCCTGACCTGTTAATCCTGCTGCTCCGGAATCACCCTTTGCTCCATTGGTTCCATTTGATCCGTTGATACCGTTGGTTCCATCCTGACCTGTTAATCCTGCTGCTCCGGAATTACCCTTTGCTCCATTGGTTCCATTTAATCCATTGGTTCCATTAGTTCCATTGATTCCATTAGTTCCATTGGTTACATCTGTGTTTAATGCAAATAAAGCATAAGGCACACTTAGTAATTCGCTACTGCCTACTATCGTATAATCTGAACCGCCATTTGGATCCGTTTCAATTTTAATATAGTAAGGACCTTTTGACCAATCTATTTTTTCAAATGCTCCTTCAACTATTGTTCCTGCACCTATTTGCATAGTCACTAAACCATTGGCATTTGTGGTTCCGTTTTGCTTTTCAACATAAACCGCAACTCCAGTTGATAATCCTTGTAATACACTTATGCGCATCCCAATTGGTTTCACAGATACCAAAGAGTTATCTGCATTTCGTATCACTGCCTGATAACTCATTTTTTGTGGTGCCTGTGCAAACAAATTCATTGTAAAAAAAATAGAAACCAATAGGAATAGGATCTTTTTCACTTTACTTAATTTTTAATGATTTTAAATGACTTCGCTTTTTTACTTAAATGGGCAACTAACAAAATATAAGTGGCTCCCGCATAGTGCGCCATATTTATATTTAAAAAGTTTTCTTTAACTATTCTACTTTCTAAAAACTGACCATCAATTGTAAATAATTGGCAAGTAATTCCAGTACCATTTATGTCTGAAACTTGTATGTTTAAATTATTAAATACAGGATTGGGCCAAACGGTTACGCTGATATTTGAATCTATCAACGCTTCTAATTTTCCATACACTTGTTGCATTCCTTGTGAAACAGTGATATCAGTTCCTGTACTGATATAATCTATTTGTCCAATAGAATAACTAACGGTTCCTGAACTACTCAAAATATTAGATCCTGAAACCACCACAGCCTTTTGTGATTGAACAGAAGTAAAACTGAAGCCAAACAGGGCAATGCCCATTAATATGTTTTTAAAAAAAATTATTTTATTTGTTTTAGGTAACCACAAGACTAATTTCGAAGTAACAATAAGACGATAAATTAACTGAGCATGAAAGCTAACCCAATTATTAAAAAAGGGCTATTACAGTTGAAATTGATTGGCTTAAATTAATTAAACCTATCAAACCAAAGTAGAGATTAACTATATACAGGAGTATTAATCTACATGCTAACATGTAGCAAAAAATTAGAAATCTCCTATCAAATTAAGGTTTACTAGAAAGCTAAAAAAAAGAAAAAGATAGATTTATTAAACATGGGGTAAGTAGGAGAGGATTATGTAGAAACCAAAGGTTTTTGCTATCTATCGTTACTATGGCAAAGTTAGCATTAAATAATTGGTAATCAATTATTTATATTTATTTATTTTATTGTATGTATATGTTATAACATTGATGTTGTAACCTTATTCATACTCTAATGAGTACTAAAAGATAAAGAATTAAAAAATAAATAAATCCTTGTAATTATATGTCAGGGCATAAAAAAACCACTTACATTTTAGTGTAAGTGGTTAATATTTATTTATGCCAAAATGGGCTTTATGTAGTGACCCGATAATTATGAATCGGTGTTCTTTGATAAAAAATTCAATTTATAAAAGACCTTTTGAAATCATGTATTCTGCGATCTGGATAGCATTGGTTGCAGCACCTTTTCTAAGATTATCACTTACAATCCACATATTCAAAGTTTTGTCTTGTGTTTCATCTCTTCGCAATCTGCCTACAAAAACTTCATCCTTCTCGTGAGCCCATAATGGCATAGGATATAATTGATTGGCATCGTCTTGCTGGAGTATAATTCCGGGTGATGATGCAAGTAAGTTTTTTACTTCCGATAACTCGAATTCATTTTCAAATTCAACATTCACGCTTTCACTATGTCCGCCTACCACTGGAATACGAACAGTTGTAGCTGTTACACGAATGCTATCATCTTGCATGATCTTGTTCGTTTCTTTTACCATTTTCATTTCTTCCTTGGTATAACCATTTTCCAGGAACACATCGATCTGCGGAATCACGTTTAAGTCGATCTGGTATTTGTATGCCATCTCGCCTTCCACACCTTTTCTTTCATTAAACAATTGATCAACTGCTTTTTTGCCAGTACCAGTAACACTTTGATAAGTGCTCACCACAATTCTTTTAATTTTATACTTGTTATGCAAAGGCTGTAAAGCAACTACCATTTGAATAGTAGAGCAGTTTGGATTAGCAATGATATAGTCCTCAGCAGTTAACACAAATGCATTCACTTCAGGAACTACTAATTTTTTAGTAGGGTCCATTCTCCAGGCTGAAGAGTTATCAATTACTCTAATTCCAGCTGCAGCAAATTTCGGAGCCCACTCAAGTGAAGTACCTCCACCTGCTGAAAAGATAGCCACAGCCGGTTTTGCTGCAATACCGTCATCCATACTCACTACCTTATAGCTTTTTCCTTTAAAGATCACTTCCTTACCAACTGATCTTTCAGAAGCTACTGGAATAATCTCAGATACCGGAAAATTACGCTCTGCTAATACCTGCAACATTTTAGTGCCTACTAAGCCGGTGGCACCTACGACGGCTACTTTCATTTTTTACTTTTTATTTTGATTGAAAATTAAAAGGCCTCCCCAATTTGGGAAGGCCTCTAAGTATATTAATCATACACAACGTGGAGACACCTTCCCTTTAGAGAGGTTTCTTATTGCGTTTTGTATGTTTCAATGTCATCATTATGCTGCGAAAATATTGTGAATGCCTAAATATGCCAAAATTATTTTAGAAATAGATTAAATCAACTCAATATCAAAATTCACTAACTGAACAAATTCAGCAATTCTTGAATCGATATCTGCTTTATTAATTTCTCTTAATCTTTGTGTTCCAAATTTCTCCACACAAAATGATGCCATTGCAGAACCTACTATTATGGCAGTTTTCATGTTCTCAAAAGAAATGTCTTTTGTTTTTGCAATATGCCCGATAAATCCACCTGCAAATGTATCTCCAGCTCCAGTTGGATCAAATACTTCTTCTAATGGAAGCGCTGGTGCAAAGAAAACTTTCTCTCCATGAAAAAGTAAAGCACCATGTTCCCCTTTTTTTATGATCAGGTATTTTGGTCCCATTTTCATAATAGTCTTTGCCGCTTTAACCAATGAGTAATCTCCACTCAACTGACGTGCTTCACTATCATTAACCATTAATACATCTACCAAGGCAATTGTTTTCTTTAATTCATCCATGGCAATTTCCATCCAGAAATTCATGGTATCCATGATGATCAACTTTGGCCTGGTTGTTAGTTGTTCAATAACAGAACGCTGAACTGATGGAAGTAAATTTCCCAACATCAAAAATTCACAATCCTGAAAACTATCTGGCACAATTGGCTGAAAGTGTTCTAAAACATTTAATTGTGTATCAAGTGTATCACGTGTATTCATATCCATATGATACCGGCCACTCCAGAAAAATGTTTTTTCGTCTTTTTTAATTTGTACTCCCTCTAAGTCTACTTTTCTTGCCTTTAGCGCATTCAATTCCGCTTCCGGAAAATCTCCACCCACAATTGAAATTTGCTTCACCGCTGTAAAATTGGTAGCACACCAGGCAATATAAGTTCCTGCTCCGCCAATAATTTTATCACTTTTCCCAAATGGTGTTTCAATGGCATCAAAGGCCATAGAGCCAACTACTACTAAAGACATAAATTAAAGTTTGTTATCGGGCGCGAAACTAAGTGTTTTAAGCCTAAAACCCTTTATTACAGGCTTTATTCTTTTATAAGCATTCCAGTTTATATAGATCGGAATTTGGTAAAAATCTTTAAAAACTAACAAAATAACTTTTTTTCAAGCAAAACATCGCTAACATTCGTTAGTATATTATATTTGTAGTATGGCAAGAATTAAAACAGAAAATAACCTCACACGGAAAGAAGTAATCGTAGCTAAAGCTGCTACCTTATTTAGAGAAAAGGGATTTAAAGCAGCCAGCATGCGCGACTTGGCAGAGGCGGTTGGTGTAGAAGCAGCTAGTTTATACAATCATATAAAATCGAAAACAGAAATTTTACACGAATTATGTTTTAGTGTTGCTAATAGATTCCTGCATAAAATTGATGAAGTAGAAGCTGAACAAACTAGTTCGATTATTAAAATAGAAAAACTACTTCGATTTCATATCAACGAAATGATTCATCATTACGAGGAAGTTTATGTGAGCGATAGAGAATGGAAACATTTGTCAGACCCCTACTTATCAAATTTTCAAAATCAACGAAGAATCTACCGTAAACGTTTTGCAGCTATCATTGAAACAGGAATTATTGAGAACCAAATAAAAAAAATAGATGCCGCAACTGCTGTACTTATCATGCTTCATGCAATTAGCGGAATTGAAAGCTGGCATAGATCTACACAAAAAATTACCGCTGATGAATTAGAAGAAAATATGATCAGCATACTGGTGGGCGGATTGGTGAATCGTTAAATCTAACCATGTCATTACAATTCTATACACTAAAAGTAAAAGACATTCGCAAGGAAACAGTTGATTGTGTTTCAATTGCATTTGAAATTCCAAGAGAATTGGAAAAACTATTTACGTTTAAACAAGGACAGAATATCACAATTAAAAAAGAATTTAACAATACTCAAATCAGAAGAACCTATTCGATTTGTAGTAGTCCTTTAGACCAAGAATTGAGAATTGCTGTAAAGAAAATTCCAAACGGATTATTTTCAAACTATGCAAATACTATTTTACAAATAGGGGATGCTTTAGAAATTATGACTCCCACCGGAAAGTTTCATAAAGAACTTTCGGCCGACAATGAAAACAGTTATATGGCATTCGCTGCAGGGAGTGGAATAACTCCTATTATTTCTATTATTAAAACAACTTTACAAATAGAAAAAAAAAGCAGCTTCACTTTAGTGTATGGCAATAAGAACAGATATAGTATTCTTTTTAAAGAGACATTGGAGGCTTTGAAGAATAAATACTTAGACCGCTTTCGAATCATCTACGTGCTTTCCAGAGAAAAAACAGACTCTGACATTCATTTTGGAAGGATCGATGAAGAAAAATGTAAAAAAATATTTGAAAGTACTATTCAAGCAAAAAATATAAATTCCTTTTTTTTATGTGGCCCTGAGGAAATGATTTTTTCGATTCAATCTTTTCTTAAAAGTATAGGCATTGAAAATAATAAAATTCACTTCGAATTATTTAATGCAAAAGATACCCAGCAAAATAAAACAGTCCCAATTTCCTTCGTTCAAGAAAACAATAGTGTAAGCGAGATAACTATCAAACAAGATGGCAGGTCATTTAACTTATTACTTTCCTACTATGGTAATAGTATTCTAAATGCGGCTATGGCAACAGGAGCTGATTTACCCTTTGCCTGTAAGAAGGGTGTTTGTTGTACCTGCAAGGCAAGATTAATAGAAGGTGAAGTTGAAATGGATCGAGTATATGGATTAGAACCAGACGAAATTGATCAGGGATATATTCTTACTTGCCAAGCACACCCCAGGTCTGAGAAATTAGTGGTTGATTATGATATTTAATATGCTAGTTAGAGATATTAATTACTTAATCGTTTTGTTTAATTAAATTTAATAGTAAGCTTTTTTATGGGAATAAATTTAGAAGAACAGTTTCAGCAAAAGATTGACCAAGAAATCAAGATTGAGCCAAAGGACTGGATGCCCCAGAAATATCGCCATACTTTAATTCGACAAATAAGTCAACATGCACATAGCGAAGTAGTAGGAATGCTTCCAGAAGGTAATTGGATTTCAAGAGCACCTAGTTTAAAAAGAAAAGCTATTCTTCTTGCAAAGATTCAAGATGAAGCTGGTCATGGATTATATCTCTATTCAGCAGCAGAAACACTTGGAATTTCAAGAGATGAAATGTATGAGCAGTTGCATTCAGGTAAAGCAAAATATTCATCCATTTTTAATTATCCAACTCTCACTTGGGCTGACATGGGAGCAATAGGCTGGTTGGTAGATGGTGCAGCCATTCTAAATCAAGTACCACTTTGTAGAACCAGTTACGGACCTTATGCGAGAGCTATGATTCGGGTTTGCAAAGAAGAAAGCTTTCATCAACGTCAAGGTTTTGAAAGTTTATTAGTTTTAAGCAAAGGAACAGAAGATCAAAAAAGAATGTGCCAGGAAGCTATCAACCGTTGGTGGTGGCCTTGTTTGATGATGTTTGGCCCTCCAGACGATCAGAGCCCCAATACAATTCAAAGTATGCAATGGAAAATTAAGCGCTTTTCAAATGATGAACTGAGGCAGAAATTTGTGAACATGATTGCAGAGCAAATTAAAATTTTAGGGATGACCTTGCCTGATCCGGATTTAGAATGGAATGAAGAAACCATGCAATACGATTTTGGAAAAATAAATTGGGAAGAATTAAAACAAGTGATACAAGGTAATGGCCCTTGTAATAAAGAAAGAATGGATGCCAGAAGAAAAGCCTGGAATGATGGCGAATGGGTTAGAGATGCTGCCAACGCATATGCAGCTAAGCATTCAAAACAATTATAAAAACCATTCAATTTTAATATATGAAAACATTTATCAGAAAGTTTTTCTATGGAGATTATGGTGAAGAAAAAAATACAGCTTCGGAACATAATCCTTCCAGGCAAACAATTAATGAGTGGCCACTTTGGGAAGTCTTCATTAGAAGTAAACAGGGATTAGATCATAAACATGTGGGAAGCCTACACGCGGCAGATGCAACAATGGCTATGGAAAACGCCAGAGATGTATATACACGCAGAAATGAAGGAATAAGTATTTGGATAGTTGAGAGTAAAAATATTCATGCAAATAATCCTGATGATGCTGATGCATTGTTTGATCCAGCTAACGACAAAATATATCGGCACCCAAGTTTTTATGAATTACCGGACGAATTGAAACATATGTAAAACAGTAGTTATAAAATTTGAAGCAGCATTAGAATGACAACCAAAGAAATACAAAACCCTTTAATCAATTTTCTCCTTCACCTAGGAGACAACGCATTGATTTTGGGACATAGAAATAGCGAATGGTGCGGACATGGCCCAGTTTTAGAACAAGACATTGCACTCACCAATATTGCACTAGATCAGATAGGACAAGCAAGAAATTTTTATCAATATGCTGCTAAACTTATTTCAGAAACCTCTGGTGAAAAAATAACTGAAGACAGTATCGCTTATTTACGCGATGGCTGGGATTTTAAAAATTGTTTACTTACTGAATTACCAAATGGTCATTGGGGCCAAACAGTGTTAAAACAATTTCTAATCGCAGCTTATCAATATTATTTATATCAGGTTTTAGAAAAAAATAGCGAAGAACAATTGTCTGCTATCGCAACAAAATCATTAAAAGAAATTTCCTACCATTTACGCTGGAGTTCAGAGTGGGTAATTCGTTTAGGAGATGGAACTGATGATAGTAAACAAAAAATCTTGGACGCTTTAGAAATTGTTTGGCCTTACACAAATGAATTGACAAACTTCACAGATTATGAAATAGAAATTATAGGTGACACTTATAAAAATATCAAAGATAATTGGATAGAAAAAGTATACGTTGTGTTAACAGAAGCTGGATTAGAAATCCCATCAACAGTTTATAATCATAATGGTGGCAAACAAGGAAATCATACTGAACATCTGGGATATATTTTAACAGAAATGCAATTTCTACAAAGGGCTTACCCAAATTCTGAATGGTGAAATAATTAGGATATGACAAAATCGGAAGAAGAGATATGGCAAATTTTAGAAAAAATTAGTGATCCTGAAATTCCAGTGTTATCAATTATTGATCTGGGCATTATTAGATCAGTAACAGTGAATGACAATACTCTTGATGGAATAAGTGAAGTGCTTATTCATTATACTCCAACCTATTCTGCTTGCCCTGCTGTAGATATGATTAATGCAGAAATAGGCGTTAGCTTACATGCAGCAGGGTTTAAAAATTTACACTTGAAACAAAAATTATTCCCAGCATGGACCACAGATTGGATGTCTGAAGCCGGCAAAGAAAAATTAATACAATATGGCATTGCAGCTCCAATTGGTAGAAGTTGTGATAATGGCAAATTAGAAGAATTAAAAATAGTTTGCCCACAATGTGGTTCAAACCAAACAATACTTATTTCTGAATTTAGCAGTACAGCATGCAAGGCGCTTTATAAATGTAGTAGCTGTTTAGAACCATTTGATTATTTTAAATGTCATTAACTAGAATCTATTCACTTTTCAATTCTTAACTATGTCTTCCGTTTTATTTCATATTGAAAACAGTATCGCCTTTATTACACTTAATAGACCCGACAAGCTAAATTCATTTAATAGAGAAATGGCTATGTTATTTCAAAATTATTTAGATGAAGCCGCTTCCATTAAAGAAGTAAGATGCCTATTCATTACTGGATCTGGGAAAGGATTTTGTTCTGGGCAGGATCTATCAGAAGTAATCGATCCTAATGGGCCTGGTATGGATAAAATTTTAAGCGAGCATTTTAATCCTATTATAAAAAAAATCAGAAATATTCCAAAACCAGTAGTTGCGGCCGTTAATGGTGTTGCAGCTGGTGCCGGAGTAAATATTGCCTTAGCTTGTGATATTGTAGTATCAAATAATTCAGCTGTATTTATACAAGCATTTTCTAAAATTGGATTGATTCCAGATAGCGGTGGTACTTATACCCTTCCGAGATTGATTGGTTTGCAAAGAGCATCTGCATTAATGATGTTGGGTGATAAAATAACTGCTCATGAAGCTTATCAAATGGGTATGATCTACAAAGTATTCGATAATGAAAATTTTATTGGCGAATCAACCAGTATTGCAAATACACTTGCCATCATGCCTACAAAAGCTTTGGCATACATTAAACATGCATTGAATCAAAGCTTTTTAAATTCGATGGAGCAACAATTAGAATTAGAAGATAATTATCAGCAAAAAGCAGCCGCTACTTTCGATTTTAAAGAAGGGGTTAATGCATTTTTAGAAAAAAGGTTGCCCATATTTAAAGGCGAATAGTATTTGCTTATTTGCACTAAAACAAGCAAGAAAATTATTTAACGTAACTTCGCTCGTTGCAATCTTCAATTACTCATTTAATGAATTTATAGCGTGTCTGAAAGAAGTAATTTTATCGATCTCATTCGTATATTTTGTCATTCCGGCCATGGAGGTGCTGGTTCTCGTCATTTTATGCGGAATAAATTAACTGCTATGGGTGGCCCTGATGGTGGTGATGGTGGAAGAGGGGCACATATTATTTTAAGAGGCAACAGTAATTTGTGGACTCTTTTGCATTTACGTTATTTTAAAAATGTATTAGCAGAAGATGGAGAAATGGGAAGTAAAAATAATTGTACTGGAAAAGATGGTGCAGATATCATTATTGAAGTTCCACTAGGTACGATAGCCAGAGATGAAGAAACCGGTAAAATTGATGCAGAGATTTTAGAAGACGGCCAGGAAATTATTTTAATGAAGGGTGGTAGGGGTGGCTTAGGGAATAGCAATTTTGCAACGCCAACTAACCAGGCACCTGAACATGCACAACCGGGGGAACCAGGATTTGAAGGCTGGAAAGTATTAGAGTTAAAAGTATTAGCAGACGTAGGTTTGGTAGGATTTCCCAATGCAGGAAAATCAACACTACTCTCTGTAATCACAGCTGCTAAACCAAAAATTGCAAATTACGCGTTTACTACTTTAACTCCACAATTGGGGATGGTATCATATCGCGATAACAAATCATTTTGTATTGCAGATTTACCGGGTATTATTGAAGGAGCAGCTGAAGGAAAAGGTTTAGGACATCGTTTCTTAAGACATATAGAAAGAAACTCTGCACTCTTATTTTTAATTCCAGCAGATAGTAATGATCATCGTAAAGAGTTTGAAATATTAAGAAATGAATTAGAAGAATACAATCCGGAACTTTTACAAAAAGAATTTGTAATCGCTATCAGCAAATCAGATATGTTGGATGATGAATTAAAAGATGCGATAAAAAAAGAATTGCCATCATCCATTCCAATACTATTTATTTCTTCCATCACTAACAAAGGTTTAACAGAATTAAAAGATCTACTTTGGGATACCCTAAATAAACCACAATCTTAACAAGCTTATAAAAAGCTGATATACAGTTAATTACAGAAGAAATAATTAAATTAGTAGGGTAATCTCAAAAAAATGGGGTTACCTTTTTTTATCTAGGGTATTAATCCTTGAATCGACCATCCAAGACAAACGTCAAAAACTAAGGATGCCTAGTTGATCATTTTGTCTACGTTTTGCTACACCATCTGAGAAGAAAATTATCTGTTTTACTGATTGCTTGTGCCATCAAGAATTTAGTTATCAATTTATTTAATCTTAAAAATTAAAAAAAACATGAAAAAGCAATCAATCAACACCATCGCAAAAAGATTTTTCTTAGGCAATGTTCTAGCAGCAATGTTCTTTCTTTCTGCAAGCGCAAACACAGGTAGTACAAGAGTTTTATCTATCGACCCAACAAAAAAAGTTGAAGTTAAATACGTAGGTACTGTAAAAGAAAGTTTATTCTTCAATGTTAAATTTAACAACGAAGCGGGTAAGTCTTTTAAAGTTTATGTATTAGATGAGAATGGTGAAGTTATCTACTCAGATAAATTTACTGATAAAACATTTGATAAGAAATTCGTTTTCCCTGCAAGCCAGGATGTAAACAAGCTTACTTTTATTATCAATACTGAAAAAGGTTCTTACAAAGAAATTTTTGATGTAGCAGTTAAGACTAACACTGTTTCTGAAGTTAGTGTTACTAAAAAATAATTAATCAAAAAACAAAAAGAACACTGAGCATGATTATCATGACTCAGTGTTTTTTTATGGTATACTAGTATAAAAAAATCCCCGGCTATTGCCAGGGATCCTATACTACTAGTTAATATTATCCTACTGCTTCGCTCTGCATACTCTTAGAGCTCTTCTTTCTATCATCTTCGTTCAACACCACTTTGCGCATACGAATATTTTTAGGGGTAACTTCTATACACTCATCTTGTTGAATATATTCCATACACTCTTCCAAAGTGAATTGCAATTTTGGAACTATACGAACACTATCATCACTTCCGCTTGCACGGTGGTTAGTTAGTTTCTTCATTTCAACCGCATTCACATTTAAATCACCTGGTTTGATATGTTCGGCAATAACCTGACCTGCATAAACCTCATCACTTGGCTCAATAAAAAACGAACCACGATCCTGCAATTTATCAATAGAATAAGCAGTAGTAGTACCGCCAAATTTAGCGATCAATACGCCATTACTTCTTCCAGGAATTGGTCCCTTCCAAGGTTTGTATTCAATAAAGCGGTGTGCCATTACAGCCTCACCAGCAGTGTTTGTAAGCATTTGAGAACGTAACCCAATCAATCCACGAGAAGGTATTTCGAACTCCAGGTGTTGCATCTCACCTTTGCTTTCCATGATTTGCATTTCACCTTTACGTTGAGTAACTAGGTCAATTACTTTACCGCTAAATTCACCTGGTACATCTACTACCAAATTCTCATACGGTTCGTGTTTTTTGCCATCAATCTGTTTAACCAATACCTGAGGATTACCAACAGTTAATTCATAACCTTCACGGCGCATGGTTTCAACAAGGATCCCTAGGTGTAAAATTCCGCGACCGAATACCAAGAAACTATCTGCACTATCTGTATCTTCTACACGAAGTGCTAAGTTCTTTTCTGTTTCTTTCATCAAACGATCACGCAGGTGACGTGATGTAACGAACTTACCATCTTTACCAAAGAAAGGTGAGTTGTTAATACTGAATGTCATACTCATGGTAGGTTCATCAACACTAATAACCGGCAATGCTTCTGGATTTTCAATATCTGCAATAGTATCACCAATATTAAAATCGTCTAATCCCACTACAGCACATAAATCGCCAGATAACACTTCAGTTACCTTACGTTTACCCATTCCCTCAAATACATATAATTCTTTTACTTTACTTCTCTTGAATGTTCCATCACCCTGAACCAAAGCAATTGTTTGTCCTTCTTTGATAAAACCACGAGTTACTTTTCCTATGGCAATTCTTCCCAAGAAAGAAGAATAATCCAAAGAAGTAATCTGCATTTGTAAAGTTCCTTCTGTAATTTTTGGTTCTGGTACATATTTAATGATACCATCCATTAATGGAAGAATGTCTTCGGTCTGTGTTAAAGTATCATTGAACCAACCGTTTTTACCACTACCATAAAAAGTAGGGAAATTCAATTGTTCTTCTGTAGCATCTAGGTTAAAGAATAATTCAAAAACTGCATCGTGAACTTCATCCGGACGACAGTTTGCTTTATCTACTTTATTGATAACTACAATTGGCTTCAAATTCAGATGCAAGGCTTTTTGTAATACAAAACGAGTTTGAGGCATAGGTCCTTCGAAAGCATCCACCAATAGGATTACACCATCAGCCATTTTCAAAACACGTTCTACTTCACCACCAAAGTCAGAGTGACCCGGTGTATCAATTACATTTATTTTTACCCCTTTATAGGTAACAGCAGCATTTTTACTGAAAATGGTAATACCTCTTTCTCTTTCAAGATCGTTGCTATCCATAATCAAATCACCAGTATCCTGATTGTCTCTAAATACTTTAGTAGTCTGTAAAATACGATCTACTAATGTTGTTTTGCCATGATCTACGTGGGCGATGATAGCAATATTTCTTATTTCCATGTAAAATTTTAAGGCTGCAAAGGTACGGCTTTAACACCGGAGGGCAATGGGCAACTTAAAACTTAATAGAATGGCTACACTCGGACATAGATTTTACGCTTATCTAAGAAGTAACCTACTGACCAACAAACCAACATATAAGAGATAGAAAATAGGAGTGATCCGTAATAATTTCCCGCATAATTAAAAATGTTTATATATACCCATGTGAATAGATTTAAGTTATTCCCCATTGGAATCATATAAAGGCAAATCACAAGGATTTCTGAAAGTAAGTATATAAACAAAGGGTTCTTGCCCAATACTTCAAAGAAATAAGTAAACCTGGTCTTGTTTTTAAAGTCGATTAGATAAATAATGGCCGACAAAATGATACAATCTAGTCCAACGGTGATCAAAACAAAGGAAGAAGTCCATAATTTTTTGTTGATTGGGAATACCATATTCCAGCAGTATGCCAAGAATAAAAGTAAAGCGCCAGACAATAACAACTTAGCTATGCCTTCATATTCTTTGCCCTTTTTCTGTACCCACGAACCAACAGTAAATCCTGCTATTACATTGGCAATGGCTGGCAAAGTACTTAATAGACCTTCTGGATCAAATGCAAAACCCTCACCATGATATAGATGTGCTTCGCCAAATAACCAAAGATCTAGTTTCAATCCTGCATTTCCAGTTATGCTTAGAGGATCTGATGGATCTCCGAACCAAAAACATAAACCCCAATAAAGGAAAAGAAAAAGGATACTCACTATTAAAGCCAATCGAGGTTTTAAAAAATAAATCATTAAAGATCCAATTCCATAACAGAGTGCTATTCTTTGTAGAACACCTAAAATCCTGGTATCGCTTAAAGGTGCCAACACTATTTGATGATTTGCATCGAAACGCACAAATGGGAACCAATACATAAGAAACCCAAGTAAGAATATGAGAACCGTTCGTTTAAATATTTTCCCAAGGATTGCCGACTGAGTCATTCCTGCCCATTTTGGCATTACAAAACTTATGGCATTACCTACTGCAAAAAGAAAAGAAGGAAAAACTAAATCAGTTGGTGTAAAGCCATGCCATTTGGCGTGTTGCAAAGGAGCGAAAGTCATATCATTACCCGGAGTATTTACAATAATCATCAGGCAAAGAGTCATTCCTCTAAAAACATCTAGGGCAAGAAATCGTTTTGGAGCAGTCATATAGCAATTTTGATAAGCCAATATAGTTAAATTATTAAACCAATTAACCTGCTTTCCTGAATGCATTCAATATTTTCATCTAATTTAATTGCTCAAATAAAATTGTTTTTACATGCGTTTGTTTAAAATATCACTAGCAATTACTTTGGTATTTTTGATTGTTTATTGGTTGGGGCCACATCCTGCTCATCCAATTTATTCGAAGGAATTGCCAACGGTACCTGCTGAACCAACTGCCTTAATCAATTATATAAAACAGGAAGAATCAAAACATATCGTAAAAAAAGATAACGAAGCAGAAATAGTTTGGGCTGATTCTAGCATGAAGAAAAAAACACCATATGCCATAGTTTATTTGCACGGATTTAGTGCTAGTAAAATGGAAGGAGCGCCTGCACATTTAGATATCGCAAAAAAATTTGGATGTAATTTATATTTAGCACGCTTATCGCAACATGGTATTGATACTGCTGATGCCTTAATTAATATGACTGCAGATAATTTATGGGAAACTGCTAAAGAAGCCTATGCCATTGGAAAAAAATTAGGCGAGAAAGTAATTTTAATGGGCACTTCCACTGGAGGCACTTTGGCATTGCAATTAGCGGCAACATATCCTGAAGTAGCTGGATTGATTTTGTACTCACCCAACATAGCAATAAATGATCCAAACGCCTGGCTATTAAATAACCCTTGGGGTTTACAAATTGCAAGACTCGTAAAAGGCTCAAAGTATAATTTTATAACTGCCGATACTGTCTATTCAAAATATTGGAATACAAAATATCGATTAGAAGCAATAGCATCATTGGAAGAATTATTGGAAACTAAAATGACTCCTGCCACTTTCCAATCGGTTAAGCAACCCGTATTAACTCTCTATTATTATAAGGATGAAAAAAATCAGGATCCTGTGGTAAAGGTAAGTGCTACAAAAAATATGTTTGAGCAATTAGGAACTTTTAAAGAATTGAAACGAGCAATTGCGATGCCTAATACTGGAAATCATGTACTAGCCTCTCCTATCTTATCGAAAGATGTTGCTGGAGTTGAACAAGAAACCATCCGTTTTATGCAGGAAAGCATGCATATGAATGCCATAAAATAAAGGATAATGACGATTTTAAATTCTCTTATCTTCGTCACACTTAATTAAAACGACTGTTATGCCACTCAGTAAAATTGCAGGTATTGGAATGTATGTTCCAGAAAAAGTAGTTACTAATAATGATCTGAAAAAGTGGATGGATACTGATGATAACTGGATTCAAGAAAGAACAGGTATTCAAGAAAGAAGATTTGCAAAGCGTACTGAAGAAACTACTACCACGATGGCAGTAGAAGCTGCAAAAATTGCCATTGAAAGAGCGGGTATAACCGCACAGGATATTGATTTTATCGTTTTTGCAACACTATCACCTGATTATTATTTTCCTGGTTGTGGTGTACTGGTTCAAAGAGCAATGAAGATGAAAGAAGTGGGCGCATTAGATATTCGCAACCAATGCAGCGGCTTTTTGTATGCGATTAGTGTGGCCGATCAGTTTATTAAATCTTGTATGTATAAAAACATATTGGTAATAGGCGCTGAAAAGCATAGTATGGGATTAGATTATAGTACAAGAGGCAGAAATGTTTCTGTAATATTTGGTGATGGCGCTGGTGCTGTTGTTCTGCAGCCAACTGAAAAAAATAATCAAGGAATTTTAAGTACCCACTTACATAGTGATGGAGCGAGTGCTGAAATATTGGCACAATATAATCCGGGGTCACATGCAAACCATTGGATGGAAACACCAGTAGCAGATTTCGATGATGCAGAAATTGGAGAAATGTTTATGAGCCATCAAATGATTGATAAAGCTCAATTATTTCCATTCATGGACGGACCCACAGTATTTAAAAAAGCAATTGTGAAATTTCCAGAAGTAATTGTAGAAGCACTTACTAAAAATGGTTATACTACAGAAGACCTTAATATGCTCATACCACACCAAGCAAATCTTCGTATTAGTCAGTTTGTACAACAAAAACTCAAACTACGCGATGATCAGGTATA
The DNA here is from genome assembly GCA_903927185.1 of uncultured Bacteroidota bacterium. Classification (GTDB taxonomy): domain Bacteria; phylum Bacteroidota; class Bacteroidia; order Chitinophagales; family Chitinophagaceae; genus Sediminibacterium. Next base: position 33,575 of record CAIYLW010000018.1, read on the forward strand.
CAATAATATCATGAGATATGGTAACACCACAGCAGCATCGGTACCAATAGCATTGTGTGAAGCTTGGCAGAATGGAAAAATTAAAGAAGGTGATTTAGTTTGCTTAGCTGCATTTGGGAGTGGATTTACCTGGGCTTCTGCATTACTTAAATGGTAATGACTAAACTCCAAAAAAAATATTTGATATAGATTTTATGAAGAGAAAGATCAACTTTTTAGTCAACCCTATTTCAGGCAATACCAAAAAAGATGAAATTCTCCGACTGGTGCATACTGAAATGCAGGCAAAGGAAATTCCATTTGAGTTTATTTTCACAAATGTTTTGGGGGATTATGATGAAATAAAAGATAAGATTGAGTCAGAAGATATTACAGACGTTGTAATGATTGGAGGTGACGGTACCGTTAATCAGGTAGTCAATGCATTGCGTGATACTAAAGTTCAATTCGGTATCATACCTGTTGGTTCGGGTAATGGTCTGGCACTTGCTGCAGGTATCCCAAAAAAACCTTTTGATGCCATTCAACTAATTATAAAAGGAGAATCTAAACCAATTGATGCGTTTCTGATCAACAACCAATTTTCATGTATGCTTAGTGGTATCGGGTTTGATGCACAAGTAGCACACGACTTTGCAAACAAAGCTTCCAGAGGATTAATGACATATACCCAACAAAGTCTTATCAATTACTTTAAAGCTCATCCTTATCAATTTGAAATTGTTTTGGAAAATTTTTCATTTTTCACAGATGCTTATTTTATTAGTATTGCAAACAGCAATCAATTTGGAAATAATTTTACCATCGCTCCACAAGCCAGTTTAAATGACGGGTTATTAGATATCGTAGTAGTTCAAAAAATGAACAAAGCAAAAATGCCATTTGCAGTTTTAAAACAAATTAGAGGTAATAATAAATTAACTGAACTGGTAGAGAACTTAAGTACAAATAATATCTTATACTTTCAAACAAACGCGATAACTATAAAAAATAATAAGCACGCACCTTTTCATATTGATGGAGAACCCAGAGAAACTGCAGCAGAATTTAATATCGAAATTATACCTAGTTGTTTTAATTTAATACAGCCCTAATAGTATTGCTTAATTTACCTTTGCTGAGGGCGAACAACATATAAAATAGTTACCAATACCAGCAGTAATAACATTCCTATTAGCTGATGCAATTCCGCCATCCATTCGAACATTCCCCAAGTTCCGGCAATGATATGGGCACTCGACAACACTGTTAAGACACCTAATAAAACCTGAATAAGAATAATAGCAATTGGCATTGTGCGTAGATAATTGAAAAGTATTCCCCCTTTAGTTTTATACAACTTTAAAGACCATAAACTGATCATAACCAATAAAAGATAGGCCAGTCCACGATGTACAAAATGAACCCATATTTTATTGTCAATTGCATTAATCAAAAAACTATTCCCATTAAATAAATGTGCTGGAATCCATGCACCATTTATTGTTGGCCAGGTTGCAGCAATATTTGCCGCTTTGTGACCTGCCATTAATGCGCCATATAATAATTGGAGTATTAACAATACAATTAAAGCGAGATTCCATTTTCGTATACCAGAGTTAATAATAATCTGCTGAGGTTTTACCAATAAACTTAAAGCAAACCAATAAGTATAAGACAACAACCCCAAAGCAAAAATAAAATGCAGAGCCAATCGGGTTGGTTTTACATAAATTGCGTCACCCGTTAATCCACTTGCAACCATTACCCAACCTATTACACCCTGAAGAGCGCCTAATGCAAATAGAAACAATAAAGGTTGTACCATTTCTTTTTTAAAATGTCTTTTAATTAAGAAATAGATAAAGCCAGCAGCAAACACTAAGCCAATAGTTCTTGCCCATAAGCGATGAAACCATTCCCAGAAAAAAATAAATTTGAAATCAGAAACCGTGAATTCAAAATTTAAATATTGAAACTGTGGAGTTTGACGATATTTATTAAATTCTAAGGCCCATCGCTGCTCATTGAGTGGAGGCAATGCACCAGTAACCACATCCCACTGAGTAATCGACAAACCACTACCAGTTAAACGAGTAATTCCTCCAAGTACGATTTGTATCACCGTCATCCCAACTCCTATCAAGAGCCAGGTTGCCACTAATTTTGAAGACCTATCAATTTTCTGCATAAAACACATTTTCAAAGAAGGTAAAGTTAGTTCTATATTTTTTCTATGATAGCTTTTGCAAAATGAATTTGATACTATTCCAAACTTTCGGGAATTTTAACTACATGTTATTGGCTTACCATAATAATCATCTTATTGAAGCAGGTTGTGATGAAGCTGGCAGGGGTTGTTATGCCGGGCCCGTTTTTGCAGCTGCTGTTATTCTTCCGAAAGACTTCTATCACCCACTTTTGAATGATAGTAAAAAAGTATCGGAGAAGAACAGACTCATCTTAAAAGAGGTGATTGAAAAAAGTGCATTAGCTTGGGCAGTTGCCAGAGTAGAGCATGATGAAATAGATCGTATCAATATTTTAAAAGCATCCATCAAAGCAATGCATCTGGCAATTCAACAATTAAAAATCAAACCAGAGTTTCTATTAATTGATGGGAATCGATTTCAAAGCTATCTGAAGATCCCCCACCAATGTGTGATAAAAGGGGATGGCAAGTATGCCAGTATAGCAGCAGCCAGCATTTTGGCAAAAACACATCGGGATGAACTAATGAAAAAGCTTCATAAAAAATTCCCAGCTTATAATTGGATTAGTAATAAAGGATATGGCACTCTCGATCATAGAAATGCCATTGCTGAAATTGGATTATGTAAATACCATCGAAAAAGTTTCTCCATTTTACCAGTCCCTCCTGATTTATTTAATTTAGAAACATCCCAAAATAAATAAAGCCCTGCAATTGCAAGGCTTTAGAATTTCAATTCCCCCCCGGTTATTGAAACTATATCAAATTTATAGGGAATGTTTTGATTTTCAATTATTCATTTTGTGAAGCAGGCCTATTATTTTGTGAAAGCGGTATATATTATTTTTAAATTAAGATTAAGTATCTTCTTATTAAAAAAATTAAATAACCACATCAACATTAACTATCATGTAAGAAAGAAAATGGATTATTCTTCCCAGACACCTGCACCTTCCCGAATTAATTCATAAGATTCTTTAGTACAATCAATAATAGTGGAAGGTATCATTCCACCAATACCACCATCAATAACTATATCCACTAAATTCTTGAAATTTTCATAAATCAGTTCTGGATCTGTATACTCTTCTACCATTTCTCCGGGCAAAGACGCAGATAAAATAGGATGACCCAATTCTTGTACAATTGTTCTTGCAATATTGTTATCCGGAATCCTTAGTCCAATCGTACTTTTTTTACTTTGCAAAATTTTGGGTACTTCTTTGCTTGCAGGTAAAATAAAAGTGTAAGGACCAGGCAAATAATTTTTTAATAACCGATAAAGTGGGGTGCCAATACTTTTAGTGTATTTACTTAAATCGCTTAAATCGTTACAGATAAAACTTAATTGTGCTTTAGCTGGATCAACTTGTTTGATAAGTGCAATTCGAGCAATCGCTTTTTGTTGAAAAATATCGCATCCCAAACCATAAATAGTATCTGTAGGATATATAATTACACCACCTGACAATAAACAATCAACAATCATTTTCAGATATCTGGGGTTGGGATTATCAGGGTGTACTTGCAATAACATAAGAGAATGAATCTAACATAACAAAGTTAAACTATATCAAACCGAATAAGCCAACTAAAATAAAAAGAGGTAGCAAAAAGCCACCTCTTTTTGGTTTGTAACCCCCAATGAAACTGTTTACCTAGAAAGGTGTATTGGTAATAGCCAACTGCAGTTTATCCATGGTAAAAGTAGGGGCGGCTTGATTATAAACCAACGTAGAAAACACTGAATTTTTTCGGTGTTTTCACCCTATTAATTCAGTTAAAAAATCATAGTTAATTTAAAATACTTATGAGAATTTCGTGTTGCGATTTTAGCAGCTTATTTATCAGTTTCCCCGGGACAGATATCTCTGTTGCTATTTTTAGAAAATTAACGCTATGACTAAAATTGCTATCGTAGATGACCATATTCTTTTTAGAAGAGGGTTGTCTATCATCATCAATTCATTCTCTGAATACAAAATCATTTCAGAAGCTAACAATGGTAAGGAGTTTGTGAATAGTCTTAATCCGAATAATTTACCGGGCATTGTGTTATTAGATATTAGTATGCCTGAAATGAATGGCTACGAAACTGCTAGGTGGTTATTTACACATTATCCTGGGATTAAAGTTTTAGCACTCAGTATGCTAAATGAAGAAAGATCTATCATTAAAATGCTGAAAAATGGGGCGAAAGGTTATATCCTAAAAGATAGTGAGCCCCAAGAATTAAGAACTGCTTTAGACAGCTTAGTTGTAAAAGGAATTTACCTGAACGAACTCATGTGTACTAATATCATCCATTGTATGAATAATCAATTTGAAGAAGACCAAGAATCATTTAAAAGAAAAGCTGAATTAACAGAAAGAGAATCGGAATTTTTAAAGCGTGTTTGTAGTGATATGTCGTACAAACAAATTGCAGATACTATGTTTCTAAGCCCTAGAACAATCGATGGCTACCGCGATGCACTGTTTCAAAAATTAAATGTGCAAACGCGTATTGGGTTGGTATTGTATGCCATCAGAAATGACATAGTAAGTATTTGAGTATTTACAGTTTGAATAAAGAAAAGCCCCATTCATTAAATTTGAAATGGGGCTTTCACTATTCATCTTTTTAATTAAACTATTTCCCAAACTTCTTTACCACGGATTAACTTATCTAAATCGCCTTTGCCTTTACTAGCAATGGTTTCTTCGATTTGCATTGCCATATCATCTTCATAACAGGCTCTATCAGTTTGATAAAACACACCGAATGGACGAGGAAAATGTTTGTCCGATTTATTCGGATCATCAAACATTCTTACTAAAGCTTGTGCCTTATAAAAATCATGTTCATCATGAATCCATAAATCATCTAAACTAATTGAACCATCCAAAACAACCACCACTGGTCTCATTCCTTCTATCTTAATACCATATTGTTGATTTGCTCCAAAAACCAATGGCTTACCATGTTCTAAGTATAATCCTTGTTCAGCTTTGGTTGATTTTTCAGTATAAATCTCATAAGCCCCATCATTAAAAATGTTGCAGTTCTGATAGATCTCTAAGAAAGAGGAACCCTTGTGCTGATTGGCACGGGTTAACATATATTGTAAATGCTTTGGATCACGGTCCATACTTCTTCCAATAAAAGTGGCATCTGCTCCAAGTGCTAATGCTAATGGATTAAATGGATGATCAATGCTTCCAAACGGACTTGACTTTGTAACCTTGTGTTGCTCCGAAGTTGGTGAATACTGACCTTTGGTTAAACCATAAATCTGATTATTAAACACCAATAAATTTACATCCAGATTTCTACGAAGCATGTGAATGGTATGATTACCACCGATACTCATGCTATCACCATCTCCAGATACAATCCAAACACTTAATTCAGGGCGACTTGCTTTTAAACCACTAGCGATAGCAGTAGCTCGTCCGTGAATGGAATGCATCCCGAATGTATTCATATAATAGGGAAAACGACTACTACATCCTATACCACTGATGATGGCAATATTTTCTTTTGCAACACCAATTGTTGGCATTATTTTTTGAACTTGAGCCAGAATGGAATAATCTCCACATCCAGGACACCAGCGTACTTCCTGATCAGTTGCAAAATCTTTAGCGGTCAAAACAGGGGCCGCTGTTGCAGTTTCACTCATTTGATAGATTTTTATTAGGACAAAACAATTGAATCAAAATATTGCCGCTAAAGTTACGATATTATAGGGTAGCATTCTGCTAAAAATTGCATCTTAACTTTAATTTTAGGCTAGCCTTTCAAAAGCTCTTCCCAAAATTCCGCAGCTCTTCTTGTATGAGGAATCACAATGGTGCCTCCCACAATATTAGCAACAGCAAATATTTCATACAACTCCTCGGTATTTACCCCTAGTTCAAAACACTTTCCCAAATGGTATTTGATACAATCATCACATCGTAATACCATACTTGAAACCAGTCCCAACATCTCCTTTGTCTTTTTATCCAAAGCACCTGCATCGTAAGTATTGGTGTCTAAATTCCAAAGCCTTTTCATGACTAGATTATTCTTATCCAAAATCACTTCATTCATCCTTTCACGATAATCATTGAACTCGTTGACTAATTCGCTCATTGTTTAAATTTTGACAGTAAAAATACAAACAGAAGCTTAGTCTTGACCATTTATTTGTACTTTAATCCCTCAAATAAAGAACATGAAAAATATTTGTTTAGTATTCCTTCTTTTCAGCTTTCAACAATCTTTTGCTCAAACTGGTAAAGAGCCCATTAAAGTAACTGATATGTTGAAAATCAAACAGTTAAGTTCAGTTACCATGAGCCCTGATGGCAATCAGGCTGCTTTTGTTGTAAATAGTATTGAAGCTGAAGCTGATAGTAAATGGGAATCTAAATACTTGAATCAATTATATCTTGTAAATACCGAAGGGGAATCAGCACCTAAAGCTTATACTTTTAAAGAAAATGCCTCTCAACCTTCTTGGAGCCCAGATGGCAAACAACTGGCTTTTGTAAGAGTGGTTGATACTAAGCCGCAGATTTTTTTAATGTCGCTTTCTGGTGGTGAACCTTTACAGTTCACTAAATTTAAATATGGAGCTACCAGCCCGAAGTGGAGCCCTGATGGTAAGCAAATTTTATTTGCTGCCTCTATTACTTTGAGAGAACTTATGAAGGATACCCTTTTTAACCCGGGAAAAGAAATTCCAAAATGGCCTTTCGAAAAACCAGGATTTAATCAAAACCAACAATTCTTACCCAATAATGCTAAACCAGATCCAGACGGAAACCTCGATGAAGTAAGGGCTTATCTCGAAAATAATGCAATAGATAAGAAGGCCAAAGTGATCAACAAATTGAATTTTCAAGAAGAAAGTACCACTACATCAGATATTTCTTTCAACCATTTTTTCATTGCCCCCATCACTAATGGCAATATGGTTACTTCCGTTACACATGGCTTCTACAGATATACGGCCGTAGATTTTACTCCCGATGGTACACAGTTGATCATCACTGGGAATAGAGATTCTCTGCAACACCCCGACCGTGCTTTAGAATCTGAGATCTATCTTTCTGATATAAAGGGCGCCAATCTGCAAAAAATACTAGGCGCCAAGGGAATGCAATACAGCAGTGCAAAAATATCTCCTTCAGGAAAATGGTTAGCATTTCAATTTGGCAATACTTCTTTTGTAGATGTCCCTCAATTGGCCATCATTCCTCTAAATGGATCTGAAAAAGATATTCAAGTTTTACCTTTCGATCGAAATAAAGGCGGACTGATCTGGACTGCCGATGAACAATGGATTTATTTCACAGCACAATCAAACGGAGGACAACCACTTTATCGCATCAATATCAGCAGTAAAAAAGCGGAAGCTTTATCTGATTTTAATTCTGGCATACTCTCCTTCGATTTAAATAAAAATCGATTGCTGTATGTGAAGACTGAAGTTTCCAATCCTTCCGAATTATTTCTTTCCGATGCTGGTTTGAAGAAATCAAATCGTATTAGCAATTTCAACACAGGTTGGTTAGCAAACAAGCAATTAAGTTTTCCCGAAAAGATGAGCTTTGTAGATGAGAAAGGATTGACTGTAGAATATTGGGTAATGAAGCCCATAAATTATGAAGCAGGAAAAAAATATCCTGCGATTTTAGATATTCATGGCGGACCATCGGCGATGTGGGGACCCGGTGAGGCATCAATGTGGCACGAGTTTCAGTATTATGCGAGTAAGGGTTATGCAGTTGTATATGGCAACCCCAGAGGTTCTGGCGGATATGGTGCTAGCTTTTTGAGAGCAAATATTAATGATTGGGGTAAGGGACCTACTTATGATGTTCTTACTTATCTTGATAAATCTGTGGATCTTGGATTCATTGATACTTCAAGATTAGCCGTTACCGGCGGATCGTATGCTGGTTATTTAGTTGCCTGGATTGTAGGTCATGATCAACGCTTTAAAGCAGCTTGCTCTCAACGTGGTGTTTATGATCTTTCTACATTTTTTGGTGAAGGCAACGCCTGGAGATTAGTGCCTAATTATTTTGGTGGATATCCTTGGGAAACCACCACAAAAACAATTTTGGAAAGAGAATCTCCCATTACTTATGTAGCCGATATTCATACACCCTATATTATATTCCATGGCGAAAACGACCTTAGAACAGGAGTTATTCAAGGTGAAATGTTATACCGTAGTCTTAAAATTCTAGGAAGAACAGTAGAATATGTTCGTCATCCCGGTGGGACACACGAACTAACCCGTTCGGGAAACAACCGTCAACGGATTGATCAAATGCTAAGAACCATGGAATTTTTTGAACGATTTATTAACCACTAGCTTACCAAATTTTTACTCTTAAACTATCTGCTCTAAACATTTTATCAGTAAGCTTGATGCCAAATGCTTCATAGAATTCAGGGATATTTACAAATGGTCCATTTACACGCTCTTTTGAAGGAGCGTGTACATCAACACGTACCTGATTTGCTAATAATTCTTTTCTACTCACATCTAACCAACCGTAAGTATACCCTAGAAAGTAGCGTTGTAAGGGCGTATACCCATTTATTTTTTCTCCTTTTTTAAAGGTTTCTGTTTTTTTCAAGGCATCTAAACCTAATAAAAGCCCGCCTAAATCTGCAATATTTTCACCTTGTGTGGCATCCCCATTCACATGTAAACTATCTACTGGAATAAACTCATTGAACTGATTGATAATTTTGGCAGCTCTTTCCTTAAACTGTTTTCCATCAGATTCCTGCCACCAATTTTTAAGATTTCCGGCAGCATCAAACTGACGGCCCTGATCATCAAAACCATGCGTCATCTCATGTCCAATTGTAGAAGCACCTGCATATCCATAAACAAATGCATCATCTAAATCGGCGTCTTTCATTCCGGGTACTGCAAATATTCCAGCTGGCAACACAATTTCATTATTACTAGGATTATAATAAGCATTATAAGTTTGCGGAGTCATGTCCCACAATGTTCTATCAACAGGTTTACCATATTTAGCGATATTGTCGTTGTACCACCATTCTCTTGCACGAATCATATTTGTTGCATATGAACCTCTATCAATTTTAAGAGAACTAAAGTCGCGCCACTTATCCGGGTAGCCAACTTTCTTAGTGATTTTTGACAACTTCAAATAAGCTTTTTGCTTAGTGCTATCCGACATCCAACTCAACTTTGCAATTCTTTCTTTATAAGCTTCGCGAATATCTTCTACTAATTTTGAATACCTGGCTTTTGCTTGCTCATTAAAATATTCTTTTACAAATAATTGACCCAAAGCTTCCCCCATTGCCGATTCTTCGGCGTCCAAAACTCTTTTCCATCTAGGCTTAGGTTCACTTACCCCTCTAAGTGTTTGAGAGTAAGTAAATGAATTCATGAAACTTTTATTGTCGAGAAAATTAGCATTCCCTTTTACTAAATGAAAAAGCAAATAATTTTTCCAAACAGCAATTGGAGTTGCCTTTAATTCAAAACTCAATGCTGTTAAAAATTCTGGCTGACCAACAATTACAGAATCAAGTTTATCTATTCCGATCTGTTTGAAATAATTATTCCATAAAAAAACAGGGCAGTATTTTTGTAATCCGCTAAGATCTATTTTATTATAATTTTTATAGGGATCGCGCAAGTCTGCTAATTTTCGAGAAGCCTTTGCTAGTTTAGTTTCCAGATCGAACACATTTTTAGAAAATAGAGTTGCGTTAATACTATCTTCTCCTAGTTGTTTAAACGTTACAAACAAATATTGTAGATAGGCTTTACGAACAGCCAAGGTTTTAGCATCAGAATTAAAATAATAATCTCTGTTGGGCATACCCAAACCACCTTGAAAAAGATGGTACATATTTTTCTCGCTATTTTTTTCGTCCTGACCAACACCTGCATCAAAAAATACATTGCTCCCTTGTTTATGCATCAGAGAAGCCATGGAAACTAATTGATCTAAACTGGTAATGGATTGAATACTTTGTAAATAAGGAGTAAGTGGAAGCAACCCTTGTTTTTCAGCTAAGACAGAATCCATTGCAGTTACCCAAAAATCACCAACTTTTTGAGACACTGATCCAGTAGCAGCTTTTTCCAGTGCCGCTTTTGCATTGATGGTCTTTAATCTTAAATAAATATCGTTCTGCACTAAATGTCCTACTCCCCAGCTACTTTCCGAAGGAGGAATTGGATTATTTTTAATCCATTTCCCATTTGCAAAAAGAAAAAAATCGGCACCCGGACTAACCGAACTATCAATGTTTTTTATAAGAATATCCTCAGAGGCTTGTTTTTCATAACTGTTACAAGCAATAAAAGCCAATAATATCAGGGATATGAAAGAATACTTAGAGATGTTCATGATTTTAATTTGAATAAGAAGAATATGTAATCAACAACTATTTACTTGTTTAGTTTTAACCAATCTTGAATTGCCAATATTACTTTCAGAGAAACGTCTTGTCTAAATTTTGTATCGATAACTTTCTTTTCATCTTCTACATTACTTAGAAAAACTATCTCTAAAAGTACATTGGGAAAATCAGTAGGTTGATTCAAAGTGAAGTTGAAGTTTCCAACATTTCCGAATTCACTGATTTTTAATTCAAGCATTCTTTTCAATATTGCTTGTGATAAAGGACGAAATCCTATATGTTTATAATACGTACTAACTCCTGAAACCAATTCATTTTCAGATGAGTTAAAATGAAGGCTAATTAAAAAATCTGGATTCTGATCTTGAAGAAATAAGATTCGGTCTTTGTTATCAAAACTAGTATCCGATGTTCTGGTCATGATTACTTTTTTCACACCCAATTTTTTCAAGTTTTTTTCTAATGATTTTGCATAGAGTAAGGTGTATTCTTTTTCGCTTATTTTTCTTTTAATGCCTTCTGTTCCAGAATTATTCCCGCCATGACCTGCATCAATAGCAATCACCATCTTCTTTAGATCCAAAATAGCTGGCTGCCTTTTTACACGAAGTACCAAATTCTTACCCACATAAGAAAGGCTATAACCCCAATGCTGTGCATGTTTCAGCTCGATAGTTACTCGCACTACATCATCTTCTACCTGATTATAATAAACGTTTTTTATTTCTTTTACTGATTGCAATTGTGTGATCCAATTGGTATTGGTTTGAACACCATATATGTCAACCATAATTTTTGAAGGCTCAACTTCCATCCAGGATTTATAAGGAAGATGTTCGTCCATATGCATACTTACATAATCATATAACGAATCGCCTTTCACTAAAAAAGAACCCGTTAAATAAAAAGGTTTAGCTGAAAAAACAGAGTCATGCCTGATATAGGATTTCTCAATAAGCGCGCTATGAAGTTTAGAAAGCTGAACGGTATATAATTCTTTAGAAGAATCGATTATTCGTAAAAGAATATTGCTATCAATATATCCCAATTTCGTTCCTCCAAGTCTATCATCTCCCAAACCATATAAAAGTGCAGGTAATTTCCCGGTAGATTTACCTAACCAATAATTTGTTTCATTTTTTTGAGCAAAAGCAAGAAAATGGATAAACAAATAAGTAACTAGTAAAATTCCTCTCATAGATTGAAGTTAAAAAAATCTAAATTGAAATACCTAGAAAATAAACAGTAATGTCAATGAATATTGGAGTTCTTCTGAAAAAGAAAAGACCTTAGTATTTTTGATACTAAGGCCTTATCTGAGCAAGCAATCGTAAGATTATCGATAGGTTAAATTTAGAGTAATTTTCGGAAACCCTCCAAATTTTATTTAGAACTTATACCCTTTATTTGCAATCATCTTGTCGGCTATTCTTCTGCGGGCATCTTTGCTATTAAAAGGTTCTACTTTGGTGAACCTTTTTAATCCAATATGCATCATTCGGAGCTCGTCGCCCTCTGAAAAGCTATTTAGAGCGTCCTTCCCAGCCTTATTAATCCTATCTGCGGCGTCGTAAATATAGGTTCTCATAATATCGGCTTGAATCGTAGTTTCAGTCTCTCCTTTTGTTGCAGTAAGCTTCATTACCCTCAATAAAGCACTTTCTGCATTATATACATCAATGCTCATATCGGCAATATTCATCAGTATCTCTTGTTCCTTATCTAAGGTCATCATGAGTTTTTGAACTGCAGCACCTGCTACCATCAGAATGGCTTTTTTAAAGTTTGCGATGTATTTACGCTCTTTTACAAATGCTCCTTCCTCCTCGCTATTAAAGTCAGGTATGCTCATGAGTTCTTTCTGAACAGACATTGCAGGTCCCATCAAGTCGAGTTTCCCCTTCATAGCACGTTTCAAAACCATATCAACGGTTAGCAGTCGATTAATCTCGTTGGTACCTTCATAAATCCTATTAATTCTGCTATCGCGATAAGCTCTTGAAATCTGGTATTCATCACTAAATCCATTACCTCCATGTATTTGTACTCCTTCGTCCACCACAAAATCAAGTGTTTCACTTCCGTAAACTTTTAGCATGGCACACTCAATGGCAAATTCTTCTGCTGCGCCTAATAATGATTGTGCAAATGTTTTGCCTTCGGCTTTCAGAGAATGTTCTGCTTCATCGATCCATTTAGCAGTTCTATATAAGGCAGATTCGCACACAAATAATCGAATGGCCATTTCACCCAGCTTATGCTTAATGGCTCCAAATTTAGAAATGGATATTTTAAACTGTTCCCTGTCAATCGCATACCGAGTTGACACTTCCGCAGCTTTTTTTGCACCCCCTAAAGTAGCAGCACAAAGTTTTAATCTACCAATGTTAAGAATATTGAATGCAATGATATGGCCCTTGCCAATTTCTCCTAATACATTTTCAACCGGTACTTTACAATCCTGAAAATAAAGTTGTACGGTAGAAGAACCTTTGATTCCCATTTTGTGTTCTTCGGGACCTTGGGTAAATCCTTCCGTTCCGCGCTCCAAAATAAAGGCGCTAAACTTATCGCCATCAATTTTAGCAAACACGGTATAGACGTCTGCAAAGCCACCATTGGTGATCCAGCATTTTTGGCCATTTAATAGATAATATTTACCATCCTCACTCAATTTAGCGGTACTCTTTGCACCTAGGGCATCGCTACCACTATTTGGTTCAGTTAATCCGTAAGCACCCTTCCATTCGCCACTAGCTAATTTTGGAATGTATTTATTTTTTTGTGCGTCTGTTCCAAAATAAAGTATAGGTAAAGAACCAATTCCTGTATGAGCAGCAATTGCTACCGAAAAAGAATAACCTCCTCCAATTCCTTCGTTTACAATCGTAGAAGTAATAAAGTCTTTTCCCAATCCACCATATTGTTCTGGAAAGGAGGTAGATAATAAGCCCTGTTCACCAGCTTTCTGAACCAAAAATGGCATCAGGCCAGGTTCTAATTTTTCGATACGGTCAATTACTGGCAAAATTTCTGCCAATACAAACTGGTCGCACATTTCCATCACCATTTTCTGTTCCTCATCAAAGTCTTCTGGAATAAAAGTTTCTAATGGATTGCTTTCTTTAATTATCCATTCGCCGCCTTTTAAAGCCGTTATTTGTTTTGTTGTTTCCATGGAAGAGAATTTATTAATTATTTTTTAGGATACTATAAAATGAGGTTGTCATAAACCTTTTGAAACACTATTTTAACTATTTCGATGTCTTCTTTCTTTACGCCTATCAAGGCTTCACTCATGGTTTGATTTGCAAGGTCAATGGTAAGATTTTGGATTTCTTTAGCTGCCTCAGTAAGGCAAACTAAGTTGATTCGTCGATCTGTTTTTGAGGGCATTCTTATTACCATTGCCTGTTTTTCTAAATTGTCTATCAAGCGAGTGATACTAGGTTTATCGCGAAATGTGCGATTGCATAGTTCCTGCTGACTCAAACAATCTTCCTTCCATAAATGGTATAAAATGCTCCATTGTTCAATGGTTATTTCAAGCCCGGCATTCCGAAAATTCTTTTGGAGCCTGCGTGCCACAGCAGTAGAAGCCATCCCATTGATGACGCTATATAATTCCCCTCTTTTGAAATGGTTGTTTGGCATATAGTTAGTTATGCAACTAATTCAAAGTAAGTTTGTTTGCTCGATATCACCAAGTATTTTAACGTTAATTTTTAGCCATTCATTAAAATTCAGATACCAATGGTTTTCTTTGTAGTATGTATCAGTCTTTATGGATCACTGCAATTGTATTAACCATCCTATATAGCTTACTCATTATTCTATACAGGAGATGGTTTTTGGAATTGCCGCAATTTGAAGCGCCTTCCAATCATATACCACAAACCAAATTTTCAATCATCATTCCTGCAAGAAATGAGGCAGAGAATATCGACCGGTTTTTACCTTCAATTCTTCAACAATCATATCCTGAAGCACTATTTGATGTAACAGTAATTAATGATCACTCGACCGATGATACAGCCAAAAGAGTACAAGGGTTTCAAAAAAAATATAGCAACCTTTATCTGATCGAATTATCAGAATATTTGGATCAGGGTGTAACCAATGCCTATAAGAAAAAAGCAATTGAAATTGCTATCGCACAGAGCAACGGCAATTGGATCATTACCACAGATGCAGATTGCCAAGCAGATGAAACATGGCTATTGCAATACGATGCCTACATACAAATGCATGAAACAGTTTTAGTAGCAGCTCCAGTGATGTTTTTTAATACAGGTAGCTTTCTATCCATATTTCAGGTGCTGGATTTTATGAGTTTGCAGGGTATAACCGCAGCAGCAGTTGGTGCTGGAAGTCATGCTATGTGCAATGGCGCCAATCTTGCCTATCTAAAAACAGCATTTTATGAAGTTGGGCAGTTTAAAGGAATCGACCATATTGCCAGTGGCGATGATATGTTATTAATGCAAAAAATAAAGCAAAGATTTCCTGGAAAATTGGGATACTTATTCAACGAAAATGCCATTATTCAAACAGAAGCTATGCCTAATTGGAAAAGTTTTTTTAACCAACGAATCCGATGGGCTAGCAAGGCAGATAGTTATCAGGATAAAAGTATTTTTATTGTTTTGTTATTAGTATACCTCTTAAATTTATCACTTTTATTATTAGGGATATCCGCATTTTATGTAGAAAATGGATGGAATCACTTTATAATATTGGTATTGATTAAAACGATCGTGGAATTAAGTTTTATGATCCCTGTTAGTCGTTTTTTTGGATTTACAGAAACAATTGGCTGGTTCCCAATTATGCAACCGTTTCATATACTCTATACAGTAATAGCAGGTTGGTTGGGCAAATTTGGCTCTTACCATTGGAAAGGAAGAAAACTGCAGTAGCTACCTAAGAAAATTGGGGCATAGTATTGTTATGCGATCGAACATCGCTCTTCTTTTAATTTGCTATTTAAAATAAATACAAAGCCTAAGCAAAGCCAAAATAAACTACCAATTTTATCCGTTTCAATCATGTCGCTCATTAAATTGATACAAAGTATCATAGCCAAAATGGCGGCGACCGTGATGGTAATGATTCTATAAAATTGATCTTGCAATTTATTATACAAGTATTGAAGATTAAATAGCATACCAAACCATAAGATCAGCATAAATACTAAACCGGGAATTCCTTGTTCTGCTAGTGTAAGTAAAAAATAATTATGGATGCTGCTATGCTCGGGGTTATTACTTACCCAGGTTTCAAAAGAATTTAATGTATAAGGTCGATAGTTTGAATAAAAATTATTTGGTCCAAAACCTGTAACTGGTCTTTCCACAAACATCCGAAAACCGGCCACCCATCGATAAATGCGTTCTGCATTTGACACATCTTTCATGTTGATAGTAGCAGCTATATGTTCTGAAAAATCGGTATGAAAAATGGTGCGATCATGGTCTGGCGTAAATCGCATAAAATGATGATCAATCAATAACCAGGAAGCAGCAACAAGGATAATTGCAACAACAAGAATGCTCATTTTTTTTACCCAGTTCCATTCCATTAAAAATGCAAATACAATACCTACAATCAGTGCCACCCAAGCACCTCTTGAATAGGAAAAGATTATTCCAATCAATCCAATTAAGATTCCTAGAGTTATCCATTTTTTATTTTTATTGTCTTTGCCAGTTAGGAATCTCAAAGCGATAGCAGGCGCTAATAAACAAACCAACATGGAAGAATAGTTAACATGATTTCGAAAAAATGGATTTACTGTTTTCTTGATATCAACAAAACTAAATCCATAAAAGGCATGGCGTGCAAGCGTTTGAAACACTACAAAAAACATGGGGATTAAAAGTAGTAGTGCTACTTTTTTTATCTGGGATTGCGATTTAAGTATTAACTGTGGTAGTAAAACAAAGGGTGTAATAAACCAAATACGTGCAAGAAAGAATTTCAAAGACAGGATCGTATTATTTGCAAAATAGGCACTAATCAATGTCCATATCATGATGCAAAACAGAACCATAAATAAAGGTTCCTTGTAAAGGTTGGAGGGGAACCATTTGGGTTCGTGCAAAATTTTCATTATCATTAATCCAGTTAACAACATCATGAATAATTCATCTGGGAAATCAATACCCAATGAGGTTGTGACATTTAATTCAGTGGATAATGGCAGTGCGATTATTAATAACCAAAACAGATCGCCAGTTCTATTCACACAAAATTGAAACACGATTGGAAATAATACCCAAATAAATGGGATCGTTAAAATATAATATGTATGAAAAATAATCGATAATACAATGCATACTAAAAACAATAAGATTGCAGTAAAGAGTTGATATGTTATTTTTTGAAAAAACATTATAATGAATCTTCTCTATTATAGATCAGGAGAGACATAGATCCAAATACCAAACTCACAATTGCAGTAAGTATTAGCACTTCTAAAACATTGGGCTTTTCTGGCTTTGCAGCAGGTGTGGCTGTTTCAAGTACATACAAAGCAGCTGCGTTATTATCGATAGCTAATTTAATTTCACCGGCTATTTTTCCCTGAGATTGTATTTGTTCCAACAAACTGTTAACCTTTATTATATCAATTTCTGAATGTGGAATTTTACCTGCTTTGAGATTACTTAATTGTAAATATTCTTTTTGTAAGGAATCGATTGATCTATTAAAATTTGAGAGTAATTTTTCATTACCTGATTTCCAAATAGTTTCTTCTATTAATCGAATGATTTCAACAAATCGATTCACAATTTTAGCAGAGAGTTCTGCGTCTTTAGTCCAGATAGAAATTTTCAGCTGTGCGAGTTCTGTTTTTTGTATGCTGATATCCTCCCTTAATTCTAACACTGCTTTGCGGCGCAATATATTTTGTTCTTCGCCCTTTAATGCATAGTACCCAATTAAATTAAACTCACCTACCAATTGTTTATAAACGGTATCCATAGTTGCAATACCATTGATTCTTTCTAAATCATCTCCTGATCCAAATACAGAATAAAGGCTTTGAATATTTTGGTTAAGCAAATGAGCTTTGTCGGCCAAACTAGGATTCGCAGAAACTATTATCGATGAAGCGTAATATTGTTTGGGTACAATAAAAAGTGTAATGGAAGCAGCTAATAAAGAAGCCATCACAAAAAACAACAATCCCTTCCATTGTTTTTGAAGTAATTGTACCGTAGTTTGCAGATTAAAAAAATTGACTAGCATGTTTCAAAATTTCTTTAAATGAAAGAATTATTTATGAGGCAATTACCACATTTCTTATTAAGCTTTCATCAAGAGAAATAAATGTTTCTGTTCTTTCAATTCCCTTGATTTTCTGTAATTCATCATGCAAAACAAAACGTAATTGTTTGATATCCTTACACACAATTTCCGCAAACATACTATAGTTACCAGTAGTATAATTTAATCGAACTATTTGAGGGATCTTCTTTAATTCTTTAGCAACGCTATCGTATAATGAGCTTTTCTCTAAAAATATTCCAATAAAAGCAATAACATCATAGCCTAAAATTTTGAGGTCTATTGATAATTTTTTACCTTTAACTATACCGGATTCTTCGAGCTTCTTTATTCTTACATGTATTGTTCCGCCAGATACGAAAAGCTTCTTACCTAAATCAGCGTAAGAAATCTCAGCATCTTCCATCATTTCCTGAATTATTTGCAGGTCTAATTTGTCTAAATTCAATTTGGGTGTCATAATCAGGTTCGATTTTAGATATATTCTAATAATTATAGCAATATATTGAAGATTATCTATACTTTGTAATTTTTTATTGAAATATTTGTAAAAATAGGATGGATGGTACTATATTTGTCTTCCTAACAAAGAAATAGTTCTTTACACTGTGGGGTGATGAAATTTTTGGCAGACATGCCCTCTTGTCTCGGGGGTGAAGATCACAGGATAAACGTAGCATAGAGCCGCTTCGCAAGAGGCGACCAGGGTCGACCACTGAACTTTGTACTATGGCTAACTGCTTCGTGGAGGTTCGATCCCTCCCCCTACAGCACTAAACAGTCCCTATCTAATTGTAAATCAATTTGATAGGGATTTTTTATTTAATAGGATTTCACGACTATTCACTTCCCTTTATTACTACCAATTTGAATTAGATAGTTTTCTATTGGAAATAGTAAGAAACTTGAAAACTAATAAAATTTAATAATGCATTTAAAGTCAATATATTTCAATGTTAAAAAAAATATATGAAGAGGCTTGTACAATTTGTTGCTGGAATTTTTATTCTTTCTTTATTTCCCTTTCGAGGACTTGCGCAGCTAAAATTTAGACAACAGTTAATTGCTGCAGAAAGTGCAGAGTCAGTAGGTGTTTTCGATGTAAATAATGATCATTTTTTAGATATTGTATCTGGTAGTTACTGGTATGAAGGTCCTTTGTTTTTAAAACGACACCTAATTTCACAAGTAACACGTGTATCCGAATATTATGATGATTTTTCAACTATTCCCCTTGATGTAAATGACGATGGTTACATGGATTATATTACTGGAGCCTGGTTTGGAAAAACATTACAATGGCGCGAAAATCCGGGAAATGATGGAGAATGGAAACTGCATGAAATTGCAGTAACAGGAAACATAGAAGCTACCAGGGCTTGGGATGTAGATGGAGATGGGTTTAATGAAATTGTGCCCAATACACCTGGCAGCCCATTAATTTATTATACACTAAAAAGAGATAAAAACAATAAAGCTACTGGAGAATTCACTGCAACAAAAGTATCAGAAAATCAAGGGCACGGTCTTGGATTCGGAGATATTAACGGCGATGGCCGTGGAGATTTTATTGTTTCTAATGGTTGGTTCGAAGCCCCGGATGACAGAAAATATAAACCTTGGAAATTCCATAATGATTTTAATTTAACAGAAGATGCCGGGGTTCCAATAATTATTGCAGATGTTAACCAGGATGGATTAAATGATTTAATTGTTGGCCATGGTCATTCATATGGTCTTGATTGGTATGAGCAAAAAAAAGAAGGTGGGAATATTAAGTTTATTAAACATCCTATAGATCCTTTTCACTCTCAATATCATACCATGGAATGGGCCGACATTGATAACGATGGAAAAATGGAATTAATCACTGGTAAGCGATATCGTGCCCACAATGACAAAGATCCAGGCACTAACGATCCAATGGAACTTTGTTACTTTAAATGGAATGGTGAATCATTTACAAAAAACATTATCAGCTATGGACCCTTTGGAAAAGGAAAAGGTACCGGAATATTCTTCTCTCTAGCAGATTTACTAAACACTGGCAGAAAAGATATTATCGTTGCAGGTAAAGATGGATTATTTATATTTTTTAATGAAGGGTTATAATTGATGAGAGACTTTTTATTTAAAACTTTTTCTTATTGCTATATTTTTTTTATCATTTCTTTTTTAACTTCTGTAAATAAGCCAATAAATCTGCAAGGTCTTGTGTACTCATAGTTTTATATAAACCTTCCGGCATCATAGATTCTTTGAGTTGAGTGGATGATTGCAACTGACTTGTTTTCAATTGCTGCTTGGCACCCCCTGGTAACTTCAGATCAATATCCGTTTCTGTTTTACTCGCAATGATACCCGTTACTGATGAGCCATCTTTCAATTTCAAAGTCCATCCTTCAAATCCAAAACTGATGCCTTCTGATGGATGCAATATGGCATTCAACAATCCTTCTTTGGGATATTTGGAACCGATCTCAGAAAGCTTCGGACCAAAATCATATCCTTCTGCATTTACTTTATGACAAACTACACAAGTATTAGTAAATACAGTTTTCCCTTTAACAGCATCACCATTTAATGCATTGATTTCAGATAATGTAGGCATGGCAGCAGTTGTTTCAGAAACATGGCCTGGCAAATAACTTTCTGCTTCAGATCTTACAGAACCTCGCCATGCACCGCTAACACTTGCCACAACATCTGGTATTAATTCCTGTGGTACTTTTTTGCTTTTTAAAATGGCAAGTACCCGCTCTTCTCCGTTCCAGCTTTTTCCTATATTTCTGGCCGCATCTTTACGAATGCCTGTTGCATATTTATCTGATAAAGCAATAGTTTGAACCATATCGATCGATTCTTTACTTCCTACCTGACCTAAACTGCTGATTAACGATTTTACTGCTATAGTATCTTTCTCATTTAGTACCGACCATATTTGTTTACTTCCTCCAAAAGAAAGCAACAAACCAGTGGATTGCTTTCCTATATTTTCATTCTTTTTACTGAATACTAATTGAAGTAGGTTATTGCTCTCTGATTTTACCTGATACCTTTTTACAAGATCAATATATTCCTGTGTACCATATACAGATTTGATAACAGTTTGCAATGCTTGTTGTGCAATAGGAGATTGATTAACCGATTTATTATCCAAAGCGAATAACACTAATTTATTCAGAGCCATGTCATTGCTTTTGTTATCAGCAATCATCTTTAATAATAGGCCAGATTTTAATTTACCTGCATTAAAATCAAAGGCACGGAAATAACGAAGGCGGTCTTTTATTGCAACCTGATTGTCTACAGCAAGTTTTGCTAAATAAGGTACTGCTTCATCAGTTCTGGCACGCCAAACAATATCTTTCCCTGCAGCATCTTTCAAGGGATCTTTTACAAGCGAGAGGTATGATTTAAAAAATGGATCCCATTGCCGATCAGCACCAATACCTAATGCTTCCAGGTACCATCGATCTTTACCATCATGTTTACTGGCAAGAGTTGCCCATATACCAGCAGCTTCTATTGATGTATTATGATGCAAAGAAAGAGCAACTTCCCTTCTCACCTGAATATCTGAATCATTTACAAGAACATTTAATGTTGGTATAAGGTATTGTTTCAACTCAGCTGCTGCCCTGATACCAACTATTCGCAAGTTTGAATTATTATCTTTTATTGCCTGATCAATATATTTTTTAGCATCAGCCTTAGGCAATTTTACTAAGGTCCAAAAAGCCCTTGCCCGCAATTTTGGATTAGTTGTTGATTTCCATAATTTTTCTAGTTCAGGAATTGATTGATCGCCGAATGACTGCAAAGCAGTAAATGCATGATAGCGTACTGAAAGATTTGGATTTTGTAAAGCCAGAACAGCAGCTGCAGGTGTAGTATAATCCTGCTTAGGAATCAGATAGCTCGGGGAACTGGGTGGCGCCACTCTATAAATACGGCCACGTGTTTGATCGCCCGCTTGATGGCCACCTACACCCGGGTCATACCAATCTGCCACAATTAATGATCCATCTGGTGCAATACAAACATCTGCAGGACGAAACCATTGGTCTTTATCGCCTTTTAGAATATTAATGATAGAAGCTGAATAACCTGCTCCATTATTTTTTAGTGAATAAGAACGGACAACATTTGGACCAGCATCTGCATGAATGAGTTGATCCTGGAATTCTTTAGGTAATAAAGTTCCTTCATAAACCAACATACCTGTTGGAGATCCGGCGCCAGTTTGTAATAAATTGGGCACCTCACCTGGGTCGTTTAAATGCCAGTGACGTAACGGAATTGAATCTTCTATATTAGTTCTGTTGGCTTCCCAGCCTGCACCTGTTATTTCATCTTTATAGCCATAGTTGCCATAAGGCATTACATAATTTATACGTGTCCCTTTA
>CAIYLW010000019.1 GCA_903927185.1 uncultured Bacteroidota bacterium
TCCAAAGTACTCATATCAAAAGCAGCGTTTGCTTCAGCACTAAATATTCCTTTTGCATATTTTAAATCCAATTGTTTTAATCTTGTTTTTGCAATGGAACGCACGGTAACTTCTTTGAGTGTTGTTTGCTGTTTTAATAAGTCAACTCTTTTTTGTTCTTCAATGAGGTACTGAAATTTATTAAGCCCAGTTGTATCAGTGGTGATGGAATCTGATCTGAGTTCCACATTAGAATCGATTTTAAAAAAATCATTTTCAATTTTTACTTTGACTTTGCCTGGATGTTTAATACCCTCAATCGTATAAAAAATTTTTGTGGTATCGTATAGAATTACATTTTTTGCAGTAAAGCTTCCATCATCCATTATGGGAACAGTCAACATATTTTCGCTGGAATCTTTTGCAGAAAATATTAAATTGATTGTCACAGGGGTATTGTTTTTATTATTGGGTAGAGCCGGAATTTTTCCAATTAAAGTTTGATAGCCTGAATCTTTTACAAAGGGTAAATTAGTTAATGGATGATTTAAAATGCTGTTCCATTTAAATCTTCTCCATCCATTGGTTAGCATCACTAAGTCTAAATAATTGGAGATGCTGTCTGCATTAGAACTAAAATAATAGGTGGGTTGGTAAATATTTCCGGTTAAATCTCCTTGAAGTAACAATTGTGATTCAATAGTATTTTCAGGCTCACCATTTAATGCCGCATCTGTGATGGCTAGGGAATAGTTGGCATAACTACTATCGGCCATTTCAATTTCTATTACATTTTTACCTCGCTTTACAGTATTAAGGGTATCTACTTTAATAGTTGTGTTGATGAGGTAATCTGTATTTTTTATAAATAAAACTCTCTCACATAATGGTATTTTATTAGCATCAAATAAAGTGAGTTGTAAAATACCTGAACTAATCTTGCTCAAGGGTAAGGTACTTGAGAGTGATTCTTTATCAGAGAGATTGATATTTGCTTTAAAAAGAATCCTTCCGTTCATCTGTGCAACTAACACCGAGTTTTTCATAGATTCTGGTACAGTTTGCGTTCTTTGAATATGAAAGATCCTGTTAGCTGTTCCTGATTCGATTATTAAATTCACTCCTTCATTAACTGCATCCGGCAAAAATTTTTGATGAGTTACTCCAAGAATGTCTTTCCATTCAGCGGTATAGGATTCATTTGATAATGGTAGGATTAAAAACTTTCCCATTCCATCATGTATAGATTTAAAGGATGTGATTGAATCACCTGCTTTATTTCTAATGATTCCTTTAACAGATTCTGGAAGGCCACTTTGATTAACAGCTTTGAATGCAATTGAGTTTTGTTTATTTAAAATGAGATTGCCCGACTCTGGTAAAAACTGAACGATGGTTTGTGGTAATGCTGAATTAGTTATTTCTTGTTTTGTTAAAGCAGTAATAATGGATAATTTTTGCTTGAAAAAATATGCCGAATCGAAATTTCGCATCCATTTAGTATAAGCAATAGCTTGAATGTATTTGCCAGTATATTTTTCAGGCACATTAAAATTTCCAGAGGAATAGCAATAGTTGATAGGGGTAATTGTTGAGCTAATTAATTTCCCCTGATCATCATACCAATCGATATAAAAGTTTTTGGAAATCAGGGAAGGTTCAAATCCATTTAATAGATAAGCTTTATACCAGATGGTTTGCCCTGCAGCATACCTACTATTATCAAAATGTACATAAGCTTTTTCGAAAGAGGATTGTTGATAGAAGTTCGTTAAAGCAGAATCAATATTTTGAGCTTTTACACCTAAATAATACAAGGATGTTAAGAGAAAAATGCTAATGATCTTGTAATTTCTCATTCAATCTTATTTTGGTGAAAGATAAACTAAACAGTAGTATTTTATTTTATATCAAAATTTATGCCGATTGAACTTTTTAACTCCTAGATTCATTTTAGTTATTATAAATGATGATTTAGTTTTAATTTAATAATCTGTTAGATTGACTAATATTGTTACTATGCTTACAACTCTGTTTTTTGGATTTCTAGTCAGTTTTCTTGGTCAATTGCCTTTAGGTAACATGAGCTTTACTGCCACACAAGTTGGCTTGCAGGAAGGGTTTAAAAAAGCCTGGCAATTTGCTATTGGTGTGGCAATTATTGAAATGGTCTATCTCCGTTTCGCTTTAATTGGCATGGATTGGGTAGTTATGCATAGAATGATATTTCTGGGATTAGGATGGTTGACCGTTGTTTTGTTTTTAGTATTAGGAATTATAGCATTTATTACTGCAAGAAAACAACAAACAGAAAAGAAAGCCTTGGTATTAAAAAATAATATCCATCGTTTTTTATTAGGTATGATGATGAGTGCCTTGAACCCGGTACAAATACCTTTTTGGTTTTTGTGGACTTCCACTTTGATTCAAGCTAAAATGTTAGCTGTAAATCCTTTTGCTTATAATTTATTTACAATTGGAGCGGGCACTGGAACTATTGCTGGACTAGCTGTTTACATTCATGGAGGCAACTGGCTTGTAAACAAACTGAAAACTAGTAATAAAACTTTGAATATGGTAATGGGAATTATCTTTCTACTAACTGCATTGTTACAATTATACCGGATCGTTTATAAGCCCTTTATTTAATTACATTTCTGCAGTCCAAAGATCCCGATCGTCGGGTGAGAACTTCCATGGTGCAAAATTATTTTCAATATTACTGAATGTGCCATTCCATTCCTGGGGTGCATTGCTTTCTTCCATTATCAATGAACGTCTTAATTCTGCAATTATATTTAATGGGGAAATACTTACCGGACAAGCTTCCACACAGGCATTACAAGTAGTGCAAGCTCTTAATTCTTCTACAGAAATATAATCATGTAATAATGATTTCTGATCGTCAACAAATGCTTTATTGAGTGTGATATTCTTTCCTACTAATTCCAAACGATCACGGGTACTCATCATGATCTTCCGCGGACTTAATATTTTGCCCGTTGTATTAGCAGGACATGCAGCAGTGCATCTTCCACATTCGGTGCAACTATAGGCATCTAATAAACTTTTCCAGCTTAAATCAAACACGTCTTTTGCCCCGAATCTTGCTGGTGGAGGAGCATCGGTAGGAGCTAATTCGGGTTGCATCGCATATAACACTTCGTTTTGAACTGAAGGCATATTCTTCATCTTACCCATCGGCTCTAACCTCGCATAATAGGCATTGGGGAAAGCCAATAAGATATGTAAGTGTTTTGAATAGGGTAGGTAATTCAAGAATGAAAAAATTCCTACAATATGTAACCACCAACATGACCTTTCAATTGCTATTATTGTACTTTCGTTTAATCCGGCAAATAAAGGACTGATTATTCCAGAAAAAAAGAATTGTCCGGTTTGATGATAGTGTTCACTTCCATGAGATTGGAGGGTTAAATCGCAAGCGTTCATAGTTAGAAATAAACTCATCAACACAATCTCCGTGACTAGAATATAATTTGCATCAGATCTTGGCCATCCGTTCAAATCCTTACTCACAAAGCGCTTCAGCTTGAGGACATTTCTACGAATTAAGAAAATAACACAAAAAAAGATCACGCTGACGGCCAAAAATTCGAAGGCATCTAACAACCAATTATACAATGATCCTAAAAAAGGAATAAATAAACGGTGAGTGCCTAGAAGTCCGTCAAGAACAATTTCTAATACTTCCATATTGATGATAACGAAGCCCACATAAACAAATAAATGCATCACCGCCACCAAAGGATTTTTAAACATTTTCTTCTGGCCGAGGGCTAAAAGAAATAAGTTTTTCCAACGAAGGGATGGTTGATCGTTGAGGGTTTCAGGTAATCCCAGAAAAACATTCCGTTTTATTTCACCAGCTTTTTTGCTGAAAAGCCATATTGAAACTCCTGTTAATACTAGGAATAGAATTTGTTGAAGGATGGCCATAGAAAAAATTTATACGCTAAGTTAACAGTTTTGTATTGTTGTAAATTGGATTGGGGAATGGTTTTATTGTGCTTATTTTTGAGTCATAAAATAGAAAGTCTTGGAAAAGAAATATATCCTTAATCAGGAATCTGCAAATCAGAAACTGCATAGAATGGCCCTCGAATTAGCGGAGAACCTTAGTGGTAGTGATGCAGCTCTTATTTTGGTAGGTGTCAAAGACAGCGGATTGGTTATCGCTAATAAGATTGCAGTGTTGATAAGGCCCTATATCAAAAACGAAATCAAGATAATATCAGTTAGCCTTGATAAGGATCTGCCCAAAGAAGTAGTTTTGAGCGAAAACATTAATTTAAATGATTTAAATGTTGTTTTAATAGATGATGTAGCCAATAGTGGCAAAACTCTTTTATATGGATTAAAGCCCTTTTTAAGTTATTACCCTCGAACTGTACAAACGATGGTAATGGTAGAAAGGATGCACAAACTCTATCCCGTTAAGCCCGATTACGTGGGACTATCTGTAGCTACTACGCTAGAAGATCATATTCAATTGGAAGTATCCAATGATGAGGTGATGGGAGCATATATTACACAGAGGTAAAAAATAAAAATTCAAAATTCAAAAAAAAAGAAAGGGATTATTATGATCATTAGCTTACCAACTAAAATGAGAGTTTATCAAAAGAATTAGAATATATTTTTTGGATTGTCATTGTTCTTTTTTGTAGTCTCTTCATTCTGGATGTTTTTGCCCAAATCAACTATTTTTAAGAAAGGACTTTATTTTACTTTAGCAGGTATTGTACTAACGATTGTTTTATTGATCATTTAAAATAATTCGCCTATTCTGCTTTAGTCATTGAAGAAATAATTACAATGATTATATTCGTCATAAATAATTAAAAATTTCAAACAATGGATGCTGCTATACAAGAAAGAGTAAACGTTTGGGTAAATGGCAATTATGATCAGGCAACGAAAGATTCGATTAGCCAATTACAAGCCAGTAATCAGGATGAATTAGCGGATTCTTTTTATAGAAACCTGGAATTTGGAACTGGCGGTTTAAGAGGCATAATGGGTGTTGGTACGAATCGTATCAATAAATATACCATTGGAATGGCTACTCAAGGCTTTGCCAATTACCTCAAAAAAACTTATGGTACTGCAGAAATTAAAGTAGCTATTGCACACGATAGCAGAAACAATAGTCGCTTCTTTGCCGAAACTACTGCGAACGTTTTTGCAGCCAATGGTATCAAAGTATTTTTATTTGAAGCATTACGTCCCACTCCAGAATTAAGCTATGCCATTCGTCATCTGGGATGCAATGGTGGTGTGGTTTGTACAGCTTCTCATAATCCAAAAGAATATAACGGATATAAAGCTTATTGGAATGATGGTGGGCAGTTAGTTCCTCCGCACGATAAAAACGTTATTACAGAAGTTGAAGCAGTATCTGGCATTGATGAAGTGAAATGGAATGGTGGAGAATCTAATATTACCATTCTTGGTAAAGACATGGATACTGATTATATCAACATGGTGAAGGGATTGAGTGTATATCCAGACATGATTGCACGCCAACACGATCTTAAAATTGTGTATACCCCCATTCATGGTACTGGTATTACGTTAGTTCCAGCAGTATTACAATCTTTTGGTTTTACCAATATTACTATTGTAGAAGAACAAGCAACGCCTGATGGAAATTTTCCAACGGTTGCTTATCCTAATCCAGAGGAAGCCGCAACAATGGGTATTGGATTAAAACTTGCTAAGGATTTGGATGCAGATATTTTATTAGGTACCGACCCGGATGCAGATCGTGTAGCAATTGGCGTAAAAAATCATCATGGAGAGTGGGTGTTGATGAATGGAAATCAGACTGCAGTGTTAGCTTGTAACTATATGATGGAGGCCCGCAAGGCCAAAGGTATTGCACAGCCGAATGATATGGTGATCACTACCATTGTAACAACACAAATGATTAATGATTTAGCTGCTGGATACGGAGTGGCATGTTATAATGTGTTAACAGGATTTAAATGGATTGCAGAACTGATCAAAGCAAAAGCGGGTAAAGAAAATTATGTAATAGGAGGGGAAGAAAGCTTTGGTTTGATGATTGGAGATCAAGTTCGTGATAAAGATGCCATCAGTGCGGTAGCGTTGATGTGCGAGATGGCTGCTTATGCAAAAGATCAGGGGTTAACATTGTTCGACAAAATGATTGAACTGTATCAACAATATGGTTTCTATTATGAGAACCTGATTAGTATTACAAAGAAGGGAATGAATGGTCAGAAAGAAATTGCAGACATGATGGATGGCTATCGTAAGAACCCTCCATTATCTATCGATGGTTCTAAAGTGTTGCAATTACTGGATTATGAATTGTCGAAAGGAACGAATCCTTCCACTGGCGAAACATGGCCGATTACGCTTCCAAAAAGTAATGTATTGCAATTTATTACAGAAGATGGCAGTAAGATTTCGGCAAGACCTTCTGGTACTGAACCAAAAATTAAGTTCTATTTCAGCGTAAAAACTGAACTGGCCAGTAAGGCAGCCTTTGATGAAACCTTTGCTGTATTAGAAAATAAAATCAAAAGAATCATCGCTGATATGCATTTGCAATAATGACAATTAAAATAACAATTGAGGAAAACTGCTGTGAAGAAATATTTCATGGCAGTTTTCTTTTCACATAGGGCCTAATCCTTCTTACAGAATCTTTTCATGGCTTATATTCGTAGTGCTTATGAAACAATATGTGGATAGCTACCAGCACAAGGGGCTTCGAAAAAGGTTAGTTGACTTACTTCGTACGAAAGGAATTACCGACGAACATGTTCTGGATGCCATCAATGCAATACCCAGACATTTCTTTTTGGATTCGGCTTTTGATTTAAGAGCTTATGAAGACAAAGCTTTTCCCATTGAAGCTGATCAAACGATCTCTCAGCCCTATACCGTGGCCTATCAAACTCAATTATTACAAGTAAAAAAGTCTGAGAAGGTTTTAGAAATTGGAACAGGAAGTATATATCAATCAAGCGTTCTTGCAGAAATGGGAGCAAGGGTTTATACTATCGAGCGTCAAAAAAAATTATATGATGCACAAAAAGATTTTGTGTTTCGAAGTAAATATCCCAATATTAAATTCTTTTATGGGGATGGCTTTGAAGGACTCACCGCCTTTATGCCATTTGATAAAATAATTATCACTGCTGCCGCTCCTTTTATTCCTCCTAAATTAATAGAACAATTAAAGCCGGGTGGAATGATGGTAATCCCATTGGATAAAGGTGAAGTTCAACGCATGTTGCGCATTACAAAAAATACAGATGGTACTTTAAAAGAAGAATCATTTGAAGAGTTTTCTTTTGTGCCCATGCTAACCGGGAAAAACTCTTAATAAGACAAAATTCAAAAGTCAAAATTCAAAAAAAAGGCCGCTTATTTTAAGCGGCCTTTTTTTTATATATTCAAATTTTTGCCTTTTGAATTTTGATTTTTTACTTTTTATTTATTGTTGCATCATATCCATTCCTCCACCACCTTCGGCTTTTGTATTTTTTCTTTTAAATAAAGTGGCATCGAATTTACCAAAACGGAAACTGAAATTCAATCTAAGTACTTGAGGATCTCTTCTTCTTGCGCTAATTTGATTGAAATAAAGACTCTCTGAATAAGTTTTAAATTCTTGAGTTTTGAAAATATCGTTCATACTCAAACTCAATGATCCAGAATTTCCTTTTTTCCAGGTCCATTCTTTACGAATAGCTAGATCGAACCCATATCTTGGAAAATTATAACCTTGCGATGTTGTTTGTGGACCACCACCAAACATACCACCCATTCCACCACCACCGCCACTAGAGCTTCCACCAGGAGGTAAGATAGTTTTGGCTTGGTAATCGCCGCTAAACTGAATAGATAATCCTTTGGCAATTTTGAAAGTATTATTCATTTTTGTAAACCAACTCAACAATTCATTATTATTAGTTTGATTGGGAATATTCGCGTTGATTTTTGAATCAAACAAATTAAAGCTCAATGTCAAATCCCACCATTTTGTAACTGGCATTTTGTTAGACAATTCTAGGCCATAGGTAATACTATTATTGGCATTGATATAAGTATTGAAATAAGCACTATCCGAAGCTGATATACCACTTTTGTCACGGTACACATACCTGGTAATCATATTGGTTGTGTATTTAAAATAAGCAGTTGCTAAAAAGTTAGCCCCTTTTTTATAGGCATTATTATAGGATACTTCAAAAGAATTAGTGAACTCAGGTTTTAGATCTGCATTTCCAATATTGATATTTTGTGGGTCAGAATAATTGGGGAAAGGCATTAATTGAAAGAAGTTAGGCCTGTTGACCCTTCTGGAATAATTCACCTGAAGATCTTGTTTATCGGTAACCTTATAGGTGATAAATGCACTTGGAAATAAGCTTAGTGGATAGTTTACATTGAAACTAGATGAATCAGTACCATCTTTTTTCAATAGGGTACCTGTGTAGTTTGAACTTTCAACACGGAAACCTAATTGGTAACTAAACTTTTTCTTTTTAAAAGAATAGTTTACATATGATGCAAATACTTGATCGTTAAATTTATACTGACTACTTATAGCAGGCAAGTTGATATATTCATTTGTTAAATAGCTATACACATATTGATCACTTGAATTTTTGAAATCTCTGATAGCTGCTCTGGCACCTGCTTCAAATTTTGAATCTTCTGTAAGTAAATCCTCATAATCTGTTTGGAAAGTATAATTTTTAGAATCACCTCCCCCTAAAGTTTGTTGCTTTAGTGCCTGTCCTTTTAAGGTGTTGTCTATATTGTAATTTTGAGTTACAATATAGTTGGTGTTATTATTATTACTTGAGTTGAGGTTGAAATCTGCAGATAAGTTTCTACCCGTTTTTGGGAAATTATATTTATAACTCAATTGAGTACCCCAGTTTTTAAACATCCCAGCACTTGTGCTTTTGATTAAGTTATAAGAAGTTTGAAAACCTTTGATGGTTGAATCTACTGTTTGATCTTGTTCATTCGTTGAATTGCCTTTTACAAAGTTAGCACCCACTGTTATGGTACTTCTATTACTAACAAACCAGTCAATACTTCCTCTAAAAAAACCAAATTTATTTAAGCTAGTACCATTAGTTATTTGGTAAATAGAACTTGGTATCGTTAAAAAATTATTACGATCAGCTTCTCCTTCTGAAATTGATTTACGTTCCATTAAATTTCCACTTAATGAAATATTTGTTTTAGCCTGACGTAATGCAAGATCGCCACCTACATTGAATTTGCCTCTGGAATCTACACCTGTTCTTATACCACCATTGTAGCCACTTTTTTTGTTTTTCTTTAAAACAATATTCAAGATACCTGCATTTCCACCCGAGGCATCATATTTCGCCGATGGGTTAGTTATTAATTCAACTCTGTCGATAATATCAGCCGGGATTTGATCTAGTGTAAGTGTAGTAGGACGATTATCAATAAATATAGTTGGTGTTGCGTTACGCATGGTTACATTGCCATCGATATCAACGTTCAAGGAAGGAATGTTTTTCATGATCTCTGTAGCTGTCTGCCCAGATGCCATAATGTTTTTGTCAACATTAAATACTTTCCTATCAATTCCCATTTCAAATTCGGGTCTAGCCGTTGAGGTCACTGTTACATTTCCTAAATCAGTTGCATTTTGTTCTAATTTAATATTTCCAAGATCCTTATCAGCCTGTGCTAACATTTGTTGCATGCTAGCAGCCGTAGGAGCCCCACCGCCTTGTGGCATTTTAAGTCCGAAAGTAATAGGGGTAATTACGCTTTTGAATCCAATAGACGACAATTTCAAATTGAATCTCCCCATTACAGAGAGTCCTTCAATACTGAATTCACCATTTGATTTAGTTATTTGTGTAGAAAAAATCACTTCTTTCATTTTCTTTGTAACCGTATCAAACTTATTCCCAGTTAATTGAATAGTTACTCCTTCTATTGCTTTATTGGTCTTACTGTCCACAATCTTGCCGTAAAAATGACCCACGTTCATGGCTTGTCCACCACCACGTGCTCCTCCCATCATACCCGTGGGCATTTGTGCATTTAGGTTAATACTGAAACTAAATAAAATAATAGCGAATAATAATTTTCTCATATATAAATTGTAAATATTTCTAGGGTGTAAAGGTCGTTTAGAAGGTGGGGACATGCCTTTTGTTTACATAAACGGTAATAAGACAATTTTAAATGGATAAAGTTTTAAAACACGGGGCTGAAGCCGTAAAATAATCGGTGACTAGCTCAAAATTGTTATCAAAACCTGTAAAAGGCCGATGATAAATCCTAAGACGCCCCCAATAATTTCAACAAAACGGAATTCTTTTGACATGATAGCCTGTAGTATTTCTTCCAATTTATCGGATGAGAAACCACTGACTTTATCAATCACAATTTTTTCCAGATCCAGGTCTTTTTCGAGTTGCCCCATATAGTTTTCCATCAGCGATGGGAAAAGGGATTGTAATTCCTTGATGAAGATTGCTTTCATCTGATTGATTGTCTTATCACCTATAAACATACTGATCATTGGCATTTCTTCTGCTAATTTAACCCGCAGGAAATGATCAATATGGATTTCTACAAAAGGCATCAGCTTCTCTATATTATCAGGATGAGTGATCTTTTTTTCAATATCTGAAAAGGAAAGGAGCTCCTGGCTCACTAACTTTCCCAATTTTTCTGCAAATTGTTTTTGCCTTTTAGGGAAAATACCATGGAAGGTGATTCCTAGTATTTTAACTGGAACTTTTGGATGAAAAAGCATTTTGATGGCAATCCAATTAGTAAACCATCCGATAAAAGCGGAAATAAGTGGGATTAGTATATGCGTAATCTTCATGTATGCTAAATTAAAAACCCTATAAGAACGCTTATAGGGTTTTGGTTGGGAGAACAATGGGTCTCGAACCCACGACCTACAGTGCCACAAACTGTCGCTCTAACCTACTGAGCTATGCCCTCCGTTTTCAACACTTTTCGAAAATATTATTTTTCTAAAGGATTGCAAAAATAGGGTAATTAGTCATTTCGCGAAACTGAATTTTGAATCTTTTTCAAAACTCTTTCCAAAATCCTTTGTTAATTGAGATAAAAGGTAAGGTGTAAAAGGGTTTTTCAGCTATTTTTGATACTGTCATGCAAAAATTTAAGCAATTTATGAAGAGTAAAAAAGGGTTAGTTCTAACCGCCATTGTTCTATTTGGCGCATTGTTCTTTGCTTTCAAAGTAATCGATTCAGGCAATGAGACTATAAATATTACCACCAAACAACGTTTATTGAATGCCATTGGATCATTATTGGAAGAAGGCCATTATAGCCCTAAAGCAATTAATGATGCATTCTCAAAAGAGGTTTTTAAGAAATATCTAAATGAATTGGATGGAGATAAAATACTTTTTACTAAAGCTGATATAGATGGGTTAAAAAAGTATGAAACAACCCTTGACGATGAAATTCATGGAACGCCTATTGCATTTGCACCCGCAGTAAGTGCTATTTATGATAAAAGGTTGCCTGAAACAATTTTGATGTACAAAGAAATTTTAGCTCAGCCCTTCGATTTCAATAAAGACGAAACTTTTTTTACAGAAGGTGATAAATTATCTTTTGCAGCAAATGATGCAGAAAGAAAAGATCGCTTTAGAAAAGAATTGAAATTTTATTCTCTGGAAAAATATGTGGAATTCCAGGATTTGCGTGAAAAAAATAAAAACACCAAAGACTTTGTAGTTAAAGCAGATTCCACATTAGAGCGTGAAGCAAGAATGAAAGTTTTGAAGATCATGGATAAAAGATATGATCGTTTGAAAAGTACTTTCAATGAAGACGAACGATTTAATGGATACTTAAATGTGATTACCAATTTAATGGATCCACATACCGATTATTTTCCTCCAGTCGAGAAAAGAGCTTTTGACGAAGAAATGAGTAGAAGGTTTTATGGTATTGGTGCACAGTTAACAGAAACCGAAAATGGAGAAGTAAAAATCGCTAGTGTGCAACCCGGTGGAGCAGCTTGGAAGTCGGGAGAAATTGCAGCCAATGATATTATTTTAAAAGTAGCGCAGGGTAAAGAGGAACCGGTTGATGTAACTGGATATACTACTACAGACGCTGTAAAACTAATTCGTGGAAACAAGGGAACTGAAGTTCGTCTTACGTTGAAAAAACTAGACGGTACTATTAAAATAGTTACTATGATTCGTGAAGAAGTTTCGTTAGATGAAGGATTAGTTAGAAGTGCAGTAATTCAAAATGGGAATGATAAAATTGGATATATCTATCTGCCAGAATTCTATGCTGATTTTGAGCGTGAATCAGGTAGTCGTTGTTCTGATGATGTTGCCAAAGAATTAGAAAAATTAAAGAAAGAAAATGTAAAAGGTGTTGTATTGGATATTCGCACCAATGGCGGCGGATCTTTATACGAAGTAGTACAAATGGTAGGATTGTTTATAGATCAAGGTCCTGTTGTGCAAGTTCGTGATAAAGACGGAAAATCTAGTGCCATCAATGACAAACACGCTGGTGCTATTTATGATGGACCATTAGCCGTAATGGTAAATGAGTTTAGTGCATCTGCTAGTGAAATCTTTGCTGCAGCAATTCAGGATTACAAACGTGGAATTATTATAGGCAGTACCTCAACTTATGGAAAGGGCACTGTTCAGAAAACAATTCCATTTGGTAAACCTATTGATTTTTCTAGTGGTAGAACTGAATACGGAGCTGTGAAATTGACCTTCCAAAAGTACTATCGCATTAATGGCGGTTCGGTTCAATTAAAGGGAGTAACTCCAGATGTGATTCTTCCTGATGCATTAGAGTATTATAAATTAAGGGAAAAGGATAATGCCTCTGCTTTGCCATGGGATGAGATTTCAAAAGTGCCCTATGAAACCTGGCATAACGCAGATTTTAGTGCTTCGATTAAAAAAGAAAATGCAAAGATTGCTGAGAATAAATCGCTGAATTTGTTAAGAAGCAATTTGCTTTGGTTATCAAAGAATACGGAGTTACCGATCAATCTGAATATTGAAAAATATAAGGATATGCAGAAGCAGATTAGAACAACTGTCAACCAAAATAATGCACTCCTGAAATTAGAAAAAGATATGAGTGTGGAAGCAATGGCAGTTGATCACGATAAATTTTATAATAACCCAGATAAGCCAAAGGGAGAAAGATATTTGTCGTGGTTGAAATCTATTAAATCTGACATGCATTTAGAGGAGACTGTTTATATGGTTTCGGATATGATTCATCAACAACCTCAAACAGTTTTGAAATAAAGTTGCTATTTTTTGCTTTGAACGATTGAACTATGGAAGAGGAAAAGAAATGGTATGCCTTATATACCAAACCAAGGTGGGAGAAAAAGATTGACGCTAGTTTAATAAAGAAAAATATTGAGTCATGGTGTCCTTTGCAAAAGATGGAAAAGCAATGGACCGATCGAAAGAAGATAATAGAAGAACCTTTATTTAAATCTTACATTTTTGTTCATATTGATCTGACTGAAAAAGTGAGGGTTCTTCAAACAGATGGGATTTTAAATTTTGTGCATTATCTTGGTAAGCCTGCTGTGATTAGGGATGAAGAAATAAATCTAATCAAACATTACCTTCTTGAAAAAGATGTAAAAATTTCATTGATCAGTAAAGAAGGTTATGCAGAGTCAACCAGGATTCGTGTAAACCATGGAGTGTTCATGGGCAAGGAAGGAACCGTTCTGAAAAACGCGAAGAAGAAAATATTTGTAAAATTAGAAAGCCTGGGTCAGGTGATGGTAGTTGAGTTTCCTGTAGAATATT
The DNA here is from genome assembly GCA_903927185.1 of uncultured Bacteroidota bacterium. Lineage (GTDB taxonomy): Bacteria > Bacteroidota > Bacteroidia > Chitinophagales > Chitinophagaceae > Sediminibacterium. The sequence continues at coordinate 13,855 of CAIYLW010000019.1, forward strand.
TATCTCATTTAGATTAAGGGAAAGTCAAAAATAAAAATTAAAAAGTAAAAAAAAGTGAAAGTAGGCGGATGTAATATAATACCCCTCATGTTCGCTTGCGAATAGGAGGGGATGCCGATTTCGCTTTAGCGGAATACGGCTGGTGTGGTTGTTTCTACAAAGTCCAATCCATCACTAGATTCGTCCACTCACTTTTATACGGTGCCGAAATACGAATATAATTATCTGTGTATCCCTCCATCATTCCATTTTTTTCAAAATTTTCGAACAATATTTTTCTGTTTTCCCCACTATGTTGTGCTGTAAAATATTGTAGTTTTTGATAAGAAAGATTTCGTAAAATTTTATTTCGCTCATTGCGAATATTTACTGGAATTACTGGCTTGATTTCTAAAGCTTTGGTATCAGGTCTTTCAGAATAAGTAAATACATGCAAGTACGAAACATTGAGTTCATGTAAAAACTGAAATGTTTCTTGAAAGTGTTCATTCGTTTCTCCTGGAAATCCCACAATTACATCCACTCCAATACTGCAATGAGGCATCAACTTTTTGATTAAGTCAACACGCTCCTGGTATAATTCTTTTTTATACCTTCTGCGCATCTGTTTTAAAATTTCATTGCTGCCACTTTGTAAGGGGATATGAAAATGGGGCATGAATTTTTTACTTTTCGATACCCATTCAATGATTTCAGGTGTTAGTAAATTGGGTTCGATTGATGAAATTCGATATCGTTCTATTCCCTCCACTTCATCTAGGGCTTGAATTAAATTGAAAAAGTCTTCATTATATTTCAGATTGCCATCTGGACCTTTTCCAAAATCGCCCAGATTAACACCCGTAAGTACAATTTCTTTCACACCATCTGCTGCTAATTCTTTGGCATTTCGAACAACATTGGCCACATTGTCACTTCTGCTTTTTCCTCGGGCCATAGGGATGGTGCAGAAAGAACAATTATAATCACATCCATCCTGTACTTTTAAAAAACTTCGGGTTCGATCGTTCATTGAATAAGAAGCATTAAACCCGGTTACTTCCTCAATCTCACAACTGCAAATTTTACCTTCATCTCCTTTAGTTAATTGAGAGATATGCTCCATGATATTAAACTTCTCGGATGCCCCTAATACCAAGTCAACTCCTGGAATACGAACAATTTCTTCTGGTTTTAATTGTGCATAACAACCTGTTATTACCACAAAACTTTCGGGTGCTTTGCGTTGTATGCGTCGAACCAGTTGACGACATTCTTTATCAGCATTATCAGTAACAGAACAGGTGTTGATTACATAAACGTCGGCAAGATCATCAAATTCCTTTTTCTCAAATCCTTTTTGTTCCATCATTCTAGATAGAGTAGAGGTCTCTGAGAAATTTAATTTACAGCCCAATGTATGAAATGCTACCGAACGCTTCTTTTCCATAAGTGTGCAAAGATAACGCCTTGCTGCTAATTGAATGATTGATCGAATTATTTGGGCAATTTTTATCGAAAAGCGTAAACTTGTGTTCAAGATTCAATTATGCTAATCAAAAAAGTTACCTCCCTTTTTCAACTGTTTTTAATAGCGATACTGATATTTAGCTTTGAAAATTGTCATCAGCCTTCCACTCCAGAGATTAGTCATGAAATTCAATCACAAAAAATCAATCTTCCTGAAAAACAGGAAACCGTTGATAATGCTGAACTAAATCGTCATCCTCAGCACATACATTATTCAAAACATGCTAAGTGTAGAATGGGTTGTAGGCATATCGATGAGACTGAAATCAAAGAAATTCTTGAAAAAGGGTACATCAATTATAAGAAGAGTGTATTGAATGGAGACCCCTGCAGAAGAAAGTTTGCAGTAGAAGGCCCTACCAGAGAAGGTCAAAGGCTTAGGGTTATTTTTGCTCCCTGTGGAAATGAAATGACGGTAGTTACCTGCATTGATTTAGGCGTAGAATGGACTTGTGATTGCAAATAAGAAGAATTTAATAGGACTTGATAATCAATGATTTTCCTGAGAATAACGTTATAGTAAGTTAATAACCTTAAAGGTTTTCTTAAATCTTATAAAATGCGCAGCTGTTTTTTCGATTTTAGGATTATTAAGGTATGTTTGCGAGTCTTAAAAAACCAAAACCAATATGCAGTTTAATCGGATTAATAATATTGTTGGATGGGCAGTTGCTTTGATTGCTTGTACCGTGTATGTTTTAACCGCAGAAGCCGGTGGAAGTTTCTGGGATTGTGGTGAGTTTGTAAGTAGCTGTTTTAAGTTACAAATTCCGCATCCTCCTGGAGCTCCTTTGTTTGTAATTCTGGGTCGCTTCTTTATCATTTTATTCGGCGACAATCCGATGACTGCTGCAAAAGCAGTGAATGTGATGAGTGCATTAGCGAGTGGGTTTACCATTCTGTTCTTGTTTTGGACCATCACCCATTTTGCACGCAAAGTATTGTTAGTTAAAACTACTGATACCGTAAATAGTTATCAGATATGGTCTATCATGGGAGCTGGTGTTATTGGCGCTTTAGCTTATACTTTCTCTGATTCATTTTGGTACAGCGCAGTAGAAGGTGAAGTATATGCAATGTCTTCTTTTTTTACTGCTATTGTTTTCTGGGCAATATTGAAATGGGAAAATCATGCTGATGAGCCTGGTGCAGATAAGTGGATTGTTTTCATATTTTTTATGATGGGACTTTCTATAGGGGTGCACTTATTGAACCTATTAACAATTCCTGCGATTGTAATGGTCTATTATTTCAAAAGAAAAGATTCATTCAATTATGCGGTAATTCGTAAATGGTTTATTCGGATAATGGCTGTAGGTGGATCACTAGCTTTTATTGGGGCGTTAATAATGGCTAATGGGGAAGTAAACGAAGATCGTGGATTATCTCTCGACCCAACGATGGGTGGATTAATGATACTTGGAACTATTGTTGCAATTGGACTTTTGTTTATTATTGAAAAATGGAATAAAGAGAAAAAAGATCACAATGGGGGCACCTATATTTTCTTTGTAATTGGTTGTTTAATTACAGGGATAGTGCAAGTAGGTGTTATTCAATATACCATTAAAGGTGCGGGAACTTTTGATCGTTGGTTTGTAAACGGCTTTGGGTTGCCATTTTTTAGTGGATTTGCAACTTTCTTTTTGTTGTTAGCCGTTGCAATTTGGTATGGTTTGAAATTCGCTTCAAAGAAGGGTTGGGCTTATATGCGCCTTGGTTTATGGTCATTTGCATTTATGCTTTTTGGCTATAGCACTTATATCACTACCATGATCCGCAGTAATGCAAATCCTTCAGTGGATATGTATAACGTGGATAATCCAATGAGTTTAGTAGGTTATTTAGGTCGTGAGCAATATGGTGATTTCCCTTTATTATACGGTCAGAAATTTAATGCTCAACCTGTTGATTTGAAAACAGGTTCGATGAAATATGAAAAAGCTCGTGATAAGTATATCGAAATCGGGCCAGATCGTAGATACTTGTATCAGCCAGAAGAAAAAATGGTTTTCCCGCGAGTTTGGGATGCGAGTAACGATCAGAATCATGCAGATTATTATGCTTACTTTTTAAATATCAACCGTTTAAAAGATGGTGGTTATGAACGTTCTCCCAATCAGGTAGATAACGTTAAGTTTTTTGTAGCCTATCAAGCTTATTGGATGTATTTCAGATATTTCATGTGGAATTTTTCCGGTAAACAAAATGACGTTCAGGGTATGTTCATAGGAAACGTGAGAGATGGTAACTGGATAACTGGTATATCTTTTATTGATAGTCTATTCTTTGGCGATCAAAGTGCCATGCCCGATAGCTTGAAAAATAATAAAGCCAACAATAAATTATTCCTATTGCCTTTCATTTTGGGATTGATAGGATTGTTTTATCAATTTAAAAATAAAAGCGACGATGGTGTAGTTAACTTCTTATTATTCTTTTTTACGGGGTTCGCAATTGTGATTTACTTAAATCAGGCTGGTTATCAACCACGTGAGCGAGATTATGCTTATGTAGGTTCTTTCTATGCATTTGCTGTGTGGATTGGACTAGGAGTGCTGAAAGTAAGTGAATGGTTGTCGAAATTAGTATCTAAGAATCTCGCTGCCATACTAGCTTCCTTATTATGTGTATTGGCTGTGCCAACCATTATGGCGCAACAAGAATGGGATGATCATGATCGAAGTAAGAAACAATTGTCTCGCGATTTAGCAAAAGACTATTTAGAAAGTTGTGCTCCTAATGCGATTTTATTTTCATTTGGTGATAATGATACTTACCCTTTATGGTATGCACAAGAAGTAGAAGGTATTCGTCCTGATATTCGTGTTGTTAATTATAGCTTACTTGGAATTGATTGGTATATTAATCAGTTAAGGTATAAAGTAAATAAGAGTGACTCTATTGATGTAATCTGGAGAGCTGATCAAATTGAAGCTGGAAAAAGAGATTATGTTGTTTATAGCCCTAGACCAAATATTCCAGAAGACCGATATTATGATCTATACGATGTAATGAAGAATTATGTGGGTAGTGATGATGCGAATAAATTAGATAATACTCGCGGTTCAGAACCATTGAACAGTTTCCCTGTTCGAAAGTTTGCGGTGCCTGTTGATGTCAATTTTGTGATTAAAAACAAAGTGGTGAATTCAGATGATAGTGTGATGAAAGAATTGCGTTTTGATGTTCCAAAAACATCTTTAATGAAAAACGAATTAGCAGTTTTAAATATCATTGCTGCTAATAAATGGGTAAGGCCAATTTACTTTACAACGCCTGATTTAAACTTAGGATTTGATCAATACTTGCGTAGAGATGGTTTGAGTCATCGTTTGGTTCCGGTTGCAAACAGTCGTGTAAATACCGATTGGATGCTTTCTAGATCGCTTAATGTATTTTCTTCTGGAAATGCAAATGTGAAAGGAGTTTATTTCGACGAAGAAAATCGTCGCCATCTAAATACTATTAGAAATGCATATGCTGAATTAGCAATTGATCTTTCGGCAAAAAACAGAAAAGCAGATGCCCGTAAAGTGTTGGATAAAGCAGATTCTATGATGCTTCAAGAAAACTTCGCTTATGGAATGGCTAGCCGTGGAAATATGCACAATAAAAATTCTTTATTATTCTTAGAAGCTTGTTTGATGGCTGATGATAAAGTATTAGCAGAAAAAGTAGCAGCATCGGTAAAGAAAGATTTACAGCAACAAGTTAAATTCTGTAATTCACTAACTGGCGATAAGGCTGATCAAATGGCTGATGAGAAGAGAATGGCAGAAAATTATTTGAAAGGGTTAGATCAAATAGAAGCCATGTATAATCCAAGAATTCAAATTCCAGGTAAAATGATGTCTGCTGATTCGGGGAAAAAGTAAAATAGTTTAAAAGTCAAAATTCAAAAAAAAGATAATTAAATAACAACAATGCCTGGATTTAAGTCCAGGCATCTTTTTTAGAACTTATTTCTAGAATACTTGTTATTAGGATATAAAACTTAATTTTTTTCAGAAGAACCATTTATGCTAGGATACCGATTTATACATTTCGACCCAAATGAGGGAGCTAAATCAAAATTCGAGCAATTACTCGATATTTTCACACAGCTATTAACTTATACTAATGGGGATGCAGCTGAGGCCCTGTCATGGTTAAATGAATTGGATAAACAATATCATTTAACAAATGATGACTATGGGATGGGAGATTTTATTGATGATTTGAAAGAGAATGGATTTATCAAAGAAAACGAACAAGATGGAAGCTTTAAAATCACGAGTAAATCGGAACAAACCATACGCAAAAAAAGTTTAGAAGAAATCTTTGGCAAATTAAAAAAGTCTAAACAAGGCAATCATCAAACTTTTAGACAAGGACAGGGGGATGAAATTAATCCTGATACGCGACCTTTTCAGTTTGGAGATATGTTAGAACAGATTGATTTTACAGAAAGCATTCGTAATGCTCAGATCAATCATGGGGTAGAAAACTTTCAAATGCGTGAAGAGGATTTGCAGATCAGAGAAAACGATTTTAAAACCCAAACATCAACCGTATTAATGATTGATATTTCTCATTCCATGATCTTATATGGGGAGGATCGGATTACGCCTGCAAAGAAAGTTGCTATGGCTTTGAGTGAACTTATTACAACTCGATATCCGAAAGACACTTTAGATATTGTGGTTTTTGGAAATGATGCCTGGAGTATCGAAATTAAAGATCTTCCGTATTTGCAAGTAGGTCCTTATCATACCAATACGGTAGCAGGTTTAGAGCTTGCCATGGAATTGCTTAGGAAAAGAAAGAACCCTAACAAGCAAATTTTTATGATCACAGATGGTAAGCCCACTTGCTTGAAGATTGGAAAAAAGTATTACAAAAATAGTTTTGGGTTAGATCGTAAAGTGGTGAATCGTTGTATTAATCTTGCTGCACAATGCAAGAAGCTAAAAATCCCGATTACTACTTTTATGATTGCATCAGATCCCTATTTGCAAAATTTTGTGCAAGAGTTTACCGAAACAAATCATGGTAAAGCATACTTTGCTTCACTGGATAATTTAGGGGCATTTATATTTAAAGATTTCGAAAGCGGCAAACGCAAAACAGTTTATTAATTAAGATTATTTAATTCGACAATGAATAAAAACAAAATATTTACACTAGGGCAGTTAATTAAGAGCGGATATAAAACGAAATCTGTAAAGGAAGAAATAAGAGATAACCTTATTGTTTCGATGCAGCAAAAAGAAAATCCTTTCGAAGGGATTCTTGGTTATGAAGACACTGTAATACCTGATACCGAAAGGGCTTTACTAAGTAGACATAATATTTTGTTTTTAGGATTAAGAGGACAAGCTAAAACAAGAATGGCTCGACAAATGGTTGATTTGTTGGATGAGTATATTCCTATTATTGCTGGTAGTGAGGTTAATGATGACCCATTAAATCCTTTGAGCAAATTTGCAAAAGATAAAGTGGCAGAGCTGGGTAATGATACTCCAATTCATTGGGTACACAGAAAAGAACGTTATGGCGAAAAATTAGCAACACCGGATGTGAGTGTGGCAGATTTGATTGGAGATATCGATCCTATTAAAGCGGCGAATCTGAAGTTGAGCTTTTCTGACGAGGAAGTGATTCACTATGGAATTATTCCCAGAAGTAATCGTGGCATATTTGTGATCAATGAATTACCAGATTTGCAAGCAAGAATACAAGTTGCTTTATTTAATATTTTACAAGAAGGCGATATTCAAATCAGAGGGTTTAAATTAAGAATGCCTTTGGATATTTTATTTGTATTTACTGCAAACCCAGAAGATTATACCAATCGAGGAAGCATTGTAACTCCTTTGAAAGATAGAATTGAGAGCCAGATCCTTACTCATTATCCAAAAGATTTGGAAACTTCTTTAGCTATTACTGAGCAAGAAGCTAATCTATTAGAAATCCAGAAAGAGACAGTAAGCGTAAGTGATCTGATTAAAAGATTGGTAGAACAAGTGGCATTCGAAGCTAGAAATAATGAATATGTAGATAAAAAAAGTGGAGTGAGTGCAAGGCTTACTATTGCCGCCTTTGAAAACGCAGTCAGTAGTGCTGAGAGAAGAGCAATCATCCATCAACAAAATAAAACACAAGTTTGGATAAGCGATTTGCAGGGAATAATTCCTGCTATTACGGGTAAAATTGAATTGGTATATGAAGGCGAGCAAGAAGGCCCTTATCAGGTAGCAGTTCAATTACTTGATAAATCAATACGTACCCAGTTTATACAATACTTTCCTAATCCAGATCAGATAAAAAAGAAAAGGGCTACTGGTAAGAAATCTGCGGATGAAAAAGAATTAGAGAATCCTTATAAATCAATCATTCGATGGTTTGATGGTGGCAAACATTTAGACCTTTTGCTTGATATGAAAGATGATGATAAAATTGCTGCATTGTATCAAGTTGATGGCTTATTTGGATTTGTGAAAAAACATTACCCGCATGCCAATGAAAATGAATCTGCGCTATTAATGGAATTCGTATTACATGGGTTATCATCTTTTTCAATGATTAGTAAAAAAATATTGGAAGGACGTATCGAGTTTAAAGATTTAATGGGAAGTATGCTTAATTTAGGAGAGATGAATTTAGGTGCCGATGAAGATGAAAACGACTATCAATAATTAATATATGCAAAAGATCGCAGTTGATATGGATGGGGTGTTAGCTGATGTATATAGTCAGTTTATAAAAATGCATCACCAAGAATTTGGAGAATCTATTTCTCTCGAATCTGTTTATGGAAAAACAGAAGGTGAAGCATTTGTTCATTGCCGTAAATATATTGGAACGGAAAGTTTTTTTAGAGATGCCCCAATAATTGATGGTTGTAGAAATGTATTAGAGCAACTCAATCAAGAATACGAAGTATATCTTGTTTCTGCTGCGATGGAATTTCCTTGGAGTTTATCTCAAAAGTTTGAATGGATTAAACAACATTTTCCTTTTATTGGTTGGCAACAGATCGTGTTTTGTGGATCAAAGCAAATCATTGCAGCAGATATCATGATTGACGACCATTTTAAAAACTTAGATCATTTTACTGGAAGGACAATATTATTTACGCAACCTCATAATATATTAAGGGAAGCAGGCAGACATCAGCGGGTGAATACTTGGTATGAGATTGAAAAAATACTGTTATGATTCCATTTCTACGTTTTAAATGGAAATTAAGAACTTTAGTAGGGGTACTTTTTATTCTATTATTGATAAATTCAATTTATGCAAGAGCACAAAAAAATGAAAGAAAATTTAATGTAATTGCTTTTTATACTGCTAAAGAAGATCCTGCACATATAAGCTTTGTGCATGAGGCTAATAAATGGTTCTCCATGCAAGCTGAAAAATTTTCATTCATTTATGATTCAACTAATAATTGGACAAATATGAATGAAACTTTTTTGTCGAAATATCAGGTTGTTATATTTTTAGATACCAGGCCTGATTTGTTACCCGAGCGAATTGCATTTCAAAAATACATGGAGGGGGGAGGAGCATGGATGGGGTTTCATTTTTCAGCATTTGCACTAACACCATCTGATTTCAATCAAAACTGGAATTGGTACCACGAAGAGTTTTTGGGAGCTGGTGAATACAAAGGGAATACTTGGAGGCCCACTAATGCACAACTAAAAGTTGAACAATCAGATCATCCTTTTAATAAGAATATTCCCTCAGTTTTTTTGGCTGCTGCAAATGAATGGTATAGTTGGAAAAACGATTTAAGAAAGAATAAAAATATTGAAATATTACTTTCAATTGATAAGAGTAGTTTTCCGCTAGGTACCGGTCCAAAGCCTTATGAAATATGGCATTCTGGAGATTATCCTGTTGCTTGGACCAACTTGAAATATCGGATGCTTTATTTTAATATTGGACATAACGATATGGATTATGATGGGGGTACTAATCAAACATTATCATCTAGCTTTTCCTCCGAAATGCAGAACCGATTTATCTTAAATAGTCTTTTATGCCTTGGTGAAGCCAAAGGAAAGTCAAAATGATTAATCGAATAAGTCCGACGATAAATATCGATCCCCTCTGTCGCAGATAATACATACAATTACACCAGCGCTTAATTCTTTTGATAATTCAATAGCTGCATGAACTGCGCCACCACTACTCATGCCACTAAAAATAGCTTCTTCCCTTGCTAATCTTTTACTCATGATTCGCGCATCTGCTTCATCGATTTCTATTACTCTATCAACTCTTTGCTTGTCGAAAATGTCAGGGAGATAAGCTTGTGGCCACTTTCTAATTCCTGGTATTTTTGACCCATCCGTTGGCTGGCATCCCACAATTTGTATGGCGGAGTTTTGTTCCTTTAAAAATTTAGAAACGCCCATAATAGTACCTGTAGTACCCATGGAAGAAACAAAATGTGTAACTTTTTTCTGTGTGTCATTCCAGATTTCCGGACCTGTAGTTTTATAATGCATTCCAGGATTGTCTGGATTCCCAAATTGATTAAGCATTAAGTAACCACCTTGTGCAACCTGCTTGTTTGCATAATCGATGGCAGCTTCCATTGATCCATCTTTTGGAGTTAGGATTACTTTTGCACCAAATGCTTGCATGGTTAAAACTCTTTCTCGAGTTGCATCTTCGGGCATCACCAATTCTATAGGAACATTATATAAACTGGCAATCATTGCCAATGCTATACCAGTATTGCCACTTGTTGCTTCAATTAAAGTGGTGCCCTCGCTGATTTCACCACGGTCTAATGCTCCTTTGATCATTCCGTAAGCTGCTCGATCCTTTACACTGCCTCCTGGGTTATTACCTTCTAACTTTGCATAGATGGTCACATTTTTATTTATAGGAATGTTTTTTAGCGCAACTAGTGGGGTGTTGCCAACTAAATCAAGTATGTTTTGCATACCTAAAATTACAGAGATGTTTTAAGCAAAACAGGAATGCTTAATATAACAGTAGACATTTATCGTAATTCGAAAAAAAGGATCCAATAACTAATTCAGTTCTTAGGTAAAATTTTTTAAAGGAAGTTCCTAGATAATTTCTTTTAACTTTTCTATTACTTGATCAATTTCTGCAGTCGTGTTGTATTTACTAAATGAAAAGCGAACGGTTACACGATCAGGGTCGTTATTCAAGGTTCTAATTACATGTGATCCCTGATCTGCCCCACTTGTGCAGGCGCTCCCGCCACTTGCACAAATATGGTTGATGTCTAAATTAAATAATAGCATTTCACTTTTATCAGTCTTAGGAAAGCTTGCGCTTAAAACAGCATATAATGAATTACCCGTTGGATCTCCATTAAACATTGTACCTACAATATTTTTTGTAAGTGACAGCATCATATAATTTTTAAGGACCAGTATTTTTTCCTTATCAGCCGCATGGAATTCTGTAGCTATTTCTAAGGCTTTTGCAAAACCAATGATACCGTATAAGTTTTCGGTTCCAGCACGCATATTTCTTTCCTGGCTTCCACCATTTATGAATGGCTTGATTTTTATATTTTCATTAATAAATAGTATTCCAGAGCCTTTTGGGCCATGAAATTTATGACTAGAGCCAGTAATAAAATCGATAGGTGTATTGCGCAGATCGAATGGAAAATGGCCTACTGTTTGAACTGTGTCGCTATGGAAAATTGCGTTGTATTTTCTACAAAGATTCCCCACAATATGGAGGTCAATCATATTGCCAATTTCATTATTAGCATGCATCAGTGTTACCAAGCATTTCTCATCGTTATTCTGTAATAAGAGTTCTAAGTGATTCAAATCAATATGCCCGTCATCTAAAATCTGAACATAACTCAAAGAAGCTTCTCCTTTTTTGTGGAGATATTCAATGGTATGTAAAGTAGCGTGATGTTCTATTTTAGAAGATATAATATGCTTGCATCCAAGGTCACGAACCGCTGCAGTGATAGCGGTATTACTGCTCTCAGTACCGCCACTAGTAAAGAAAATTTCAGCTGGATGGGCATGTAAGATTTTGGCCACAGATTTTCTGGCATTTTCTATCCCCATTCGGCTTTCCCTGCCATAGCTATAAATGGAAGAAGGGTTTCCAAATCGATTTGTAAGATATGGCATCATTACTTCTAGAACCGCTGGATCTAAAGCGGTAGTTGCAGCATTGTCTAAATAAATTCTTTCCATATTTGATATAGAATAAAGAAATCCTGCATGGCAGGACCTCTTCGGTCAATTCTTTTTTAATTTCATTCCCCAGCCTTATTGGGCTTCGTTGATATCTTGCATTAATCTTTTTGCAATATTAGAAGCTGTATTTTGAAAATTACTTTCCGCATAAATACGAATGATAGGCTCTGTATTGCTGGGTCTTAAATGAACCCAGTCATTATCAAATTCAATTTTCAATCCATCAACTTTATTGATTGGTTGTTTTTTGTATTTGTGTTCTATGATTGCAAAAACATCTTTTAAATTAACCCCTTCATTTAGTTCTATTTTGTTTTTACTAATAAAATAATCAGGGTAGGTATTGCGTAATTGTTTGATTGTTTTTTTCTCTTTTGCAAGATGTGTTAAGAATAATGCAATACCAATCAATGCGTCTCTTCCGAAGTGCAGGTCAGGAACAATGATACCGCCATTTCCTTCTCCACCAATCACAGCATTTACTTCTTTCATTTTATTGACCACGTTTACTTCTCCAACAGCACTTGGAAAATAAACTCCTCCATGTTTTTCTGTTACATCACGAAGTGCCCTGGTAGAAGATAAATTGCTAACCGTATTTCCTTTTCTGTTTTTTAAAACATAATCAGCAACTGCCACCAAAGTATATTCTTCTCCAAATAAGCTTCCATCTTCGCATACAAAGCAAAGCCTATCTACATCCGGATCAACTGCAATTCCTAAATCTGCATTGATTTTATTTACTTCATTACAGAGCTCATTCAAATGCTCTGGTAAGGGTTCAGGGTTATGTGCAAACTGACCATTTACATCGCCATTTAATACCACAATATCGGTAAGCCCAAGTGCTCTCAATAGAGCAGGTACGGCAGTAGCGCCTGTACTATTAATTGCATCTAAAACAATTTTAAAATTTGCTTTTTTAATAGCGTCTTTATCAACTAAAGGATAATTAACAACGGCATCAATATGTTTTTGAAGTGCACCATGATCTTCTGTATAAGAACCTAACTCATCAACTCCTGCAAAATTGAAATCTTCGGCTTCGGCTATTGCTAAAATTTTGGTACCGTCTTCTCCACTAATAAATTCACCATGTTGATTTAGTAATTTTAATGCATTCCATTCTTTTGGATTATGACTGGCTGTTAAAATAATTCCACCTGAAGCATTTTCAAAAACAACAGCCATCTCAACGGTAGGGGTAGTACTAAGTCCAAGGTCAATTACATCAATTGCCAAAGCATTTAATGTACTAATTACTAGCCTTTGTACTAATTCGCCACTAATCCTTCCATCACGTCCAATTACAACTCTTTGGTTGCTTTTTGTTGTTTTTTCTGCATGCTGACTTTTCAACCAAGTGCCATAAGCAGCTGTAAATCTAACCACATCCAAAGGGCTCAAAGTGTTACCTGGCTTGCCGCCGATGGTTCCACGAATACCTGAAATACTTTTAATTAATGCCATTAATTCGATTGTTTTGCTCAATGCAAACATAATTCAAATTATTCTTTGATTCGGAATCCTATTTTTGTGCACTAAAGAAGGCTTATGCAGCAATCGTGGTTTAAAGATTGGTTCAATTCCCATTATTATCACTTATTATATCAAAATAGGGATGATCAAGAGGCTCTTGACTTTATTGAAAAGTTAATATCTCATATCTATCCATTAGCCGGAGCTACCATGTTAGATGTAGCTTGTGGAAAAGGAAGGCATAGTAAAGCTTTGGCAGACTATGGGTATAATGTAACAGGAATAGACCTTTCTGAGGAGTCAATTGAGGAGGCAATGTTACAAGAATCAGATAATCTGCATTTTTATACGCATGATATGCGATTGCCATTCTGGATTAATTATTACGATTATGCCTTTAATATGTTCACAAGCTTTGGTTATTTCAGAACAAGAAGGGAGCATGATAATGCCATAAGAACGATGGCACAAAGTTTGAAGACAGGAGGATTTCTAATAATCGACTACTTAAATGTGCATTTTGCAGAAAAAAATCAAGAATCAGAAAATATCAAAACTGTTGAAGATATTCATTTTCATGTAAGCAAATGGAATGATGAAAGGCATTTTTTTAAGCAGATTCAAATCACAGATAGTAAAAATAAAAGTCCCAAACATCTTTATACAGAAAGAGTAGCAAAATTTTCATTAGGTGATTTTACAGAAATGCTATCTTTTCAACAAATTCAAATTCAAGAAGTTTTTGGGGATTATCAATTAGGAAAATATGATTTAAATAATTCTCCAAGGCTAATAATTATTGCTAAAAAGATAAATAGGAATTAATGAATACATTCTTACAGCAAATTTGGCAATGGTTAAATGCCTGGGATACTTTTTTATTTTTGCAAATAAATTCAGAATTAACCAATCCAATTTTAGATAAAATATTACCTATTTGGAGAAATGCGAATACCTGGCTTCCACTTTATGTTTTTTTAATTGTATTCTCGGTAGTAAATTTTAAAAACAAATCATTCTATTGGATATTTGGGGCGATACTTACTTTAATTATAACGGATCAAATTAGTAGTAGCTTGGTTAAACCTTTTTTCGAAAGACCAAGACCATGTAATGAACCACTATTGATGAGTCATGTTCGACTATTATTAGGTTATTGTTCAGGGGGGTATAGTTTTACTTCTTCCCACGCAACAAATCATTTTGGTTTTGCGGTATATGTAATGTTTACATTGAGCGGACTCTTTAAAAAGTGGTGTTATTTATTTCTTTTTTGGGCAGCTACTGTAAGTTATGCGCAAGTTTATGTTGGTGTTCATTATCCATTGGATATTATATCTGGCGCGATTCTTGGATCTTCTATTGGATATGCTACGTCACAAATCTATATTCGCAAATTCGGCCCAATTCTATCAGAATTATAAAAATATTAGCATGATTCCGAATCGATTTTTTTATGGTGTCATATTCTTTAGTCTTGTTGTATGCATAACAGGAATGATTTACATCCCATTGATGGATATAGATGCCGCTCAATATGCATTAATTAGCCGCGAAATGCTTGTGAGAAACAGCTTTTTGCAAATTTTTGAAAATGGGAAAGACTATTTAGATAAGCCACCAATGCTTTTTTGGCTTTCTGCAATTAGTTTAAAGATTTTTGGAATATACGATTGGGCTTACCGTTTGCCATCTGTGTTATTTGCAATGCTTTCTGTTTATGCAACTTATCGGTTCACTATACTCTATTATCAAAAGACTATAGCACAACTCAGCGCAATGGTCTTAGCAACATCTCAGGCTTTCTTCTTAATAACACATGATGTTCGTTGTGATACTATGTTAATGGGGTGGGTTATTTTAAGTATCTGGCAATTAGCAGCATGGTTTGAAAGTGGGAAGTGGAAATATTTTATGGTAGCATTTGTAGCAATTGCAGGCGGAATGATGACGAAAGGTCCAATAGCACTTATTGTTCCAGTTCTTTCATTTGTACCACATTTTGTTCTGAGGAGAGAATGGAAGCAATTTTTTAGATGGGAGTATTTAATTGGGCTATTAATTATTGCTGTTTTATTAATCCCTATGAGCATTGGATTGTATCAACAATTCGATTTACATCCCGGGAAAATGATTTATGGCGTACCTATCAATTCGGGATTGCGTTTCTATTATTGGACACAGAGTTTTGGAAGGTATACCGGGGAAAATGTATTTCATGAGATGAGTTATTTTACTTTCCTACTGGAAAATATGTTATGGAGTTTTCTGCCTTGGATCTTATTTTTTTTAGTAGCACTGATAATACGATTTAGAGATATTTTAATTAGCCGTTTCTGGTTAAGACAAAATCAAGAATGGATTAGCGTTGGGGGGTTTGTACTTACTTATTGTGTATTGGCTAGAAGTCAGGCCCAACTTCCACACTATATTTTTGTGGTATATCCATTGGCATCAATCGTAACTGCTGTGTTTATTCACCAATTATTTTTCACAAAAGATTTTAAAGTTTTAAAAATCGTATTTCGGTGGTTTCATTTTTTATTTTTTACACTTTTATGGCTTCTTGCGATAATTGCTATGCATATTCCGTTTAAAGAAATTAGTGTATTTGTTTTTATACTATCTATTTTCGGAGGAGTTGGTTTTATTATATTATTATTATTTGCTAGAAAATGGATGCAGGTTCCATCCATTTTAGTGCTTTGTTTTTATACAGTTATTTCTATTAATTTTTTATTGAGTAGTAATTTTTATCCCAACTTACTCAAGTACCAAATGGGAAATATGGCTGCGGAATTTATAAATCAATCAGGGTTACAAAAAGATAACATTTACGTTTATGGTCCACTGGATAGTAGAGCGTTACATTTTTATGGACAGCATATTTTTGAACATCGTTATACCAGTGCGACCGCTACTTTAAACGACATTTTAATTGCTTCTTCAGATAGTATACCAGCGCTCAAACAAAAATTTCCTGATTTAAAATTGCTTCATAAAGGCCCGAGCTTTTCTGTAAGTATGCTCACACCTGAATTCTTAAATTCCGACACTAGATTCAATAAAATGTCGTTCTACGCTATTGTGGATTTGGATGGGAAACCTTAATTTGATAGCAATTCATTAGATTTGGCGCATCGCATGACTGAAGTTTTTATCATTTTAGGACTTATTTTACTCAACGGAGTTTTCTCTATGGCAGAGTTTGCGCTAATCTCAGCTCGTAAAACACGGTTAGAGGTCCAAGCTCAAAAAGGTGATGCAAAAGCCGCAAAAGCATTAGCATTAGCGAATAATCCGGATTCTTTTTTATCTACTTTTCAAATTGGGATTACGTTAATTGGCATATTAACGGGTATTTTTTCCGGTGATAGTTTTAAAAAACCATTGCAAGATTGGTTATTTAATTTCGATTTATTAAAACCCTATAGCGGCACGCTTGCAACAGTAATTATTGTAATAGTTATTACCTATCTATCAATGGTATTTGGGGAACTAGTTCCCAAAAGATTGGGGATGAGTAACCCTGAAAATATTGCAAAAAATGCTGCAGGCCCCTTGAAACTGATGTCGTTTCTAACTTATCCATTTGTATGGTTCTTGATGAAATCTTCTAATTTTTTAGTTAGAATATTAAATGTCCCAATCAATGAAAATCAAGTAACCGAAGAAGAAATCAAAGCAATCATTAGTGAAGGGACAGAACATGGCGCGATTGAGGAAGCAGAGCAGGACATTATTGAAAGAGTATTTCATTTAGGTGATCGGAATATCACTTCTCTAATGACACATCGAAGTGATATAGTTTGGATTGATCATAGCAAAACAGTATCAGATATAAAATTGATCATGGGTGAAGTGGTACATTCGATATACCCAGTTTGTGAGGGTGAAGTTGATCGAATTGTGGGAGTTGTGTCAATCAAAGATTTTATCATTTCTAATGATAATAAGCTGGTGAAAAATATTATGAAACCCGCCATGTATGTGCCTGAAAAAAATACAGCATATCAGGTGTTAGAGAAATTTAAACAATCTAAAATTCACCATTGTTTTATTGTTGATGAATATGGCACTGTGCTTGGTTTGATTACTTTGAACGACATTTTAGAAGCGATTGTAGGAGATATTCCACAACATGAAGATGAAACATTTGAAATTGTTACAAGAGAGGATGGATCCTATTTAATTGATGCACAGATTCCTTTCTACGATTTTCTAACCTTCTTTGATAAAGCAGAATGGATGAAAGAAGGCGACCAGGAGTTTGATACACTTGCTGGTTTTATTATTCATGAATTGGAAAAAATACCTCATACTGGTGAAAAGCTAACTTGGAAAATTTTTAAATTCGAAGTGGTGGATATGGATAATCACCGGATAGATAAAGTTTTAGTAACTACAGATATTGAACCTAAAGAAAAATAATTCAAAATTTAAAATTCAAAACTGGTAGTTGTTTTTGGAAAGTCTAATTTGTAGCTTTTCTCTACTCCGTTTGATTTCACATGAAAAATATTACTTTGTAGATCCTTATAATCATACAATAAATTACAATTGATGTCGATTTTTTTCAACTGTGCAATTTTCGGAATTTCTGCGTAAATCCAAACACTTTCCATTTGTAGCTCATGACCAATATAATTTATGATCGCGGGTTGTCCATTGATTTTTAGTTGTAGCTTTTGATTGATATATGCACTTATCTGTTTGTCTAATAAAACTTTGTCTTTCGGATTTGCAATATCTATTTTTGTTGTGCTATATTTTTGTAAAGTCTGCTCTAAGTCGGGAGTGAAAATACGAACGCTTATTTCAACAGCCCTTTCTTTTGTATTATGATTAATATCTATAACAGAAACATAAAACGGATGCAAAACAGCTATAAAAGCCATTGAAAGCCATTGAACCATACTATTTACCATTCAACATTATTTTTTTTTCACTACAAATGTCATGATTAATTTGAAACTTCTGTTATGAATGATTTTAGACTTTATCTGGAAACAGGCTTTCAACACATCTCAAATTGGAGAGGAAATACCTCTCTGTTAAGGCAACTAGCCAGTATCCCAACGAGTGATCATATCCTTTTTTTAATTGCACTTACTGTACGATATCAATTCTCTGATTGGAAAAAGATTCTGATTTTGGTTACTGCATTTACAATTGGACATAGTATAACCCTAGCATTAAGTGTCTTACATATTGTTACCTATTCTGTAAGCTGGATCGAGTTCTTAATTCCGGTTACTATTCTAATCACTTCCTTTAGTAATCTGTTTGTCAAGAAATTTGTCTTCAAAACTAAATTTCCACCAATCTATTTTATGGCTTTATTTTTTGGCCTTATTCATGGATTAGGATTTAGTAGTTATTTGAAAAGTATTTTAGGAAAAGATCAGAATATTTTATTGCAACTTTTGGCTTTCAATGTTGGATTAGAATTGGGTCAGATCTTAATAGTAATTATTATTTTAATTATATCGTTTATATTAGTAGGGCTAATAAAAATTAATAGAAGAGAGTATCTATTATTTATTAGTGCAGCCGTATTTGCGCTTGCGTTGAATATGGCATTGGATCGATTATACAGTTTATAATTTTTTAAACTATACAGCTATGAGAAAATTAAGATTTATGGGTTTGATCTTATTCTTTGGTTGCAATTTGCAAGCACAAGATATTAGGAACAATCCAACATCGAACCATGGAAACAAATTCGAGCAATTAGGTACTATTCTACCTACACCAAATGAATATAGAACTGCTAGTGGAGCTCCAGGTCCTAAATACTGGCAGCAAAAAGTTGACTATAATATTAAATGTGAGTTAGACGAACCTAATCTAACTTTAAAGGGTAGCGAAACGGTTACTTATTTCAACAATTCTCCGGATGTATTAACTTATCTGTGGTTGCAATTAGATGAGAATGAACATAGCACAGTTAACAATGCTGGTTATCAAACTTCTTCAACTATGGGTAAGCAATTATCCACTACTCAGGTCGAAAATTTACTTGATGCTAGCAAGGATAATGGTTATGGTGATATTATCACTAAACTTACTGATGTAACTGGAAAAGCTTTAAAATACACCATCAACAAAACAATGATGCGTGTGGATTTGCCTTCGGCTTTAAAACCTGGTCAAAAATTTGTGTTCAATGTTGATTGGCATTATAAAGTGTCAAATAGAATGGTATTAGGTGGTCGTGGGGGCTATGAATTATTTCCTGAAGATGGCAATGCCTTTTTTACTATGTCACAATGGTATCCTCGTTTGTGTGTTTATAGCGATTTTCAAGGATGGCAGAATCACCAGTTTACTGGTCGAGGAGAGTTTGCCCTGACATTCGGAAACTTCAATGTAGCAATGACAGTTCCTGCTGATCATACTGTATTAAGCACAGGAGAAGGTCAAAACTATGCTCAGGTTCTATCACCTGCACAATTAGCTCGTTGGAACCAAGCGAATAATTCGAAAGAACCTGTTGAGATTGTTACTTTGGATGAAGCAAAAAAAGCAGAAAAAAATAAAAGTACCGCTAAGAAAACCTGGATTTTCAAAGCCGATAATGTACGTGACTTTGCCTGGACTACTTCTCGTAAAATGATCTGGGATGCAATGCCCGCTTATGTGGAAGGAAAGAAAGTAATGTGTATGAGTGGTTATCCTAAAGAAGCGTATGGCTTGTACCGTAAGTTCTCTACCAAAGTGGTAGCACATACTATTAAATCGTATTCAAAATTTTCTATCCCTTATCCATACCCAGTTGCACAAAGTATTGAAGCTGCAAATGGTATGGAATATCCAATGATTTGTTTTAATAACGGTCGTACTGAAAAAGATGGCTCCTATAGTGAATCTACTAAGTTGGGTATGTTAGGGGTAATCATTCATGAAGTTGGTCATAATTTCTTCCCAATGATTGTGAATAGCGATGAGCGACAGTGGAGTTGGATGGATGAAGGTTTGAATTCTTTTGTGGAATATCTAACTGAAGAATTGTATGATAACAAATATCCATCTAGAGGCAAAGGTGCTGCTTATCAGATTGCTGATTATATGCGTTTGCCAAAAGATCAGCTGGAACCAATTATGACAAACAGTGAAAATATTGTCATGTTTGGACCAAATGCTTATACCAAGCCAGCTACAGGATTGAATATTTTGCGCGAAACTATTATGGGTCGTGAATTATTCGACTATAGTTTTAAAGAATATGCTCGTCGTTGGGCTTTTAAGCACCCTACACCGGCAGATTTGTTCCGCACTATGGAAGATGCAAGTGCTGAAGATTTGGATTGGTTCTGGAGAGGATGGTTCTATGGAATTGAGCCATGTGACATCGCAATTGATACAGTTAAACATGGTGTATTTGACCCTAATCAAGCAGCAATTGCAATGACCATGGGTGGAAGAGGTGGAGTTGCTCCAGCACCTTCTAATGGATTAATCTCTTTAGCTAAACCTTTATATACTACAGATGACTTGTCTAAACAAAGAAATAGAGCGGATAAGAATATTGTGTTCTTAGTAGATGCGGATACTACTTTGAGAGATTTCTACTGGAGATATACAAGAGGTATGGAGCCTTATGATACCACTAAATACAAAGTAACACCTCCAAATAATACTCCTGAACCTTTAGATGAGGCAACTAAAGCAAAATATGCGAATGTGAATTTATATGAAATAACATTCTCTAATAAAGGCGGTTTAGTAATGCCTTTAATAGTAGAATTTACTTTTGAAGATGGAACTAAACAAGTGGAAAGAATTCCAGCGCAGGTTTGGCGTTTAAATGAAAATAAAGTAACCAAGCTTTTCATCACTACTAAAAAAGCAACTGGTATTAAATTAGATCCTGATCGTGAAACTGCTGATATCGATGTGTCTAATAATACCTGGCCTAAATTAGAAACTAGTGAGCCTAGTAAATTTGCGATTTTTAAAGCTAGAGCAGGAGCGGGAAGAGGTCAAAGTAATGGAATAAACCCAATGCAGAAAGCAATGGAAAATAAAAAATAAAAGATTCTAGAATCAAAATTATCTTGAATATTAAAGTCACTTGATTAATTTCAGGTGACTTTAATATTTTATACAATGAAACGGATTCTTTTATTATTAATTCTTCTTGGGGCATTCAATCAGATTTTTGCAACAGTAGACACAGTAAATATCTATAGTAGTTATTTGAATAAGAAAGTAAAATTTGTAATTATTCAACCCACCCTCAATAAAAATCATTTACCAACTGTTTACTTATTACATGGGTATAGTGGTAATTATGCTTCATGGACTAGTATCGCTTCTCAATTACAAGAAAGGGCTGATCAATTACAGTTAAATATTGTGTGTCCCGATGGGGCCAATGGTTGGTATTTCAATAGCCCTATTGATTCTACCCTACAATTTGAATCATATATTATTAAGGAATTGATTCCATTTATTGATCAGCATTATCTCACAATAAATGATAAAAAAAAGCGAGCTATTACAGGATTAAGTATGGGTGGACATGGCGGACTTTATCTTTCTATTCGTCATACAGATGTTTTTGGCGCTGGTGGTAGCACGAGTGGAGGAGTTGATTTTCGCCCCTTCCCAAATAATTGGGAGATTAAAAAAACTCTTGGTGAGTATGAAAAAAATCAATCTGTTTGGGATGCGAATACAGTGATGACTTTGGTAGAAGGTTTGAAAAATAATCAACTCAAGATCATTATTGATTGCGGGTTAGATGATTTCTTTTTAAAAGTCAATAGAAATTTACATGAAAAATTACAAGCATTAAAAATTGAGCACGATTATATCGAACGTCCAGGTGCACATAATGCCCCTTATTGGAAAAACAGTATCGATTATCAATTATTATTTTTCAAAAAATATTTTGACACTACTTATTAAAAATAAAAGCAACCCATAAAGAGTTGCTTTTTGAGAATACAGGCCGATTTAAAACGATTGTCCCTAATCGCTGTATCTGCCACCTGCATTAACCCAGTCAGTAATGATTTTCATATCTGCAACACTCAATTTTCCACCCTGTGGCATAAAAGTTGGTGTTCCATCTACAGTTCTTTGTTTTATTAATGCTCTGTTTACGATAACCAAACAATCGTTACTCCAGTCTTTTCCAGCACTTGCTCCAGCACCTGAGTGACAGCTAAGGCATTGAGCTTGTATAAGAGTTTTAACTGAGCTAAATAAAGGTCCTGCTGCAATTTGAGTAACGGTTACTTTAGCTGATTGTATACAACCCGCTTCATCTTTTGCAGAGATAGTATGATCCCCAGCACTTACATTACTAAAATCAGAAGAAATATTAAAACTTCCATTATCAATACTATATGTAAAGTTGGTACTACCTGTTGCAGTAACTGAAACTTTTGCGCCATTACAAGGGTCTGACACTGTAGCAGTACCTGATACAGTAATTGTTTTTCCCATGCAAGGGTCAACTGGTGGGGGCGGTGTAGTGGGTGTAGTTCCACCTTTACTACAAGCGTTAAAAAAAAGGGTAATCAAAAATAATACAGCTACTGCATTAATAAATAGTTTGGTTTGATTTGTTTTCATCGATTAGTTTATGGTTATTGATGAAAACGAGATATTTACTTTTTAGGTTGCTTATATTGGACAGAAAAATTTAAGCCGAAGCTACTGAGTTGAATACTTCCAAATCCAACGCCTGTTATTGGAATTTTAGCATATGGCTCTATAATGCTTATAATATTTTTTCCGATGGGTTTTTCTATACCACCAGAAATATGTAATAGTGCAAAAAGATGCTGATCAGATGATTTATAATTGTTTGTTCTTGTATAATATTGGTTATTATAAGTATACAAGTAGTTATAATTCTCATTCTTCATAAAATAGGAAGAAGTCCCAAAACTTAAAAAAGTATTTCCTTCTTTATTCCCATTAAAATGGTAAGTAGCAAGAATTGGAATATCCCACATTTTGCAGTAACCATCAACAGTCTCAATTTCATAGTTACTTATCCAGCTTCCTTTTGGGGCATGAAAATCTTCTCCCTTGAGCTTATAATTTTTTTGTGTATAAATCGCGCCTGTTTGTACAGACCAATGATTATTAAAACGATAACCTATAGTACCTCCAAAATTATACCCTGCATTAGAAATATAGTTATATTTTACTGTACTAGCATCAAACCCTCCAATTAAACCAACAAAGAGCCCTTTCTTTATTGAAACGTCTTGAGATTTATTCTTGAATTTTATTTTTGGTTCAGTATTTTTATTTGAATCGATTTTTTTATCAGTAATAGCAGTGATAATATTACTATCATTAGTTTGGAAGTTATTATTTTTCGATAAATCAACTTTAGTAACTTCTTTTTCTTTATTTGGCTCCTTTGTAATGTTCGAATTTGAAATTGTATTATTTATTTGAATCTGGTAATTTAAAGAGGCAGTAGAAATAGTATCTTTCTTTTCTTGATTTTGAGTAACGATTGAATAAGTATTTTCAATCGGATTAAGTTTTTTGCTTTTTATGATAGTAGGTTCTATCATGATTTGCTTAACTATTGAGTTTTGAATATTAGCTTTTTGAATGGATTCTTTTTGTAATGGATGTTTTTGAGTTACTGGAATCAAATAGATACCTAACCCAATAGCAAGTAAGCTTGGAAGTAACCACCAGATGATACCACCTCTTCTTTTTTTCTGTTGAGGTAGTTCTTTATCTAAAACAAGCTGCATCTTTTCCCAATTAGCAACACCTGGAGCATCAATTGCTTCGGCTGCTATTTTGGATAATTGATCCAACTCCTTATCGTCATCAAAACTATGCATATCGTTTATACTCTTTTTTGTCTTTGATTAATTTTCTTAGATTTTGCTTCGCTTTCGACAAATTCGATTTTGAAGCTCCTACACTAATTTTTAATTGTTCTGCAATTTCATCATGACTAAATCCTTCAATTACAAAAAGATTAAAAACTGTTCTATAAACCGGAGATAGTTGCCGAATTGATTCAATAATTTCTTGATACGAAATTTTGTCAAGCCCACTTTCTTGAGAGTCGACTAGAAAGTCTTTTTCAGGATGAACATCGTAACTCACAAGTTTTAGCTGTGTTTTTCTCAAATGGTCGATACAGGTATTTACTACAATTCTTTTAAACCATCCTTTCAACAGCGCTTCAGGATCGCTTTGAAGATTGAAATTAAATTGCTGAATATTTTTGAAAAGTTTTACAAAAGATTCACTAACTAACTCCTCTGCTTCATTCAAATTACTAATATATCGGAAGCTTATCTTAAGTGCATAACCATATAGCCTTAGGTATAAATCCCTTTGGCTATTCCGGCTGTTTTGGCAACATCCTTTTATCAGGCTAGTTATTTCATGTAGTTCCTGGGGCAATGTTATTAAATAACTGGTATGATACAATTTATTCTCCAATAACTGGTTTTCTCTAATTGCAATACGAGTAAATGAAATATTTGGTTGCTTTTATTTTTAGGGTTACCCCGTTTTTCCATCTCTTATGGTGATTTTTTTCTTGTTTTTATTTTTTTTGTCAAATTCTTGCACCTCTTTAGGAATCGTTTTGGCTTTTTCTACAGGTTTTAAATTGGTGGACTTAGAACTATCAACACCATCAAAAACAGTGAGGATATCTTTCATTTGATTGTCTTCAGTTTGTAATTCGTCGAGTAAATAGTTTTCAATCTTAATGAGAGAACCATTGGATGGGTTATAAAATTTCCATGTCCCATGTTTTAAAGAATGCCCTTCATTTACGATAACTACCCGATCCACTTTATGCCCTTCTAAATATTTAGGATCTTGAACATCAATGGTATCAATGGGTTTAGATGGATTCAATGCTTTCCAGCTTTCTTCATGTTCTAAACCCATCAAATTAAAATATTTACAATTCCCATTTTTATTCCCCCATCGAAAATTTTCAATAGCCAGCAAATCGCCCATCAAATTAAAAGTGCGCCAGCTTCCTTCTTTTTTATCATTGATAAAACTTCCTTCTTCTTCATACCCAACTGATCCCCTCAACGGATTTACATGAACTACCCATGGCCCCCTTTTAACTCCTGTATTATCTGTACAATTCAAAGTATCACCTTTGGAACTGATTTTATAAGTTTTACACTGCCCGCAAGTGGAAGTATAAATTAATAAGATTAATGATAGTAAAAACAGACGCATTATGACTAAATTAGTCCTTCGAATTTAACATAAATAAAAATGTGCATGAGAAAATTAACGTTTATATTATTGTTTTTTTTATCATTTAAGAGCATTGCTCAGATAAAACCTACTTCTGCAACGGAAAGATTAAAAACAATTGAACAGAAAAAACTGCTTTTAAAAAAATCGCTGGTAAATCAAATTGCTTTCAGAAATATCGGACCTTCTATAATGAGTGGTAGGGTAGTAGATTTAGATGCTAATCCGGTTGATCCTACTGAATTCTATGTAGCATATGCCTCTGGAGGATTGTGGTATACCAATAATAACGGGCAAAGTTTTACCTCCATCTTTGATTCAGTGGAAGTATTAACTATAGGAGCTATTGCAGTAAACTGGCAAGCAAAAATAATCTGGGTTGGTACAGGAGAAGTTAATAGTAGCCGTTCTTCTTATTCAGGAATCGGAATGTATAAGTCTACAGATAACGGGAAACATTGGGATTATTTAGGGTTACCGGAAAGTCAGCATATTGGAAAAATTCAATTGCATCCAACTGACCCAAATACTGTTTGGGTAGCGGCTTTGGGTCATTTATTTTCCTTTAATAAAGAACGTGGTGTTTACAAAACTATTGATGGAGGAAAGACCTGGCAGCAGACCTTATCAGTTGACGATAAAACTGGTGCAGTTGATATTGCCATAAATCCAAAAGATCCTAATGAACTTTATGCTTCTATGTGGTATAGAACTAGAACAGCCTGGAATTTTGAGGAAGGTGGAAAAACTAGTGGCATTTATAAAAGCGTAGATGGCGGAAATAAATGGTCACTTATTTCTACAGAAGGTAGTGGTTTCCCAACAGGGGATGCTGTAGGCAGAATCGGGTTAGCTATTTCCACGAAAAATTCTAGTGTAGTATACGCTGTATTAGATAATCAAATTCATCTTCCGGATACGGCAAAGAAAAATATTGATACATCGAAATTTACAATACAAGATTTTAAAGATTTAACTAAAGAACAGTTTTTGAATTTAGATGATCGAAAGCTGGACTCTTTTACAAGATCTAGAAGGAATGGCATACCTGCTAAATACACCACTTCTGTTTTAAAAGAGCTCATCAAAAATGACAAATTAAAACCAACTTGTATATGGGATTATTTATTTGATGCTAATACTGCAATCACTGAAACACCTATCACCGGATGTGAAGTTTATCGAAGTGAGAATAGTGGACAGACTTGGAAAAAAGTTAATGGCAATTCAATTCCAGGTTATTTTTATAGTACTTATGGATATTATTTTGGAAAAATATTTGTAAGCCCAAATAATGAGAATAAAGTATTTATAACTGGATTAAATGTAATGATGAGTGTTGATGGAGGAAAGTCGTTTAAAAATATCAGCAAAGAAAATGTACATTCAGATCATCACTCTATATGGATCAATCCTGCAAAGGATAGCCATATCATTAATGGAAATGATGGAGGTTGTAATATCTCTTATGATGATGGGGCGCATTGGTTTAAAGCTAATACACCCGCTGTTGGTCAGTTCTATAATATTGCTGTAGATAATGCTAAACCATATAATGTGTATGGAGGTTTACAGGATAATGGAACATGGTATGGTTCAAGTACTACAAAAGAGAATTATAATTGGTATGCATCTGGAGAAAATCCATTTCAATCGATTAATGGAGGAGACGGAATGCAAGTGCAGATTGATTCACGTGATAATAAAACTATTTACAGTGGTTCTCAATATGGATATTATTCCAGACAGAATTTAAATTCTAAAGACGATAAATTTATCAGACCTTCTAATAATCTGGGAGAACCCCAATTACGATTTAACTGGCAATCGCCTATTTTATTAAGTAAACATAATCAAGACATACTTTATTTTGGGTCCAATAAGTTTCATAGATCATTTAATCAGGGAGATAGTTTGCCTGCAATAAGTGAGGACCTAACAACTAATCCGCTTCAGGGAGATGTGCCATTTGGAACACTTTCTACGATTAGTGAAAGTTCTTTGAAATTCGGATTGATTTATGTAGGTACTGATGATGGTAATGTTCAAATTAGTAAAGATGGTGGATATAGTTGGAAATTAATTAGTATTAAACTGCCCAAAGGATTATATGTGAGTAGAGTTATTGCAAGTGCCTATTCTGAAAGCCGTGTTTACGTTAGTTTGAACGGATATAGAAATGATAATTTCCTTCCTTATTTATATATGAGTGATGATTATGGAACTAGCTGGAAACAAATTGGAAAAACACTTCCCAATGAACCTATTAATGTAATAAAAGAAGATCATTTAGTTGATGGATTAATTTATGTAGGAACAGATGGTGGGCTTTATGTTAGTATTGATAATGGAGATAATTTCATGGCATGGAATCAAGGGTTACCCTATACGGTTCCTATTCATGATATCGTAACACAAGCCCGCGAAAATGAAATTATTCTAGGCACACATGGTCGAAGTATTTATGTTGGGAAATTGGATGAGGTACAAAAACTGATAAAAGATCCAGCTTTTAAAAATAAAAAGCAAGCCGAAATTGGGAAGGCTGAAAAATAGAAACTGGCCTCTGAAATTTTCAGAGGCTATTTTTTTTGAAGGATCCAAAGATCTTGCCCACCAAATTTTTCGGGAAATAAACTGCCATCATAAAAATGAATTATTTTGAAATAAGGCTCAATTATTTTTTCGAAATATGCTGGTTTTTCATACACTGAATAATTTCTATTACCTGGCATGGTTAATCGGTTTTTAATAAAAGCCTTTTCGAAAATACCTGTATCCTCTAATTGATTTATTTCGTTTTGTGCTAATTGCTTATTAAAAAAAGCACCCATGGTAGTGAAGAGCAAAATACCGGTTGGTTTAATGATACGGTTCATTTCAATAAGCCATTCGTTCTGTAAAATTATTGGTATATGTGTGAAGACGGATATCCCATAAATAAGATCAAAATAATTTTCGGGATAGGTAGTAGGCGTTTGAAATGAAATATTGGAAAAGTGAACTCCTTTAATGTTTTGATTATTCCAAGTAATCATTTCATTATTAGTATCAGCACCATATAAAAGAAGGTATGGATGATGTTTATGTAAATGTTGAACAATTCTTCCTGTACCACATCCCCAATCAAGAATTGCGGGAATTTCTTTGGGCAAAAAATCTTCAGACCATTTCAATATTTCTTTTGCAGCTAAATTTCCATCAAAGAAATATTTCTGATAATTCAGCTGAAATGTTTCAAATAACCATTTATCTGGGGGAATAGCTAATGAAGTGTTTCTTTTTCTGAATTGTGAATTTCTGCGAAACTGACTGATTTTTTCAAAGTTGAAATGGATCTGCTTAAACAAACTGGCCCCCAAGGTCTTTTCCATTATTTTTTTCAACCTTGTTTTTAAAGCAGTCATGGTCTAGTATTGAAGTTGGCGCTGGTACATTTGAATGGCATTCTCATAACCGAAATAAATGGCATCACAAACAAGCGCATGTCCTATGCTTACTTCATCAAGCCATGGTATATGATGTTTGAAAAATTTCAGGTTCTGCAAATCAAGATCGTGACCTGCATTTACTCCCATGCCTAATTCATGAGCTTTCTTTGCAGCTTCTAAATAATGTCCTATTGCATTTGCTCGCTCGCCATTGGCATAAGCTGTTGCATAACCTTCTGTATATAATTCAATGCGATCTGTGCCAGTTAATGCTGCAGCATCAACCATTGAAATAATTGGGTCTACAAAAATAGAAACTCGGATACCCGCATTTTTGAAAATTTTAATAGTTTCTATTAAGTAATCTTTATGGGCTATGGTATCCCATCCATGATCACTGGTAAGCTGACCTAAAGCATCCGGAACAAGTGTAACCTGATGAGGTTTTGTCTCCAGCACCAAATCAATAAATTGCTGTTCGTTTGGATTCCCCTCGATATTGAATTCAGTAGTAATTATTTTTCTAATCTCACGCACATCTTCATAACGAATATGTCTTTCATCTGGTCGGGGATGAACAGTTACGCCATTTGCACCAAAACGTTCTGCGTCAACAGCAGCTTTTACTACATCCGGATTATTGCCACCACGGCTATTGCGGATGGTAGCAAATTTGTTGATGTTTACACTCAATTTTGTCATGCAGCAAAGATAGGCAGATTCTACAAGTGTTATTAATAGCTAACTTTGTAACGTATTTTAACTTTTTGAATCAAGAACTGTTGTATTGATATGATTTACGAATCTTTGGAGTCCTGTTTAATTGATTTAGAAAACCATGGCCATTTAATCAGGATCAAGGAAGAAATTGATCCTTATCTTGAAATGGCTGCTATTCATTTACGTGTGTATGAAGCCAAGGGTCCTGCTTTATTATTTGAAAAAGTAAAAGGATCCAAATATAGAGCTGCTTCCAATATTTTCGGAACAATAGAAAGAAGCAAGTTTATTTTTAGAGATACCCTGGCACTTGTACAAAAAATGATAGATGTAAAAGGCGATCCTATGAAAGC
The DNA here is from genome assembly GCA_903927185.1 of uncultured Bacteroidota bacterium. GTDB lineage: Bacteria > Bacteroidota > Bacteroidia > Chitinophagales > Chitinophagaceae > Sediminibacterium. The sequence continues at coordinate 43,786 of CAIYLW010000019.1, forward strand.
TATTAAACATCCACTTGATAATTTTAAAACGGGATTGGCTGCAATCAAAGCTTTGCCTTTAAAAAATCCTTCGAAGCAGCCCATTTTTTATGAAGAAATAAAAATTACTGATTTACCTCTAATTCAACACTGGCCAATGGATGGTGGTGCATTTATTACTTTGCCACAAGTTTATTCAGAGGATATTGACGCGCCTGGAATTATGAAATCGAATCTTGGAATGTATCGAATTCAGTTAACTGGAAATGATTATGTTCCTGATAAAGAAATCGGTTTACATTATCAGTTACATCGCGGGATAGGGGTGCATCAAACAAAGGCTAATAAATTGGGTAAACCATTAAAAGTAAGTTGTTTTGTGGGCGGCCCTCCTGCAAATACCGTGGCAGCAGTGATGCCATTACCGGAAGGGATTAGTGAAATGACTTTTGCTGGTGCCTTAGGCGGCAGAAGATTTAGATATACTTATGCAGATGGTTTTGGGATAAGTACCGATGCTGATTTTGTAATTACTGGTGAAGTATTTCCTGGTGATAATAAACCAGAAGGCCCCTTTGGAGATCACTTAGGCTATTATAGTTTAACACATCCATTTCCTGTTTTGCGAGTTCATAAAGTATATGCAAAGAAAAATGCAATATGGCCATTTACAGTTGTTGGAAGGCCCCCTCAAGAAGATACCAGTTTCGGTGAATTAATACATGAAATAGCAGGAGCTGCAATTCCCTTAGAAGTGCCGGGATTAAAAGAAGTACATGCGGTTGATGCTGCTGGAGTGCATCCATTATTATTGGCTATTGGAAGTGAAAGATATACTCCTTATTTACCTACAAAACAACCTGCAGAATTATTAACAATTGCTAATCATATTTTAGGCACTGGGCAATTAAGTCTTGCTAAGTTTTTATTCATTACAGCTGATGATACCAATCAATTATCAACTCATGATATTCCTGCCTTTATGCAATTTATTTTAGAGCGTATAGATTTTAAAAGGGATGTTCATTTTTATACCAATACTACAATTGATACACTTGATTATTCTGGCACTGGCATGAATACAGGTAGCAAAGTTGTTTTTGCAGCTTATGGGGAGCCTATTAGACAATTAGATAAAGAAGTACCTGCTATTTTTAAGGAACTCAATGATTTTAAACAACCTTCTTTAGCAATGCCCGGGGTTTTAGTTTTAAAAGCGAATCAATTTGTCAACGAAGATCAAACGGCAAGAGAAATTGCATCTTTAAATGCCCAATTAAAAGATCAACTAGATGCTATAAAAGGAATTGGCTTAATTGTATTATCAGATGATTCAGATTTTACCGCCGCAAATTTGAACAATTACTTATGGGTCACCTATACCCGTTGTAATCCTTCACATGATATTCACGGGATCGATTCCTTTACCCTACATAAACATTGGGGATGTAATGGTCCGCTAATTATAGATGCAAGAATTAAACCCCATCATGCACCACCTGTTAAGAAGGATCCAATAATAGAGAAAAAAATAGATCGCCTTTTTGAAAAAGGGGGAAGTTTGTATGGTATTCTTGGTTAGTTTATTATTGGAATGCAGCGGTAGTTCCCACTTCAATCCATGTATGATCGGCTAATAACTGAACAGAAGATAGGAATTGTTTGAAAGGTCCTGCACCTCCCCATTCTTGTGGTGCTACTAAAGATAAAATATGCGTATTATCTCGTTTCTCATATAAATGATAGACTTGGCCAATTTGAGGTTTGAAACTTAATTTAGCTTCATAAATCATTAAACTCAATTCTTTTCTTTTCCTTATTTCCTGAGCCTGTTTGGCAAGTAATTCGATTTGTTGTCTTATCTGATTCAACTGCATATTAGTTTGATCTTCCATCGCACTTAATGCTTTGTGTTTGATGACTCCTTCCTTAGTTGGTCTGATTGCTACACTTCCAACTGAAGAAGCATAGGGAAGAACACTCATTTGCTTATGATAAATTTCAATATTGCAAAATGGTTCTGATGCTGGATTGAATCCTTCTTGCGTAATTCTTAGATAGCCATTTGATAATATTTCATGTGTTACCGTAAGAATTTCATTTCCTCCTTTTAAAAAAACACATCGAATGGTGGACGCATTAATGATACTGGCTTTGATGCTATCTGCAATTTCCTGATTATCTAAAGGACGAATTTCATCGTCTGGCAAAACTGAATACTGACTATAAAATGCTTCATTTTCAATACTAACCCAATTAATACTAATCAACAATTCGTGACCGTTATTGATAGATTCGATTTTATAATTTCCTGATTTAGGAATTAATCCAAATTGAAATTGACACTTCTCTGGAAATAATTGCCAGCTAGCCAAAAAATTATATGCTTGTACCATAGTATTGATTGCAGAAGGAAAATAGCTGCTAATAATAGTATAACAATAAGCTAAGTTAAAGGTTGTGGATTGGAAAAGAAAAAGCCAACCCTTAGGATTGGCTTTTCTAACTATAAGGATTAATCTATTTTGTTTGAAAGTTAACTTGATTGTCGCCCCAAATTAGAGAGATCTTTCCTGATTTATCTATCATAAAAGTCATTCTTTCTGAGAAGCTTGCAGCTTTATTTCCTTTTACTTTTACTCTTAAAATATCATCTGCTTCTTTGTATCCAAATGCACCCCATTGTTTCCAAGTTTTGTTAAAAATGATAGTCCACTCTCCGTTTTGAACAATCGTAAAAAGAGCGTATTTGCCGGCAGCTAAGCTTTTACCCTCTACAGTTATGTTTTTACTATTCTCGAAGACGGTAGCATCATTTGCACCTGTACGCCAAACCTTTCCTTCCATAGGTTCTAAATCTTTTCCAATAGTGCGGCCTTTAACTGCGGGCTGACTATAATCAATGGTAATAATAGCTCCAGAAGCTAAAGTTGCAGATACTTTTGCTGGAGGGCTTGGTAATTTAGATTTGTCATCCTGAGCAAATGTTTTTTGACTATTTAGCATTCCAAGCAAAAACGTTAGTGCGAGTAATTTTTTCATATTTGTGGTATTTTGAAAGCAATTTAATTGGATTCTTAAATAATTCAGAAAATATTATTTAAGTGGATTTAATTAACTACCGCAAAATCTGGTTTGCTAACCAATTGACTATTGTATTTATATTTTAAAGCGGTACTAAAAACAATATTCCATACATGCATATTTGCTACAGATCTGGGATAATAATAGGCACGTAATTCCATAGTGCCAAATACTAGATTTTCATTTCGGGTTCTAACCCCTGCTCCAAAAGATGTATAAATATCTCCCTTAGAAACAGCTGTTCCGGTAACTCTTAAATAAGTAATATTGGTGAATCCGAAAGGGGCAAAACTGAAACCAAAAAACTTCCAATTATTATAAAAAACTTTTTCATAGTTTCCTGTAATTCTGGTTGATGCTTTTATTGATTTATTATTTGTTCCGAGTAAACCATATATACTCGAAATAAGTAAAGGGTCGTTGAGTCTGGTTCTTAATAACTGAGTCACGCTACCACTTAGAAACTGACGCGTCTGCCATCTAGAACCCTTAATTTTTTTAAGCTTAGTGAAGTGTTCAAAGCCAGTAAGAAAACTAAGATCTTCGAATTGATTCCCCCAATAATAGGTTCCGAATTTGAACGTATAGTTTATATAGGCATTTTTTCGAGTAAAATAATTACGTTGATAATCAAATCCTACATAAGGTCTGGAGAAATTATTCTTATTGGTCCATCCAGCCGTTAATGACATAGAAAAGCCTTCTGGTACATCTTCATTTCTTCCAAAACCATAAATAAAGTTGGTATGATAATAATCCTGTTCAAAAACTGATATAGATGCAAGAATAGAAGTGAGATTTGAATAAAGACTATTATAAATTGTTTTATTGATATTAGGGATATCATTAAAATGCCTATACACGCTTCGCAAGGCTAGTAAATATTTTCTACGATTTTGAAATCGATCAGAAATATGTGCTTTTGCTCCGATATTATAGCCCACCCAACTGTCGATTAAACGATAGTTATATTTAAAATCTGAAGCATATAATGAATCACTGATATAGTTGTTTCTTGTAAAACGAATGGAAGATTCATAACCACCAGTCCAGGTACTATATGGACTAACCAAAGGAAGATCCGCTTTAACATATAAGACAGATTCTTCTCTTCTTCCACTATTTAAAGCAGGTTCAATATTGCTGTATCCAAGATCAACATTGATAAAGCTTCCCATGATATTTCTTTTTAGATATCCTATACTTGCCCCATAATGGGGGGTCCTATCAAGATCTATCATATTTTTAAAAGCAACACGATCTCCAGTTCCAGCAAGATTATCATCGTTGACTTCGAAATTAATTAGTTTTTCGCTTCCTAAATCTGCGCTACCACCAACAGGGAATACATCTTTACAAATAATAATTACATCTACTCTATCTTTAGTATTTTCAGTATTTCTTATTAGAATCCTGGCATCTTGCAAGTAACTGATATCACGAAGAAATCTTTCATTGTCGGCCATTAATGCAGGATATAATGTATCACCTTCAGAGAAGAAAAGATTATTCTTGATTACTTTTTCAGAAGTATTCGGATGTAATTTATTTCCAATGTCATTAAATAAGTTTTTTGTTGATTTGGAAGTGTCGTTAACAGTTCTACTAAAATCTAATTTCTCTACAATAATTGAACGAATTACTTTACCCTTGAATTTAATAAAACCGGCTTCATTCTTTTTTACACCATCCTCAATGGAAGGCTGATCTTTACTACTGATTGAAATGCTTTTTCCGATTTTCCCCCAAAGTCCCTTTTCCTTTGCTAAGAAAAAACTATCAGTTTTTTCTTTAGTTTGGCCTGAAACATTCATTGGTATCGCTACTGCCAGATAAAGGCAGGCTTTAAAAAGAGGAATGATGATATTTCGAAACATTTGCATAAAGATACCTGTATAATAACTCTTTTGATAAGATGATACTACAACTATAATGCCGTTTAAAGAAGTTACTTGTAGAATTCAAAGGAAACGATTAAATTCATAAGAAATTTATAAATAGATGCAATAATTGTGTCAATTAATTGCCATAAAAGAAAACAAACACTATGCAATCTTCAAGAAGACAATTTATCAGTACATCGGCCCTGGCACTAGCAGGAACTGCTTTAGTACCTCGTAGTTTATTTGCTGCAGCACCAAAATCAACCGTTCTAGGTATTCAATTGTACTCAGTTCGAGATGATATGAAAAAAGATCCACTCGGAACTTTAAAACAATTAGCTGAAATGGGCTATAAAAATGTAGAACATGCTAATTATGTTAATAGAAAGTTCTATGGATATTCTGCAAAGGAATTTGTGAAAATATTGAACGATTTAGGTCTCAAAATGCCAAGTGGCCATACAGTAATGGGGCGGACCCATTGGGACGAATCAAAAAAAGAATTTACGGATGCCTGGAAAAATACAATTGAAGATGCTGCAACTTGTGGACAGAAATTCGTAGTCAGTCCTTCGTTAGATGAGAATCTTCGCAAAACTCATGATGGTCTATTGTCGTATATGGAAGTGTTTAATAAATCGGGAGAATTGTGTAAAAAAGCGGGTATGAAATTTGGATATCATAACCACAATTTTGAATTCAGTTCATTACTGAATGGAGAAAAAGTTTTTGATATTATAATTAAGCACACTGATCCTAATTTAGTTGCACAACAATTGGATATCGGAAATATGTATGGAGTAGGGGGAAGAGCATTAGAAATTGTTAAGAGCTATCCTGGACGCTTTGAATTAATGCACGTGAAAGATGAAATTGCCACAACTGCAAAGGGAGAAATGAATGATGGGTATGATAGTACAGTATTAGGCACAGGAGTTGTTGGTGTAAAACAAATTATTGATGAAGCTAAAAAATCTGGAGGAACCACACATTTTATTATTGAACAAGAATCCTATCAAGATATCACACCAATTGAATCAGCTAAGAAAGATTTAGCGATTATGAAAAAGTGGGGATACTAGTTGTATACTTTTACTTTTTTAAAAATCCCTAATCATTCTTAGATTAGGGATTTTTATTTAAGCTATATTTTTTTCGAGTACAACAAACTCTAGTTCCTGTTTTTTAATTCCAAATTTCGTATCGGTTGGGAAGGCTCTTTTTTCGCCAGTTAAATGATATCCCCGTCTTTGATACCATGCTATTAGTTCCTGGCGTACTGAAATAACGGTCATTTCAATACAATAAATATGGCTGCTTCGAGCAAAATCTTCAGCAGCCATCAATAATTTTTTTCCGATTCCAGCGGTCTGTATATCCGGTTGCACGGTAAGCATCCCTAGATATAGCTTATCTGTTTTATTTAGTAAACTTACACAGCCCACAATTTTTTGTGAACTATCTATTGCTTTTAGAAAAGTTTGACCAGCTTGATTTATCTGATCCAAAAGTGTATTAGGGTCGGTTCTAACACCTTCCAATAAATCTGCTTCCGTTGTCCAGCCTATCTTTGAACTTTCGCCTCTATAAGCACTATTTACCAATTGAACAAGTTCTGTAATATCAGAAGCAATTACTTTAGATATGCTAATATCAATATTCATCAAATAAAGATAGTTTGAAATAAAAGTAATAAAAAACGGGATAATTAAAATTCGAAATTAGGTCTGGAATTTTTTAGTTCAGTAAAGCTTTTTAGGGTTCGTCGTATCAAATATTTTTTGAATGAAACTGCCGCCTTTCCACTATTACTAACGCCATTTATTCCTGCTAATCCCTGTATGGTCCATTTAAAATTTTGCTTATTCCTAAAATGCCAGTTTTGTTGATTGATTTGCCCGGTTGGAAAAATGTAAGTGTAGCCATTTTTGATAATATGCGAACTGAATGCTTCTTTGGTTAACAAATTTGCCCAAAGAAATATTTTTTGGATACTGGTTGAATGTGCTGGATCAATCACAAGGTATTCTAACTGATCAGTAGGATTATCTTTAACTGGTAACATCAGACATACATGATAATTCCATTCGTTATGCAAACTACCATGTTCATTTTTTAAAAAATAGCTATCAAATAACCATGCTTTATAATGTGGAATCCCCCAATGTAAAAGTAAGATAGCCATTGCTTCTGCCCGATCTTCGCAATTGTGTATGTCAGACCACAAGAATAATGGGTTCTTTTTAAAGAATTCGAAAATGCGATCTGCTACTATTTTAGATACATACCACTCTTCTGATACTTCATCTGAAAGGGAAGGATCAAAAACAGTTTTATGTAAGGGGTCAGACATGTATAGTTGTTTAAAATAGGGCATTAAAAAAGCCATTTGAAAAATGGCTTTTTTATAAGTGTTTTTCTATTAATAGATCCAATTAAAACGATATTCTAATGGCGCTTTGATTCCAGATCTTTCGGCTACTTTTCTAAACCTGTCGGGTAGTGCCATCAAATAATCTCGACCCTTTTCTGCTGCACTATTTAACCCGCAGATATTTCCAATCTTCCACTCATCGATTAATGATTCCATGATATTGGTATAGTCCATACTAGTATAAACACCGATACGTTGTGCGGCATCACTAAAATGCGACCAGCTTGTACTGATTTTTTCACCTTGCTGACGTAGGAAATGCGCTGGCATGACAATTTTTTTGCGCATCATATCTTCAAATGCTAACATCATTTCGCTTGGGTCAACTTCAAATATTTTTGTTACAAAACTTTTATAAGCTTTGGCATGACGCAATTCATCAGAGGCAATTACTCCGCAAATTTTAGATAATTGTTCATTACCATATTTTTTTGCAAGGGTAGCAGTTCTTCTATGTGAAACGTTGGTAGCTAATTCTTGAAATGAAGTATACACAAAGTTCTTATAAGGGTCAGTTGCTGTGCCTATATCCATACCATCAGCAATTAAATATTGCGTACTGATTTCCATTTGACGCATATTAACCCTACCTGATAAATAAATGTATTTATTCAAAAGATCTCCATGTCTATTTTCTTCGGCTGTCCACATGCGAATCCATTTACTCCAGCCCTGAGGTTCACTCTTACTAATCCCATCTATATCCATTAACCAACTTTCGTAAGTAGGTAGTGCTTCTTCCGTAATCAAATCTCCAACAAGAATAGCCATGTATTCATAGGGTAATTCTTTACACTGAGCTTGGATCTCATGAATTTGAGAGGCAAATTCTGGTTTACTACTTTCAGGTAAAAAATCTGAAGGCTGCCAGTTCTCGTCTATTTTCTTTAAAAACTCTTCGATAATATCATCAATCTTCTGAGCTAAAAATTGCATTACTTCAATCCTAGTTGGGTTCAATTTCATGCTGAGTATTAAATGTTTAATTAAGGTTTGTTTGTGATTTATTTAAGCGGCGACGAAGATAAGGGATATAATTGCTAAATTAAAAGCCTTTAAAATGAAAATGAGTAAACAAACGCTCGTTTGTTTACTCATTTTCATTTCTGTATATTAACTATTTATGCTGTATTGTGGGGTAGTGATCAATTGTTTCAAACACATTTCTTTTATCTTGTTTCAGAATTGAAATGAATTTAGCCAATGAATCTGCAAATTGTTTTTTCTCAAATAATCTATCATGTGAAAGAATTACGATAGCATTTGATTGATTGGTGCTACCTTCTTCGAATTTCTGAGTCACTTTTTTTACCATCTCAACAGCAGATTCTTTAGGCGCTTTTTGTTTGCCTAATTGTCCCCATTCGATATCCCAACCAACTATTTTATACCCCATTTTATCGAGCTTAACAATCAATGGTTTTTCTGCTTTCTGGCCAGTAATTACTCCATTGGAAGCCCATGTATTATTTCCAGGTAAACGAATAATCTTTACTTGAATATTTAAATCCTTTTCGTTTCGAAGAAAATCGTTCAGAGCGCTATCGGTCATAGCTGGGGAATAGAATTTACTATACTTATCGTTAAAGCCATGACTAAAACTATGGTTAGCTAATAAGAATTGCGGATAATCGTTTCTGATGCTATCTATTATTCTTTTCTTCCAAGGGCCAACCTTGTTGAATCCAACTCCAAAGAAAGTTGCTTTTATTCCTGCTTCACGGAATACAGATTTGCAGTTTACAGTTCCTGGAGGTTGCGGAGAATCGTCCCATGTTAAATAAATATATCGTTTTGAACTATCCAGTTTAATGGCGCTTCCTGGTAAAGGTTTCAATGCCGCATTATTGATTGAATCTGTGGTTGCTTTTTTATCTGTGCCATTATTTTTACAAGCAGCCAACAAAACAACTGCCGCCAAAATTCCTGTGATTATATTCTTTTTCATTCAACTGATTTTATCAAAAGTAAAGCCCAATAAGTTCTAAACAGTGCTGTTTTTATGCATAGGGTGTGTATAACAAAAGTGAGGAGTGAGAGTGAGGAGGGCTAATTATTCTTGGTCATAAAAATAAATAACCCAAGACTGTTGCCTTGAGTTATTTATTTTAGTTCGGGATATAATCATCAGCTAAAACATCCCAAAATCTTCACTTCTCACTAATTCTAATATCTGTATGAGTCAGCCTTAAACGGACCAACTTTTGGGATACCTAAATATTCAGCTTGTGCATCAGACAATTCATCCAATACTGCGCCTACTTTAGCAAGGTGTAATCTTGCAACTTTCTCATCTAAGTGTTTAGGTAACACATACACTTTGTTCTCATATTTTTTGTGGTTCTTCCACAATTCAATTTGAGCTAGTGTTTGGTTAGAGAAAGAATTACTCATTACAAATGAAGGGTGGCCAGTAGCACAACCTAGGTTAACAAGGCGCCCTTCAGCCAAAAGGATGATGTCTTTTCCTTCAATAGTGTACAGATCAACCTGAGGTTTGATGGTATCTTTTGTATGACCATAATTGGTATTCAACCATGCTACATCAATCTCGATATCAAAGTGACCGATATTACAAACGATCGCTTTGTCTTTCATGGAACGGAAATGTTTTTCTGTGATCAGGTCGCGGCAACCAGATGCAGTAACAATAATATCAGCTTCTTTAACAGCTTCAGCCATTGGCTTTACCTCAAATCCTTCCATTGCAGCTTGTAAAGCACAGATAGGATCGATTTCTGTAACAATAACACGGCAACCAGCTCCTTTCAAAGAAAGTGCTGAACCTTTACCCACATCACCGTATCCACCAACCACAGCTATTTTACCAGCCATCATTACATCAGTAGCCCTGCGTATAGCATCAACTAATGATTCCTGACAACCATATTTGTTATCAAATTTAGATTTAGTCACAGAGTCGTTTACATTAATTGCAGGAATCGGTAAAGTACCTTTTGCCATGCGCTCATATAAACGGTGAACACCAGTTGTTGTTTCTTCTGATAAACCTTTAATATGTTGTACAAACTCAGGATATTTATCAAAAACCATATTAGTTAAATCTCCACCATCATCTAAAATCATATTCAAAGGACGATCAGCACCGCCAAAGAATAAGGTTTGCTCAATACACCAATCAGCTTCTTCCTGAGATTGACCTTTCCAGGCAAATACACCAATTCCAGCAGCTGCAATCGCAGCAGCAGCCTGATCTTGTGTAGAGAAAATATTACAAGAGCTCCATTTAACTTCAGCCCCTAAAGCCACTAAAGTTTCAATCAATACAGCAGTCTGGATAGTCATATGCAGACATCCTGCAATACGAGCATCTTTTAAAGGTTGTGTTGCACCATATTCTGCACGTAAAGACATAAGACCCGGCATTTCAGCTTCGGCCAAACGGATTTCTTTGCGGCCCCAATCGGCCAATGTGATGTCAGCTACTTTGTACGGTAGACTGAAATCGATAGATGAAGTAAGAGTTGACATAGTTTCTTTTTTATGAAGGGCAAATGTAGTTTTATAGAATAGAATACTAGTTATCTTCTCATTTTTTAGAATAAAATTGTATTAAATTCGTATTTTGTAGAATATAAGACTATAAATCAATGGCAAAATCGACTAAAATAGCTGAATCTACTACGATGTATGTAGACCTGGATGCAAAGGACTTAGCCATCCTTCGTTTATTACAACAAAATGCACGCGCTACTGTGAAGGAAATTGCTGTACAAGTACATTTAAGTACCACACCTGTACATGAAAGAATAAAACGAATGGAAGAGTCAGGCGTGATTAAACAATATGCCACATTAGTGGATCATACAAAAGTGAAAAAGGGCTTGATGGTAATTTGTTATGTTTCTTTAAAACAACATAATAAAAATGCAGGAGCTAAATTTATCAGGAGTATTCAGGAAATGAATGAGGTGATTGAGTGTTATAACATATCAGGTGAGTTCGATTTTATGCTAAAAGTGGTAGAAGAAAGTATGGATGCTTACTATGATTTTCATGTCAATAAATTAAGCCAGGCCGAAAATATTGGACATGTGCAGAGCGTATTTGTAATGGGCATCATTAAACAAACGCATATGTTGGTCCACTAAGCAGATGATGATTATGAAAAAAAATACTATGATTATTTATTCTCTCTTTTATACAAGTATTTCAAACATCTACTAATCATTGAAGGGATTACTGAAACATGTGTCTCATCTTCAAATATGACTAATTTTGTTTCTACGCCATTGTATTTTTTTAATAGATTTTCAAATTCATATAAGTCTTTTATTTCCTCTTTCACTTCTAATGAACCAAAAGATAAAAACACTTTTGCTTTTAAAGCAGGATGTGATTTTGAATATTCTTTTTCTACAAGCCTTATGTCATTGTCATTATATGGCAACATCCAAGGGCTATTTATTCCAAATTTTGAAAAAATATCATTGGCTTTAAATATTAAATTAGCTACAAATTGTCCACTTAAGGAATGACCTGATATTCCTCTTTCTTGGTTGGTACTATAATTATGATCAATCAATGGAATAATTTCTTTCCTGATTACTTCTAAAAAAGCATCTCCTTTTCCTGATATTAATGGTTGCGCTGAATGCCAGGCTTTAGTAAAGGATGTATCATATTTGATTGATTGAGTAAATGTATAATCAGGCCATCTTTGACACAGCCAATCATTAAATTCTTTTTCTTTATCACCAGTGATTGAAACAACAATAACATCTTCAATTTCATTGCCTAATAACCAACTGCCTAAATTCTTATTTGATTGAGCTATTAATGGGAAGGCATAATAACCATCTAAAATATAATAGGTTGCATATTTTTTTGCTTTATTATAATTATTGGGAAGAGTTACAGCTAGATTATATACTCTTTGATTAATTTTCGAGTGAATGATATAAGTTTCTGAACCTGCAATGGTATAGGGTTTTTTAACCTGGGCATTAAGTTGACATGTTAAGATGACCAATAATAATAATGGGGCTAATTTTTTCATATAATTTTTTTATAATGAAAGTAAAATAGCTTTTTACTTTCATTAATGAAGTTATATTTTTTTATAACAGTTCTGGATAACAAAAAAAATCCAGCTGAGCTGTTAAAACAAATAGGTTGTCTAATTATGTATGCCTTTAGTTGAAACAAGGATGACGATTTGAAACCATGTTTCGACGATTTATTATTTTTAGGATTAGGTATTATAAACGCAAAGGGTTTTTAAATAGTTGTAAGGATGGGGAATTTGATGAATCATTCGTTGTAAAACATCATTGAATAAGACCTTCCTTTTATTTCTTCTGTTGAACCGGTATTCATATTCAGCAGTATATGCAAACAAATATTCACTGGAACAATGATGGTGTGTTCCGCGTAACCAGTTTTTGAATTGCATGATTTGTTTGTGCAATTCTTCCATCGCTGATCCTTTTTGTGAATACTGTATGGTTATATTACTCATTTCCTTTGCTAGTTTTTTATAAGAATGATACGCATCTGTTTTAATGGCTGCATCATTTGAAACCGTTTTTTTTATGGCAAATTTTAGTTCATCTGCTTTGAATGATTCGATATGTTCCAGTGAAAGATTACCGGTTCTTCCATCTGGTAATATTTCTACTGCTACCATTAATGCCTCCTTTGTTTCGGTACTTCTACCTACTGCAGAAGAAAAGCCTCCAATAAGGGTTTCATCCACATGTACATCGCCATTCAGCTTATCGTTCTTATCTCTATTCATCACTGCTTGTACCTTTCTTTTAAACAACCAGGCTGTCTTTTGCTGTACACCAACTTCCGTTCCTAACTCAATGGTAGACATCCCTTTTTTCTTTGACGTAATCCTAAATACCA